>NZ_JBSUGF010000009.1:0-193630 GCF_054064025.1 Vibrio limimangrovi
AAGGAGAGACTCGAACTCTCACACCTTGCGGCGCCAGAACCTAAATCTGGTGCGTCTACCAATTTCGCCACTTCCGCGTCTTGAACTCTGTAAACCATCAGTTAATTGGTAAAAACTGAAAGTTATTTTTCTTTATCACAAGGATAGTTCTTTCATAAAGAAAGAATGGTGGCTACGACGGGATTCGAACCTGTGACCCCATCATTATGAGTGATGTGCTCTAACCAACTGAGCTACGTAGCCATCTTTTTGAGCGAGACAATATAAACCTTCGCGCTCTAAGTGACAACCCCTTTATAAAGGAATATCCACTTTGAATAATGGCAGGTCTACCTGGATTCGAACCAGGGAATGGCGGCATCAAAAGCCGCTGCCTTACCGCTTGGCGATAGACCTGCAGGCAGTAGTTATAAAACTACTTAAAACATGGTGCGGAAGGAGAGACTCGAACTCTCACACCTTGCGGCGCCAGAACCTAAATCTGGTGCGTCTACCAATTTCGCCACTTCCGCATCTATTCCTAACTACTCTTTGTAGAGTGTTTAGGAATGGTGGCTACGACGGGATTCGAACCTGTGACCCCATCATTATGAGTGATGTGCTCTAACCAGCTGAGCTACGTAGCCAAAACCATGTTTTTCGTTCTCAACACCTTGTTGCCTTGTTGTCGGGAACGGCGCGCATTATGCGAAGTTGAGTAAGATCCGTCAATAGTTTTTTTAAATAAATCCCGGAAAAAACCTCGTTCGCTTCCTTTTTAAACAAAGAGGTGTGTTTATGATCTAAAACTGGAAATAAATTAGCTTGCAGCAGGGGAGTTAGCTTGAGGTATTCTGTTGAGGGTATAAAAAGAGCCAGCATGATGGCTGGCTCTTTATGTAAATGAAGTGTTTAAAATTCATTCATTTATTTAAACATTGAAGCGGAAGTGTACAACATCACCGTCTTTCACGATGTATTCTTTACCTTCCAGACGCCATTTACCTGCGTCTTTCGCACCACTTTCACCCTTGTACTCAATGAAATCGTCGTAACCAACAACTTCTGCACGGATAAAGCCTTTTTCAAAGTCAGTGTGGATCTTTGCCGCAGCTTTTGGTGCCGTTGCACCTACAGGGATTGTCCATGCACGAACTTCTTTCACGCCTGCTGTGAAGTAAGTTTGTAGGTTTAATAGTTCGTAACCTGCGCGGATCACGCGGTTTAGACCTGGTTCTTCGATACCAAGATCGGCCAGGAACTCTTCACGTTCGTCATCTTCTAGCTCGGCCATTTCTGACTCAATCGCTGCACAAACAGGTACAACAACGTTGTTTTCTTTTGCCGCGAATTCACGTACCGCATCGAGGTAAGCGTTGTCTTCAAAACCATCTTCGTTCACGTTAGCGATGTACATGGTTGGTTTTAGAGTCAGGAAGTTCAGGTAACCTACTGCTTCTAGCTCTTCTTTTGAAAGCTCAACAGTACGAGCAGAACCACCTTCTGTCAGTACAGGAAGCAGCTTTTCAAGTACAGTCAGTTCGAATTTCGCGTCTTTGTCGCCGCCTTTTGCTTTCTTAGCGTTACGCTGGATAGCGCGTTCACAAGAATCAAGGTCAGCCAGTGCAAGCTCCAGGTTGATAACTTCAATATCTTCAATTGGAGATACTTTACCTGCTACGTGCACGATGTTGTCGTTTTCAAAACAACGCACAACGTGACCGATCGCGTCAGTTTCACGGATGTTTGCCAGGAATTTGTTACCAAGTCCTTCACCACGTGATGCACCCGCAACCAGACCAGCGATGTCTACGAATTCCATTGTAGTAGGCAGCACTTTCTGTGGGTTAACGATCTTTGCTAGCGCATCTAGACGTAGATCTGGCACAGGAACTACACCAGTGTTTGGTTCAATGGTACAGAACGGGAAGTTTGCTGCTTCGATGCCTGCTTTAGTTAGTGCGTTGAACAGAGTTGATTTACCAACGTTTGGAAGACCAACGATGCCACATTTAAAACCCATGATAGTAACCTTATTCAGCTTTGAACGTGTGGAGGCGATTTTGTGCTTTTGATAGGCCATCCTTAATCAGAATGTCCAGACAACGCACCGATTCATCGGTTGCAGCGTCTAAAAGCTCTTGTTCTTTTGCCGGAGCTTTACCTAGTACAAAACCTGCCACTTTATCTTTGTGTCCCGGATGGCCAATGCCGATACGGAGACGATAAAAATCTTTGTTGTTGCTTAGTTTGCTAATTGTGTCACGCAGGCCGTTATGTCCGCCGTGACCACCACCTTTTTTAAACTTAGCGACACCTGGCGGTAAGTCTAGCTCGTCATGAGCAACCATGATCTCTTCTGGCTTTATTTGGTAAAAATTCGCCAAAGCAGCGATAGATTTGCCAGATAGGTTCATGAAAGTGGTTGGAATGAGCAAACGGAGATCCTGTCCGTTGACCATGATGCGTCCGGTCAGACCAAAGAACTTTGGTTCGTTCTTTAGGGTAATGTTATGAACGCGTGCTAATTCTTCTACAACCCAAGCCCCCGCATTATGGCGAGTTTTGGCATATTCAGGTCCCGGATTAGCAAGACCAACGAGAAGTTTGATTTGTTGACTCAAGGTTAGGATCTCTCTGGAATCTCAAAAAGCGCGGTATGATAGCACAGAAAATTGGCAGTGGGTGAACTAGGGTGAGATAGATCTTTTGAGTTAAATCACTCTCAACGCGTAACATCTCCCTTTATCCTGCGCACAAATAAAAAACACCCCAAGTAGGGGTGTTTTAAAAATCAGTGTAACTGAAATGTTCGAATTAGTTGAACATTGCAGAAATTGACTCTTCGTTGCTGATACGACGGATCGCTTCAGCAAGCATGCGAGATAGGCTTAGTGTGGTTACTTTACCTGTCGCAGCCATCTCTTTAGATAGAGAGATAGAGTCAGTTACGATAACTTGGTCAAGAACAGATTTCTTGATGTTGTCTGCTGCATTGCCAGAGAACACTGCGTGAGTTGCGTAAGCGAATACACGCTTAGCACCGCGCTCTTTAAGCGCTTCAGCCGCTTTACACAGAGTACCACCGGTATCGATCATGTCATCAACGATCACACAGTCGCGACCTTCAACATCACCGATAAGGTTCATAACTTCAGAAACGTTTGCACGTGGACGACGCTTATCAACGATAGCAATGTCGATATCACCTAGTGCTTTAGCTGTCGCACGAGCACGAACAACGCCACCAAGGTCAGGAGAAACCACTACTGGGTTTTCCAGGCCACGAGCTTGCATGTCTTCTAGCAGTACTGGTGTACCGAAGATGTTGTCTACAGGTACATCGAAGAAGCCTTGAATCTGCTCTGCGTGTAGATCGATAGTCAGAACGCGGTCAACACCAACGTTAGATAGGAAATCAGCAACAACTTTTGCAGTAATTGGCACACGAGAAGAACGTACACGACGGTCTTGACGAGCGTATCCAAAGTAAGGGATAACTGCAGTGATACGGCCTGCTGAAGCACGGCGCATTGCATCAATCATAACAACCAACTCCATTAGGTTGTCGTTAGTCGGTGCACAAGTGGATTGAATGATGAAAACATCGCTACCACGAACATTCTCATTGATTTGAACTGCAACTTCGCCATCAGAAAAGCGAGAAACAGATGCATCACCAAGAGAGATGTAAAGACGATCAGCAATACGTTGGGCTAGTTCAGGTGTTGCATTACCAGCAAATAGCTTCATATCAGGCACGGTGGAAACCTCGGGTTTGCGTCCAGTTTTAATTAGGTCGGTGTGTGGCTGATTGGTATTCAGCCAGAGTCTCTTTTAATGGCGAAATATTGCGCCCTTGAGCGACAAATGCCGAGACATCATCAGAGAGTTGTGCAAGGAGAGTTTCTGCTTCAGATTTGCTCGAAAATTCGGCAAAAACGCAAGATCCTGTCCCAGTCAATCTTGACGGCGCATATTGTAGCAGCCATGAAAGTTGCTTATCAACCTCTGGGTAAAGCATTCGTACAATTTTTTCGCAATCGTTTACGTTTGGGGTGTTTAAAAGTGTGGTTAGATCTCGTTTTGGGGTGTTTCTTGTCAGATCTGGATGGCGAAATACGTCAACTGTCGCGATCGAGACGTTTGGTCTGACGACGAGATACCACTTTTCTTCCGGATACGCTGGAGAGAGTTTTTCACCCACGCCCTCGGCAAATGCGGCGAATCCACGTACAAATACTGGCACATCAGCGCCAAGTTTCAAGCCAATCTCTGCAAGTTCATCGTCACTGAGATTCAGCTGCCAGAGGTAATTAAGCGCTACTAAAGCGGTCGCTGCATTTGAAGAACCACCGCCGATCCCGCCCCCCATAGGCAAAACTTTATTAAGATCAATATGGGCACCCAGTGAGCAGTCAGCATATTTTTGTAGTGCGGTTGCCGCCTTCCAAATCAAATTATCATGCAGAGGGACACCTTCAATCTCAGGAGAAAGGGTGATTTCTCCTGAATGATTGGCTTGGATTGTGAGTTCGTCGCCATGATCAAGGAATTGGAACAAAGTCTGTAGTTCGTGATAACCGTTTTCTGTACGACCATTTATATAGAGAAAGAGATTCAATTTCGCCGGTGAAGGCCAGCGGGTTGAAATGTCGATCATTGCGTGATGTTCCATTTGGTGATCAGTAGATTTATTTTTACGTCCGACGTCGTCAGCTTCAATTTGTTCGGTAGCGGCAGGGTCTGAGAATGCCATTCAACATCGCTGTAAAGCTGGTAGGCAATGTTCCAATCGTTCTGGCCAATCTGTTTGTTCAATGTTTGCAATGTGTTGGCTGGAGATAATTTGAAAGTGTCTGCATCGGTTGGTAAACCAAGTAACCAGTCCGGCATATGTTCAACGGGCATCATTAAACCCGTGAGTCGGTAGATCAGTTGATTGGCATGACGCGCAGAGAGCACTTGATCATCGTAGGTTTCTACCTTGGCACCTTGTGGCGTGATGGTGAGGTTTAATGCGGTTTGACCAAGGATCGTCGTTAAGCGAAGTTGACTGAATGCGGGTGAATGTTTCCAGAAGAAATTCAGGTTTTGTCTTTGATCTGGACCTATATACCCAAGTTTGCCAGTAACCTGAAAATCTTGAATGGTTTCAAGTTTTTTCTCGTGAGTTTGCCATTCCACACTGGTGATGCTTTCCGGTACAGAGGTACAGCCAGCGAGTATCAGACTCGACAAGACAAAAATTATAGAGGAGCGTAAGGTCATGTTTGATGGCTTCTTAATCAGTTTCATCGGTATTCGCTCACAACTATAGCATTGAAAAGACGGACTAAGGAAAACAAATCCGGCTTGCCCTTTCAATAAACGCCTGCTTAAAGTAAAATTCTGAACCTATTTCATATTCGATCTCAGAGATACCACGTTAGATGTCCTTGCTTGCTATTGGAATCAATCACAATACAGCGTCTGTCGACTTGCGCGAGAAAGTGGCGTTTGGACCCGATAAACTCGGACCAGCCCTCAAGCAACTTAGAGAGCACGAAGCGGTTAACGGCAGTGTTATTGTTTCAACCTGTAACCGAACTGAACTGTACTGCGACGTAAAGCAAGGTGCGCGAAACAAGTTAATCGATTGGCTCGTACAGTTTCATCAGGTGAGCCGAGAAGAATTAATGCCAAGTTTGTACGTGCATGAAGAGCAATCTGCGATCAAACATCTGATGCGCGTGTCATGCGGTCTCGATTCTCTGGTTTTAGGTGAACCGCAGATTTTGGGGCAGGTTAAGCAGTCTTTTTCTGACTCGCGTGAACACCAAACCGTTGATTCGTCAATTGATAAGCTGTTCCAAAAAACCTTTTCTGTTGCGAAACGTGTGCGTACAGAAACGGATATTGGCGGCAATGCCGTGTCGGTGGCCTATGCTGCATGTACGCTGGCGAAACATATTTTTGAATCACTGTCTGACTCCACAGTACTCTTGGTCGGAGCTGGTGAAACCATTGAACTGGTTGCTAAACACTTAGCCTCGAACGGCTGCACAAAAATGATTGTGGCTAACCGCACCAAAGAGCGCGCGCAAAGTCTTGCGGATGAGTTCGGTGCAGAAGTGATCAGCTTAAACGAAATACCTGACCATCTTGCCAGAGCCGATATTGTGATTAGCTCAACGGCAAGCCCCTTACCGATTATTGGTAAAGGGATGGTCGAAACGGCGCTGAAAAAGCGTCGCCATCAGCCTATGTTATTAGTTGATATTGCAGTGCCACGAGACGTAGAGTCTCAAGTCGGTGAACTGAATGATGCTTACTTGTACTCAGTGGATGATCTGCAGTCGATTATCGACAGCAACATTGAGCAACGCAAAGTAGAAGCTATTCAGGCCGAAGCAATTGTGAGTGAGGAAAGTGCTGCGTTTATGACGTGGCTACGCTCACTGCAAGCGGTCGACAGTATTCGCGATTATCGCGAGTCAGCAAACAATATACGTGAAGAGCTATTGAGCAAAAGTCTGCAATCCTTAGCGGCTGGCACAGACCCTGAGAAAGTGCTGCGCGAGCTCAGTAATAAACTTACCAACAAACTGATTCACGCCCCAACACGAGCACTGCAAAGTGCAGCGGAGCAAGGCGAACCAGCAAAATTAACGGTCATCCGACAAATTCTTGGTTTGGATGATCTGTAACTCACGCTTTTTTATTAAGAAAACGACACTATGAAAGCCTCTATTCTGACTAAGCTAGAAACGCTAGTAGAACGTTACGAAGAAGTTCAACATCTTCTTGGTGATCCTGATGTAATCGGCGATCAGGACAAATTCCGTGCTCTATCTAAAGAGTACTCTCAGCTCGAAGAAGTCACTAAGTGCTTCCAAGCTTATCAGCAAGCGCAAGACGATCTTGCAGCCGCTGAAGAGATGGCAAAAGAAGACGACGAAGAAATGCGTGAAATGGCGCAAGAAGAAATCAAAGAGGCGAAAGCTACTATCGAGCGCCTTGCTGATGAACTGCAAATTCTTCTTCTGCCAAAAGATCCAAACGACGATCGCAACTGTTTTCTGGAAATCCGCGCAGGTGCGGGTGGTGATGAAGCAGGCATCTTTGCTGGTGATCTATTCCGCATGTACAGTAAGTATGCGGAGAAGAAAGGCTGGCGTGTTGAAGTGATGTCTTCAAATGAAGCAGAGCACGGCGGTTACAAAGAGATGATTGCAAAAGTAAGCGGCGATGGCGCTTACGGTGTATTGAAATTCGAGTCTGGCGGTCACCGCGTACAACGCGTACCTGCAACTGAATCTCAAGGGCGTGTTCACACTTCAGCTTGTACTGTTGCGGTTATGGCGGAAGTCCCAGAAGCTGAGATCCCTGAAATCAAAGCGTCGGACCTTAAAATTGATACTTTCCGTTCATCAGGAGCGGGTGGTCAGCACGTTAACACCACGGATTCTGCAATCCGTATTACTCACTTGCCAACGGGTACTGTTGTAGAGTGTCAGGACGAGCGTTCACAGCATAAAAACAAAGCGAAAGCGATGGCGGTTCTTGCTGCACGTATTATTCAGGCGGAAGAAGCCAAGCGAGCGGCTGAAGTGTCAGACACGCGTCGTAACCTGCTAGGTTCTGGTGATCGTAGTGACCGTATTCGTACTTACAACTACCCACAAGGCCGTGTTTCCGACCACCGCATCAACCTTACGGTTTACCGTTTGAATGAAGTGATGGAAGGTGAACTACAAAGCTTGATCGATCCTGTTGTTCAAGAGCACCAAGCAGACCAACTAGCGGCGCTAGCTGAGAACGCTTAATCAATGAGCCAGGTTCAATCTATTGAGCAAGCACTGAAAAGTGCCACGGCAAAACTGACAGAAGGCGGCACAGAGTCGCCTTCTCTTGATGCAGCTGTCCTGCTTTGTTATGTCCTTGGAAAGCCAAGAACGTATCTCCTTACCTGGCCAGAGAAAGCTCTGGAACGAGATCAGCAAACTCAATTTGAAACCTTACTTGAAAGACGACTGACTGGAGAGCCAGTCGCTTACATAGTCGGTGAACGTGAGTTCTGGTCGTTACCACTGAAAGTTTCTCCTTCTACTTTGATCCCAAGACCGGATACCGAGCGCCTGGTCGAAGTCGCTTTGGACAAAACCTACGAGCAGACTGGGCCAATCTTAGATTTGGGGACTGGTACGGGGGCAATCGCGTTAGCGCTGGCATCTGAACTGCCAAAGCGTCAGGTGATGGGCGTTGATCTTAAGCAAGAAGCAAAAGAGCTTGCGGAGTTTAATGCGGCTCAGTTAAACATCAAAAATGTGACCTTTAACCAAGGTAGCTGGTTCGAACCTATCGCTCTGGGAGCAAAGTTTGCTCTAATCGTTTCTAATCCACCGTATATCGATGAAAAAGATCCGCACTTAGCTCAAGGTGATGTTCGCTTCGAACCACAATCGGCACTAGTCGCTGATGAAGGCGGTCTGGCAGATATTCGTCATATTTCGGATCTTGCTCGTCAGTATCTCGAAGCGGGGGGGTGGCTTGTGTTTGAGCATGGATATGATCAGGGACAAGCGGTGAGAGACATCATGAATAGCTTTGGCTATCAGCAAGTCGTCACTGAAAAAGATTATGGTGGTAACGATCGAGTAACGCTTGGTCGTTTCGTCTAGAACCATAACAAGTCAGTCCGCAGCCATTAATTAAAAGAGAAGAAAAATGTACGTAGCTCTAAAACATATTCACCTCGTAACCATCGCGCTAAGTGCCACTTTGTTGTCGATCCGATTTGCGTTGATGATGATGAACTCTCCAAAACGCAACAGTCGTTTTCTTAAAGTGTTCCCACACATTGTTGATACTGCGTTGCTGGTATCAGGTATCGCTCTTATCTTCGTAACGGGCTTTATTCCGTTTACTGACGCAGCTCCATGGTTAACCAACAAGATCACCTGTGTGTTAGCGTACATTGCTTTGGGCTTCTTCGCTTTGAAGTTGGCTAAAAATAAATTGCTGCAAATTTTCGGCTTCTTTGGAGCGCTTGGCTGGCTGGTTATGGCGGCTAATATTGCAGTTTCTAAGAGTCCAACTTTATTTGGGTAAACGTCATGCTTGATTTTTTTGACGAAGATTTTGACAACATGGCGCTGGTGGAAGGCGCTTTAGAACTGAACAAGTCTGTTGACTCGGAGACCAATGTTCATTGGGCAAAACAAGAGCTGGAACGTCTGTATCAAGAAGCGGAAGCCGCTTTAGTACATGAAAGCGATGAAGAGCAACGCTTTGATTCATTCCTGCGTCTTTTTTTCCATGAGTGGGGCTTTAAGGGCGACGACCAAGAGTACTTTAACTCTGATAACAGCTTTATTGACAAAGTGTTGGAGCGTAAAAAAGGGATTCCGGTGAGTCTCGGCGCAATCATACTGTATTTGGGTAACAAACTTGGCTTCCCACTGAAAGGCATCACTTTCCCAACACAGTTCTTGCTAAAAGTAGATTGGATGCATAAGAAGCCTGACTATATCAACCCGTTTAACGGTGAGTATGTGGGTGAAAGAATTCTTCAGGCCTGGTTAATCGGTCAGGAAGGTCCGTTAGCTCAGCTCAAACCAGAGCATTTCGCAGAAGCGGACAACCCGACAGTCATTGGCCGCTGGCTAGCACTGATCAAAAGTGCCATGCTACGTGAGGAGCAATATACGCTTGCGCTGCGTTGTACCAATCTGGCGCTTACGTTTGTCCCCGATGATCCATATGAAATACGAGACCGCGGTTTTATCTTCCAGCAGTTAGAGTGTCATCAAGTTGCCGCGTCTGATTTCCAATACTTTATTGACCAGTGTCCTGATGATCCGGCATCTGAGCTACTAAAATCACAAGTAAACGTGATGAGTGAAAAACACGTCACGCTTCACTAATGTTATCGATGAGTTGAATAAGGCTTATCGGAGATAGAAAAAGAGAATCAAAATGGAACAGAAAATCGTTAATATTGGCGACATTCAGGTTGCTAACGACAAGCCATTCACCCTATTTGCAGGTATGAACGTTCTTGAGTCTCGTGATCTGGCGATGCAGATCTGTGAGCACTATGTAAAAGTAACGGACAAATTGGGCATTCCTTACGTATTTAAGGCGTCGTTCGATAAAGCTAACCGCAGTTCTGTTCATTCATACCGTGGCCCAGGCCTTGAAGAAGGTATGAAGATCTTCCAGGAGCTAAAAGACACTTTTGGCGTGAAAATCATCACGGATGTTCACACAGAAGCACAGGCACAGCCAGTGGCAGATGTGGTGGATGTTATTCAGCTTCCTGCGTTTCTTGCACGTCAGACTGACCTTGTTGAAGCAATGGCGAAAACAGGTGCAGTGATCAACGTGAAAAAACCACAGTTCATGAGCCCAGGTCAAGTGGGTAACATCGTTGAGAAGTTTGCTGAGTGTGGCAACGATAAAATCATCCTGTGTGAGCGCGGATCTTGCCACGGTTACGACAACCTGGTGGTCGACATGCTAGGTTTTGGTGTAATGAAAACCGCATCAAAAGGTAGCCCAATCATTTTTGACGTTACTCACTCACTACAAATGCGTGACCCGTCAGGTGCCGCTTCAGGTGGCCGTCGTGAGCAGACGGTTGAGCTGGCAAAAGCAGGTCTGGCAACGGGTATTGCTGGCCTGTTCATTGAAGCGCATCCAAATCCAGATCAAGCACGTTGTGACGGTCCATCTGCATTGCCACTAGACAAGCTAGAGCCGTTCCTTGCGCAAATGAAAGCGCTAGATGACTTGATTAAAAGCTTTGCGGACATCGATATCAGGTAATCGATGTTCATTTCAAACTGATCAATAGCCAACCTTGTGTTGGCTATTTTTTTATCCGAAAGAACGAAGTTCTCAAACTGGGATTGATGAGTTTGAGATTCGAAGACAATCGACCATAATTAATAAATCAATGGCTTAGGATGTTCTTCCTCGCTGGGCTGAGGAGGTCTACGAGCGTCTTTCAAATGCAAAGCAGCAAATCAATAAAAGAAAAAGGTAAAACAATGAAGCAGCGTCTGATGGTAAAAACCGCGTTGAGTGCTGTCATCCTGGCTACTCTTGCCGGATGTGCAACTCAACCTACCCCGCAATGGAATAAAGATACGACTTATCGATTAACTGTGTTGCATACCAACGATCACCATGGTCGTTTCTGGCACAACAAATATGCTGAATATGGCATGGCTGCGCGCAAAACGCTGATTGATGATGTGCGTGAAGAGGTGGAAGCACAGGGAGGAAGTGTGCTGCTTCTTTCTGGTGGTGATATTAATACCGGAGTTCCAGAATCAGATTTACAGGATGCAGAGCCTGACTTTAAAGGCATGAGCAAAATTGGCTATGATGCGATGGCACTAGGCAATCATGAGTTTGATAATCCGTTAGACGTTTTGTTTAAGCAGCAGGAATGGGCGACTTTCCCGATGTTGTCCGCCAATATCTATTCGAAAGAAACCGGTAAACGCATGTTCCAGCCTTATGCGATGTTCATTAAGCAAGGCATTAAGATTGCGGTTATTGGCCTGACAACGGAAGATACCGCGAAGTTAGGTAACCCTGAATACATAGATCAAGTGGACTTCCGTGATCCTAAGGAAGAAGCGAAGAAGCTCATCGCAGAGCTGAAAAGAACCGAGTACCCAGACCTGATTTTTGCTGTCACTCACATGGGGCACTATGAAAACGGAAACCGTGGTATTAACGCGCCTGGTGATGTGGCATTGGCTCGTTACCTCAATGAAGGTGACTTGGACATGATTGTTGGTGGCCATTCACAAGAACCAGTGTGTATGGAAGGTCCAAACGTTGTGACGAAAAACTTCCAACCGGGTGACGAGTGTCTACCAGACCAGCAGAACGGCACCTATATTGTTCAAGCCCATGAGTGGGGCAAGTATGTCGGGCGTGCTGATTACGAGTTCCGCAATGGTGAGCTTTCGATGGTGAGTTATGACCTTATTCCGGTCAACTTGAAGAAGAAAGTGGAAATAAACGGACAATCAGAGCACATCCTTGTTGAGGATGAAATTGCTCAGGATGAAGCGATGCTTGAGTTCCTGCGTCCTTATCAGGAAAAAGGTCAGGGACAGCTGAACGCTAAAATTGCTGAGTCAAATGGCAAACTGGAAGGAGACCGTGACGTAGTGCGATTTAAGCAGACCAATCTCGGTCGCTTGATCGCTACGGCTCATATGGATCTTGCTAAAGCCGATTTTGCTGTGATGAATTCAGGTGGTGTTCGCGACTCTATTGAAAAAGGGGATATTACCTACAAAGATGTTCTGACGGTTCAGCCATTTGGCAATATGGTGTCGTATGTGGATATGTCGGGCCAGGAAGTTCTTGATTATCTGAACGTTGTTGCAACTAAGCCCGTGGATTCTGGTGCTTATGCTCAATTTGCTGGCATTGCCATGACGATTGAAAATGGCGAAGTCACGAATGTCTTTATTGGGGATAAACAGCTTCGTTTAGACGGCAACTACCGCTTTACCGTACCAAGTTATAATGCGGCAGGTGGCGATGGTTATCCAAAAATTGATACTCATGCGGGCTACGTGAATACGGGATTTACCGATGCTGAAGTATTAAAAGATTATCTCGAGTCTCACAGTCCGATTGATGTCAATCGTTATGCACCTACGGGTCAAATCAAATACGCAACTGACACGGTTATTTATCAGTAAAGCCTGATAGAAGTAGAGACTGATAGTGAAAAAGCGATTGACTCAAACTCGCTGATATCATTAACTAAAAGTGCAGCTCCCATTAGACGGGAGCTGCGTTTTTTATTTTTATAAGGAGAATCTTGATGACTCCGGCCATTAACCTTGCGAAAAAGAAGAAAGTCCCACACACCATTCATCAGTATGAGCACGACCCGAGAGCAGAAAGCTATGGACTAGAAGCTGCAGAGGTGTTGGGACAAGATCCAAAAAAAGTATTTAAAACGTTGCTGTTTTGTTTAAATGGCGAACCGAAAAACCTTGCGGTAGCCATCATCCCCGTTGATCAAAAATTGAATCTCAAGCTGGCAGCAAAAGCCGCAAAGGGAAAGAAGGCTGATATGGCAGATCCAGAGATTGCTCAGAAAACAACGGGCTATGTAGTAGGGGGCATCAGTCCACTTGGACAAAAGAAAGCGCTCCCCACTTTTTTACACGAAAGCGCCAAAGAGCAAGAAACCGTTTGTGTGAGTGCTGGTAAGCGTGGGTTAGAAATAGAGTTGGCCCCACAAGATTTGCTGACCTTAACTCGTGGTCAGTTTGCGCCGTTGTGTTTATAAAAGTGACAGATAAATAAAAAGGACGCATTGGCGTCCTTTCCACTCTTAGCAGTGCGACAAATTACTTTTTCAAGCTTAAAGTGTTACCAGTGCGCTTCACTGGCTTAGATGGTTTTGCTGCATTTGGGTTGTCGTAACGCACTTTTGGTTTGTTTGGTTTACGATCGGTGTCCTGTGCTTTCGTCTTGAAGTGCTCTTTTGATGGACGAGCCTTATCGTCATCGTGCTGACGTCGTTTTTGTTGGCCTTTTTTCGAGTTAGGCGCGTGACGGAACTCATCGGCATTATTACCGCGGAAAGTGCGTGGTTTCTGGTTACGACGAGCGGTGGAGTCTTGATTCTCTTCACGACTGTCAAACAGCTTGGCGTCTGTAGCTTTACGGATATTACGCCCTTTTGAATCCACTTTAGAGGCTTCTTCTGTACCGACAGAGCCATCGCACATTGCCATAATTTCTGCCACTTCAGCATCCGTAAGATAACGCCATTTTCCGTTTGGAATACCATCCAGGGAAATGTTCATAATACGCACACGGCGTAGCTTAAACACTTCGTAACCCAATGCTTCACACATACGGCGGATTTGGCGGTTGAGACCCTGAGTCAGTACGATTCGGAAAGAAAACTTGGTTTCTTTAGTCACTTTACAAGGAAGGGTGACGGTATCGAGGATTTTCACACCGCTCGACATTTGTTTCAGAAACTCGCCAGTGATCGGTTTATCAACACGCACCACATATTCTTTTTCGTGGTTATTGCCTGCGCGCAGGATTTTGTTGACGATGTCACCATCGTTAGTCAAAAAGATAAGACCATCAGAAGGCTTATCCAGACGACCGATAGGGAAGATACGTTTATTATGACCAATAAAGTCAACAATATTGCCCGGGATATCACGCTCAGTTGTACACGTAATGCCGGTAGGCTTGTTCAATGCGATGTAGATAGGCTTTTCTTTTACAGCAACAGGCTTGTCATCGACTCGCACGTCATCGCCAGGTAATACTTTAGTGCCCATTTCTGGTTGTTTACCGTTAATCGTGACACGACCTTGTTCGATCAGCCTGTCCGCTTCTCGACGAGAGCAAAATCCCGTTTCACTAATGAACTTATTTAAGCGCTTTGCGATATCTTGTGACATGTTGTTGTACTCCTAACGTTTCACAACGGCGGTGAATAGAGAATCCCTGCACACGTCAGTGAAGGGAAATAATAAAGTCGCGCATTCTAGCACCAGGACGAAACTTAACCTAACCGTTTTTGATGGCGTTCGCGGTTTTCCAGCTTCTTATCTGTACTTTTTCTTAGTAATACATAGACAGCGCCACTGCCGCCATGAAAACGCTGGGCTGTGTGAACGCACTGTACTTCTTGAATCTGCTGCAGCCAGCTGCTGACAAAGCTCTTCATTAAAGCGGGTGGGTTCGAGCGCTCGCCCCGACCATGAACAATCACAACAGTACGTATATCCATCGCGATACACTGCTTAAGAAATTTAACGACTTCATCGCGCGCTTCTTTTAGTGTTTTTCGGTGTAAATCTAACCGAGCCTGAATTGGGTATTTACCAAGACGCAGTTTTCTATATACGCCATCTTGTACGCCATCACGCTTGAATTCGACAAAATCATCTGGTTTGAGCATATCTGCATGATCGAGAGAGAGGTATTCAGGGTCGTCTTCTGTTAACCATATTGCAGCTTCGCGCTTGGCAAGCTGGGCATCTGACACCTGATGAACTTTCTTGAGTTCTGCGGTGTCTTGATTGATGGGCTTAACATCTCCCATCATTTGTTGGAACAGTTCAAAATCGTCATCGTGAGACATAGTGGCTATCTCATTAAGAGCAGGGTAGGTCGATTATATCAACGAGATGTGGGGAAAGATCAATAAAAAACCGGAGTAGGCAAATTACCAACTCCGGTGCAAAGCGTTTATAGGGCTAAGCGAGATTCTAGTGAGGAGATTTATCGTTCATGATCTTGTACATGAAGAAACCGCCGTAAAACAACATCAGACCGATTGCTCCGAAGATTACTATCATCGATGATAGACCTACTGCATTACCAAATAGGAGATCAAGCCAAAAGTCCATATGTTTCCTCCAAGATTTTCCCGATAGGCACAAATTAAATGGTGGAGTTCTCTGGCATACTGATCTGGATCAATTATGTTGCTGAGGTTAATAAACTGTTTTTTATTGTGGGTTATTAGTCACATTTTGCGTGCTAGTGTTCAGTAATTCACCAAACAAATTAAGACATTAAGTTTTTTTAGAAAAAGCACTTGCGTCTGTGATCAGAATCCGTAATATACCACCTCGTTGACGGGGATAAGTCCTCAGTTAAACATCTCGGTGAATAGCGCAGTTTGGTAGCGCATCTGGTTTGGGACCAGAGGGTCGGGGGTTCGAATCCCTCTTCACCGACCACTTTCAAAAAAAGGCTCTGTAGAAATACAGAGCCTTTTTTGCGTTCTAAAGGTCCTAGGTGGCTTGGGGCCTAGGTCCTAGATGAGTTCGCTGAAAGTTAGGCGTATCTCTTTGTCATTTGTGTTGGTTTTTTGGACTACAGACTACAGACTACAGACTACAGACTACAGACTACAGACTACAGATTCAGTATTCCGTAAGCGAAGCGCTCCGTATTCCCAAGCAACATCGACCTAAGCTTAATTGTTGCAGAGTGATTCCAACAATCTCCCTCTAGAACCTAGAACCTAGAACCTAGAACCTAACTTCAAATATCACACTTTGCTTTGCGTGTCTTACCTAGTGGCGTAATTTCAAATCCACGCTTGTTCAGTAAATCAATTAAATTGTCTTTTCCGACGAGATGCAGGCTGCCAACTACAACGGTATAGCGGCCTTGTTTCTGCGGGAGTAGGCTGCCAGTGTCGAGTTTTTCTGCCCAGTCTTTATTGCGCGCATACAAAAAGGCTTGGTTGAATTCTGCAGTGGCCTTGTCTGCTAAAGAGGACTCTTCCAACATGCTGCCATCACCGCTTTTCCAGCTTTCTATTAGACACTCGACCAGAGCTTCACCGGCATCGTATTCGTTGATGGACGACAATAGCATCTCTTTGCCTCCATCCGGTTGACCAGTAATCAAATCAATTTGGAATTGCACTGATTCAAGCGAAATAACCGGAATGTGCTTTGTTTCTGCCAGACCAATCAGGTGCATATCCACACCTTCATTAGCGACATAGCCGAGCTTATTGACGAGAGCAAGCTGAATCATAAGCGCGGTATTCCAAGGCGGAGCATTGAGCAACTGAGCTTCTGCTATTCGTAAATCCTTTGCTATGTCTATGAGATGTTGGCGCTGCACTTTATCCAACACGTCTTTGGTACGAGTTGAGACTGGAGGGTAAGTGGAACCTGTGGTGTTTCTTACGTCTGCTTCAATGATTAAACCTGAACTTTTATCCAGGTGATTCGTCAGCGCTTTAGGTAAGGGGTACATACTTTCATCACCCACATGCACTGAACCAATAATCATGTATTCGGTCGCTCCCTTTTTTGCTAACCAGTACTGCGGCTCTGCATTGGACGAAAATGAGGTAAAGAGAACAATGAAAGATGACACAAAGGTCATTGTTCGAAACATAGTTTGATCCTCGAACTGGATTCCGGAAAACACTTTGTATCCAGCAAGTTGAAATGACATCTGTCCATTACTTTATAACTAAACCATAGCAAGGTGCCATATTGAGCATAGAACACATCGCGGAACACACTTTATCGAACTTACTTTGCCAGCGCTCCTCGGCAGAGAAAGGTAGATACATTCGACATGTGATGAGCCAGGACTTTCTATACCGTTATACACGACTCTTCTTTATCGTCGTTACGCCATAATCGTGAAGTTTATTTATTTTTCACTGTAAAATAAGTGTGATCGAACTCTTATTATTTCGCATCAACAAAAAAGTTGGCGATGAAAGTTTATTTTTACAGTGTGATCTGAATGTGGGAAATGTTCTACATTCGTTGGTTTCTTGTGATTGCGATCTAATTCTAATTTTTTGAGTGATTTTCGAAATTTTTCATAACTTATTGTATTTATTATATTTATTGAATAAGCTTCGTGCCTGTTTTGAACAGGATCACTTTTTAAAAGGAATTATTTTTCATCGAAAATTAATTATTTCAATATTGCCCCCGCCATGAAGGCACATCCCAACTTTGCGCTGTAAGGTCACAGATGCCCTTAAAAACATCGCATAACGTGAATAAATAAAGGCAGTTATTATGAAACACATTTTTGCACTGAGTGCACTTTCTCTTGCTTTCGCTTCTAGCGCTTTTGCTGATTCTTCTTACGTAACGGGTAACGTTCAATTTCACGATGATGGCCGAATTCACGGTTCGGACGTGACTTCTACTCTGGAAGCTGGTCATACTTTCGATAATTCTTTTGGTGGCTTTACGGTTTACACCGAATTCGATGGTATTCAACTTGGCAAACTGGAAAGCAAAAATGGTGGAGCAGGGAACATAACACCTTACATTACTGTAGGGGGTGAGCAGTCATTTAATATCACTGATCATCTATGGGTTGCTGCAGGTTACCAACACTTGTTCTCGGCAGGTGAAAACCTTCAATACCGTCCTCTGGTCAAGATTGGTTACAACTTCGATAACGGCATTTCTATAAGCAACCGTACTCGCGCGCACATCGATGCGACAGACGCAGATGCCGATACCGATTACCGCATGGATAACCGCATCGGTTATGTAATGAATGAGGATGTGACGCTGAGCTACAACAACGTCTACATGATTGATGCCGACACTATGGATCACGAGTTCCGTGCGACCTGGACTCGTCAAGGTGTTCAGCCATATTTTGAACTTCGTTCTCAGGCTCACGGCGCAGAAAATGCAGATGGTGACAGCCTGGTGAACAACGCATTTGTATTTGGTGCGTCTTACGGTTTCTAACGATTTTGTCTTAATTGTCCATTAAGCTACTAAGAAAAAGCCCGGCATCTTTGTTAAGAGCTGGGTTTTATTTTATTTGTCGTTACCTTTGTGGTGACTAAAGGCCGAAACTTGACCTTGTTCATTAAAAGCGTAAACGGTGTAGCTGTCCTTTTTATCGCCATACTCCATACCTGGCGAGCTTACCGGCATTCCCGGAACTGTCAGACCTTTCGCATTCTTCGGTGGGTTTTCCAAGAAGGCTTTAATATCGGCTGCTGGCACGTGTCCTTCAAACAGATAACCGTTTATTTCTGCTGTATGGCAAGAGTAGAGCTGCTGGTTTTTCATGCCTAATTCGCGTTTGATGGCATTCATATCTTCATGCAGTTTTTCTTCGACCGTAAAGCCGTTCTCTTCCATGTGTTTTGTCCAGTCACCACAACAGCCACAATATGGCGACTTGTGGTTAATGACATCGGCTGCCAATACATTGGCGGATACGGTCGCAAGCATTGCAAAAGTTACAAGTTTCAATTTCATAATACCCTCAGAAAGAAGTCGTCATTTTACTGAAAACAGTCGTAGTCGGTTTGCGTTACTAACGACAGTAATGGAAGACAGTGCCATTGCCGCTCCCGCAACTACAGGGTTGAGCAAAAAGCCGAACGCCGGGTAGAGCACGCCAGCGGCGACAGGAATACCCAACGAGTTATAAACAAAGGCACCAAACAAGTTTTGTTTCATGTTTTTAAGTGTAGCGCGCGACAACTCTATTGCGTGCACCACGGCCATTGGTGAAGTGTTGAGAATCGTCATTTGCGCACTTTCAATCGCGACATCACTGCCACTACCCATCGCAACGCCAAGGTTCGCAAGCGCGAGAGCAGGCGCATCGTTAATGCCGTCTCCAACCATAGCTACTTTATGTCCTTTAGATTGAAGCTGTTCAATGTGCTTAGCTTTTTCATCTGGCAGAACTTGGGCTATCACTTCATCAATGCCGAGTTCTTTACCAATGGCATTCGCAGCGTGCTGATTATCACCTGTTAACATCACTGTTTTGATGCCCTGTGATTTCAACGCAGAGATAGCTTGCTTTGCATCAGATTTGATTGGATCGGCAACCGCAACAAGTCCGATTAGCTGACCATCTAAAGCGATGGCAACTGGCGTCCATGCATTTTGGGCGCATTCGTCAATCGCTTGTTTAAGCACATTTATGTCGACGTTTTTGCCTTGCATAAACTGCAATGAACCTATAAACAGCGGTTTGCCCTCGTACGTAGCCGAAATGCCACGTCCACGAACGTTTTCGAATTTGTCTAAATTGACTTCTCGCGCTTGTTGTTGTTTAGCGAAATCACACACCGCTTTGGCAAGTGGATGCTCGGATTGACGCTCGGCGGCATAGGCCAGAGCAAGCAACTCATTCTGGCTGGTGGCGTGAGTAAAAACTTGCTGAACTGATGGTTTTCCTTGTGTCAACGTGCCGGTTTTATCGAAGACGACCGTATCGACTTTACTGGCTAACTGCAGTGCATCAGCGTCTTTAATTAAGATGCCCAACTCGGCGGCTTTGCCTACGCCAACTGTGACGGAAAGAGGTGTTGCTAAGCCAAGTGCACAAGGGCAAGCGATAATCAACACGGTTGTCGTTACGACTAACATATAGCTGGCTTTTGGCTCTGGGCCGACGGCAAACCAAACCAATCCAGCGAGTATGGCAATACCTACTACGACCGGTACAAAAACAGCAGAAATTTGATCGGCTAATTTAGCAATGGCCGGCTTACTGCTTTGCGCGGTTCGTACCATTCGAATGATGCGCGCTAACATGGTATTGGCACCAATGCCAGTGGCTTCGATGATCAAGCTACCATCGGTGTTGAGCGTACCTGCTGAGACTTCTGCGTTTTGTCCTTTTAATACAGGTACAGGTTCACCGGTTAACATCGACTCATCAATATAAGATTCGCCTTCGAGTACGGTGCCATCTACTGGCACTTTCTCGCCGGGCTTAATTCTTAATTTCATACCAAGCGTTATTTGCTCAACGCTGATGGTCTGATCGCCTTTCTCTGTAATAGCCGTCGCTTGTTGTGGTTGCAAGTTAATTAAAGCTTGTAATGAGCGAGTAGTGTTGGCCTTGGCTTTGGCTTCTATATAGTGACCGAGAGAAATCAAACCAATGATCATTGCACTTGCTTCAAAATAGACGTGACGTGATGCGAGCGGGAACCAATTTGGGAAAACCACTACGAGCATGGAGTAGAACCAAGCTGCACCAGTGCCCAATGCAACCAGTGTATCCATGGTAGCGCGTTTGTGGGTTGTGGCTAACCAAGCATTGGCAAAAAAGTGGCGGCCAGCTGTAGCCAGTAGCAGCAAACATAAAAGACCGACCGCGCCCCAAATGAACTGATCACTGGTGTGGCGAATCATCATGTTACCGCCAGCCACACCCCACAGCATTAAGGGCGCCCCCACCACTAAGCCAGCAATCGCATCGAACTTGAAACGTTTTTGTTGGGCTAATTGCTGCTGCGTTTGTTTTTCCTGCTGAGTAGCTGCGTCTTGCAATATTTCCGCTTGGTATCCGGCTTGTTTGACGGATTCGACAATCGCTTGATGCAGAGCTTCTGAATCTTGTGTCGCAAACACCAACGCACTTTGTTCAGCAAGGTTTACCTGTGCTTTTTCTACGCCTTGAACATTCATCAGCGCTTTCTCTACTGATGAAACACAGCTTGCACAAGTCATTCCCTGGATCAGCATTTGCAGTTGAGTGCTGCTGGCTGGTGGAATGTCTTCCAGTGGGTTATCTGGTGCTTCGCTTTGTGCTGGCTGGGTTTCATCTTCAGGCTCGGCACTTTTAGCTTCTGTACTTTTGGTGCCTGTGATGACTTCTTTACTCGCTATGTAGCCTAAGCTCGCGACAAGCTCGATGACTTGCTGTTCAGAAAGAAGAGTACGGATAGTTAATTGCGTCGTAGAAGCGTCAAATGAAATAACGTCTGAGTTTGACTCTAATAAAGACGAGAGTTTTTTAACGCAGCCACCGCAACTCAAACCGGATAAACGGAAATGGTAGCTATAGCCTGCGTGATAACCTAGTGATTCAATCGATTTAACGATCGCTTCCAGAGAAGCATCGGTTTTAATTTCAACTGAGGTTGGAGACAAATTCGTGATTTCAACACTATGATTTTCGTGTAAAGTCTTCTCAACTTTTCTTGCACAACCCATGCAGTTAAGTCCCGACATTGGTACCATAAACTGATTCATAATTTGTCCTCATTAATCGCTATATAATGAGCTTAAACCTTCCTTCAAGGGTAAGGTCAAGGTTTGTGATGAATGAATATATAAACACGGAATGATTGTAGAATTGGCTTACGATGGTAAAATGTCGCCACTTTTTTATCCTTGATATTCCAACGAGAACCCTCTCGTTGAACATTAACCTCTAAGGAACTCAAATGACGGTTAAAACTCGTTTTGCTCCTAGCCCAACTGGCTATCTACACGTTGGTGGTGCGCGTACTGCACTTTACTCTTGGCTATATGCTAAAAACCAAGGTGGTGAATTCGTTCTGCGTATCGAAGATACAGACCTTGAGCGTAACTCTAAGGAAGCAGTTGACGCGATTCTGGAAGGTATGGAATGGCTAGGGCTGGAGTGGGATGAAGGTCCTTACTACCAAACTCAACGTTTTGATCGTTACAACGAAGTGGTTGATACGCTGCTTGCTGAAGACAAGGCATACAAATGCTATGCGTCTAAAGAGCTGCTGGATGAAATTCGTGCAGAGCAAGAAGTAAATAAAGAAATGCCTCGTTACGACGCAAACCATCCAAAAATCAAAGCGGCAAACGCAGCGGCAAAAGATGGCGATCCATGTGTAATCCGTTTCCGCAACCCGAAAGAGGGCAGCGTAGTATTTGACGACCAAATCCGTGGCCGCATCGAAATCCGCAACGAGCAAATGGATGACCTGATTATTCGTCGTACAGATGGTTCTCCAACGTACAACTTCTGTGTTGTGGTGGATGACTGGGATATGGGCATTACGCACGTTGTTCGCGGTGAAGACCATATCAACAACACGCCTCGTCAAATCAACATTTACGAAGCATTGGGTGCACCTGTACCAACATTTGCTCATTGTGCAATGATCCTGGGTGACGACGGTGCGAAATTGTCTAAACGTCATGGCGCTGTATCGGTAATGCAGTACCGCGATATGGGTTACTTGCCTGTTGCGCTAAACAACTACCTGATCCGTCTGGGTTGGTCTCACGGTGATCAGGAAATCTTCAGCCAAGAAGAGATGATCAACCTGTTCAGTCTAACCGCTGTATCTAAGTCTGCGTCTGCATTCAACACAGACAAACTGCAATGGTTGAACAACCACTACATCAAAACTTCAGAGCCAGAATACGTTGCTAAGCACCTGCAATGGCACCTTGACCAGCAGAAATTGGACGTAACAAACGGCCCTGCAATCACCGAAGTGATCAAGCTGGTTGGTGAGCGTTGCCATACTCTTGTTGAGCTGGCAGAGCAGATCCGTTACTTCTACGAAGATTTCTCTGAGTTTGAAGCGGGTGCTGCGAAGAAACACCTGCGTGGTGTGGCAAAAGAGCCACTAGAGCTTGCACTTGCAAAAGCAGAAGCACTAACAGACTGGACGACTGAAAGCATCAAAGACGGCGTGATCGCAGCTGTTTGTGAAGAGCTGGAAATCGGCATGGGTAAAATTGGTATGCCACTACGTGTCGCGGTAACAGGCGGCGGGCAGTCTCCATCTGTTGACGCTGTGATGGCTCTGATTGGCCAGGAGCGTTGTATCGCTCGCATTAAAATGGCACTAGAGTACATCGCTGAACGTGAAGCAAATGCGCAATAGTCGTGAATAAAACAGACAAGTAGTGAATAAATAGTCAAAAAGCCGCGGTATTTACCGCGGTTTTTTTTCGCTCGGTGATCAGATTAAAAGATAAAAAGCTCATTCATCGAGTGCCTATCACTCTGCCAAATTGATGTCAGAATGTTTTGTTATCGATAGGAATTTGTAATCTAAATTCATTTTCAATGATGAATGTCTTGCTATTTATAATCAAAGTATCTTTATGATTTATATCCAGTATCTATAAAGTTCCCCAAATATCGTCTCAATTATGAGAAAGTTAAATGCTATAGCTTTACTTTTGTGAAAATGTACGCAAACGTTTGCGCGGTTGTTGTGACTGGTTTGGGGGTGCTCTAGATCACACTATGCTTGTTTTTTTGATGACACTAAATTGACAGTTTTGGGATTTTTCTCAAGTTTTCTTGGCGTTATAGTTCATCCCGCCAGTGAAAAATAGATAGCGATAAAAATCACGGTACTGGAATGCTACCCAAGCTCTCTTCGTTAGATATTGTGCATATGCATGATTGGAGTTTGCTTCGGTAATAGGCTCAAGGAATGAATAAATATTGAAATACAACGTCAGTCAGGCGACGCATTTCGTGAACAAATAAAAGTAATTCTTTATAGGAATCAATAATGAAAAAACTAGCAGCGGTAATTTCAGCATCTTTACTTATGGCATCGGCAGCGCAAGCAGAAGTTTATGTGGGCGGTAAAATGGGTAAATCTTGGTTGGAAGATGCTTGTGTATCAGGTCAGTCTTGTGACAAAGATGACACGACTCTTGGTGCTTTTGTTGGTTACGAATTTAACGACTATATCGCATTAGAAGCAGGCTTTGACAACGTTGGTGATTTCGATGAGTCTTCATTCGGTGGTCACGTAGAAGCCATTACTCTTGCTCCTAAGTTCAGCCTGCCAATCACTGAAGACATCGCACTTTACGGTAAAGTGGGTGGCGCGTATGTTATGTTTGATGGCAAAGACGATTACTCGTACCTAGGCGCAGCTGGTCTTGAATTCAACATCAGCCAGAACGTTACAGCTCGTGCGGAATACCAAACGATCACTGACATCAATAACGATGTCGTTCGTGCAACAGGTAACACAGCAACTCTGGGTGTTTCATTTAAATTCGGTGGCAGTGAAGAGCCAGTTGTTGAAGAAGCAGCAGTAGTCGAAGAAGTTGCAGTCGTTGAAGAGCCTGTTGTTGTGACGAAAACATTTGAAACTCAAACTATGGGTACAGGTAGCTTCGATGTAAACAGCGCAACGCTTAAAGCAGAAAGCTCAGCTAAACTAGACAACCTGGTTGCTTTCTTAAATGAATACCCACAAGCGAACGTTGAAGTGGTTGGTTACACTGATACTTCTGGCGCAGCAGCATACAACCAAAAAATGTCTGAGAAGCGTGCAGAATCTGTCGCTAACGCTCTAGTAGAAAAAGGCATTGATGCATCACGCATCCAAGCTCGCGGTGAAGGTGAAAACAACCCTATCGCATCAAACGACACTCTTGAAGGTCGTCAACAAAACCGTCGCGTAGAAGTGATCGTTCCTGAATTTGAATACCAAGTTCAACAATAAGATACTTTCTGATTACAGAGTAGAATCCTGAATTCCACTGCCCCGAAGCGTTCGCTCTTTGGGGCATTGTTATATCTAGGGTTTGTTAACGGTTGTTGCTATCGACAGTATTAGATCGAAAAAATGGTTCGACAAAGTGGGTTATTTGAGATTGATACTGGTGACGCGCCCCATAAACGTGAGTATTTCCAGATTATCTTTGTGTGCCTTCAGTAAGGCTTTCTTGGTTTGCATATAAGCGGCAAGCTTGCCGTATTTACTGATTGAGCGTACTACGGTTTTATACCGATATTCCCCATCCTCATTAAACTCTCGCCACTTCGCAATGTAACACGTGTCTCGATTGTCCGGATTTTCCAATGTCGGGTTCGGTTTATGGACAATTTTCGGTTCTACGCTGTGCGGCAATCTTGTCATCAGGTAGGGATCTTTTAAAAGACGCCGCCAAAACTTGCCCCACATCTGTAGTCCTAATTCATTTCTCAATTTGATGGCTTTCTTTAAGCCTTTTTCTTCTCCAATGCGCACAAATCCCACCGAGCGGTGCAACACCGTATCCTCGGGAGTGTGAATGTGGATCTTAAAGGCTGTTTTGCCTTTGGAAATAAAGCGGTGTCCAGTGTTAGTTATTAAATTGCTTTTAGACATAGGCTAACTAATATCTTTATTAATCTCGGAAAGGGAAGCAAAACTCATCAATAATTAAAGTCATAAAATATAAAACTGTAAATAGCTACGTTTCAATTAGATTTTAAGTGGTCAAACCGTGTGCGTTGAGAAGCCGAAATCTGAGTTCGGGTTGCTTTGGAAAGATGAGTGCGCGCAACCGATAAGGTTAGGGAGGTATCGCTTCAAAGAAAAAACCTTAGCTCAATAGTGAACTAAGGTTTGATATGGCGCCCTCAGTAGGATTCGAACCTACGACCTGTCCCTTAGGAGGGGACTGCGCTATCCACTGTGCCATGAGGGCATAATACCAAGTACTTTGGTTGGTATAATCAAATAAGATGCCCACCCATAATATTCAAAAGTGAGCATATCTCAAGGGTTAATCTTGCCTTTTAAAGCATGTTGCTCATTACATCGCCAATTTGTACGCTCGATGTCAGGTCAGGCTGGTCGATACTCAGTTCTGCCTCCTGCTCATAGACGCGAGAGACGGTTAATGTAATGTCACTTTTCGATACTTTATTACGTGGTAAACCATTCTGGTCGATGAAGGAGGCAGTATGCCACAATTGCAACTTATCGCCTTCTTTAACGCCATGCATTCGGCCTAAATCTATGGTGACGATGTTGCCGTAGACGGCTACCACTTCCGGCAAGGTTATCTTACAAGACAGTTCAGACTCCAAATCCAACATGATATTTCGGCTAACGCGCAGCATCATTTCACCGTAGGTAGATGCCCAGTATCTCGCACTACGAGTGTCGACCTGACTGGTCTTTGCGAATGGCCAGCGCGCCACTTCTCGGTAGCTTTTATTGAAGACCTCATGGCCAGTTTTGCCATCATAAACTTTCATCTCCAGCGCGAATTGGCGGTTAATGATGTCATCTTGCAATACTTGAGATTCAACGGTTGCGGTTAAGTCTGTAATCACCCCACCAACAATGTATTGAGCGCCATTATCCTGAGCGATCATTTGCGTACGCATCGGGTCGCTTCGGCTGATTGAGTAGTCTGTAGTGCCGACAGAAACGAAACTGTGCGACGTCTGTTCGATCTGACGATTCACCACATGGCTGAAGTCATCACCGACTTGATAAATTTGTCCCATCACCGCTTGCTGCGGAGAAGCAATATCGATATTGCCGATCAAGATGGTTTTCTTGTATTGCGCTGTGTGGCAACCCGTTGCCGATGGATAGATGTCGACGCGGATTTTTATTTCCATTTTTCCGCTACGTTTACGCTCAGATTCGACAAGTATGTAACGAACCTCGTGGTTAGTGAACTGATACTCTTTGCGGATCTCTTCTAATAGCGGCATTAAATTACTGATGCTGCCAATGTCGGCACCTGAAAAGTTGACAGCTTTGAATAGCGCGTCTTCCAGGGCGTGTAGCCTTGCCGCATCGTCAGAAGAAACGATCGTGGCAACACCTGTTACTTCATACCACGCAGCGAAGACGCGAAAAGGCAGAAGTGCAATGAAAGTGATTGAAAACAAGAAGGTTAATGTTTTTTTCATGGTTTGTACTGTTCGGGTATAAATATTGCTTTAACAAACTCAGTTCAGTTTGGTGGCGATTGCTTTGTTTGGACAAACAAAAGAAAAGCAAAGACTGTTCCAACATTACGTTTCTTGCCAGGAATGAGAAGGAACAGTGACACCCAAGATTATCTGGAGAATCAAACCATGAAAAAGTGGCTTGTCGCCGTATCGATGATGACGCTTTTGACATCGTGTGCGTACTCACCAATTTACAATGGTAAAGAACCTTATGCAGGCAGTCAGTTTATGTTGGCAGATAGCCCGCGCCACACGATGGACTTCTTTATTGAAAGCCTGACCGAAGAGTTGATGGTGTCCAACGTTGCGGTTTCTGCACGCACGCCGATTGCGATTACGTCTTTTGTCGACATGCAAAACATGGATGCAACGAACTGGCTGGGAAACTCAGTATCGGAAGGATTTATTCACCAGTTTCAACGTCGTGGTTTTCAGGTGGTCGACTTTAAAACTACGGGCTCTATTCAAGTGACGCAACAAGGGGACTTTGCGCTAAGTCGCGATTGGAAAAATCTTGCGCACGAGCAGCAAATTCAGTACGTGCTGACGGGCACGATGTTACGTCAGGAAGGAGGCGTGCTGATTAATGCGCGTGTGGTTGGTATGCAAAGTCGGATTGTGGTGGCAACGGCACAAGGTTTCCTGCCTGCGGATCGTATTGGTCGTGATCTAGATACTCTGAACAGTATTCGCACTCAGGATGGCGTGTTGATTCGCTCAGACCCAACGATTCGTCAGCCATACACTGTTATTCTCCGTCCATAGGATATAGCCATGAAAAAGTTATTATTTATTATCGCTACCCTAGTGCTGGAGGGTTGCCAGCCATTGCAGCAGATGCGTCAGGATGAACTGTTAGTGGCGGTAGGTTATGCGAGTGTGAGTGAGCAATCCGGTCGTACAGTGGAAGAAAAACGTGTACGGGCTATGCGTGCATCTAAGATTGATGCCTATAGAGAGCTGGCTGAGCAGGTCTATGGTATGCGAGTCAGTGGCCGTGCTGAGTTGCAAGATCAGCGTTTAGGTACCGAGCGAACATCAGGCGCTGTTGACGGTGTCATCCGTGGGGCGGAAGTAGTGCGAAGTTATTTAGTAGAAGACAGCTATGTCACTGAGCTTCGTCTGGATATCCGTAAAATGGACAAGCTCCGCGATTATGGCGAAGTACAACAGGTGCCGGAAAAGCGTCAGCAGACTCTGTTCTAACTTTTCCAGAAAATACAGATAATCTTAATGGCGGCTCATTGGTAACAATGGGTCGCTTTTTTAGTGCAGATGGATACAGTGAGGAGGTAGCTTAGGCTTTTAAGTTCGTGCCTAAGGTCGAAATAGTGTGGGTTTTTCCGCCAGCATTGTACGTCATACCGATTTTTCCGTGGCTATGTTGCAACATGTTGTTGAGCTTGTTGAAACTCAGCTGTGCCCGGTTGAGCGACTCGCCGTTTACTTGGTTGATTTTTTGGCAATCAAGCACGATTGACTGGATTTGAGTCACGCTCTGTTTTAAGAGCTCATCTTCGGTAAGTTGATTGACATGCGGGTGAGAGGCGATTCGCTGATCAGTGGTTCTGAGTTGATCAATGAGTGTCATTTTTTGTTTGGCAATGGTTTCGATCTCAGAAGAGACACGTGCTGTGATCGCTTGTGTTTCCTGACGCAAAACGACAGAAAGTGCCTGAGCATTTTCTAATTGGAAGTTGATGAGATCGACTAATGCTGCCATGAATACTTACCTACGGCCTAAGTCCGTTCGCTTTTGCCTTGCAATTCATTTTCAAATTTAATCATACTGTCTGCCAGTTTTTCTGGGTCCACTCTGTACGAACCATTTGCAATCGCTTCTTTGATTGCCGCCACTTTTGCGCTGTCGTAAGCCGGAGATGCTGCCAAATCCTGGTGGAGTTTGCTGACGGCCTTACTTTGTTGGCTCAACGACACCGCATCTTGCTGTGCTGGCGTTATCTTCGACTCTGTTGTGCTGGTCGCTTTCGAGTCATTACGTGCAGGTGCGCGACTGTTTGTCGTCATTATCTGACCTGAACGTATATTATCTATACCTGCCATGTTTAACCTTGCCTTGTATCGTAATACGGGTACTCAGACTATCGACCAATACCGAAATAACTTTAATCATTTTTTATGGATCGATGTTCACCATGCGCTTTTGGTGTCTAAAAAGGTCAAAAGTTGATGGTGATTTCCGCAATGTCAGTCACTATGCCGTCTATTATACGTTGAGACTTATCATTTTTCACTCTCACTTGATCCCCTGATGTACCATCCTGCAACGCGGTGCCCTGGGTCGTGATCGTCATGCCCGCTTTTGCTGCTTTTATGGTCACTTTTTCGTTACGACACACGACGCAAACATCATTGCGCTCGACGACATCACCAAGGCGTACACTGCGTTTTAACTTCGAACCAACCACTTGATCGTAGTCTGAGAAGCCCTCTTTGCGAAAGCGCTGTAATTCAATCATGGAAGTGGTGACGTCAGAGGCGCTGATGATTTCTCCCCGGCCAAGTTGACGGGTACTGACTACCATAGGTACCGAAACAGAAATGCGCACCGGCACGTAAACTTGCCAGCCGTCCTCTGGACACTCGACTAAAACGTTAATATTGCTGCGAGTGCTGCTGGTGGTGGATGCAGAAGTACTAAGAGGTTTAGGGCAGTCAGTGGCTTGGATTCGGAAGTCTATATTGGCTGCATTCACGCTTAACTCGCCGCCTGCAGGATGTTCTACCGTGGCAAGAATGTGTTGCTCTGCCGCCGTTTTTATCTGTTCGATCTGACTCTCTGTAGCAGAGTGAACAAAAAAGCTAAACATACTGAGCAAAATGCCGATAGCTTTAGCGTACTTTTTAAATACCGCTCTACATATTGTCTTAGTCAATGTGGTCGAAGTGATAGTGAAATACGCCATAAGGTCTCCCTGGAACAATACTTGCCAGCGGTAGAGTATCATTTAAAAACAAAAAGTTTGAGATGGAGATGAGCATATGACGGGGATTCTTGACTCAGTGAATCAGCGTACGCAACTCGTCGGTCAAAACCGATTGGAATTGTTGACCTTTCGACTGATGGGGCGGCAGCGTTACGGTATTAACGTATTCAAAGTAAGAGAAGTACTGCAATGCCCAAGGCTGACAGTCATGCCAAATCTGCACCGATTAGTAAAAGGTGTGGCTCATATTAGAGGCCATACCGTATCGGTTATTGATTTGAGTCTGGCAATTGGTGGTCGTCCAACGACTGAGATTGATAAGTGCTTTGTTGTGATAGCTGAGTTTAACCGGACAATTCAGGCGTTTTTGGTCTCTTCGGTCGAACGCATTATTAATATGCGCTGGGAAGCAATTCTGCCACCACCTGAAGGTGCAGGCAAAGCGCATTATCTGACGGCGGTAACAAACATCGATAACGAGTTAGTTGAAATTCTTGATGTCGAAAAAGTCTTGGCTGAAATTTCACCGGTTGATGAGGCGATGGATGCGGCGATTGGTGAAGAAATCGCACAGGCAGAGCAAGAAAAATCTATCGTACGCCGTATTTTGATTGTCGATGATTCCACAGTGGCACGAAAGCAGCTCGAGAGAGCAATCCGCTCAATTGGCTTTAAAGTCGTCTCGGCTAAAGATGGTAAAGAGGCTTACGACACATTGCTTGAAATGACTCGCAGAGGGGACATATACGATCAGATTTCTTTGGTTATTTCTGACATCGAAATGCCTGAGATGGACGGTTATACATTAACCGCTGAAATTCGCAGAAATGCCGATTTGAAAGACCTTTATGTTATTCTCCACTCTTCTTTGAGTGGTGTGTTTAATCAGGCCATGGTTGATCGCGTCGGGGCGAATACCTTCATAGCGAAATTTAACCCTGATGAACTGGGTAACGCGGTTAAATCTGCATTAATACAATAAAGAGACGTTAATGACTGCTATTACCATCAGTGATCAAGAGTATCGTGACTTTAGCCGTTTTTTAGAAGCGCAATGTGGCATTGTGTTAGGCGATAGTAAGCAATACTTAGTGCGCAGCCGATTAAGTCCATTAGTGACCAAGTTTAAGCTCACATCGTTGTCTGATTTGCTACGTGATGTGGTTTCGGGGCGTAATCGTGAGTTACGTATTTCTGCTGTGGATGCAATGACGACAAACGAAACACTTTGGTTTCGGGATACTTATCCGTTCACTGTTTTAGCCGAGAAATTATTGCCGGAAGTAGTGGCAAACAAGCGCCCGATTAAAATTTGGTCGGCAGCCAGCTCATCGGGTCAAGAGCCTTACTCCATCGCGATGACCATTCTGGAAACGCAGCAGCGTAAACCGGGATTGCTACCAAATATTTCCATTACTGCGACCGACATATCGACCAGCATGCTGGAAATGTGTCGTGCTGGTGTGTATGACAACTTAGCGTTGGGGCGTGGTTTGTCTCCTGAGCGTCGCCGTACCTTTTTTGAAGATGCTGGCGATGGTCGTATGAAAGTGAAAGACAATGTAAAGAGGCTGGTCAACTTCCGGCCGCAAAATCTACTCGACAGTTACGCTTTGGTGGGTAAATTCGACATCATTTTTTGCCGCAATGTGCTGATTTACTTCTCACCGGAGATGAAATCAAAAGTGCTCAATCAAATGGCAAACCAGTTAAATCCGGGTGGTTATCTATTGCTGGGGGCGTCAGAGTCTTTGACCGGACTGACTGATCGTTTTGAAATGGTACGCTGCAACCCGGGCATTATTTATAAACTTAAAGATCCTAGAGGCTAGGCTCCTAGGTTCTAGGTGTGTTTGCGGCCAGTTCAGTGATAAACGCAAGCCCCGGATTTTGTTGCTTTTGGAATACGGATTAAAGAAAGAGGTCCTAGGCCCTTTTTTTCTAGGCCCTTCCCTCCCTAATTGGCATACTAATTGCCTTTCAGTTACTTATACCGGTCAGTTCTAATTGTAGAGGCAAACATGGCTATATCTTTTGACAATGCACTAGGCATCCACCAACACACGGTGGGTGTACGTGAGCGCAATGCTGAGGTGATTTCTACCAACATAGCGCAAGCTAACACGCCTGGTTATAAAGCAAGAGGTTTAGACTTTGCGAAGGAACTACAAGCGGCAACCTCTGGGGCAAGCATGAGTCTTAGCCGAACAGATGGTCGGCATATTTCTGCCACTACCACTGTGATAGGAGACAAGTTGTATCGTCTTCCTACCCAACCCGATACGGGTGATGGCAACACGGTTGATTTGGATTTAGAGCGTAATCTGTTTATGCAAAACCAAATCAGACATCAGGCATCACTCGACTTTCTGGGCGGCAAATTCAAGAACTTAACCAAGGCAATCAAAGGGGAATAATTTAGATGAGCTTATTTAACGTTTTCAATGTGACAGGTTCTGCAATGAGCGCTGAGTCTGTTCGTCTGAATACTACCTCAAGCAACTTGGCAAACGCGGACAGTGTCAGCAGCTCTGCAAAAGACACCTATAAAGCGCGTCATGCTGTATTTGGTGCTGAGTTTAGTAACGCTATGCATGGCGGTAATACCGTGCCAGTGAAAGTATTGGGAATTGTAGAAAGCGATAAACCGCTCAATGCGGAGTACAACCCTGATCACCCCCTTGCAAACGAAGAAGGCTACATCTACAAGCCGAACGTTAATGTAATGGAAGAAATGGCAAACATGATTTCTGCTTCTCGCGCATACCAAACTAATGTGCAAGTGGCTGATTCTGGAAAACAAATGCTGCTGCGTACGCTGCAGATGGGTCAATAAGGATAAGGAGGTAGCGTATGGCCGGAATTAATAACGTTGGTCAAAGCGGCTTGTCCTATATTGACCAGCTTAAGAGTCTTCAAGAGAACAAGAAAGCGGAAGGGAACACAGGTAAGCAGGACCTTAAACAGGAAGACTTCTTATCTTTGCTCACCAAGCAATTGTCTCAGCAGGACCCTTTTAAGCCAGTCGGCAATGACCAGATGATCGCGCAAATGGCATCATTTGCGACCGTAGATGGTATCGGCAAAATGAACACTCAGTTTGAGAGTTTGAACTCGTCAATGACATCGAATCAGGCACTACAAGCTTCCTCTTTGGTTGGACGTGATGTTCTGGTTCCGGGTGCGGCGGGAGTGAAGCAGGATGATGCTCCAATGGCGGCAATGGTGAAGCTTTCACAATCTATCGACAATTTGTTTGTTCGTGTAGAAGACGAAGCAGGCCAACTGGTTCGTACTTTTGAGGTAGGGGCGAAACCAGCCGGCGACACGCGCGTACTCTGGGACGGTAATGATGAAAGCGGAAATCCATTGCCGGCCGGTAAATACAAAGTAAAAGCGTCTGGTTTAGTTGATGGGAAGTCACAAGAGTTCCCGGTATCCACTTATGCCAACGTAAACAGCGTATTGCTCGGTAAGGGCGACGGAAACGTATTACTCAATCTGGCGGGTTTTGAATCGCCAGTTCGACTTGCAGAAGTATTGGAAGTCGGCAAAGCGTAACGCATAACACGCGAGATCAGGAGACTTTGGAATGTCATATGTATCTTTAAGCGGTTTGTCCGCTGCTCAACTGGATTTAAACACCACCAGTAACAACATTGCAAACGCCAACACGTACGGCTTTAAAGAGTCCCGTGCCGAGTTCGCGGATGTTTACTCAAACTCTTTGTTCACAAACGCTAAAACCACGCCAGGTGGCGGTGTTCAGGCTGGCCAGGTGGCTCAGCAATTCCATGAAGGTTCAAGTGTTTACACCAACAATCCGATGGATTTGCGCATCTCAGGTACGGGGTTCTTCGCGGTAGCGAAAGATCGTCTGGTGCCGCAGCAAAATGAAATGACACGTAACGGTGCGTTCCATTTGAACAGAGACAACTACATGGTAACGGCGAACGATGAGTTCCTGCTTGGTTATCAGGTAAACCCAGAGTCTGGTGAGGTGTCATCCTACGAGCCACAGCCAATCCATATTCCAGCCGAGTTTGGTAAGCCAAAACAAACCGCGAATATTGAAGTAGGCGTGAACTTACCTGCTAATGGTGATTTGAAAGATCCAATGCAGTTTGATTTTTCCGACCCTGATACGTACAACCGTTCAACGTCTTCAACCATTTATGACTCAATGGGTCAGTCTTACAAATTAACTACTTATTACCTGAAAGACCAGACTCAGCCGAACACCTGGAATACCTACTACACCGTTACCGATAAAGATGGTGAGAAGCCGGTAAATATTGCTCAAGGCGATGCAACAAACGCATCAGGCCATGTTGGTCACACGATGAAGTTCAACAATGATGGCACATTGGCTAGCTTGAATGGCGGCAACCCGATAACGTCTGTCGCGTTAGGTGGTACAGCAGGTGAAGGTGGTGAAGCTGCGGGAGCAAATGCGGGCATCAACCTCAATGGTGCCGATCCAACGCAAACTCTGAACTTTGGTTTGGACTCATCAACTCAGTTTGCGGCGCCATTTGAGCTGACTAAGTTCGATGAAGATGGTGCAACGACGGGCTTCCTGACCAAAGTTGATTTTGATGAAAACGGCAGTGTTTTGGGTACATACTCAAACGGTGAAAATGTTACCTTGGGTCGAGTCGCTCTGGTTCGTGTTCCTAACGAACAGGGGCTGGATAAAAAAGGCGGCACTCAGTGGGACTCAACTCAGTTTTCTGGTGAGAAAATCTGGGGTGAATCCAATAAAGGTTCTTTCGGTACCCTGAACAATGGTGTACTGGAGCAGTCAAACATTGATATGACTCAGGAGCTGGTGGATTTGATTTCTGCGCAGCGTAACTTCCAGGCAAACTCTCGTTCGCTAGAAGTGCATAATCAGCTACAGCAAAATATCCTGCAGATTCGATAACCTGCGTGACCAAGTAGAGTTTTTTTGCCTGATTACTTGGTCACTTTACGATATTCATCAAATGATTGGCCCAAAAACTCCTCACTTTGGGCTGTAATGCCAGTCGCTAACGCCCTTTATTGAGTCATTCCAGCGAGCCATAGCGAGACTAGGAATCTATTATCAGTGCGCTGAAAATAGTTAGGAACAATGTTGGCAACAAAGTGCTCGGATAGAAGATTCTGAATCACGCTCCTTCGTCGCTGTCCAGAATGACGGGGGTTGTGATATACCGTTCGCTGTTAAACGAGCAGCATTACACTTTGGGCAAACATTCTTTGAGCGCTTTGTTGCCGCTGTTGCCGCTAAGAGGATCCAAACCTTGCCTCTATCCTGGTTTAGGCTCTAAAAATTTCTTCTTATCCCCTTTATTTTTCCATTAAGATTTTGAATACTAAGTGTATTTTATTTTGGCATAAGTATTGCTTTTACTCTCAAGTACAGAGGACTTTAGGGAGTAATTTATGGATCGCGCACTGTTTCTCGCAATGAGCGGCGCCAAGCAAAACATGCAGGCTCTGCAATTGCGTGCCAACAACCTGGCCAACGTGAGCACCACGGGTTTTCGTGCGGATTTGGCACAGGCTCGTTCGATGCAAGCGTATGGAGAAGGGCTCCCTTCACGTGTGTTTAGCATGACAGAGCGTCCGGGACATAACTTTGCTCAAGGCAGTGTGATTACTACAGGACGAGATCTGGATGTAACCATTGAAGGCAGCGGCTGGATTTCTGTATTGGATCACACCGGCAAAGAAGGGTTAACGCGCAATGGTAACCTCAAAGTGGATCAGAACGGTTTACTGACCAACGCGAGTGGTCACGTCGTACTGGGCGAAAACGACGCACCGATTACTCTGCCAGTTCCTCTCTCAAAAATTGAAATCGGTCGTGACGGCACCATCTCTGTACTTCCTCAAGGTGCACCGGCAGAAGAATTGGAAGTGGTTGATCGCATCAAATTGGTCGGCACTGACGATCGAAGCTTATTTAAAGACACCAATGGTCTATTTCGCCATAAAACTCCAAACCAGCCTTACGAAGCAGATGCATCTATCAGTATCCAAACCGGTGCTATTGAAGGGAGTAACGTCAATGCCGTGGGTGAAATGACGGCGCTGATTGACCTACAGCGTCAGTTTGAAATGCAAGTCAAGATGATGAGCACCGCTGAAGAGATGGATAAGTCTTCAGATTCACTGCTTCGTATGAGTTAACAGAGTTAGAGGTTCACAATGCATCCAGCACTATGGGTTAGTAAAACCGGTTTAGACGCCCAACAAACCAACATCGCAACGATTTCAAACAACCTGGCTAACGCCTCGACGGTTGGCTACAAAAAGAGCCGCGCTGTATTCGAAGATTTGTTCTACCAGAACATTAATCAGCCAGGCGGCCAGTCTTCGCAGAATACAGAATTGCCAAGTGGTTTGATGCTGGGGGCAGGTTCTAAAGTCGTCGCAACACAAAAAGTGCACACACATGGTAATGCGCAGACCACCACCAACGCGCTCGACATGATGGTCGAGGGTGACGGCTTTTTTCAGGTCACTTTGCCAGACGGCAACCTTGGTTACACCCGTAACGGTCAGTTCACGTTGAATGGCGAAGGTACGCTGGTAACGTCCGGTTCTGGCTATCCGGTGGAACCTGAAATTGTTATTCCTGACGACGCAATCTCAATCACTGTCGGCACGGACGGTGAAGTTTCAGTACGCGTTCGCGGTCAGCAAGAAAACCAGGTTGTCGGCCAACTGACCATTACCGATTTCGTCAACCCTGGCGGCTTAGAGCCTATCGGTCAGAACCTTTACTTACCGACAGGTGCAAGTGGTGATCCGCAAGAAGGGGTTCCGGGTTTGGATGGTCTAGGTGAGATTCGTCAATCCATGCTGGAAGCGTCGAACGTAAACGTGACGGAAGAGCTGGTCAATATGATCGAAGCTCAGCGCGTTTATGAAATGAACTCAAAAGTGATTTCATCCGTCGATAAGATGATGAGCTTTGTTAACCAGCAGCTGTAACGGCTTATAAGCATAGGAAATGAGCATCTTATGGTGAAACGTATTTGCCTGCTTGTACTTATTAGTACCATGTCTGGCTGTGCCATATTTGAGCCGATTGAAGCGGATGAAGTTTCTCAGGCAACGACGGTTGTTGACGCGGTTGAAGGCGATAAATCCGAAGAGAACAGCGGCATGGTGGATACTTTACGCGGCAGAACGGATCCGCTAGCGGGCGATCCGGCATGGGCGCCAATCCATCCAAAGCAGAAACCAGAACATTATGCCGCGGCAACTGGATCTCTTTTCAGTCCAGAGCACATTACCGACCTCTATGATGACTCTAAACCACGTGGTGTGGGTGACATCATCACGGTTACGCTGGATGAAACCACTCGGGCAACTAAGAGTGCAAATGCAGATTTGTCGAAAAGCAATGACTCAACTATGGATCCTTTATCTGTCGGTGGACAAGAGCTGCAAATGGGGGGGCAATATAACTTTTCCTATGATTTGAGCAACAGCAACTCTTTTACGGGAGACGCCTCTGCTAACCAGAGCAACAGTATCAGTGGTTACATTACCGTTGAAGTGATTGAAGTTCTGGCAAACGGCAATCTTGTCATTCGTGGAGAAAAGTGGATGACGCTGAATACCGGCGATGAGTACATTCGTCTCAGCGGCACAATCCGCCCGGATGACATCAACTTCGACAATACGATTGCTTCAAACCGTGTATCGAACGCCCGAATCCAGTATTCAGGAACTGGGTTTCAGCAAGATATGCAAGAGCCGGGCTTTTTGGCACGATTCTTTAATGTCGCGCTTTAAGACGTCGCATAACGGCAATTAGACTTGAAGAGATAACTAAGCATGAAAAGAATCCTTTTACTCCTGATGAGTGTTGCCCTGTTTTCAACCACAGCCCAAGCCGCACGTATCAAAGATGTCGCGCAAGTGGCGGGTGTACGTAGCAACCAACTCGTGGGCTATGGCTTAGTTTCAGGCTTACCAGGTACTGGTGAATCAAATCCGTTCACTGAACAAAGTTTCGCGGCCATGCTGCAAAATTTCGGCATTCAACTGCCGCTGGGTACCAAGCCAAAAATCAAGAACGTTGCCGCAGTGATGGTAACAGCGACATTGCCGCCTTTTTCCAAGCCAGGTCAGCAAGTCGATGTCACTATTTCATCGATTGGTAGTGCGAAGAGCTTGCGTGGTGGTACCTTGCTACAAACGTTTCTAAAAGGTTTAGATGGTCAGGTTTATGCCGTCGCGCAAGGCAATCTGGTTGTCAGTGGCTTCAGTGCCGAAGGTGCCGATGGTTCAAAGATTGTCGGTAATAACCCGACGGTCGGCATTATCTCCAGTGGTGCGACGGTAGAACGTGAGATCCCAAACCCGTTTGGCCGCGGTGACTACATAACATTCAACCTGCTTGAATCTGATTTTACTACCGCGCAACGCATGGCAGATGCTGTTAACAACTTTCTTGGCCCACAAATGGCCAGTGCGGTAGATGCAACATCGGTACGCGTACGTGCGCCACGTGATGTAAGTCAGCGAGTAGCGTTTCTATCAGCCATAGAAAACCTTGAGTTCGATCCGGCAGATGGTGCGGCAAAAATCATCGTAAATTCCCGTACGGGCACTATCGTTGTCGGCAAGCATGTACGTCTTAAGCCAGCGGCGGTGACACATGGCGGTATGACCGTCGCGATTAAAGAAAATCTTAGTGTAAGCCAGCCGAATGCTTTCTCTGGCGGCCAGACCGTTGTGGTACCAGATTCTGATATTGAAGTGAATGAACAGCAGGGCAAGATGTTCAAATTTGAGCCGGGTTTGACACTGGATGATCTGGTTCGCGCAGTCAATGAAGTGGGCGCTGCGCCTTCAGACTTGATGGCTATATTGCAGGCGTTAAAACAAGCGGGTGCGATTGAAGGCCAGTTGATCATCATCTGAGTCATTAGGAGGCAGCAATGATTAATAATCCTAACGATATCGGCTTTATTCACGACATCAGTTCTCTCGATACTTTGCGCCAGAAAGCGGTAAAAGAGGGGAAAGACGGCGAACAAGAAGCCTTGCGTGCAGCAGCGCGACAGTTCGAGTCTATTTTTACTTCTATGATGCTTAAGTCGATGCGTGAAGCGAATGAAGGTTTCGAGTCGAATTTCATGAACAGCCAGAACGAAAAATTTTACCGTCAGATGCTGGATGAACAGATGGCGAGTGAACTGAGTGCTTCGGGCTCAATGGGTCTGGCCGATATGATAGTGGCTCAGTTGACTGCAGGGCAGGGCGACGATAAGAGTGAAACGACAGTGCGTGAAGCGGTAAACAGTGCCGCAGAATATCGCCGTGTTGATCCGCAAAAAGCGCGTGATATCGAGCAGCGTCTGATTGAATCAGGTGAGCTATCTCATCCAAACAATACTGTCGCTAAGATTCAAGCTCCGACTCGATTTGATTCTCCGGAATCGTTTGTTAGCTCAATGAAGCCATATGCGCAAAAGGCGGCCAAAGCATTAGGGATTGAACCATCACTGCTTCTTGCTCAAGCAGCGTTAGAGACGGGATGGGGACAAAAAGTAGTTAAGAATGCGCGTGGCAGCAGCAACAATCTTTTTAACATCAAAGCGGATCGTAGCTGGAAGGGAGATAAAGTCACCACTCAAACGTTGGAGTTTCATGACAACACACCTGTGAAAGAGACGGCGACGTTCCGTTCGTATTCAAGCTATCAAGACAGCTTCAACGATTACGTTCGTTTCTTAAACGACAACCCTCGTTACGAGACGGCACTACAACAACGTGGTGATTCTGAATCGTTCATTCGCGGAATTCACCGTGCTGGTTATGCGACGGATCCAGAATACCCAGATAAAGTTCTGCAAGTGCAACAGAAAATCGAAAGCATGTAGAGCTCACGAGCATCTACTGCACCTAATGCATCATCGAGGTTTGCCATTGTGCAAGCCTTTCTTTTATCGACAGTTCCTATTCGCCTTTATGCTTGGCATACCTTTTGCTTTTATTTGTCCAGGTGATCGGTTTTTACCGGTTTTTTTCGTTTTTGGGGGCATGTATGGCGTCAGATCTTCTGAATGTAGGTACTCAAAGTGTGCTTACCGCTCAGAGACAGTTAAATACCACTGGTCATAACATTTCTAATGTTAATACAGATGGTTACAGTCGTCAGTCGGTAGTACAAGGCACTAACGATCCGCGCCAGTTTGGTGGAGCTACCTACGGAATGGGCGTGCATGTGGAAAATGTTCGCCGCTCCTGGGATCAGTTTGCCGTTAATGAACTCAACTTGTCATCGACCAACAATGCCAACAAAACGGATACCCAAGATAACCTAGACATGCTGTCTGGCATGCTCAGCTCTGTTGCCTCCAAAAAGATTCCTGAAAATCTCAATGAGTGGTTTGATGCGGTTAAGACTATGGCCGATACTCCGAATGATTTAGGGGCGCGAAAAGTGGTCTTAGAGAAGGCAAAAATCTTTTCTGATACATTGAACGACTTCCATGAAACGGTGCGCTTACAGTCTGAAGTGACCAACAAAAAATTGGACATGGGCATTGAACGCATTAACCAGCTTGCGCTGGAGATCCGTGATATTCACCGTTTAATGATGCGCGCGCCCGGTCCTCATAATGATCTGATGAATCAGCATGAAAAGCTGATTACGGAACTGTCTGAATACACCAAAGTGACCGTTACCCCACGCAAAAATGCAGAAGGTTTTAATGTCCATATCGGCAATGGTCATACCCTGGTGTCCGGCACTGAAGCCAGTCAGTTAAAGATGATTGATGGCAATCCAGATGTTCATCAGCGACGTTTAGCCATGGTGGAAGGGGATGCTATCAAGGCGATTAAATCGGATGATATCGACGGCAAAATTGGTGCCCTGCTCGATATGCGTGACCAGCACATTCCTCAGTTGCTTGATGAGATGGGTAGATTAGCGACTGGATTCTCATACCAAGTCAATCAGTTGCAATCCCAGGGTTTAGACCTGAACGGTAAAATTGGTCAAAACGTATTTACTGATGTGAACTCGGAGTTGGTAGCCAAATCACGTGTGTCTGCTGCGCCGAATTCACAGGCTGATGTGGCTGTCTATGTGGACGATATCTCCGCGATCAAAGGCGGGGAATACGCGCTGCGCTATGATGGTGACCGATATAGCGTAACGACTCCGAAAGGTGAACAGCTTCAGTTGAATATCGATCAGTCGGATTCTTCTTTCTTGCTGGATGGTATGAAAGTGCAGATCGGTGAAGGCCTCGCCGCTGGAGAACGAGTACTGTTGCGTCCTACGCGTAGTAGTGCCGCCATGATTAAAATGGAAACCAACGACGCTAAAGCCATTGCGGCACAAAGCTATGAAGCGTCCACCACCTTTGCTCAGGGCAAGGCAAAATTCAACATTTATCAAGCCGGAGACGTCAAAGAGTTTGAGGTTACGGTGCAGCCTGCCGACGAAAAACACGACAAAGCATGGCTAAAGATTACCGATACCAAAGGCAATGTGTTATCCGATAAATACGCTTACCCACTTGATAAAGATAATCCAACTATCGAAATTTCTGTGCCGACGAATCATCCGCTGTATAAAAATGGCGATGCTACGGTTTTTGAACTCACAGACGGTGCGCTGCTGAACGATAAATTTACCGCCAACTTGGTGCCGTCAGAAGGTGGTAACGGTAACTTAAGAAAAATGCAGCAGTTGCAGACCAACAAAATGATGGATGATAAGTCGAACACCCTGATTGATGTTTACCACAATCTGAACACGGAAGTGGGATTGAAGTCGGCAACCGCGAACCGTTTAGCGTCCGTTGCTGGTCTGGAGCACGAAGCGGCAAAAGAACGTGTGGCATCCATTTCGGGTGTCAATTTAGATGAAGAAGCGGCCAATATGATGAAATTCCAGCAGGCTTACATGGCGTCGTCACGCGTAATGCAGGCAGCGAATGACACCTTCAACACCATTTTACAACTGAGGTAAGGAGAGGAGATAAGTGTTAACCCGAATTTCTAGTTTCCACAACTATCAGTCCGTCCAAAATGACTTGCGCCGCCAGGAGAACAAGGTTCATCACAACCAGGAGCAACTGGCCTCCGGTAAGAAGCTACTTAAGCCAAGTGATGATCCACTGGCAACGCACTACATCCAGAACATCGGTCAGCAGCAGGATCAATTACAGCAGTACCTGAGCTCGATTGTCCTAGTGCGTAACCGTTTAGAAAGCCACGAAGTGAATATCGCGAGCGCTGAAAACTTCGCGGATGAATCGAAACGTCTTAGCATGGAAATGATAAACGGTGCGTTCTCTGCAGAAGACCGTCAAGCCAAAAAGCGTGAGTTAGAAGAAATCGCCAATAATTTTTTTAACTTAGTTAACGTACAAGATGAGTCTGGAAATTACGTATTCGCAGGGACCAAACCCCAAAGTCAGCCTTTTTATCAGGATAAAGATGGCAGTGTGCAGTACGCAGGTGACGATTATCAGCGCAAGATGAAAGTCTCTGGCATGCTGGAAATGCCGATGAATGATCCGGGCAGCAAACTGTTTATGGACATCCCTAATCCGTTTGGTGACTACCAGCCCGATTACGATTTACAAAATGGTTCTGAGCTGTTGCTGGGTCAAGCGACCAATACCGACAGTGAAGACACGGCCTCGTATCGCGTAACCTTTGTTGATATGAATAACGGCAAATTTGGTTATCAGTTAGAGCGCAACGGCAGAGTAGTCGATGCCGATGAATTTTCCCCAAAACAAGGTATTGAGTACAACGGGTTAACTGTGCATGTGAAAGGGCAGATTACGCCTGGTGATAGCATTGGAATTGAGAAGCGCGAATCTTTTAGTATTTTCGATACCTTTAAACAAGCCATGTTATGGTCCGATAAATCTGTATCGGATGCATCAGCAACGGCTAAGCTACATCAAATGACCGAAGAGTTTCAGGCGGCCTTTATTCATCTCAATAAAGCTCGCACAGATATCGGGGCAAGATTGAGTACCCTCGATATTCAGGAGCAAAATCACGAAGATTTTAATCTGTCACTGGCCAAGGCGAAGAGCAATTTTGAAGACCTGGATTACTCGAAAGCGGTCATTGAATTCAGCGAGAACTCACGAGCGCTGCAAGCCTCACAGCAAGCTTTTGGTAAAACCAAAGATCTGACGCTGTTTAATTATATTTAGAGTTCACATAGCTTAACCAGAGCCGTTTTGTAAGTCTTTAATGCCTTATGTGCCATGCCTTAAGCGCGAAGTCGCCTCATTATCGTTCGGTTGTTTAAGCGGCATAGTATTACCTAAAGCGGCAAAAGTCGGTAACTCGTTGTCGTTCTTCGCTGACCTCTGTCGCATTAATGTAATTGTATCTTTATGTTTATATTGATTTTTATTTTAAATTTACATGAATTAATAGTTGGCATATAAATTGTATTGAGATTGTCAGAACAGATTTTAATTTCTAAACCCTGTATTCAGACAGGTTTAGTGAGTCATTCTTACGGTCAGTGCCTATCCAAATGAGAGTTAAGCTGGCCGCTTCGCAAAGCTTGCGAACTCAAAGGAGAGCAAAATGGCTGTAACAGTAAGTACTAACGTCTCCGCGATGACCGCGCAGCGCTATCTGAACAAAGCGACGGACGAGCTAAATACTTCGATGGAGCGCCTGTCATCAGGTCACAAGATTAACAGTGCAAAAGACGACGCGGCAGGTCTGCAGATTTCTAACCGTCTGACAGCACAGTCTCGTGGTCTGGATGTGGCTATGCGCAACGCGAACGATGGTATCTCGATTGCACAAACGGCTGAAGGCGCGATGAACGAAGCAACGTCAGTGATGCAGCGTATGCGCGATCTAGCGATCCAGTCATCTAACGGCACGAACTCTCCTGCGGAGCGTAAGGCAATTAACGAAGAATCTTCAGCGCTGATTGATGAGCTAAACCGTATTGCTGAAACGACGTCATTTGGTGGCCGTCGCTTACTTAACGGTTCATTCGGTGAAGCGGCATTCCAGATCGGTGCGAGCTCTGGTGAAGCCATGATCATGGGACTTACCAGTATCCGTGCTGATGATACCCGCATGGGTGGCGTGACTTTCTTCTCTGAAAGCGGTAAAGGCAAAAATTGGAGTGTTGAACCGAACAAAGCGGATCTGAATATCACACTGCCAGGCATGGGCCAGGATGAAGACGGAAATGTTGATGATTTAGACATTAACATTACGGCTAAAGCGGGTGACGACATTGAAGAGCTTGCAACCTACATTAACGGTCAGTCTGATATGATCAGTGCGTCGGTCAGTGAAGATGGCAAACTACAGATTTTCGTTGCAGATCCAAACATTCAAGGTGATATTTCTATCTCTGGTGGCCTTGCGTCTGAACTGGGTTTAAGCGATAACGCGGTGAGAACGTCAGTGCAAGACATTGATATGAACACAGTTCAGGGCTCACAGAATGCGATTTCAGTATTGGACTCAGCGCTGAAATACGTCGACGCGCAGCGCGCTGATCTTGGTGCGAAGCAAAACCGTCTGAGCCACAGCATTAACAACTTGGCGAATATCCAAGAAAACGTAGACGCGTCGAATAGCCGAATTAAAGATACAGACTTTGCGAAAGAAACCACGCAAATGACCAAAGCACAAATTTTGCAGCAGGCTGGGACGTCGATTCTTGCTCAAGCGAAACAGTTGCCAAACTCTGCAATGTCACTATTGCAGTAGTTTATGGCCAAACGACTTCGCTGAACCTAGCACTCGAGGTTGTTTGGGTATATGAGTCCTGTATTCAAATTATCCAGACGTGGATACGAATATGGGCTTTTGGCAAGCAACTTTATAACAGAATGAGCGGCTCTCTCATCTCTCACCTGCCAATCATTTTCAATGTAAAGTTGCACTCGGTCTGCCGGAAATGTGTTCATTTCTCTTGATTTCCACATTAGCTCTGGCGACCAAACTAGCCCCGGTTCTCTCAAAGGAAAGGGGCTTTTCTTTTTCCCGATCCAGCAAACCCAGCCTAAATCGTTGCTTAACTATTCTTGTCAGTGAACGTCACTGATCAAAACGCAAAAACAGCAGGCAATAAAAAACGCTGCCATGGCAGCGTTTTTCCGTGTTCGATAGTAAGTAAAAATTACTTAGTTACACGTAGAACTGGAGTTTCACCAACAACTACAGAACCAGAAAGCTTGTTCAGCTCTTTGATTTCGTCCATGTTAGAGATAACAACTGGAGTTAGCGTTGATTTCGCTTTCTCTTCTAGAAGAGCTAGATCGAATTCAATGATAGTGTCGCCAGCTTTAACCGATTGACCTTCTTCAGCGATACGCGTGAAGCCTTCGCCTTTAAGTTCAACTGTATCGATACCGAAGTGAACGAAAAGCTCAACGCCGTCGTCTGATTCGATAGAGAATGCGTGGTTAGTCTCGAAGATCTTACCGATAGTACCGTTTACAGGAGCTACCATTTTGTTGCCTGCTGGCTTGATAGCAATACCGTCACCAACGATTTTCTCAGCGAAAACAACATCTGGCACGTCTTCGATGTTTACGATCTCACCTGAAAGTGGTGCGATAATTTCGATTGCACCAGCATCAGCGCTGTCATCAGATACAAGCTTCTTAAGTTTGTCAAACAGACCCATTGTGTCATGCTCCTAAGGTTTGGTTTTATTCTGTCGAATTATAGTATACCAATATAGTTCATTAGACGACTTTTTTCGCCGTCTAATGGCCATTAGGTATTGAATTACTTGGTACTAGCGATTATTTCGTTTTCTCTGCAATGAACTTTTCTACCACAGCTTCAATCTCAGCTGCAGTTGGTAGAGAAAGTGCTTCTTCAGCCATTGCTTTCACTTCTGCGAAGTTAGAGTTACGGATAACTTTCTTCACTTTAGGGATAGAGATACCGCTCATAGAGAACTCATCCAGACCCATACCTAGAAGTAATAGTGTTGCACGCTCATCGCCTGCAAGCTCACCACACATACCAGTCCATTTACCTTCAGCGTGAGAAGCATCAATAACTTGTTTGATAACCGTAAGCACTGCTGGTGATAGCGGGTTGTAAAGGTGAGAAATCATCTCGTTACCACGGTCAACGGCTAGCGTGTACTGAGTCAGGTCATTCGTACCGATAGAGAAGAAAGATACTTCCTTCGCTAAGTGGTGCGCGATTGCTGCTGCTGCTGGCGTTTCAACCATTACACCGATTTCGATGCTTTCGTCGAATGCATGACCTTCAGCGCGAAGTTCTGCTTTGTACTCTTCGATTGCTTTCTTAAGCTCACGAATTTCTTCAACAGAGATGATCATTGGGAACATGATACGTAGTTTGCCGTGCGCTGATGCACGTAGGATCCCACGTAGCTGGTCACGAAGAATCTCACGACGATCCAAGCTGATACGTACTGCACGCCAGCCCAGGAACGGGTTCATCTCTTTTGGAAGATCCATGTATGGTAGATCTTTGTCGCCGCCGATATCCATAGTACGGATGATCACAGCTTGATCTTCCATTGCTTCTGCAACTTCTTTATAAGCTTGGTATTGCTCATCTTCAGTTGGCAGAGCGCTACGGTCCATAAATAGGAACTCAGTACGGTACAGACCAACACCTTCACCACCGTTACGGATGATACCGTCACAGTCTTTAACGGTACCGATGTTACCGCAAACTTCGACGCGGTGACCGTCAGTAGTCTCTGCGTGTAGGTCTTTTAGCTTAGCTAGCTCTTCTTTTTCAGCTTTGAATGCAGCTTTAACTGCTTTCGCTTCTTCTAGCTCAGCTTCAGATGGATTCACAACAATCTTGTTGTTCATCGCGTCAAGAATCAGCATGTCACCATTCTTTACGCGCGATGTGATGTCATTAGTACCAACGATAGCTGGTAGCTCAAGTGAGCGAGCCATGATTGAAGTGTGTGAAGTACGACCGCCGATGTCACATGCGAAACCAAGAACGTAGTCAAGGTTGATCTGTGCAGTTTCTGATGGAGTCAAGTCGTAAGCAACCAAGATTACTTCTTCATTGATGTCACTTAGGGATACGATGTTGATACCTAGTGCGTTTTTCACGAAGCGAGAACCGATATCACGGATGTCAGTTGCCCGTTCTTTCAGGTATTCGTCGTCTAGAGACTCAAGAGCACATGCTTGCTCTTCGATAACGGTGTGGATAGCGTTATCTGCAGTCAGCTTGTCGTTTTTGATTAGTGCTAGGATTTCTTCTTCTAGCTCTTCATCTTCAAGAAGCATGATGTGACCTTCAAAGATCGCTTCTTTTTCTTCACCAAACGTTTCAAGCGCTTTTTGCTTGATTGTTTCTAGTTGAGCGGAAGATTTTTCACGAGCGTCAAAGAAACGCTGAACTTCAGCTTCTACTTGATCATCAGAAATAGTGTTTGTGTTTAGGACAATTTCATCTTCTTGAAGTAGTAGTGCTTTACCGATTGCAATACCAGGAGATGCTAGGATGCCTGAAATCATAGCCTTACCTTAAGTTTGGTCAACTTTATAAAACGGGAGAATAATGGGTGCGCTAACGAATAGTTTTAGCTTAGTTTTGAGCCTATTTCCAACAAAGCCATTTTGTTTTCACAAAATGGCTTTTGGAGTAGGAGGCCTGATTAGTGCAGTTGGTCCATTAGAGCAACTAGGTGGTCTACTGCTTGCTGAGCTTGTGGGCCTTCAGCAGAAATAGTTACCTGAGTACCTTTTACTAGGCCAAGTGTTTGTAGCTTGAAAAGGCTCTTAGCGCTAGCGCTTTTACCATTAGAAGTCACAGTGATGTCTGCATCGAACGCTTTCGCTTCTTTAACAAACTGTGCAGCTGGACGAGTGTGAAGACCGTTTTCTGCTGTGATTTCTACTTGCTTCTCGTACATGTGATATACCCCAATAAATGTATTTTTTTGTTAGTAGTGACTAAGTTTAGCTTAACTGCTTTACAACTTGTGCGCTAGCACGGGAGAGTTCAAAGCGTGTTAGATCTGATACTAGTCAAAAGTTCTGCAACTACGCAACTGTTTGCGTGCGTAATCACTTTGAAACCTTTTTGTGGTCTGCTTCTTTATTTTGAAGCTAGAAATAAAACACCCCGATATTACCAAAGGTTGGGCAGGGATCAACAAAAAAGCCCCTGACCGGGGCTTTTTTAAACGAAAAGTTGATTTGAACACGTATTACTGTTGGTTCTCTTTTTCAGTAAAGATGCCAGCAAATAGCGCCGTGCTTAGGTAACGCTCACCTGAGCTTGGCAGAATTGCTACGATAGTTTTCCCTTCAAATTCAGGTAGTTCTGCAATGCGGTTTGCTGCAACTACTGCTGCGCCTGAAGAGATTCCTGCAAGGATACCTTCCTCTTCCATAAGGCGGCGAGCCATCTCAATAGCTTCTTCAGAAGTAACTGGCTCAACACGGTCCAGAAGTTCTAAATCTAGGTTACCAGGGATGAAACCGGCACCGATACCTTGGATTTTGTGTGGAGCTGGTTGAATTTCTTCCCCTGCTAGTGCTTGGGCAATGACTGGTGACTCTGCTGGTTCTACCGCAACAGAAGTAATTGCTTTGCCTTTTTCGCCTTTGATGTAACGGCTTGTACCAGTGATAGTACCGCCAGTACCAACGCCAGCGACAAGTACGTCGATAGCACCGTCAGTCGCTTCCCAAATTTCTGGACCTGTTGTCTTCTCGTGAATTTCTGGGTTAGCTGGGTTGTTGAATTGTTGTAGAAGAAGGTATTTTTCAGGATTGCTTGCTACGATTTCTTCTGCTTTAGCGATTGCACCTTTCATGCCTTTCGCTGCTTCAGTTAACTCTAGGTTTGCGCCAAGTGCTTTTAGAAGCTTACGACGTTCAAGGCTCATTGACTCAGGCATAGTCAGAGTAAGCTTGTAACCGCGAGCGGCTGCTACGAAAGCTAAAGCGATACCTGTGTTACCACTGGTCGGTTCTACTAATTCAACGCCAGGCTTAAGTTTGCCTGATTTTTCAGCATCCCAAATCATGTTTGCGCCGATGCGGCATTTAACGCTGAAGCTTGGGTTGCGCGCTTCGATTTTTGCCAGAACGTTACCTTTGCTCACTTTGTTTAAGCGAACTAGGGGAGTGTTACCAATAGTAAGAGAGTTATCTTCGTAGATCTTGCTCATAGTGATGTTCCTTCATTACACGTTGTGTGAATATAGTTAGAAGAATATTAGGTCTAAAAAAAAGGAAAAGGATTAAAAAGTTATATCTTATTAGGTTGTCCGAGATTTCAGCAAAAGAATAGGGAAAAGCCGAAGTCCTCCCGTATTCTTTCGCATGCTACTGATTATCTCTGATGTTTGAATTCTGCGACCCACATTGCAGTGGCACCACATATCGCAACGGGCATCACAATCAGATTCAGAATTGGGATTGTCGTAAATACTGAAACCATAACGCCAAACCCGTAGGCTTTGCCCTGTTTTTGTTTCAATTTGTAACGCATATCGTTGAACGGGATTTTGTGGTTATCAAATGGATAGTCACAATACTGGATGGCTAACATCCAGGCAGTGAAGATAAACCATAGAAATGGTCCAACAGTTTGTCCCAGTGCTGGGATAAGTAGCAATAAGAATAAACCAATCGCTTTAGGAAGAGTATAAAGCAGCTTGCGCCATTCTCGGGCCAGAACGCGAGGAATATCTTTAATAACAGCAGTGAAACCGTCGTCATTAATCTTTTGTCCGGTTAGATACTCTTCTACTTTCTCAGCCAGCAGACCGTTGAACGGTGCGGCGATAAAGTTAGCTAACGTGCTAAAAAAATACGAAAAAGTCGCTAGTATGGTAAGCGCAAGTAAAGGCCAAAGAACATAAGTAAGCCAGGATAGGATATCTGGCAGTTGCCCAATCCAGCCTTCAATCCATGTATTAAGATGAGAGAACATGTAAAAAATAGCACCACCAACAAGCAGGACGTTTGCAAGTAGAGGCAATACGACAAAGCGTCTTATCTTTGGTGACAGTGCGAGCTTTATACCATATAGGAAATAACCGAATCCGGTTTTAGGCTGATTGTTTAGCGTCATATCCATTTCGTTTTGAGAGAATGAGAACTCATTGTACCTGTCGCGACTTTTCTTTCAATGCCCTAACAATTAGCCTCTTGTAAAGTGGAATCGTGGCAAGAATCACAACAAAAAAGTGAACTTCTTGCATTAAGTTGTTCTAAACCTACATATAGTTTTGGTAAAGTAAACGCATCATTAAGAATTATTGCACTTGGGTTGCTGCTCAAGGAAGTGCGAGTAGTACAAACAAGTATATTGAGAGTAAATAATGCAGGAATTGCGATTCGTACTCATTGTTGTTGGCGCATTAGCCATCGCGGCGCTGCTGTTTCATGGTTTGTGGAGCAGTAAAAAAGAAGGCAAAGCAAAATTTGGTAACAAGCCGCTTGGTAAGTTGGAAGTTGACCAAGGTAAAGCTAGCCGAATCAAGAAGGAGCGGATTGTCGATTCTGCTCCAGAAGACGATGTTGAAATCATTCGTAAAGATCGCCAAGAGCCAGATTTTGGCATGGAAAACACGTTTGATACCAGGATTGAGTCAGATCCCCTGTTTGGCGGAGTAGTGGAAGACAAGCCATTCAAGGATGAGCCTGAAGAGGTTTCTTCGTTTGTGGCTGGTAAGTCTCACGATGATGAAGTCGTCGTTAAAGAGCCGTTTAATCAAGAATCGTTTATCCAAGAGCCAGTGATGCAAAATCCTGTTCAACCAACGGTAGATGAATCTGTACCGCCTGCATTTACTGATCCGGTTCCGCAGATGGAAGTGACTGAAGAACCAATCATTGCTGCTGCCCCTGAAGAAGAACCTAAGCTTGAACCAGAAATGCAGGTGATTGTTCTCAATGTGCATTGTGCTGGTGAAGAGCCATTTGTAGGGACAGAACTGTTTGATAGCATGCAACAAAATGGCCTTATCTATGGTGAGATGGATATCTTCCACCGACACGTTGATCTGTCTGGTACGGGCAAAGTGCTGTTTAGCGTTGCGAATATGATGCATCCAGGCACGTTAGCTCATGGTGATCCAGCAGAATTTGCCACCAAAGGCATCTCGTTCTTTATGACATTACCTTGCTTTGGTGAAGCGGAACAAAACTTCAACTTGATGCTTCGTACGGCGCAACAGATTGCCGACGATATGGGCGGAAATGTTCTGGATGATCGCAGAAACCTGATGACTCCAGACCGCTTGGCGTCTTATCGTCGTCAAATAGTTGAGTTTAAGACGGCTAACGCATAATCTTAAGACCAAATAAAGAAGGGCTCCGGTTGGAGCCCTTTTTCTTCGATTCCAACCTCACCGATTGAAAAAATACGGGGCTTTAATATGTCTGAATCAGTACTTCAACGACTAGAAGAACTAAAAGAGTCGTTGCATTACCACGCTGTTCGTTACTACGTGGAAGATAACCCAGAGATTCCTGATGCTGAGTATGATCGACTCATGCGTGAATTACTGGAAATTGAAGCGCAAAACCCGGATTTAGTAACTATTGATTCTCCAAGCCAGCGCGTTGGTGGTAAACCTTTATCTGAATTTAGCCAGGTAACACATGAAGTACCGATGCTATCGTTAGACAACGCTTTTGATGATAGTGAGTTGGACAGCTTCCACAAACGAGCGCAGGACCGGGTCGGCAACCAAAGTATAAAGCAATACTGTTGCGAGCCTAAATTGGATGGCTTAGCCGTAAGTTTGCTGTACGAAAATGGGATTCTTGTGCAAGCAGCGACTCGTGGTGATGGGACAACGGGTGAAAACATCACTGAAAACGTTCGAACAATTAATGCTATCCCACTGAAGTTGAGAGGCGATGATTGGCCTGCTCGTCTTGAAGTGCGTGGTGAAGTCTTCATGCCAAAAGCAGGCTTTGAAAAGCTAAATGAGTTGGCTCGTCAAAAAGGGGATAAGGTTTTTGTTAACCCTCGTAACGCAGCGGCTGGTAGCTTACGTCAACTAGACTCGCGTATTACGGCTTCTCGCCCACTGAGCTTCTATGCTTACAGTGTTGGTGTTGTTCAGGGAGCTGAATTGGCTGCCAGTCATTATGAACGTTTTCTGCAAATCAAGTCCTGGGGGCTACCGATGTGTCCTGAAACCAAGCGTGTAGAAAGCTTGGCTGAAGTGAAAGCGTACTACCAAGACATATTACAGCGTCGTGATGATCTACCGTATGAAATTGATGGTGTTGTAATTAAAGTTGACGATATTGCAATTCAGGAACGATTGGGATTTGTTGCTCGCGCTCCACGATGGGCGATTGCTTACAAATTCCCGGCACAAGAAGAGATCACCACGCTAAATGAAGTCGAGTTTCAGGTTGGGCGTACCGGAGCAATTACTCCTGTAGCAAAACTGGAACCCGTTTTTGTGGGTGGCGTGACAGTCAGTAATGCCACTTTGCATAACGCGGATGAAATTGAACGTCTGCAAGTTAAAATTGGTGATCAGGTCGTGATTCGCCGTGCTGGTGATGTGATTCCTCAAGTGGTCTCTGTGATCCGCGAACGCCGACCAGAAAACGCGAGAGATATCCTCTTTCCTTCACTTTGTCCGGTTTGTGGTTCACACGTGGAACGTATCGAAGGGGAAGCGGTCACTCGATGTACGGGTGGTTTGGTTTGTCAGGCGCAGCGCAAGCAGGCTTTGAAGCACTTTGTGTCTCGTAAAGCGTTAGATGTAGATGGCCTGGGCGATAAAGTGATTGAACAACTTGTAGATCGCGAAATGGTGGAAACCCCTGCGGACTTGTTTAAGTTGTCGGCGGGAATTTTGACGGTCTTAGAGCGTATGGGGCCTAAGTCAGCGCAAAATATTGTCAATGCACTAGAAAAGTCTAAGTTAACGACGTTACCTCGTTTCTTATACTCATTAGGTATCCGAGAGGTAGGGGAAGCGACCGCAGCTAATCTGGCTCAGCATTTCAAGTCACTTGATTTGATACAAGTCGCGACAGAAGAACAGTTAATTGAGGTTCAGGATATTGGTGGTGTGGTAGCGAAGCATATCACGACCTTCTTTGACGAAGAGAAAAACCAAGCCGTCGTGAAAGATTTACTCGACCAAGGCATCCACTGGCCAGAAATCAATATTCCAGAGCAAGGAGTGGAATTGCCGTTAGAAGGTAAGACCGTGGTGCTAACAGGGACTCTTTCTCAATTAGGTCGCACCGAAGCAAAAGAAGCACTACAAGCGCTTGGGGCGAAAGTAACCGGCAGTGTTTCTAAGAAAACGGATATTCTATTTGCAGGTGAAAATGCGGGTTCTAAATTGGCAAAAGCTCAAGAGTTGGGGATTGAAATTAAAACCGAGCAAGACTTACTCGACTTGATGAATTAAGTTAAGCCAAAAAGCAAATACCTTTCTAATCAGCCCCAGCAGCTAAGCTTCTGGGGCTTTTTCTTTTCTTGTATTAAGTCCGTAATTTACTCCTAATTCGACGTTTTTGATCTTTCAGTGATCAAGTTCTCTACCTGAATAATTTAAATTATTTTGTTATCTACTCTGCGAGGCACTTCAAGTTAGTGCTGGTATTTTTATTTATATAACTGATTTATAAATAATTTTTTGTTTTTGTCTTGGTGTATTTAAAAAATAAGATCTGGATCAATAACTAATATGGAAGTTTGTTGTCGCTCATATTTTTTTAGAAAAAAAATAAGTTCCATTTGGATGTTTTTTGTCGCGAAGTTAGTCTTAATGACGTGTGATACACGGTGTGTATACAGGAACTAAAAAAGCCGAGTTAGGAATAACGAAGCTTAATATTTCTCTCCTTCGGCGGCCAACTTAAGGAGAGATAGAAAAAACAGCTATATCTATTTTTAGGAGTTTTTCCATGGACAAATTTTTTAAAGTATCTGCGCTAACCGCAGCAATGATGGGGGCGGTAGTTGCAGCTCCTGTTATGGCTGAAGATCCAGTAGGTCCAGCTTATGCGGGTGCAGTTTCAGAGTTTTTCTCTGAGTCTACAATCAGCGGTAATGTAAACTTCTTTATGCGTGCTCGTGATCGCGCGGGTAAAGATGCAGACGGCAATGATACATCTAAAGTTGCTAACTTAGACCACGGTTCAATCTTCGCTAATCTGGGTTTCCACTCTGGTTATATAGCCGACACGATTGGTTTTGATACTGTTATCTACTCTACTTTCGATATGTGGAATAATGCGTCATTCGAACACGAGATGAACTTCTTCGATTGTGACTCTCCATACGGCGCTGGTAGCTCATGTGATTCATACGAAACTGACAATGGCGTATCGTTTGCTTCCGCAGCAGTTAAGTTTAAGTTTGGTGAAAACTTTAATGCTAAACTAGGTTACTTCCAGCCATCTGTTCCTAGTTCTCTAGGTGTGAACTGGTCATTTGCTCCGGGTACTTATCGTGGTGGTGAAATCGGTGCAAACTTCGGTAAACTTGCTCTTGGCTTTGTTTACGCAGATGAATACAAAGCACCATGGTTCAAAGAAACTTACGAGTTCAATGAGGGGTCTTTCTGGGGTGGTGCAGGAAAAGAAGTCGGTGATGTTTACTCGTTTGGTGCTCGCTACGCTTTAGACAATGGTATCTCTTTTGATGCAGGTTACGGCGGTTTAACAGACGGTGACCGTAAGAATTTCCACTTCAAAGTGAAAGGCACAACAGATGGTGGTCTGTACTGGTCTCCACAACTTTACGTAGTTGATGATGATAACCAATACGACAGCACTGCGTTCCAAGTGGCTCTTTTAACTTCTCAATCTATGGGTCAGTACAATTTCCGTGCTGAAGCAACTTACACGTCGGCAGATTCTGATGACAAGCGTGGCCAAGTCGGTAACATGGCTTACCGTCTGACTGAGCAATATGGCGGTTCAAACGGTGCTTACGATATTTGGTGGAACAACCGTTCTGACTTTAACCACGATGGTGAATATGCGTTCTTCCTATCTGCAGCGCGTGACTTCTCAGATATCGGTGGTAACGGATTTAGCGCAGGTCTAAGTGGTGCTTACGGTGGTGGTGCTAAAGCGTCTGGCTTCGATGAATTGGTAGAGTACTCATACAGCTTCTTCGCAAACTACGCAATTCAAGGTGGCGCGCTTAAAGATGCTAACATCAGCTTCTACTACACTAACTTCTACAATGATTCTGATGCGTCAGATTGGGGTCCATACTCTAACGCATTTAACGATGAAACAGACTTTAAACTAATTCTAACTATGCCATTCGGCGTAAAATAATGAGTTGAATTGAAAAAGCTGAGCAAACGCTCAGCTTTTTTTTGCCATCTGCTCAAGTTATATAGTCGTTATTACTTTGGTATTGGTTGGATTATGAAGGAAGTACTGTTTATTTCGTTGGTGTTACTTTCTCTGCAAGCATGTAGTAACAGCCCTAAAACGGCCGCTGAATATTGGTATGGTCAAGGTGAAAGATTTGGTGCCAATGGTTATCAATATGACAATGACATTTTAACTACACTAAAAAAGTCGGTTGCTTTCGATGAAGAATCATACAAAAGCGGTTATCAGGCAGGGAAAGCGGAGTACTGTGATCCGTTTAGCGCTTTTGAAAAAGGTGTTCAGGGCGTTCGTTATGATGATCAATGTGCAGGTCAGTCGCAAGAAATAATGATTAAAGCGGAATGGCAAAGAGGCTGGGATGCTTTTATCGGATCAGACTTTTACAAATTTTAATCAGTGATATTAAATGAAGTGAGAAGTTTACCTAAGAGAATAATCTGACCCAGATAAACTTCGTCTAATCATTGAGTTTGAGAGGCTATTTATATACGCCTCCATACATTTTGCATAATTCTCGAGGAAGTTGTTTAACGGTGCCATCACTAAAGGTACAGTCAACTCCAGCACCAAATACATGCCCGGCATTTTGAGCGAATGAAACAGGTGAAGAAAATACCAAGCATGCAAAAATTAAAGTGGCTATTCGTTTCATGGTAAACCTCTTACTTATTAATGAATTTAGATTTTCTTCTAATACATTAATTTATAATCAAATAAAAAATTAAAGAGAACACTGTATATAGACTCTGTTTCGCGGCATGTTTAAATATATTAACATTACTCAATAAGCACTCAGTTGCTATTGGTTTTGTTTTGTAACTTGGCGTCTAAAGTATTGTTACGATCCAGCCAAAGTAAAACACATATCTATACTCAAGACTAAGCTTCTATCTAAAACACTTCTCGTCTTTCATAGTTCATCTTTTCACTTACCTAAAATATAAGCATTAAATACTATGCTTATGAATTAAGTATGTATAGAGGAAAAGAAAGATCAAAAAATAAATTAGTAATATTTTATTTTTTATATTGAAATTAGATGCAGTCAAAATATTTAATTTGATTTTATCTTGTTGATTTTATTATTTGTGTTTAAATTTAATCAAGAGTATAAAGAGAGGATGACCATATTATTATAAAACTTAATTTTTATTAGCAATTTAAACAAGATGATGAAATAAAAGAATAATTAAGATTAGATAATAACGGAGCGATGAACGCTCCATTATTTTTACATAAGTTACTTAGAAACAGGTTCTATGATCAGAATAATCCCTTCCACGGCCACTATTTTTACTCTGGTTCCCGCCGGAAGAGCCTCATCAGATTGTGCTGACCAAGTGGTATCTGCCACATGAATTCTATTCAGACCAATGGAAAAGTCTTCTTCGATGGTAAGTGTTCTGCCAATCAGTTGTTTGTATTTTTGATTCAAGTCCCGTACTTGATCATCTTCTTTATCTTGCTTCCATTGTCGCCGCCACCATAACCAGGTGGTGATTAAACTGAATGTGGCAAAAGATAACCATTGTAGTTGCCAGCTCATCGGTAGCATTGACAGTATCACCCCAACAATTAGCGCTGAAATACCAAGCCAGAGGCAGTAGCCTGCGGTGCCAAGTAACTCGATTGCAAGCAGGGCTAATCCTAGTGCTAGCCAGTGCCAGAAAGTGATCCCATCTAGTAAGCTAATGAAGTCCATAGGCAGGTCTTATTCTTTATTCTGTTGTTTAAACATTTCGGCAATGCCTGCTACTGAACCCATTAGGCCAGTGGCTTCAAGCGGTAGCATGATGATTTTGCCATTTTCTGCTTGGCCAATACTCTTTAATGCGTCGGTATAACCCTGTGCAATAAAGTAATTCACGGCTTGCATGTCACCTTTCGCAATCGCTTCTGAAACTACAGCGGTCGCTTGGGCTTCTGCTTGTGCAGCACGTTCGCGAGCTTCAGCATGGAGAATCGCAGACTGCTTCTCACCTTCTGCTTTTAATATTTGCGATTGTTTATGGCCTTCTGCTTTAAGGATCTCTGCTTGGCGGATCCCCTCCGCTTCAAGAATTTCAGCACGCTTATTACGTTCCGCTTTCATCTGAGCATTCATAGCCGCCGTTAAGTCTGCTGGTGGCTGTACATCTTTGATTTCGATACGTGTGACTTTTACACCCCAAGGGTTAGTTGCTTGGTCAACGATAGCGAGTAACTTGGAATTGATCATGTCACGTTGGCTGAGCATTTCGTCTAACTCCATCGAGCCTAACACGGTACGAATATTAGTAAGAGTAAGGTTTCTGATGGCGTGTTCGAGATCGTTAACCTCATACGCTGCTTTTGCTGCTTCGATAACCTGTACAAAGCCCACAGCGTCAATCGTAACATTGGCGTTATCTTTACTGATAACCTCTTGTGCGGGAATATCTAAAACTCGCTCCATCATATTAATTTTATGACCAATACGGTCGATAAAAGGAATGATGAGGTTTAATCCGGGTTTTAGGGTGTGGGTATAACGGCCAAACCTCTCAACAGTCCAGTTGTTCCCTTGAGGAACCGTTTTTATGGCAGATGAAAGAATAATAATGGCAAGGACAACAAAAATACCGATAGTAATCAATGAATCAACTGGCATGGAATATTCCTTTCAATGCATGATGTTTCATTCATTTTTACCCATTTGTTGCAATTAGACAATTGAAGGCAGGGATCGATTTGCTGTTGTTTGATGTCAGACATGATAAAGGCCGGAATTCACCGACCTTTTTGATTTAAATCCAAATTTCCGTTCACTTAGTACAAGATAGAGTACAGTTGGCGGCGATACTTACTGGCCAAGACATTACCCTGACCTAATGCACTCAGAATATCCATAAAGGTTTTCTTCACTTCTCCATCCTGAGCGCCTAAATTCACTTTAAGAATGTTCCAAAGCAGTTCTAACGCTTCTTCATCACGACCAACTTGGTTGTATTGAACTGCTAACTCACATGCCAGTTCGATATTGTCTGCGTTTGCGGCGTATTCGTGCTCCAAACGTTGAAGCTCTGGACTGTTTGCTGCTTGCTGATGCAGTTCAAGTTTTGCTAACAATCCTTTGTAGTAGTTGTCTTGATACTCAAGGGGAATTGAACCTAATAGCTCTTGCGCAACTTCAAACTGTTTTGTTTCTAGTAAGCAGTCTGCCGTTGCTAGCTTAACATCACCACGAGACTGCAGTTCTGCAGGTAGTGTTTGAATGATGTTCAATGCTTCGGCGTGTTGGCCTTGTTGCAGCAACTCTGAGGCCTGCTTTAGCGATTGTTCATCGGGGCTTGGGAGGTGTTTTTGCAGCATAGTGGCGATAGCATTGATGGGCTGAGGGCCACCTAAACCATCGACTGCCTGGCCATTGATAAACAGAGCGATAGTGGGTAACACCTGGACACCAAACTGAGACGCCAAAGCGGGTTGATTTTCGCAATTAAGTAAAGCAAGGGTAAAGGCACCATTATACTGTTGAGTCAGCGATTGTAACTCAGGGAGTATTTGTGCGCTTTCTGGTTGCGCATTAGCCCAGAAATGGATCAGAACAGGCGCGTTCATTGATCCTTCAAGTGTTTCGCGAAAGTTCTGTTCTGTGAGCTCAACGATAAATGGGGATTGCATCAGAGTATCCTTGCTTTTGTTTCTTGTCGTTGGTTATTGATATGGAGTTGTTTTCGTGGAAATTCAAGCAGTATAGCCAAATAACCACGAGATGTTTGGATTGATTAGATTTAGATAGCATCGAAAAGAAAAACGCTGCCGAAGCAGCGTTGTCCTGATAACAAGCGAAAGTGGTATTAAATTGGCGATTTTTGCACGGGGATTGTTATTTTCATCATGCAAATGTGGTATCAGAATAGGATGAACAAGGCCAACACTACACCCACACTAAGCCAGTTAAGCTGATTTAATGTCATTATTGTCTCGCATTAGTACAAAACAGATTGGGTGGCGATACCAAATCTAACCAAGTCATTGTACTAAAAAAATATTCATTTTTGTGCAAGATTTGCTTAGATATTGATTCGAACAGTTGAGGTTTTTTTAACCTACATGCTCATGATGGCATCACATTGTTACGATGAAATTACACGACAACAAAAGTATTTTATGCTGCTTGTCGCAAAATTTTATCGAGCAACCGTGTGGGTAATAACCTTTTTAGTACGGCGAACACCTTAGTTGGTGTTGTAATACGATAACGGATTTTCGGTGAATCGCTGGTCAGTGCATGAAGGACTGGAGCAATACACGCTTCGGCTGGCAGAACGAATTTGTTATTTGACTTGTCTTTGTCTAAGCGCTTTTTCTGACCTTCATAGGCAATACGGTGTGGGCTGGATTCCACATCGATCCACTGTTCAAATGCTTTGAGTGCATTTTGTCTGAACTGGGTCTCGATAGGGCCAGGCTCAATGATCGCGACTTTAATATTGGTATCTGCCAGCTCAAGCCTTAAGGTGTCTGTCCATCCTTCCAGAGCAAACTTAGAGGCATTATAGGCACCGCGATATTTCATTGCAGCAAAGCCAAGTATAGAGCTGTTTTGAATAATACGGCCTTCGCCCTGAGATCTCATATGAGGAAGAATCTCCTGCACCAGTTGATGCCAACCGAAAAAGTTGGTTTGAAATTGTGCTTTGAGTGCTTCAATCGGGAGATCTTCTAGTGCTCCGGGTTGACCATATGCTCCATTGTTGAATAGGGCGTAGAGTTTTCCCTGTGCCAGTTCTACGGCCTGCTTTGCACCTTGGGTGATGCTATCAGGGTCATTGAGATCAAGTTGGATGCAGGTTAAGCCTTCCGCTTGCAGTCGCTGGACATCGTCGTGATGTCGGCAGGATGCGATGACATTAATCCCTTGCTTTTTCAGGGCATGAGCACATACGTAGCCAATACCGGTCGAGCAGCCAGTGATGAGAATAGACTTGTTCATAAATTACGCTCAGAATAAACATTCAATAAGGCTTATCATTCAACAGCTTCGTTCATGAAGCAAGTGCTTCAGTGCTGGTTCAATTCTCGAATAAGTAAACTGGAAATCAAGTTCTGTAAGTTTCTTAGGCTTAGCTCTGATGCTGTCGAACAACAGACAGGCGGATTCCCCCATCACGGTTTCCATGACCCATTTTGGCGTGAACAACAGATGTGGTCGTTTTAACGTTTTTGCTAATGTGGCGCTGAAAATCCTGTTGGTTACCGGGTGCGGCGCGCACATGTTGAACGCGCCGTGTGCGTGAGGAGTGTTTAGTAAATAGATAATAGCGCGGACCATATCGAGAATATGAATCCAGGGCATGTATTGGTTTCCGCTTCCAAGAGGTCCACCTAGGCCTAACTTGTAGGGCAGTAACATTTTTGCCAGCGCACCGCCATTCAGGCCGAGTACAACCCCAGTTCGCAATAAACAAACGCGAGTATTTTCAGATTCTGCACGCTTTGCAATCTGCTCCCACTGTTGGCAGACAATATGGGGAAAATCGTTATTGTTGACATGCAGACACTCGTCAAAAGGGTGCTCTTGTTGGTCGCCATAATAGCCAACAGCGGATCCACTGATAAATACCGCCGGAGGTTTGGTACTGGCGTGGATCAATTCGACAATTTTCTCTGTTATGTGCCAGCGGCTTTTGCAGATTTTATCTTTCTGCTTCTTTGTCCATCGCTTGTCTGCGATAGGCTCCCCCGCAAGGTTAATCACTGCGTCAATATGATTGAGGTCAGCCAGATGAGCCAGAGAATCGATATACTCAATATTACCAAGGTCGGCATGTTTGAGTTGCTGTCTGGCTTTTTCTGGTGAACGTGTTAATAGCACTACACGATGTGTAGTGAGTAGTTTAAGCAACTCTGAGCCGATAAATCCGGTTCCGCCGGTTAGTAATATATTCATGGCTTCTCATGAATTGGAACAAACATGACAACAGTATAGTCACTTTGCTTGTCGCGTGATCACATTCCCTCAGTGTATTCAGCGTACGTCAGAGTTCTTCGTAAAAATCGAACTTTCGTATCAACTTCACATAATGAAAAATTGTAACTGTTTGTTATTGGTGACACTGACTTGTTCACATTTGCATCAAGCAATTTATGCCAGACTGGTATTAAGTCGTGTCAATTAAGTATCACTTTGGCTATATACAGCGTTCACCAAGAGGGGAGATATGGAAGCATTTGTTGCTCTTTTTCGGGCTCTCCTCAATAGTGCGCGCGATCTTTTGCCAATTGTCATTGTCATCGTTTTTTTTCAACTAGTCGTATTACAAGAGCCTTTGCCGAATCTGGTTTCCATTCTTCTTGGCTTATTATTCGTCATTTTAGGACTCACGTTTTTTATTTTTGGATTAGAACTCGGCCTTTTCCCGATTGGTGAAAGCATGGCTCAGGCGTTTGCGAAAAAGGGCAGTGTGTTCTGGTTATTAGTCTTCGCTTTTTGTTTAGGGTTTGGCACCACCATTGCAGAGCCCGCATTGACCGCCGTTGCAGAGAAATCCGCTCAGGTGGCTGCGGAGGGTGGCATGATTACTAACTCCCCGCAGTCAATGCATGATTATGGCACCGGGCTTCGTGTGACAGTGGCTTTGTCGGTCGGGATAGCGATCGTTATTGGTGTGCTTCGAATTTTGAAAGGTTGGCCAATCCATTACATGATCATTGGCGGGTACGTCGGTGTGGTGGTGTTAACCTGGTTTGCACCTGAATCTATCATAGGAGTGGCTTACGATTCAGGAGGAGTGACGACATCAACGATTACCGTGCCACTTGTGACGGCGCTTGGCGTGGGACTTGCCTCTTCAATCAAAGGGCGGAACCCGATGGTTGACGGTTTTGGATTGATCGCTTTTGCTTCTTTGCTGCCTATGATGTTTGTCATGGTCTATGGGATGGTTGTGGCATGATTTCATTTGAGCAATTTTTTAGCACTATATTTACCACCATTCGTGATGTTATCCCTATCGCCGCCATCATATTTGGTTTTCAGCTCGCAGTACTCCGTCGGCCAGTTAATAACCTGAAAAAAGTGCTGTTCGGGTTTGCCTATGTCATTTTAGGTTTGTCTCTGTTTTTACTCGGATTAGACATGGCGTTGTTTCCTCTGGGAGAAACCATGGCAATACAACTCACGAATCCTGACTTCTTACGTGAGTTCAAAGTATCGGTTGGACAGCAGCTGGAATGGGTCGACTATTATTGGGTGTATACCTTTGCCTTTTTTATTGGTTTCAGCACGACGATTGCGGAGCCATCATTAATCGCGGTGGCGATTAAAGCCAATCAGGTGTCCGGTGGCAGTATTCGTGTGACTGGTCTGCGTGTAGCGGTGGCACTAGGCGTTGCGATTGGGATAGCGTTGGGCAGTTATCGGATTGTAGCGGGAGACCCGATTCACTATTACATCATTGCAGGTTATATCGTCGTGGTCGTCCAGACTTTTTATGCTCCCCAGTTAATCGTCCCGTTAGCTTATGATTCAGGCGGAGTAACGACTTCAACAGTAACCGTACCGCTTGTTACTGCTCTGGGGTTGGGCCTCGCGTCAACGGTGCCGGGGAGAAACCCAATGATAGACGGTTTTGGTTTGATTGCCTTTGCCAGTTTGTTTCCGATGATATCCGTAATGGGATATGCACAAATTAGTCAGTGGCTTAATAAAGACATCTCGGAGGACGAAGAAAATGCGCTTTAAATTGATACTTGCGTTTGTTGAAGATGCCAGAACAGACAAGGTGCTTGATGCCGCTCGGGATGCTGGAGCGACAGGAGCAACGGTCATTAATAATGCTCGTGGACAGGGGCTCAATCAAAAACGAACCTTTTTTGGCTTAACTTTGGAAGTGCAAAAAGATGTGTTGTTGTTTGTTGTAGAGGAGCACCTCTCCCGGCATATATTGGAAACCATCAGTGAGGTAGGCGAATTTGACCGGGAGTCAGGGCAGGGTATTGCGATACAAATTGATATTGAAGATGCCGTTGGTGTTGCCCACCAAGTCGAGACTTTGGCTAAGGTCGTTGAGGATGAACTATGAGTAATCAGGCGATAGTACGAGTGAGAGATGTAATGGCTGCGACTTACGTTATGGTTGATGGACTGATGACGGTATACGAAGGTATTACATTGGCCAAAAAATATCAGGTTAAAGCACTGGTGGTTAAGAAGCGTGATGACAATGATGAGTTCGGTATTGTGCTGATGAATGATATTGCAAAAAAAGTATTAGCGAATAACCGGGCTCCTCAACGTACCAATATCTATGAAATCATGACAAAGCCTGCTCTGTGCGTCGGCCCAGACATGAACGTGAAATACTGTGCCAGATTGTTTGAACGATTCGGTATTAGCCGTGCACCAGTCATTGAAGATGGCGAGGTCATCGGTATGGTCAGCTATAACAACATCGTGATTAACGGCATGATAAGAGACTGACCGAAACCGTAATCAAGGAGAATGCTTTCTCAAGTCGGCGAAAGTGAATAATCTCTAACGTATTGATTATTTAAGATGTTGCATATGTGTTCTCTGGCATTTATTCTTTGTTCCCTAAGCTTATAGTCGAGGATTATTATCATGCCCTTAGTTGCTTGTCCGGTGTGTGAGAAACAGATTTCTAAACGAGCGCATACCTGCCCTGGATGTGGTGAGCCGGATCCACTGAATCATTTAGCAAAATCGAAGTTCATCTCAATGGTTTTTTGGCTAGTGGTACTTTTCGGTGCAGGTTACGCTGTATGGGTGTATTTGTTGCCAATGATGATTGAGTTTGTGCGTGACCAGTAAGCTGGTTGAGCTATCGCCAGAATGACGTAGAATAGCCTCATACATTTTGAGGAGATAATGCCGTGAAACTATTTTTTGCCTCAGATTTGCATGGCTCTTTACCTGCGGCTAAAGAAACTATTGAGCTGTTTATTGCGTCTGGAGCTGAGCATTTGATTCTGTTGGGGGATATTCTCAATCACGGGCCTAGAAACCCGATACCTGAGGGGTATAACCCATCACAGGTCGCTGAGCTATTAAATCAGTACAGCAATCAGATCATCGCAGTTCGTGGTAACTGTGATAGTGAAGTGGATCAGATGCTGTTAACTTTTCCTATGATGATGGACTATGCCTGGGTTTTGCTTGAATCCGGTCAACGCCTGTTTTTAACTCATGGTCATGTATACAACGGTATCAAGCGTCCGGAACTCAAAGAGGGGGATGTGATTGCACATGGCCACACCCACGTCCCTGTTGCGGAATTACAAGATGGCGTGACTATCTTCAATCCGGGTTCTATGACTTTTCCTCGTAATGGCTTGCCTCGAAGCTACGGCTTGATGAACGGAAACAAACTAGTAGTACAAACACCAGACGGTGAGGTTCTATCGCAGACAACAATCTAGCTATTGTTCTGCTGTTGGGAGCCGTCGAGTGTACCAGTTCAACCTGCGGTGATAGGGAACCTTGGGTTCCCTTATTTTGTGTCTGAATGACCTAAATCTCGCTCAGGATCAATAATGTCTCTGACCCTTTGCTTCAACACTTTGGCTTCTGGAAATCCACCATCTTTTTTACGTTCCCAGATTTGCTGACCGTTGCAGAATATTTCGAATCGGCCACCAGTATCTGGATGTAGGCTAATGGATTCTATTTCTTCACTGAACGTATGCAGCAGTTCTTGCGAAAGCCATGTTGAACGTAACATCCAGTTGCATTGGCGACAGTAATAAATGTTTATGACGGCTTTATCCATTTTGTTTTCCTTTTAGCTGAATTAAACCAGCAGTTTAATGCCGACGGCAAAGGTGAGAATCTCAAAGGCAATTTTAATCACTCGGTTGCTATATCGAGTGGCTCCCCAAGCTCCCAGACTTCCTCCCAAGAAGGAACTTAATAGCAGAACGGGTAACCATGCCCAGTGAATCGGTGCACCTGCCTGAACAACGGCAACGCCACCGATGCCATTCCAAAATAAACCGACACAAATCATGGTGTAAGCGACCGCTTGTTTATAATCAAACCCAAACCAGCGAACTAAAAACAGAGTAACGAGTAAACCAGATCCGGCAGTCAGTGAGCCATTGATGATTCCAATCAACATTAGACCGAAGCCGCCAATAATCCAACCAAGTCGATCACGGTGCATAATGATTTCTGATTGGCCCAACTGTTTTTTCAGTCGGGAATAGATGCCGAGTGCAAGGATCATGACACCTAACATCCTCGTTGCAATACCATCAGGAATATGGACGATGATATTGGCACCAATGATGACCCCGATACTGCCTACCAGAATAAGGTAAAGAGCGACGGGGAGTTTGATCGTGCCTGCTTTTAGATGAGTGCTTGCCGCACCTAAGCCCAAAGCAACAGAAGCGACTTTATGGGTACCAAGTGCGACAGAAAAAGGTAATCCTAAAAATATTAATAAAGGAAATTGCAATAATCCCGCGCCGCCACCCGAAAGTGATGCAAGCGTGTTGGCGACAAGTGAGCCAAAAAAGAGAGTGAAGGTGTCTATCCAATCCATGTGTAAAATCGAGGGGGCATCATCGCCCCTTATCATCTGAGAGTAATTAGTTTTTGAACAGTACTGTAGAGCCGTGGTTTAGGCTAGTAAGGAGCAAGGCTTTCTCATTAACAACATCAATGCGACGGCTTTGTTCTGCGTCTAGCCTAAATATTTGAGTAATCAGGCGTAATTGTTCTGCAGAAAAGTCTTTCGAATGCGAAGATGAAATATCTTTGAACTCAGACGGAGAAACAAGCAGATAATTATCACTTACTTCCCAGCGCCCTTTCTCGGAAATACTAATTTTGGACTCAGCCGTTGAGCCTTGAGCAAACAGTGTAATGTTGGCAACACGGATATATTCGCCATTCGGCAGGTATTTCACATTCGATTCGACATTGACGCGACGCAGAGGGCCAACGGTGTCATTCGGTAACTCATCAGTAATGAGAGTCACCATTGTTGACTGCCACTCATTTGCTGTAAGAACCTGCTCGACTTTCAGGTCACTTCCCCAATACAACCAAGCACTGAAAAGAATGGATACGGCCAAAACCGCAGATGGAAATTTTATCTTCATATTGGCCTCCTTTATTTGCAGATATCTGCTGTGTCGTTTTGTCCCGCCAAAATACGCAGAGTGACGTTCTCATACGAGTGATTTATGTCATGAACGTAGTTCAGTACCAATTGGTTGTTTTGCCCACCAGTGGCAATGACTTCAACAGGTAATGAATCTTTCGCATGATGCTCTACGTAGCGCTCCACACATTGCTTGATGGAAGGCAGCCAATCATTGATTTGAGGGTGGTTAACCGGTGTCAGAACAGGCACATTTTGGTATACACCGATCTGACGGAACTTGGACTCTGCAGGATTGGTGAATAGCAGAACGCAAATAGGGAGCAGAGCGGCCACAAGTAAAATCAAGCGAGGTAACCATTTATTAGGTCTCCTTGTTGCCTGAGTTTGAGGTTGCTCGGTGTTTGATTCATTTAACTCTGTCGACTCTGTAGTCGCTCTTATTGCAGCTTCATCTGAGATGTCCACGTCTTCTGCTTTAGGTAACTCATCGTCTGCAGTTAGCTCTTCAGTTTCCGAGTTAAGATCAGAGTACAGCGGATTCATGCGCTCAACAGAGCAAATAAGTTGGTAGCCACGTTTTGGTACGGTTTTAACGAACTCTGGAGATTTGGTTGAATCCTTCAACATCTTACGCAGAGTTGAGATCGCTTGAGTAAGGCTTGAGTCATCCACCTCAAAACCTTGTTCACGCCATACGAACTCGTGGAGCTCATTACGGGTTAAAACTTCGTTGGGTCTTTCTGCCAACATCAGGAGTATGCGGCTTTCGTTGCTTCCTAATCGTACAACTTCGTTGCCGTTTTGTTGGTCAGCGAGCGAATTACTATTTGGGTCAAAAGTAAACCTTTGAGCAAGTAGAAATTTGGTGCCAATGCTAGTCATTTAGTTCTTCTTAGATGGATGAATCTGTAATTGTAGTGATTTATATCACATTTTTATGTATGCGTATGGGATATGCACGACGTTTTAGATGTGTTCCGGCGGGTAGGATAATTAAATTTTTTAAAAAAAACACGGCTTTTAGCTTAATTGACCTTGAATTTATATTTGTCAGCCGCATGTTACATGACAGATTAGTGAGACTATTTGATGGGAATAAGCGAAGAACTTTCCTCTCTGAAATAGTTTGTTAGTGTAGATGTTATGGAGCAAACATGAGCGAAACCGTATCTCAAAATAAAGAAACTCGTGGTTTTCAATCAGAAGTAAAACAACTACTTCACTTAATGATCCATTCTCTTTATTCCAACAAAGAGATCTTTTTGCGCGAGCTGATTTCTAACGCATCAGATGCAGCCGACAAATTGCGTTTTCAGGCGCTATCTAACCCAGATTTATATCAAGGTAACGCGGATCTTGGCGTTAAGCTGTCGTTTGACGAAAATACAAACACGTTAACGATTTCTGACAACGGCATCGGCATGAGCCGTGAAGATGTGATCGAACACCTAGGGACTATTGCAAAATCAGGTACTGCCGATTTCTTCTCAAAACTGTCTGAAGAGCAAAGTAAAGACTCTCAACTGATTGGTCAGTTTGGCGTCGGTTTCTACTCTGCGTTTATCGTGGCAGATGCAGTTACCGTACGTACTCGCGCTGCAGGTGTTTCGGCAGAAGAAGCCGTACAATGGCACTCTGCGGGAGAAGGTGACTACACGATTGAAAACATCGTAAAAGAGTCTCGAGGTACTGACATCATTCTGCATATGCGTGAGGAAGGTAAAGAATTCCTGAGTGAATGGCGTCTGCGCGAAGTGATCAGTAAGTACTCTGACCATATTGGTATCCCTGTTTCTATCCAGACTGCGGCACGCGACGAGGAAGGTAAAGAAACTGGCGAGAAAAAGTGGGAGCAAATTAACAAGGCTCAAGCTCTATGGACTCGCAATAAGTCAGATATTTCAGAAGAAGAATATCAAGAATTTTACAAACACGTTTCGCATGACTTCGCTGACCCTTTGGTGTGGAGTCACAACCGAGTAGAAGGTAAAAACGACTACACGAGTCTACTATACATCCCAGCTAAAGCGCCTTGGGACATGATGAACCGCGACCACAAATCTGGTCTGAAACTGTATGTTCAACGCGTATTCATCATGGATGACGCAGAGCAATTCATGCCGTCTTACCTACGTTTTGTGCGTGGTCTGATAGACTCGAATGATTTACCACTCAACGTGTCACGTGAAATTCTGCAAGACAACAAAGTGACTCAGTCTTTACGTAACGCTTGTACGAAACGTGTACTTACGATGCTAGAGCGTATGGCGAAGAATGACGAACAAAAATACCAGTCATTCTGGAAAGAGTTCGGTCTTGTATTGAAAGAAGGCCCGGCGGAAGATTTCGCCAATAAAGAGAAAATTGCCAGTCTGTTACGTTTTGCGTCTACAGACGTGGACTCTGCTGAGCAAACTGTTGCGCTGGCTGATTACGTTGCGCGTATGAAAGAAGGTCAGGATAAAATCTACTACCTGACAGCAGATAGCTACGCAGCGGCGAAAAACAGCCCTCACTTAGAACAGTTCAAAGCGAAAGGCATCGAAGTTATCTTGATGTACGATCGTATTGATGAATGGTTGATGAACTACCTGAATGAATTTGATGGTAAGCAGTTCCAGTCAATCACGAAAGCAGGTCTCGATCTCAGCAACTTTGAAGATGAAGCAGAGAAAGAAAAACAGAAAGAGACTGAAGAAGAGTTTAAATCGGTTGTCGAGCGCACAAAAGCTTACTTAGGTGAACGTGTTAAAGAAGTTCGTACGACCTTTAAGCTTGCTTCAACTCCGGCTGTAGTCGTCACGGATGATTACGAGATGGGTACACAAATGGCTAAGCTTCTTGCAGCAGCAGGTCAAGCGGTACCAGAAGTGAAGTACATCTTTGAAATTAACCCGGAACATGCATTGGTAAAACGCATGGCCGATGAAGCGGATGAAGAAGCGTTTGGTCGCTGGGTTGAGGTACTTCTTGGCGAGGCCATGCTCGCAGAGCGCGGTTCAATGGAAGACCCTGCGCAGTTTTTGAGCGCCATCAACAAGCTTTTGACTAAGGTTTAATTGTCACTTCATATCAAAAAGCTCGCTTATTGCGAGCTTTTTGTATGGTGCCGCAAAAATTTACATTATGAGTGTTGAGTTATTAGTCAATAACAGCATAAAAATGCGGTTGTTAACATTCTTTAGTCTTAGTTCACTCTTTGCTTACATAACCTGTGATAGAATCTGTCACTTGAATGTCAGTCATAAGGCGTGTATTTTTGCCGCCTAAACGCTACGTTATACCGAAACTTATCGTTGCGAGCGCTTCTAAGGTTTTATATCTAGGAAGTCCAGCTATTGTGAGCTTCGGTATAAATCTTACATATTAAAGAGGATAAATCATGCGCATCATTCTTCTAGGTGCTCCAGGTGCAGGTAAAGGCACACAAGCAAACTTCATCATGGAAAAATACGGTATTCCACAAATCTCTACTGGTGATATGCTTCGTGCGGCAATCAAAGCAGGTACAGAGCTTGGTAAGCAAGCTAAATCTGTTATCGACGCTGGTCAGCTAGTTTCTGATGAAATCATTCTTGGCCTTATCAAGGAGCGTATCGCTCAAGACGATTGCGCAAAAGGTTTCCTACTAGATGGTTTCCCGCGCACTATCCCTCAGGCTGACGGCCTTAAAGAGATGGGCGTTGACGTGGATTACGTAATCGAATTCGACGTCGCTGACGACGTAATCGTAGAGCGCATGGCGGGTCGTCGTGCACACCTACCTTCAGGTCGTACCTACCACGTTGTTTACAACCCACCTAAAGTGGAAGGTAAAGATGACGTAACAGGTGAAGATCTTGTTGTTCGTGATGACGACAAAGAAGAGACTGTACGTGCACGTCTGGGTGTTTACCATGATCAAACTGCGCCGCTAATCAACTACTACGGTAAAGAAGCTGAAGCGGGTAATACTAAGTACCTAAAATTTGATGGTACTAAACAAGTTGCTGAAGTAAGTGCTGATATCGAGAAGGCATTAGCATAATAGGTAATACCTATTATCAAAATTTTTAAGAATTTTGTTATAGTTAAGCGACCGTAAGGTCGCTTTTTTTATACGTTTTTATAATCAATTCCAGCTATTATCGTATCAATATTACTGGTTACACTGACTGGCATTGGTATAAGCAGGAAACAAAAGGACGCTATGCAAACAATAAAAAAACAAGGTGTGCTTCTGGTTAACTTGGGTACACCTGACGAACCAACTGCTGCTGCTGTTAAGCGCTTCTTGAGCCAGTTTCTTCATGATCATCGCGTGGTCGACATGACACGATGGCTTTGGTGTCCAATTTTGCACGGGGTTATTTTGCCAATACGTGCGCCAAAAGTTGCCAAGCTTTATGAGTCCGTTTGGATGGAAGAGGGTTCCCCTCTGATGGTGTACTCAAAGCGCCAAGCGAAGAAGCTCGCTCAACAGTTAGATGTGCCCGTAGAGCTTGGCATGACTTATGGTAATCCAAGTTTACACGCTGGTTTTGAAGCCTTACTGGCACGAGGAGTCGATGAGGTCATCGTACTGCCTTTGTATCCTCAGTATTCAGGTACAACAACGGCAGCGGTGTCTGACGGGATAACCAAAGCATTTAAGAAATTACCAGTCATACCTGCATATAGCTTAATTCGTGATTATCACGACCATCCAATGTTCATTGATGCCTTGGCTCAATCCGTACGAGCGTATTGGGCTGAACATGGGCAAGGTGAGTATCTGTTATGTTCCTATCACGGCATACCGAAACGTTTTGCAGATAACGGTGACATTTATCCTCAGCATTGTGAAACAACCACCCGTTTGCTAGGTGAAGCACTTGGATTGAATGAAACGCAGATAGGGATGGCTTATCAGTCCCGTTTTGGGCGTGAAGAGTGGTTACAGCCATACACTGATAAAACGCTGGAAACCTTGCCTGCAAAAGGCGTGAAAAAGCTCGACATTATGACACCGGCATTTTCTTCGGATTGTTTGGAAACATTAGAAGAAATCGCAGGAGAGAACAAACATATTTTCTTAGAAGCAGGCGGTGAGCAGTTTAATTACATTCCGTGTCTGAATGATGATGATCGACATATTGATATGATGGCAGAGTTAGTTCGCAATAAGCTTTAATCGTTGTCATTAAATGTGCCTAACAAAAAGGGTCGCAAGTGCGACCCTTTTTAGTTTGAATGGTGGATTAAGCTACTTGTACTTGTTGCTCTTCTACTTGTTCTGCGTTGCTCGCTGAGCTTTCGGCACCGTGCATCCAGCGGACAAGCGTGTTAGAGAACAGCAGCAAAATCACGCCGCTGACTGTTGCACTGGCGGCAATGCCACTAAAGATTGCCATCGCACCCAGTTCGCCCACGTGAGAACCCACATAACCAGCGACGTAGTTCGCAATCGCGTTACAACCGAACCACGCGCCCATCATTAATGATGCCAAACGCAAAGGTGCAAGTTTCGTTACTAATGACAAGCCGATAGGTGATAGGCATAGTTCACCCAGTGTATGGAAGAAGAATGCACCAACCAACCATAGCATTGACGTTTTCACGGTGGTATCACCGCCTTGCTCAATGACAGCACCAACCATACATAGGAAGCCCAGAGCCAGGAAGAACATTGCCAATGCAAATTTCACTGGTGAGTTTGGTTCGCGTTTGCCAAGTTTGACCCAAAGAACAGCAAGTACAGGTGCAAGCGTAATGATAAAGAATGGGTTAAGAGACTGGAACCAGGCAGCAGGCACTTCAAAGCTTCCAATCATACGGTCGGTATACTGCTGGGTGTAGATGTTCATCAGACCACCCGCTTGTTCAAAGCCAGCCCAGAATACGATCGTAAACAGGCTCATCACGAGAATAACCTTGATGCGGTCCACTTCTTCTTTAGTTAGTGGCTGTTTCTTATTTGAGCCCTGATTTGCCAGCGCACGTTTTGCTGCAGGCTCTCGGCCAATATCGCCAAGCCAGGATTGAGCGAGTGTCATTTGCATAACAAGGCTCATAAGCATACCGATACCCGCTGCAACAAAACCGGCTTTCCAGCCAAAGGAGTTGGTCACAGAGCCTGCGACAACACCAGCCAGTAAAGCGCCAAGGTTGATACCCATGTAAAAGATAGTGAATGCGCCATCACGACGGTTGTCCCCTTCATTGTAAAGGTCACCAACCATGGTAGAGATGTTTGGTTTGAACAGGCCATTACCAGCAATCAGCAGAGCTAAACCTAAGTAGAACGTATGGAGTGAACCCAGGCCAAGCGCATCGGCTGGCAACGCCAGCGTAAATTGACCTATAGCCATCAAAGCACCGCCAAGCAAAATAGAACGACGTTGGCCGAGATAGTTATCCGCTAAGTAACCACCGATAAGTGGAGTAATGTAAACAAGGCCGGTATAGATACCATAAAGATCTAACGCATCTTTAGTTGTCCAGCCAAGGCCACCGTTCATGGTGGTATCTGTGAGGTAAAGTACGAGGATGGCACGCATTGCATAATAGGAAAAGCGCTCCCACAACTCTGTGCCGAAAAGTAAAAACAGGCCACGTGGATGGCCAAAATATTGATGTTGGTTTGACATATAATCTTTTAGTAATAGTTGTTACATTTTTCGAGTGGAATTTATACCTTTATGTGTACCAATTTACAAACTAAATGTTTTGTATAATTAGGATAAACATTGTTCAAGTATCTGTTTTTGATTGTATTTGTAGAATAATTGCTGGGTAATATTCGTGGTTAAAACTAATTTTTCACTTTTGAGTGTGAGGGATATTTGAACAAATATTAACGAGGATTTGATTTATGTGATCGGCGTTTATCTATAATTCTATAGATAGAAGAAATGCCCATGACTCATCTTTAGCTTAATGCTAGGATGCTTGAAAAAATATAACTGGCTAGTAAAAATGAAACGTTGGTATCTACTTTATTGTAAACGAGGTGAGCAGATTAGGGCGCAGCTGCATCTTGAAAATCAAGGGGTGGAGTGTTTTTATCCGACTGTAGAAGTTGAGAAAATATTGCGTGGTAAAAGACAAAAAGTCGAAGAGCCACTGTTCCCTAGCTATGTGTTTGCACGTTTTGACTACGAGAAGGGTCCAAACTTTACATCAGTTCGCTCCACCCGCGGAGTTGTCGATTTTGTACGGTTTGGCGCTCAACCAAAAGAAGTGCAAGGTGACCTTGTCTTTGAATTGAAGCAAATCGAGAAATGTTGCAGTGAGAACGCAGCTTGTGTAAGCATGCCGAAACCTGGTGACCAAGTCAGAGTTAAGAGCGGTCAGTTTGCGGGCATTGATGCGATTTTCCATGAGCAGGATGGCGAGAAACGTTCAATTATGCTGGTACAGATGATTACAAAGCGTGTACCAGTTAGTATTGATAACTGCGACTTAGATCTGACATAAACGTTTACCCAATACAATTCGTTTATTAATACCAATCACAGTAAGTAAGTGATCAGAAATAGCGTAGGGAAAATGCTTGAGAACAAGGCAAAATTTTTCGATAAGTAGTTATTCTACAATCAAACTTCTTTGTTAACGAAAAAGGTAACGCAGTTATCGAGTGTTTTAACAAGCTAGAATTACCAGTTATTTACTACGATTGGTATAACTATAGTCAGTATTATTCAATACAAAAGGGGCTGGTTTAACCAGCCCCTTAACTATCTATTTTTGTTTACTAATCAGTAAGCGTCGTTGTGAACGGCCTGTACTGCTCGGCCTGATGGGTCTACACAGTTCTTGAATGATTCATCCCATTCGATTGCTTTAGCTGAAGAACATGCCACTGAAGGGCCGCCAGGTACACATTCTGCTGCTGATGGTAGCGGGAACAGTTCTTCAAAGATTTCACGGTACACATAACCTTCTTTAGTGGTTGGTGTGTTGTAAGGGAAGCGGTACTGCGCCGTTTCCATTTGTTGATCCGTTACTTTTTCTGCAGCAACTGCTTTCAAAGTATCAATCCAGCTATAACCTACGCCATCAGAGAATTGTTCTTTTTGGCGCCATGCAATTGAGTCTGGTAGGTAATGTTCAAAACACTCACGTAGGATATGTTTTTCCATTTTTCCGTTACCACACATTTTGTCCGCTGGGTTTAGGCGCATTGCTACGTCGATGAATTCTTTGTCTAAGAAAGGTACTCGGCCTTCGACACCCCACGCAGCCAACGATTTGTTTGCGCGTGCACAGTCAAACATGTTCAGAGCAAGAAGTTTACGTACTGTTTCTTCGTGGAACTCTTGTGCGTTTGGCGCTTTATGGAAATACAGGTAACCACCGAAGATTTCGTCCGCACCTTCGCCAGATAGTACCATTTTGATCCCCATCGCTTTAATTTTACGTCCCATTAGGAACATCGGCGTCGAAGCGCGAATCGTTGTTACATCGTAGGTTTCGATGTGGTAAATCACGTCACGAATGGCATCAAGACCTTCTTGAATGGTATAGGTCATTTCGTGGTGTACTGTACCAATTTTATCTGCAACTTCACGTGCTGCTTTTAAATCTGGAGCGCCTTCTAGACCAACAGCAAATGAGTGTAGTTGTGGCCACCAAGCCTCTGATTTTTCATCGTCTTCAATACGCATTGCTGCATAACGTTTAGCAACAGCAGATGTGATGGATGAATCCAAACCACCCGATAGAAGTACACCGTAAGGAACGTCAGTCATAAGCTGGCGTTTTACTGCTGCTTCTAACGCTTCCGTCAGTTCTTCTTTGCTGGTGCTATTGCCTTGAACCGCTGCGTATTCATTCCAGTCGCGAACGTAGTAGCGCTGAGGCTCTGAGTCTTTAGAGCTGTAGTAGCTACCTGGGGGAAATTCGCTCACTGTTTTACATACTGGCACAAGTGCCTTCATTTCAGAAGCAATGTAGTAGTTGCCGTGTTCGTCAAAGCCTTGGTAAAGAGGAATAATACCGATGTGGTCTCGACCAATTAAGTACTCATCTTTCTCTTCATCGTAAAGAACGAATGCGAAAATGCCGTTCAACTCTTCCAGAAGGTCTGCACCCATATCTTGGTATAGCGCAAGAATTACTTCACAATCTGAGTCAGTTTGGAATTCATACTTGCCTTCGTAACGAGCACGAATCTCTTTGTGGTTGTAGATCTCGCCGTTTACCGCAAGGATTAGTTTTTTGTCAGGGCTGTATAGTGGTTGAGCTCCGCTATTCAAACCTACGATGGCCAAGCGTTCATGAGCTAGGATCGCTCGCTCTGAAGAGTAGATGCCAGACCAGTCTGGACCACGGTGACGAAGCTTTTTCGACATTTCTAATGCGATCGGGCGTAATGCCGCAGCATCACTTTTTATGTCTAAAATGCCAAATACTGAACACATACAACATCCTTTTTAAACTAAACAATATCTAATCGGTATGGCTTCAATTTGCCAGTTTGAGTAAAAAAAGCAACGCTTTGTGATAAAAAAAATTATAAAACCCCTAAGCCTTTAGATGTTGTTTAATTATTTGCTTGTTTTAGTGAATGAAATTAAGGTTTGGCGTGAAATTTAAACAAAAAAGCCTACCATTTGACTGGTAGGCTTGTGGTTTTATTCACTTGGGTGCTTATTTTGCGGGCGTGAATTTGGGCTCAAGTTGCTGACAAACGTGTCGCGCGAAACCACTACCTGCCTCATTGTAGATATTGAATGCTGCGTGAACGCCATTTTCTAACAAACCATCAAGCTGATCTGGGTACTCTGCTATAGCCGCAATTTGTCCTTTGTAGTTTCTTCGTTGGAGCTGTTCCAAAGCGGTCTGATTACCCTGATGATGGGGCATAGCCAATAACACCAGTTGCACATTGCCAGTATCAAGGATTCTCTCCCAAAAGTCTGGGTCAGTAGCATCACCGGAAATGACATTACGACCTTCTTCCCGATGTCGTAGCGCTGCATCTTCACGAATTTCTATGCCGAGAGAAATTTTGCCGTAGCGCGCACATAATTCATCATAAGCACCAGTGCCGATTCGACCCATCCCCAGAATAAGAATCTGAGCATGACCAGGGTTGATGAGTTGATCTCGTTGGTTGAGTTTTTCCGCAGAGGTCTCTTGGAGCCACTTACCTGAATGCTGATAGATTTTATTGCTCAGGCGGTTCAGTGGGGCTGAGATAATGAATGATAAGGATACCGCCACGGCGATTGCGGCTAACATGTCACTCGGCATCCAACCCATTTTATAGGCCAAGCCGCCGACAATCAGTCCAAATTCACTGTAGTTGAACAGTGATAAGGAGGCGAGTAAAGAGGTACGGACTCGGAAGTTAAAGTAATTAATCGTTAAAAAGTAAAGCAAGCCTTTAATTGGTAGTAACACAATAAATAAGACAGCGAGCGCGATTCCAGTAACGCTTAGCGATGCAGACAGGCCGATATTTAAGAAAAAGCAAACTAAGAAGAGCTCTTTCATATTAAACAGTGATTTTGAAAGCTCAGATGCTTTGCTGTGACCTGCCAGCAGCATACCTAAAATAAGGGCACCAAGATCTGGTTTCATACCCACAAGTTCAAATAAACCAGCACCGACAACAAGGGCGAAGAATATACCAAACAACACCAACATCTCGCCGTGACCAACTCTATCCAGCAATCTGTAGAACAGAGGTCGAAGCAGAGGTAGGCCGAACAAAGCAATGGCATACCACTCTGGTACTTTCCCGGTAGAAACTGTCAGAAAGACCACAGCAAAGATATCTTGCATAACTAGGATACCAATCGCGATGGTGCCGTACGTTGCGCTCATTTCTCCTTTCTCTTGCAGTGTCTTTACCGCGAAAACCGTACTTGAAAATGACAAAGCAAAGGCCAGTAGTAAAAGTTGGCTAATATCCATGCTCACCAGAGAGGTAATCCCTAGCAGTTTTAACCCAGCTAGTGCGATGGTGAATACGGCAGTCGATAAGACGTTGTGTACTGTCGCACCTCCCCAAATTTCTTTGGATAACAGTGTTTTTACATCGAGCTTTAGCCCAATAGTGAACAAAAGTAGAGTAACGCCGAGATCAGCCAGATTGGCAATGACATCATTACTTTGATAGCCAAACGCGTGTAATCCAAATCCTGCGAGTAAAAAGCCAACTAGCGGGGGAAGGGCGCATTTCAGAGCGATAAAGCCAGCTAAAAATGCGGTAGAAATTAGAATGATTTCCATACTGTTGAGGAGTTTCCTGATATGCAAAAACGGGCTGTGCAAACACAGCCCGAGATTGTAACTCAATTAGTTGGATAAACTTAGTCTTCTAATAACTTTTGTAACAAAACGCCGTTAAGCATTGAACGTTTGATCATTGCAAATGCCCCCATTGTTGGCCGTTTGTCAATGAGTGAGGCGACGATAGGAAGACCACTATGGAAAGTCTTTAACGACTGGTTTTCAACATTTCGTTGAATGGCTGGGAATACAATTTCTTGCGCAGCGGTAATATCACCGGCAATAACGATTTTTTGAGGATTAAATAAGTTGATTGTGATCGCAATGGCTTTACCTAGCTGATTACCAACGCGGACCAGACTTTGTTTAGCCAGCTCGTCGCCATCAATGGCATGCGCACAAATATCTTGAATCGTAATTTTTTCAAGCTCAGCCAGGCTCGACTCATAACCTTGTGCAATTAGCTGTTTTACTCGTTGCACAATAGCAGGATTTGCAGCTACCGTCTCCAAACAGCCAAAGTTACCACATTGGCACTGTTCTCCAAGAGGATCGATTTGAATATGACCAATTTCGCCGACATTGCGGTTAAATCCAAGAAAGACTTGGCCATTGACAATAATGCCAGCCCCCGTCCCTCGATGAACACTAACCAGAATGGAGTCTTGGCAATCTTGGCTTGCACCGAAATAGTGTTCAGCTAATGCCATTCCGCGCACGTCGTTGCCAACAAAACAGGACGTATTAAATTTCTCGCTGATTATTTCACCAAGAGCAAGGTTATCGACGTCTGTATTCGGCATGTATTCAACCACACCGGTCGTTGGGTTAACCAAACCAGGCAGAGTAATACCAATTGCTATTAACTGGTCAATCTTGTCTTGATTGCGATTCATGAAATCTTTTAATAGATCTATAAGACCAGCAATAAGGTTTTCCTGGTTGGTATAATGTAGCTCGTGTTGATCTTCTGCTAATGCAGTTCCACCTAAATCATACAAACAAAATTGTATGTAGTCGCGACCCAGGCGAACTGCAACAGAGTGAAAAGGTTTGACTTCGGTAGTCAACGAGATAGCTCGGCGGCCACCAGTCGAAGCTTGCTGAGCGACTTCTTTAATTAGGCCACGCTCTAAAAGTTGGCGGGTTATTTTGGTAACACTCGCGGGAGCCAGTTGGCTAACATCCGCGACTTGAATTCGGGAGATAGGACCTTGCTGATCTATCAGCCTGTATACCGCAGCGCTGTTAAGCTGTTTTACTAAATCTACATTACCAATTTGTCCGCCATTCATGCTTAATTGTGCTCGTATTGTCCGTTAACAACCGTCGCTTTTACATTGAAGTCACGATCGAAAACAGTCAGGTTTGCCACCATGCCAGTTCGAATTCGGCCAAGACGATCCGCAACACCAATTGCTGTTGCAGGGTACAGTGTGGCCATTCGTAGAGCTTCGTCTAAAGCGATACCTGCGTGCTCAACTGTATTCTGAACTGCTTCAATCATCGTCAGAGCTGAGCCGCCTAGTGTGCCGTTTTCATCAACACACTTACCATCTCGGTAATATACTTTCTTACCGACAAAAATAAAGTGATCAATGTTAGCGCCTGCTGGAGCTGTGGCATCCGTCACCAAAACCAGCTTCTCTCCTTTGATTTTATGAGCAATTCGTATGTTTGCGTAGTCGACATGGAAACCGTCAGCAATGATCCCTGCGTAAACCTCTGGTGTGTCGTATATAGCACCGACAGCCCCTGGTTCACGACCAACCATTGGTGTCATTGCATTAAAGAGGTGTGTCGCGAAGGTAATACCTGATTCAAAGCCTTGGCGTGCTTCCTTGTATGTTGCGTTGGTATGGCCGATTGACACGACAATTCCCGCTGCACTTAAACGACGGATATGCTCTGGATCGTTTTGCTCAGGAGCAAGAGTTACTTTTGCTATAATGTCTGTGTTTGAGCAGATGATGTCGATCATTTCTTCATCTGAAGTGCGAATAAAGTTTACATTATGGATACCTTTTTTCGCGACGTTAAGATAAGGACCTTCCAAGTGCAGACCCAGTGATTGGTTTTGGTACTTGTTGTGATACTCACGAGCCGCCTTAATCGCTGCACGCATATCTTCATCTGAAGACGTGATTAAGGTAGGTAGGAAACTCGTACAACCGGACTTGAGGTTAGCTTCGTGCATGATTTGCATTGTTTCTGGAGTGATGTCGTCATTCAACATGACGCCACCGCAACCGTTTAGCTGGAGATCAATGAACCCCGGACTTAAATTTGCGCCGTTTAAATCTTTTACCTGGATGTCTTTCGGTAGGTCAGAAACGGGTAAAACGGATTGAATTAGGTTGTTTTCGATGATGACCGCATGTTCGGTAAGAACATCACTACCGGTATAGATTTTACAGTTACTTAGCGCGTACATAGTCAGCTAGTCCTTATAGATGAGAATTCAATGTCTGTATTGTTACCTAAATGGTGACTGCTTGAGTCATGTGGTTACTTAGTTTGTATCACTGAATTAGATAACAAATTACATGGTGTAAGTCGTGTTGATCTCGGCTATCGCGGAAGGACCAACGTATCACACGCTGAAAAATACCCAACAAAGAGCTTTTTATGATTCTTTTTCAGTGCGAAGTTACGTTGGATTACCTGCTCAGACAACAAAATAACACCGAACCTTCCTTACATAAAGTGCGAGGATGTTATCTTTAAAATGCCATTTTTTCGTATTATAAAATAAGTTTTATGATCTCGCTAGCAAAAACCTTTCTTTCGGCTTAATTCTGGTGATTACGATCACAAACAATGAGCTTTTAATTTGCGGAGCAAAATTATTGTCATAAACTGAGCATGACTAAATTGAAAGGCTAAAATAAGTCATTCAGCATTACATCGAATCCTATAGGGGGAACTTAAGGTGAATATTCTCGGATACGCGCAGAAGTTAGGTAAAGCACTTATGCTTCCTATCGCGACGCTTCCAGTTGCGGCGCTCTTACTACGTTTGGGTCAAGGCGACTTATTAGATATCCCATTTATGGCGCAAGCTGGTGGTGCTATCTTCAGTCAGCTTCCACTTTTATTTGGTCTTGGTATTGCTATTGGTCTATCTAAAGATGGCCAAGGTGCAGCCGGTCTAGCTGGTGCCGTTGCTTACTTCGTAATTACGGCGACAGCAACAACAATCAACGCAGACATTAACATGTCATTCTTTGGTGGTATCATTGCTGGTATTATCGCAGGTCACTCATACAACGCTTTCCATGCAACACGTCTTCCTGAGTGGCTGGCATTCTTCTCTGGTAAACGTCTGGTACCAATCATGGCTGGTCTGTTTTCGCTAGTAGCGGGTGCTATTGCTGGTATTGTATGGCCAAGTATTCAAGGTGGACTTGATGCTTTGGCACACGCAGTGTCAACATCTGGTGCGGTTGGTCAGTTTGTATACGGTACACTTAACCGTGCGCTTATCCCTGTAGGTCTTCATCACGTTCTTAACTCTTACTTCTGGTTCGGTATGGGTACGTGTCAGGAAATACTTGTTACTGGCGCTCAGGCGGCTGGTAATGCGCTTCCTGCAGTGCAACAGCTTTGTGTTGATCCAGCTTTAGCTAAAACTCTTGTTGCTGGTCAGACCCACACATTTGAGTTCGCGAACTCTGTAACGCCAGAAATCACTGCAACAGTTAAAGAAGTAACTGAAACCGTTAAGTCTGGTGACTTACACCGTTACTTCGGCGGCGATAAATCTGCGGGCGTATTCATGAACGGCTTCTTCCCGGTAATGATGTTCGGTCTGCCTGGTGCGGCTCTAGCGATGTACTTTGCTGCTCCAGTTGAAAAACGTCATCAAGTGGGTGGTGCACTATTCTCAGTTGCTTTCTGTTCATTCCTGACAGGTATCACTGAGCCACTAGAATTCATGTTCGTGTTCCTAGCTCCAGCACTTTACGCAATGCACGCTGTTTTCACAGGTCTTGCTCTAGTTGTTGCTAACATGTTCGGTACGCTACACGGTTTCGGTTTCTCTGCGGGTCTCATCGACTTCGTACTTAACTGGGGTCTGGCAACTAAACCATTAATTCTACTGTTTATTGGTTTAGGCTTTGGTGCGCTATACTTCTTCACTTTCACATTCGCTATCCGTGCTTTCAACCTTAAGTCGCCTGGTCGTGAAGATGACGAAGAAACTGTAGCAGCGCCTGCGGGTGAAGCGAAAAGTGGTGACCTGGCTCGCCAATACCTAAAAGCGCTGGGCGGTCACGATAACCTGACTTCCATTGACGCTTGTATTACTCGTCTACGTTTAACACTGAAAGATCGCTCTATCGCTGACGAAGCGGTACTTAAGAAACTGGGCGCGAAAGGTGTCGTGAAACTGGGTGAGAATAACCTGCAAGTTATCCTTGGCCCTCTAGCAGAAATCGTTGCTGGCGAAATGAAAGCAATCTCTTCTAACGAAGACCTGACCGATGTGAAACTACCATAATCACATTGTAAGGATTGATGAAAAAAGACCTTCCTCGGGAGGTCTTTTTTAGTTTCGTCCGTTTTATTCTGCTGAGCTTTCAAGCTAACTCGATAAATATTGAGGTTTTAGCGCGAGTTTCTGGTTGTCTAATGGCCTAGAATTGTGGATCATTAGAAACAATGCACTCTGTAGATCTACTCTTGGATACAGAGTTCCGTTTTCTCTGACAATACTAATATTTTTTTGAGGTGCTATAGATGAGTGAAGCTGATGCTCGTCCATCAAACTTTATTCGCCAGATCATTGATAAGGATCTAGCGGATGGCAAACACACTAGCGTGCATACTCGATTCCCGCCGGAGCCAAATGGTTACCTGCATATCGGCCATGCAAAGTCTATCTGTTTGAACTTCGGTATTGCTCAGGACTATCAGGGTCAATGTAACTTACGTTTCGATGATACAAACCCTGAAAAAGAAGACATCGAATACGTTGAGTCTATCAAGAAAGATGTAAACTGGTTGGGCTTCGAGTGGAGTGGTGAAGTATGTTATTCATCAAACTACTTCGATAAGCTTTACGAATATGCAATTGAATTGATTAATAAAGGCTTAGCGTATGTAGATGAGCTAAGTCCAGAGCAGATTCGTGAATACCGTGGCACGCTAAAAGCGCCAGGCAAACCGAGCCCGTACCGTGATCGTCCAGTTGAAGAAAACCTCGCGTTGTTTGAAAAAATGCGTGCAGGGGAGTTTGAAGAAGGTAAAGCATGTCTTCGCGCTAAGATCGACATGGGTTCTTCATTCATGGTTATGCGTGACCCAGTGCTATATCGCGTACGTTTCGCGTCTCATCACCAAACTGGAGACAAGTGGTGCATTTACCCGATGTACGACTTTACCCACTGCATTTCTGATGCGTTAGAAGGTATCACTCACTCGATTTGTACGCTTGAGTTTATGGATAACCGTCGTCTTTACGACTGGGTTCTGGACAACATCACTATTGATTGTCGTCCGCATCAGTACGAATTTAGCCGTCTAAACTTAGAATACACAGTCATGTCCAAGCGTAAGCTGAACCAGTTAGTTACTGAAAAACTGGTTAACGGCTGGGATGATCCTCGTATGCCAACGGTGTCTGGCTTACGTCGTCGTGGTTTTACGTCGGCATCGATTCGTGAATTCTGTAAACGCATTGGTGTGACGAAGCAAGACAACATGATCGAATTTAGCTCTCTTGAATCTTGTATTCGTGACGACCTAAACGAAAATGCACCACGTGCAATGGCCGTACTAGACCCTGTAAAAGTAGTTATTGAAAACTTTGAAGAGGGTGCAGTAGAGAACTTGTCACTTGCGAATCATCCCAACAAACCAGAAATGGGTGAGCGTGAAGTTCCATTTACTCGTGAAGTCTGGATCGAGCGTGAAGACTTCCGTGAAGATGCGAACAAAAAGTACAAGCGTTTGGTTCTTGGCAAAGAAGTTCGACTGCGTGGCGCTTACGTGATTAAAGCTGTACGTGTTGAAAAAGACGCGGAAGGTAATATCACGACAATCTTCTGTACTTACGATGCGGATACGCTAGGGAAAAACCCAGCTGATGGTCGTAAAGTAAAAGGTGTCATTCACTGGGTATCAGCGGATAAAGCACTCCCTGCGGAAATTCGCTTGTATGATCGCTTGTTTACCGTTCCAAACCCGGGTGCTGCAGATGATTTTGCATCGACCATTAACCCTGATTCACTTGTTGTAATCAATGGGTTTGTTGAGCCAAGTCTCGCTACTGCTGAAGAAGAGAAAGGCTACCAGTTTGAACGTATGGGTTACTTCTGTGCTGATTCTAAAGATTCAACGGTAGACAACTTGGTGTTCAATCGTACAGTAGGCTTACGCGATACTTGGGCGAAAATTGAAGACAAATAGTTGCGTGTGAAAATAAAAATGCCAGTCTTGTGACTGGCATTTTTTATACTTGACGAGACAACCCGTTAAAATAAAAGCGCTCAAGGAGCGCTTTTATTAAGGACTATTTCTTTGGTTTGTGTGCATTTGGATCGTTTTTGCAACTACCGTCACCACATTTACCGTATAGGTAAAGGCTGTGGTTAGTCAGTGTGACATTGTATTTAGACGCAATTTCTTTTTGACGTTCTTCAATAAGATCGTCTGAAAACTCAATAACTTCACCACAATCTAAACATACTAGATGGTCATGGTGATGTTGAGTTGAAAGTTCAAAGACCGATTTACCACCTTCGAAGTGGTGACGAGTTACAATCCCAGCATCGTCGAATTGGTTTAGCACGCGATAGACGGTTGCTAGACCAATTTCTTCACCTAGATCAATCAACTTTTTGTACAAATCTTCAGCACTGATGTGCTGGCAGTCTGGCTGCTGAAGTACTTCTAGAATTTTTAGCCTTGGAAGGGTTACTTTTAAGCCCGCATCCTTCAGCGCCTGATTATTATCTGACATATACTTTCCCGTTGGATCATCTGCAGCGATTTAACAGAATTCAATATTCCTACTATTATAGGCGAATGGCAAAAAACATTAAACCACGAACTTCAAAGGGTTAATACAATCTTTCTTTGTAAATTAGAAATCGGTCAATTATATTAGAGTTCTTGCTGTTACAATTACGTAACATGAACACGCTAAGGGCAAGGATTGCAATGGATAAGCGAATCGCCAAAATTTATAAGCCAGGAATTATAAAGTTCGGGCTTAATCTTTGGCCTCCATTTTGGGGGGCTGGAATTAAAATCTTACATATTTCTGAAGATTTCCGTTTGGTTAAAGTGCGTTTGAAGCTGAGTTGGTGGAATAAAAATGCCAATCGTACTCAGTATGGTGGAAGTATTTTTTCGCTAACGGATCCTATTTATTCCATGATGCTGATCGGAATTCTGCGTGAGGAATATTATGTTTGGGATAAAGAGGCAAGCATCAACTTTATCAAACCTGGAAATAGTGACCTGTTTGCCGATTTTGAAATCTCTGAAGGGGTGATTGAAGAGATATATAAACGGACGCGCGGCGGCGATAAATGGTTTCCCGAGTTTATGATTCATATTAAAGATAAAGACGGAAACGTGGTGTCTGAAGTGAAACGCAAACTGTATGTTCGTAAGAAACCGCAGTACCGAGAGGTAGAAGTAGCAACGGAAGTTTCGTAACCGTTACATACAAAAAGACCTCCACACAGGAGGTCTTAACTAAGATTCTGTATTAGCCTTCAAGCTCAGCTAGACACATCTCTTCGTAAATCTGTTTTACCCAGTTCTCGACGCGCTCGTCGGTCAGCTCAGGTTGACGGTCTTCATCGATACATAGACCGATAAATTGGCTGTCATCACCTTCTACTAGTGCTTTAGATGCTTCGAATTCGTAGCCTTCAGTTGATGTATGACCCAAGATGGTGCCGCCTTTTGATTCAACGATATCACGTACTGTACCCATCGCATCACAGAAGTACTCTGCGTAGTCTTCTTGGTCACCACAGCCAAAAATAGCCACTAACTTAGTAGAGAAGTCGATTTGCTCAAGTTCTGGGAAAAAGTCATCCCAATCACATTGTGATTCACCGTAGTACCAAGTTGGGATACCTAGAAGTAGAAGATCGAAATTATCAATGTCTTCTTTGCTGCTTTTCGCGATGTCTTGAACGTGAACCAGGTGTTTACCTAGTTGCTTTTGAATCATCTTTGCAACGGCTTCAGTATTACCTGTGTCGCTACCGAAGAAGATACCTACACTTGCCATAGAGTCTATACCTTTACATTGTTTGTTGTTGGCAATGGAGCTAAAGGTTTAGGTTAGCCTAACCCTGAGCCTTCCCAAGTTAGCTGAATTATCCCTTTTGCGATAAAGCCAGCACAGCCAAGGAAAAGGACCAACCATACAATACGACGACCAAAAACAGGTACATTGCCTTGCTTCAGTACATCTTTTATCGCCATCCCAATGAAGAAGAAGATAGCAGCAAAAAGAAGATCGAGCCCGATAGATTCGAGCATATCCATGTAGTCGTAAAGCATTTTAGTCCTTCATGCCGAAAATTATTGCGCGCACTATACCACTGTTAAACGGTAAAGTTAATGCAATAGCAGAAGGGTTATTTCAATAATCGATGCTTAGTTGTGAATTTGTTAACCCGAGATATGTTTCCTGATCACTCGCATGACTTCAACCGGCTTTTCCGCATGTAACCAATGACCAGTGTTGGCGATAATATGAGCTTTGGCTTGCTTAAATTGTCTTTGCACCGCTGGCTGATGTTCTGGCATTAAATAATCAGAATCTCCCCCCTTAACGAAAAGAGTTGGGATATCGGTTGGTGTGATCTCTTCCCAGCCAATAATTTCAGCGTAATTGGTTAACAGACTTTGCACATTGAAGCGCCAACACATTTTATCGCCTTCTTTGTAAAGGGATTTTGATAGGAATTGTCTCACGCCGTCAATTTCAACGTGCTGGGCGAGAATATCCACAGCTTGCTGACGGCTTGATGGCTTTTCGGCAATAACGGCTTGTAATCCCTTGAATACGTTATCATGGCGATTTGTCGTATAGGCCACTGGAGCTATATCTAATACAACAAGCTGCTTTACCAGTTGCGGAACAATGTCTACGAGTTTCATCGCAACTTTACCGCCCATGGAATGGCCGATAACTATCGCTGGTTCGACGTTTAAATGACGGAGAAGGTCGGCGACATCATGTGCCATATCGGTATAGGTATGTACATCTGAGTGGAAAGAGAGACCGTGATTTCGCAGGTCAATACTGATCACAGTGCAATCTTCGATAAGATCACGAGCCAAAAGGCCCAAATTACTTAAACTACCAAACAATCCGTGAATCAAAACAACTGTTTGGCCTTGGCCTTCCTGCTTATAGTTGAGTAATGCTGACATTTTATCTTATTCGTGATGGGTTTAACGTGGAGTATCCGCGAGGATCTCGTTATAATCCCCCAGAGTTTAAACATTGAGAATGTGAAAAGCGAATGAAAACAATTGAGGTTGATGAGGATCTTTACCGTTACATTGCGAGCCAAACTAAGCATATCGGTGAAAGCGCCTCGGATATTTTGCGACGCCTTTTAAACCTTGATGGTCAGTTGCAGGAAGCAAAAATTGCGCCTGTAGTAGAGAAGCCACAAGGGATTGTAGTAAGTAAAGATGCAGGTAAAACAGAGCAAATAGACACTGTGAAAGCAATGCGATCACTGTTAATTTCTGATGAGTTTGCTGATCTTAAGAAAGCGATTGATCGCTTCATGTTGGTCTTATCAACATTACATAAATTAAATCCAGAAGGGTTCGCACAAGCGACAAATGTGAAGGGACGTAAGCGCGTTTACTTTGCAGATAATGAAGAAACCTTGCTGGCTAACGGCAATACAACCAAACCTAAAGCGATTCCAGAAACACCATTTTGGGTAATCACGAATAACAATACCAGCCGAAAAAGACAGATGGTTGAGCAAGTGATGGCGCACATGGGATTCCAGCCGGACTTGATAGAGAAAGTAACGGGTTCAATTTAAGAAACCTGATAGAAGCCTCATAATGTGTAGCATTTAGCGGATATTATGAGGCTTTTTAGTTTGTTATTTTTATAGAAAGGATGTCAGACATGGCTATGCACCCTCGTGCTGGGCAAAAAGCGCAGCAGGAAGATCTTCATAATATTCCGGCGTTAGTTGCTAATTACTTCTTGCTTCAACCTGATGCGGCTAATCCAGAACACAAAGTTCAGTTCGGTACATCTGGTCACCGCGGTACCGCAGATAAACATACTTTTAATGAAAACCATATCTTAGCGATTGCGCAGGCGGTTGCTGAAGTTCGTGCCGAGCAGGGGACCACAGGGCCACTGTTTGTCGGTAAAGATACCCACGCATTGTCTGAACCAGCTTTTTCTAGTGTTATCGAAGTTTTGATTGCGAACGGTGTAAAAGTGATCGTTCAGCAAGATAATGGCTACACACCAACTCCAGGGATCTCACACGCAATTCTGACTTACAACATCAAACACGATGATAAAGCGGATGGCATTGTGATCACTCCATCGCACAACCCGCCACAAGACGGTGGTATTAAGTACAACCCAACTCACGGTGGCCCAGCGGAAGCTGAATTGACTCAAGCGATTGAAGATCGTGCCAATGTGTTGATTTCTGAAGAGCTGAAAGGCGTGAAACGTCTGCCGTTAGAAGAAGCGAAAGCATCTGAATTGTTTGTTGAAGTTGATCTAGTGAAACCATATATCGATGATCTGGTTAACGTAATCGATATGGAAGCGATTCAAAAAGCGAACCTAAAGATTGGTGTTGATCCATTAGGTGGCAGCGGTATCGACTACTGGCGTCAAATCGGAAAAGCATACAACTTAGATCTTACTCTAGTGAGTGAATCGATTGACCCGTCTTTCCAATTTATGTCATTGGACAAAGATGGCGTCGTGCGTATGGATTGTTCTTCACCATATGCAATGGCTGGCCTTTTGGCGCTGAAAGATGAATACGCCTTGGCGTTTGGTAATGACCCAGATTATGACCGCCACGGTATTGTGACACCAAAAGGTTTGATGAATCCAAACCATTATCTGGCTGTATGTATCGACTACCTATACCGTCATCGTGATGCTTGGGGCAAGGATGTAGCAGTAGGTAAAACTTTGGTGTCGAGCGCACTGATTGACCGCGTTGTTGCAGACCTTGGTCGCGAGCTGTGTGAAGTGCCCGTTGGTTTTAAGTGGTTTGTTGATGGCTTGTACACTGGTAAGTTTGGTTTCGGCGGTGAAGAAAGCGCAGGCGCATCTTTCCTACGCAAAGACGGAACACCTTGGTCAACTGACAAAGATGGCATCTTGCTTTGTCTGCTGGCTGCTGAGATTACTGCAGTCACAGGTAAGAACCCGCAAGAGTACTACGAAGAATTGGCCGCTAAACACGGTGAATCTAAGTACAACCGTATTCAAGCCGTAGCGAATGGCCCGCAAAAAGACGTACTGAAGAAACTGTCTCCTGAAATGGTCTCTGCAGAGACACTGGCTGGTGATCCAATCACGGCTCGACTCACTCACGCTCCTGGTAATGGTGCGGCGATCGGCGGGCTAAAAGTCACTACAGAAAACGGCTGGTTCGCGGCCCGACCATCTGGCACCGAAGATATTTACAAAATTTACTGCGAGAGCTTCAAAGGTGAAGAACACCTAAAACAAATCGAAGCTGAAGCACAAGAGATTGTTAATCAGGTATTTGCAGTCGCTGGCCTGTAACCCCGACAATTTTCTGAATGGTAAAACTAAGGGTTGATGTGGACGCATCAACCCTATTTATTTTGGCGTTCCCGAGATTGAATAGAGGTTACTTCGTTCTTCAATGCTTCTCTGGCCAGCGATCCGGCACGATAAACCAGAACTCGCCATCTTCAGTCTGTACATGCTCAAATCGGCCAGCTGGTTTCTCAATCGGATGGGAAAAGTCATCGGTACCTATTGCCCAACAAGGTTTATTCAAGTGATACAGAGGCTTCTCTATTAGTTCCCACTGACTTTGGTAGCACCAGTATCCAGCTATTTGACTGGGATTTATCTCATAGCCTAAACATTCTGTTGGTTCAGGCTCTGGCGAAAAAGGATTGATGTAAAGACGTCCTTGTATTAACAAACGCTCGATAGGAGTCGTCTCAAGAGGAAGGATTTTCTGGAATTCCGGTCTATCACTCATTTTCAATTGATGAGTTAGCATTCTGTCCAGTTTCTTGTGCAGTTGGTCGTGGGCGTTTGGACCATACCAAACTCCCTGATGAAGAAGATAGAACTTAATAGCGACCTCCCAGTGCTCCATCTGACCTGATTCATTATTTTTCAATATCAAATCTACAGCGCCAATCGTCCTGCCATGGCTATCATTCAATTGAATTTCTTCTGCTATTAGCTGGTATCGTGGTGACTGAGAAAGTACAGCGGTACACAAATGTTGGTAGAGAAAGCCAAGCCTGGGATTACCGCTATATTCTTCAGATTCGCAAAGCGGGGCAACCGGCAAATCTTCAAGTGTCACAAATGGCGGTCGCAACTGAAAAAGTGGTGGTGATGATGCGATCCAGTGATAAAAGCGTTGTAGTTGATTCATTCTGTTTCCTTTTAACCCAATCGCTGTAATAAAGAGAAAAAGCGGCATTATTGTAACGAAAATTGCTAAGTAAGGGGATCTGATATCTGGCATCAATCTCTGAGTTCGATATACACTTTGACCATACGCTAAAAAATTGGAAGTGATAATGAATAACCTGAAGTTAGAACAGATTCTCAATGACAAACTGTCACCACAATTGCTTAAAGATTACGCACCAAATGGGTTGCAGGTGGAAGGTACGTCTGCGGTAAAGCGTATTGTAACTGGGGTAACCGCTTCACAGGCATTAATCGATAAAGCAATAGAACTTAATGCCGACGCGTTACTCGTCCATCATGGGTACTTCTGGAAGGGGGAACCTGAACCGATCCGTGGTATGAAAGGGAATCGAATCCGAAGCCTGATTAAAAATGATATCAACTTATATGGTTATCATTTGCCGCTTGATATTCATCCTGAGCTAGGAAACAACGCAGAACTGGCTCGCTTGCTTGAAATTGATGTAGAAGGCGGACTGGAAGGGCACCCTCAGTCGGTAGCGATGTTTGGACGATTGAAAAAACCGATCTCAGGTGAAGAGTTTGCGAGCAAGATCAACCAAGCACTAAATAGAGAACCTCTACATATTGCTCCAGAAAATGCCGATAAGATGATTGAGACGGTGGGATGGTGTACTGGCGGTGGACAAGACTATATAGAACTGGCTGTTCAGCATGGTTTGGATGCCTTTGTTTCTGGCGAAATCTCTGAGCGTACGACTTATACAGCGAGAGAGATGGACATACATTATTTTGCAGCAGGACATCACGCAACAGAGCGTTACGGTATCAAAGCACTTGGTAAGTGGCTGGCTGATGAATACGGCTTGCAAGTTGAATTTATCGATATTGATAATCCGGTATAACGCTGGTTTAAACAAAAAGGGTTGAGACTCACATCTCAACCCTTTTTTAATTTAGCTTTCGCTTAGCGATTATTCGCGCTCATGAAGTGGCGAAAATTCGCGTTGTTCCTCACCAGTGTATAGCTGGCGTGGACGACCAATACGGTTTAGTGGGTCGCTGTGCATCTCGTTCCAGTGAGCAATCCAGCCAACAGTACGAGATAGAGCAAAGATAACCGTAAACATTGATACTGGAATACCGATCGCTTTAAGAATGATACCTGAGTAGAAATCTACGTTCGGGTACAGTTTCTTAGAAACGAAGTACTCATCAGACAGCGCGATACGCTCAAGCTCCATTGCAACGTCCAAAAGCGGGTCTTGGATGTTCAGTTCTTTCAGAACGTCATGACACGTTTCACGCATTACAGTAGCACGTGGGTCGTAGTTCTTGTAAACACGGTGACCGAAGCCCATCAAACGGAATGGATCATCTTTGTCTTTCGCGCGTTCTACGTATTCAGGAATATTATCTACACTGCCGATTTCTTCCAACATCTTCAAACATGCTTCATTAGCACCACCATGCGCAGGGCCCCAAAGAGAGGCAATACCAGCTGCAATACATGCAAATGGGTTAGCACCTGAAGAACCTGCCAGACGCACTGTCGACGTCGAAGCATTCTGCTCATGGTCCGCGTGAAGCGTGAAGATCTTGTCCATCGCACGAGCAACTACAGGGTTCACTTCATACTCTTCACATGGGTTTGCGAACATCATGTGTAGGAAGTTTTCCGCGTAGCTTAAATCGTTACGAGGGTAAATAAATGGCTGGCCGACTGAGTATTTGTAACACATCGCCGCCAGTGTAGGCATTTTCGAAATTAGACGGTACGCCGCAATTTCGCGGTGCTCGTCGTTGTTTATATCAAGTGAATCGTGGTAGAAGGCAGCTAATGCACCGACTACACCACACATTACCGCCATTGGGTGAGCGTCACGTCGGAAGCCGTGGAAGAAGCTTGCGATCTGCTCATGAACCATTGTATGACGAGTAACGGTTTTCTTAAATTGCTCGAATTGGTCTCGGGTAGGGGCTTCACCATAAAGAAGGATGTAACATACTTCTAGGTAATCTGCGTTATTGGCTAATTGATCAATTGGGTAACCACGGTGCAAAAGAATACCTTTGCCGCCGTCGATATACGTGATTGATGATTCACAAGATGCAGTGGCAAGAAAACCGGGGTCAAAAGTAAAGTAACCGTTCGCTCCCAGTTTACGAACATCAATTACAGGAGTACCTATTGTACCTTCCATAATTGGTAGCTCGATTGGCGCTTTGCCTTCAACATGAAGGGTAGCTTTCTTATCCGCCATAACAATCTCCTTTGTTTATTATTTAATCCGTCCAGGATGTTTGTGTGCAATGTTTTTACTGTTGTTAAGGACTAAAGTCAATTTTTCTACAGCTTTGTGTGCACTTGTTATGATTTTTTCTTAGAAAATCGTTAAAAATCTGTTCTATGTAGCATAATTTGTTACACCAATTGTATTAGAATGTTGCTCGCCGTATATTGGCAAAGAAAATTTTAGTTAAATCCTTATAAATTCGGGGCTATGACAAAGAGTGAGGTTTAGTGATAGCTTTCGTTGTTAACAACTTGTTTACAATTATCTGGGTGAATAATCGAGGTATCTGTTAAATAAATGTTAACTTTTGTACGTTTGGACACTGAAATTGGTTATAACAATAAATGCTCAATGGAGCTGAGTGAGCAAGCCCGTGAAAGAAAGAAAGTCAAGACCTGTTAATTTAGATTTACAGACCATCCGCTTTCCTATCACAGCAATCGCATCCATCCTGCACCGTGTGTCTGGGGTAATTACGTTTGTTGCGGTGGGTATATTACTGTGGTTACTATCCATTTCTCTATCATCCCCAATGGGTTTTATGGAAGCCGCTGACATCGTTGATGGTTTCTTCGTAAAATTCATCCTGTGGGGAATCTTAACTGCACTTGCATACCACATCGCTGGTGGTGTCCGTCATTTACTGATGGATCTAGGTCATTTTGAAGAGCTGGATTCAGGCGCGATGAGCGCGAAAGTCGCCTTTGGTGCGACTGCAGTATTATCACTATTGGCGGGGATCATGGTATGGTAAAACACGTTTCTTCATTTGGTCGTAATGGTGTACACGATTTCCTATTGGTTCGTGCAACTGCCATCATTATGACGCTATACACGATTTATCTGGTGAGCTTCTGTGCATTCTCAGATATCTCTTACGCATCTTGGACCCAGTTCTTTGGTGGCACTTGCACCAAAGTATTCACCATGTTGGCCCTTGTTTCGGTACTGATTCACGCTTGGATCGGTATGTGGCAGGTGTTTACTGACTACATTAAGTGCGCAAAACTTCGTGGCGCGCTACAACTTGGTGTCATTGCCGTACTGTTCGGTTATGTCTTCTCTGGTCTATTTATTTTGTGGGGTGCGTAAGTGTCTATTCCAGTTCGTGAGTTTGATGCCGTAGTAATCGGCGCTGGTGGTGCAGGTATGCGCGCTGCACTACAAATTTCAGAGCAAGGCCTTTCATGTGCTTTGCTGTCTAAAGTATTCCCAACTCGTTCTCATACCGTATCTGCACAGGGTGGTATCACCGTTGCTCTTGGTAACTCGCACAAGGACGATTGGCAGTGGCACATGTACGATACCGTAAAAGGTTCGGATTACATTGGTGACCAAAACGCCATCGAATACATGTGTAAAAATGGACCAGAGTCTGTTATCGAACTAGAAAAAATGGGTCTTCCATTCTCTCGTTTTGATAATGGCACAATCTACCAACGTCCATTTGGTGGCCAGTCAAAAGAATTTGGTGGCGAGCAGGCTGCTCGTACAGCGGCAGCAGCCGACCGTACAGGTCACGCGCTTCTTCATACGCTTTACCAGCAAAACGTTAAGCACAAAACAACAATCTTCTCTGAGTGGTATGCGTTGGATTTGGTGAAAAACCAAGATGGCGCGATCATGGGTTGTACTGCGATTTGCATGGAAACTGGTGAAATCTGTTACTTCAAATCGAAAGCAACAGTACTCGCTACCGGCGGTGCAGGTCGTATTTACGCATCGACAACTAACGCACACATTAACACTGGTGATGGTGTTGGTATGGCACTACGTGCTGGTGTACCAATGCAAGACATGGAAATGTGGCAATTCCACCCAACTGGCATCGCTGGCGCGGGTGTACTGGTAACAGAAGGTTGTCGTGGTGAAGGTGGTTACCTTCTAAACAAAGACGGCGAACGCTTCATGGAACGTTATGCTCCAAACGCGAAAGACCTTGCTGGTCGTGACGTTGTTGCACGTTCAATGATGATTGAAATCCGTGAAGGCCGCGGCTGTGATGGCCCATGGGGACCGCACATTAAACTGAAACTGGATCACCTAGGTAAAGATGTACTTGAGTCACGTCTACCTGGTATCTGTGAACTGTCTCGTACGTTCGCACACGTTGATCCTGTAAAAGAACCAATCCCAGTCATCCCGACATGTCACTACATGATGGGTGGTGTACCAACTCAGGTTTCTGGCCAGGCAATCAAACAATTGGCTGACGGCAGCGAAGCTGAAATTCAAGGCCTATTCGCTTGTGGTGAAATCGCTTCTGTATCTGTACACGGTGCAAACCGTCTGGGTGGTAACTCGCTACTAGACTTGGTTGTATTTGGTCGTGCAACAGGCCTACACCTAGGCGAAACATTAGCAGCACAAGCGGAAGCTCGTCCTGCAACTGAGTCTGACATCGAAGCTTCTCTGGCGCGTACAATGCGTTGGGAAAACAGCACTGGTGGTGAAGACCCAGTACAAATCCGTAAAGATCTACAACGTTGCATGCAAAACAGCTTCTCGGTATTCCGCGAAGGTGATGCAATGGCAACCGGTCTGGAAGAGCTGAAAGTGATTCGTGAACGTCTGAAAGATGCACACCTGGCGGATAAATCTTCTGAGTTCAACACTCAACGTATTGAGTGTCTAGAGCTAGACAACCTGATGGAAACAGCCTTCTCAACAGCAGTGGCTGCAAACTACCGTACGGAAAGTCGTGGTGCGCACGCTCGTTTTGACTACCCAGAGCGTGATGATGAGAACTGGTTATGTCACTCTATCTACAATCCGGAAACAGAAGCGATGACTAAGCGTGATGTAAACATGACGCCAGTATACCGCGACGCGTTCCCGCCGAAAGTACGTACATACTAAGGGAGGAAATGACGATGAAACTTAACTTCTCTTTGTACCGTTACAATCCGGACGTAGACACCAAGCCTTACATGAAAGACTACACGCTTGATGTAGAAGAAGGCTCAGACATGATGGTACTGGATGCACTGATTCTGCTTAAAGAGCAAGATCCTAGCATCTCTTTCCGTCGTTCATGCCGCGAAGGCGTTTGTGGTTCTGATGGTTTGAACATGAACGGTAAAAACGGACTTGCATGTATCACGCCGCTGTCTGCACTTCAAGGCGATAAGATCGTAATTCGTCCACTACCAGGTTTACCTGTTGTGCGAGACCTTATTGTTGACATGACGCAGTTCTATGATAACTATGCGAAAGTTAAACCATTCTTGATTGATGACGGTGCATTACCACCATCACGCGAGAACCTGCAGTCACCAGATGAGCGTGCACATTTAGATGGTTTGTACGAATGTATCATGTGTGCATGTTGTACAACTTCTTGCCCGTCGTTCTGGTGGAATCCAGATAAGTTTATCGGTCCTGCAGGCTTGCTGGCAGCATATCGCTGGTTAATTGATAGCCGTGATACAGCAACAGATGAACGTCTGTCTGATCTTGATGATGCATTTAGCGTTTTTCGTTGCCATGGCATCATGAATTGTGTCAGTGTTTGTCCTAAAGGACTAAACCCGACGAAAGCAATCGGTCATATCAAATCGATGCTGGTAAACCGTTCGGTGTAACTTACTCGCAATTTCTACAGCTGCGGTGGAGTGTACAAAGCACTTCACTGCAACTGCAAAATTCGAGTAGAAGAATATTAAAATTGCCGATTGTTCCAGTCGGCTCTTTATAGCTCGGCGTAGACCGAAGCAAACGTGAAAACTACTGGTTAAGGGAAAATATGCACAACGGCGTGATGAAGGCATGGCTCGAGTCTTCACACTTGGCTGGCGCCAATGCAACGTATGTAGAGGACCTCTACGAACTGTATCTAAGTGATCCCGATCTGGTAAGTGAGGAGTGGAAACGTGTTTTTGAAGGCTTGCCGAAGCCAACAAAAGAAGTGGCAGAACAGCCACACTCACGTGTCCGTGACTACTTCCGACGACTCGCTCAAGAGACAAAGCATTACAATGTCCAAGTTAGTGACCCTGATGTCGATGCAAAACAAGTAAAAGTTCTACAGCTAATCAACGCATACCGTTTCCGCGGACACGAAGCTGCTGAACTAGATCCACTAGGTCTATGGCAACGTTCAACTGTTGCTGAGCTAGATCCAGCATTTCATAATCTTACCGAAGAAGACTTCGAAGAAACTTTTAACGTAGGTTCTTTTGCTATTGGGCAAGAAACCATGAAGTTGAAAGATATTTACGAAGCCCTCAAGAAAACATACTGCGGTTCCATCGGTGCTGAATACATGCACATGACTGACACAGAACAAAAGCGTTGGATTCAACAACGTCTAGAGTCTGTCGTAGGCCAGCCATCATTTAACATTGATGAGAAACGTACTTTCCTAGAAGAGCTAACAGCAGCTGAAGGCCTTGAGCGTTACTTAGGCGCTAAATTCCCTGGCGCAAAACGTTTCTCGCTAGAAGGTGGTGATGCACTGATTCCAATGACGAAAGAACTGATTCGTCATGCAGGTAATAGTGGCATGCGTGAAGTCGTTATCGGTATGGCTCACCGCGGTCGTTTGAACATGCTAGTGAACGTGCTGGGTAAGAAACCACAAGACCTGTTTGATGAGTTTGCTGGTAAGCACGACGAAACGTGGGGTACGGGTGACGTTAAATACCACCAAGGTTTCTCTGCAGACTTCGCAACGCCGGGTGGTGATGTCCACTTAGCGCTGGCATTTAACCCATCGCACTTAGAGATTGTAAACCCTGTAGTTATGGGCTCTGTTCGTGCTCGTCAAGATCGCTTAGGGGATAACAAAGGAAGTAAAGTTCTTCCTATTACTATCCACGGTGATTCGGCTATCGCAGGTCAGGGTGTCGTTGCAGAAACATTCAACATGTCTCTGGCGCGTGGTTTCTGTGTTGGCGGTACCGTTCGTATCGTTGTGAACAACCAGGTTGGTTTTACAACGTCGAATCCACGTGATACTCGCTCAACCATGTACTGTACTGATATCGCTAAGATGGTACAGGCACCGATTTTCCACGTTAATGCTGACGATCCAGAAGCGGTTGCGTTTGTTACGCGTATTGCACTGGATTACCGTAATGAGTTTAAACGTGATGTTGTTATTGACTTGGTATGTTACCGCCGCCATGGCCACAACGAGGCAGATGAGCCAAATGCGACTCAGCCTTTGATGTACCAAAAAATCAAGAAACACCCAACACCACGTAAGCTTTATGCCGATGTTCTGATTGATAAAAACGAATCAGATATCGAGACTGCTACTCAGTTAGTAAATGAATATCGTGACGCTCTTGACCGCGGTGAAGTCGTGGTGAAAGAGTGGCGCCCAATGGCATTGCATTCTGTTGACTGGTCTCCATACCTAGGTCACGAATGGGACATGCAGTGGGACTCTCAATACGATAAGCAGAGGCTGATTGAACTTGGCAATCGCACATGTCAGTACCCAGAAAGTCACAAGCTACAAAGCCGAGTCAACAAGCTATATAACGATCGCGTAGCGATGATGACAGGTGAAAAAGCTATTGACTGGGGTATGGCTGAAACGTTGGCTTATGCGACATTAGTTGACGATGGTAAGCGTATCCGTATTTCAGGACAGGACTCAGGCCGTGGTACTTTCTTCCACCGTCACTCAGTACTGCATAACCAAACAGATGCGAGCACTTATATCCCGTTATCGAACATTCATGATAAACAAGGTCCTTTCCAGGTATTTGACTCTGTATTATCTGAAGAGGCGGTATTGGCATTTGAATATGGTTACACGACAGCGGAACCGGGCGGTTTAACTATTTGGGAAGCACAGTTCGGTGACTTTGCAAACGGTGCTCAAGTGGTTATTGACCAGTTTATCTCTTCTGGTGAACAGAAGTGGGCGCGTTTGTGTGGCTTAACTATGCTTCTGCCACATGGCTATGAAGGTCAAGGCCCAGAGCACTCGTCTGCACGTTTAGAGCGTTACCTACAATTGTGTGCTGAGCAAAATATGCAAGTGGTGGTTCCATCCACGCCAGCTCAGGTTTATCACATGATTCGCCGTCAGGTTGTTCGCCCAATGCGTCGACCGTTGATCGTAATGTCTCCAAAATCATTGCTTCGTCACCCACTTTGTACTTCGACTATCGAAGACCTTGCAGAAGGTACATTCCAGGCTGCTATCCCGGAAGTGGATAACTTGGAACCGAGCAAAGTGAAACGCGTTGTGTTCTGTTCTGGTAAGGTTTATTTCGACCTTCTTGAACAGCGCCGCAATAACGAGCAAGAAGACGTGGCAATTGTGCGTATTGAACAGCTTTACCCATTCCCAATGGAAGAAGTGCAAGCTGCGATTGCTCAATACACTAACGTCGAAGACTTTGTGTGGTGTCAGGAAGAGCCTCAGAACCAAGGTGCTTGGTACTGTAGTCAACATAACTTCCGTGCCGCTATTCCTGCAGGTGCAGATCTTAAATACGCAGGTCGCCCAGCTTCTGCTTCGCCAGCAGTTGGCTACATGTCGGTGCACTTGAAACAACAAAAAGCGTTGGTTGAAGACGCTCTGAACGTGAACTTAGAAACTTCGAATTAAGAACTAGAAGTTAAAGGAAGAAACACATATGACAATTGAAATTCTGGTTCCAGATTTACCTGAATCAGTTGCTGATGCAACCGTAGCGACATGGCACAAACAACCAGGCGACACAATCGAGCGTGATGAAGTTCTGGTTGATATTGAAACTGATAAAGTGGTACTGGAAGTTCCGGCTCCTGAAGCTGGCGTTTTAGAAGCTATCGTTGAATTAGAAGGTGCGACAGTACTTTCAAAACAGCTTCTGGCTAAGATCAAGCCAGGTGTAGTTGCTGGTGAACCAACTGCAGATACTACAGAAGGCACTGAAGCTTCTCCGGACAAGCGCCACAAAGCAGCGCTGACAGAAGAGAGCAACGATGCACTTAGCCCAGCGGTTCGCCGTCTGCTTGCGGAACATAACCTCGAAGCTGGCCAAGTGAAAGGCACTGGTGTTGGTGGCCGCATCACACGTGAAGATATTGAAGCATACCTAGCTAGCGCTAAAGCTGCTCCAAAGGCTGAAGCGCCTGCAGTAGAAGCACCAGCAGTGGCACGTAGTGAAAAACGTGTACCTATGACTCGCCTACGTAAGACCGTTGCAAACCGTCTACTTCAAGCGAAAAACAGCACTGCTATGCTAACTACGTTTAACGAAGTGAACATGAAACCAATCATGGATCTCCGTAAGCAGTACAAAGATCAGTTCGAAGAGCGACACGGTATCCGTTTAGGCTTTATGTCTTTCTACGTGAAAGCAGTAACTGAAGCGCTAAAACGTTACCCAGAAGTAAACGCGTCAATCGATGGCGACGATATCGTTTACCACAACTACTTCGACATCAGCATGGCGGTATCTACGCCACGTGGTCTGGTTACTCCAGTACTAAAAGACTGTGACACACTAGGTTTTGCTGACATCGAAAAAGGCATCAAAGAGCTGGCGGTTAAAGGTCGTGACGGCAAGCTAACGGTAGACGAGCTAATGGGCGGTAACTTCACTATCACTAATGGTGGTGTGTTCGGTTCACTGATGTCTACGCCAATCATCAACCCACCACAATCAGCGATTCTAGGTATGCACAAAATCCAAGATCGCCCAATGGCGGTGGATGGCAAGGTTGAAATCCTGCCAATGATGTATCTAGCTCTATCTTACGATCACCGTCTAATCGATGGTCGTGAGTCAGTTGGTTTCTTAGTAACCGTTAAAGAGCTACTAGAAGATCCAGCACGTCTCCTATTAGACGTTTAATATCGCTAAAACGTCTAGTTACCTCTAGTAGCTAGACGTTGAAAATTTCAATGGCTAGACTAGCTCAACGTTTGGCCTTCATTTGAATCACTAAATGATTTATTTGAGAAGACCCTACAGACGTACAAGCAGCCAAGACTGCAGCGTTATGGAAATAATAAATCCCGTAAGGGAAAAACAAACGGAATATCGAAATGAATTTGCATGAATACCAAGCCAAACAGCTGTTTGCAGAATTCGGTTTGCCTGTGCCGGAAGGCTACGCATGTGATACACCACAAGAAGCTTTCGAAGCTGCAGGCCGTATCAGCACAGCGAAGAAAGTCGTTAAATGTCAGGTTCACGCAGGTGGTCGCGGTAAAGCGGGCGGCGTAGAGCTACACGATACTAAAGATGGCGTAAAAGAGTTTGCACAAAAGTGGCTAGGTAAAAATCTAGTAACTTACCAAACAGATGCAAATGGTCAGCCTGTAACTAAAATCCTTGTTGAAGAAGCTTCAAACATTGCTAACGAACTATACCTAGGTGCGGTAGTTGACCGTGCTAGCCGTAAGATCGTTTTCATGGCTTCTACAGAAGGTGGCGTGGAAATCGAAAAAGTTGCGGAAGAAACTCCGGAACTAATCCACAAAGCAGCCATTGATCCGCTAGTAGGCCCACAGGCTTACCAAGGTCGCGAGCTTGCGTTCAAACTTGGTCTTGAAGGCGACCAAATCAAACAATTCGTTAAGATCTTTTTGGGTCTTGGCAATATGTTCTCTCAGTACGACCTGGCTCTGCTAGAGATCAACCCACTTGTTATTACTGCGGAAGGCAACCTGCTATGTCTTGACGGTAAAATCAACATCGACTCAAACGCGCTATACCGTCAGCCTAAGCTTCGTGAAATGCACGATCCTTCTCAAGAAGACGAGCGTGAAGCGCATGCAGCTCAGTGGGAACTGAACTACGTAGCACTAGATGGTAACGTTGGCTGTATGGTTAACGGCGCTGGCCTGGCAATGGGTACGATGGATATCGTAAACCTACACGGCGGCAAACCTGCTAACTTCCTGGATGTAGGTGGCGGCGCGACGAAAGAACGCGTTGCAGAAGCATTCAAGATCATCCTATCTGATGACAACGTGAAAGCAGTACTAGTAAATATCTTCGGCGGTATCGTACGTTGTGACATGATCGCTGAAGGTATTATCGGTGCGGTTAAAGAGGTAGGTGTAAACGTACCTGTTGTTGTTCGTCTGGAAGGTACTAACGCAGACCTAGGTCGCGAAGTTCTTGCTAATTCTGATGTTGATATCATTGCTGCTGAGTCGCTAACTGACGCTGCTCAGAAAGTTGTTGCTGCTGCGGAGGCAAAATAATGTCTGTATTAATTAACAAAGACACTAAAGTAATCTGTCAGGGTTTCACTGGTGGTCAAGGTACTTTCCACTCAGAGCAAGCTATCGCATACGGTACGCAAATGGTTGGTGGTGTGTCTCCTGGTAAAGGCGGCCAAACTCACCTAGGTCTGCCAGTATTTAACACGGTTCGCGAAGCAGTAGAAGCAACTGGCGCAACGGCGACAGTAATCTACGTTCCTGCTCCTTTCTGTAAAGATGCAATCCTAGAAGCGATTGACGCGGGTATCGAGCTAATCGTAACAATCACTGAAGGTATCCCAACGACAGACATGATCGACGTAAAAGTGAAGCTAGAAGAAACTGGCGTTCGCATGATCGGTCCTAACTGTCCGGGCGTTATCACTCCTGACGAGTGTAAGATCGGTATCATGCCTGGTCACATCCACAAGAAAGGTAAAGTAGGGATCGTATCTCGTTCAGGTACATTGACTTACGAAGCAGTTAAGCAGACTACTGACGAAGGTTTCGGTCAGTCTACTTGTGTTGGTATCGGTGGTGACCCAATCCCAGGTTCAAACTTCATCGATATCCTGAAACTGTTCCAAGAAGACCCAGAAACTGAAGCGATCGTAATGATCGGTGAAATCGGTGGTACAGCAGAAGAAGAAGCAGCGGCGTTCATCAAAGAGAACGTAACTAAGCCTGTTGTTTCTTACATCGCAGGTGTAACTGCTCCTCCAGGTAAACGTATGGGCCACGCTGGTGCGATTATCTCTGGTGGTAAAGGTACAGCTGAAGACAAATTTGCTGCACTAGAAGCTGCAGGTGTTAAGACGGTTAAGTCTCTGGCAGATATCGGTCAAGGTCTGCGTGAAGTAACTGGTTGGTAATATCAACTTGTCTTACTAAAAAGCCTGGCTCACAAAGCCAGGCTTTTTTGTCTCTTACGTTTGTCAGTAAAAATAGTGATAAGCATACGGTTGATCAACGCTTACTACTTATTGAACTGACAATACTTTCGCCGTTAATCTTTGATTTTGACCATTTGGCTTAGCATAAACAGCGAGGTCGCACTGATCACTACTGACGGACCTGCTGGGGTATCAAAGTGCCAGGATAAACTCAGTCCTATTAGTACCGAAATTGCCCCGATAATGGAGGCAAACAGCGCCATTTGCTCTGGGGTAGAGGATAACTTTCGAGCCGTTGCTGCTGGTATAATAAGCAGCGACGTCATGATTAACGCACCGACAAATTTCATCCCCACAGCAATAACAACGCCTACCATCAGCATCAACACGAGACGAACCAGATCGGTGTTGACTCCCTCGACCTCGGCCAGTTCTTCGCTCACGGTACTCGATACTAAAGGGCGCCAAAAAACAAACAAACAGGCACTTACAGCGATGACACCAGCATAAATAAACATCAAATCTTGAGACGAAACGGCGAGCAAATCGCCAAATAGGTAACTCATCAGATCGACGCGAACATTATCCAAAAAGCTTACCGATACCAGACCGATGGATAGTGAACTATGGGCCAGAATTCCGAGTAAGGTATCTGTGGCAACCAGTTGTTGTTTCTGTAAGGTTACCAGCAAAACGGCTAACGCTAAGCAACATATCAACAATGCCAGATACAGATTAACGTTGAGTAAAAAACCAAGCGCTAACCCCATTAGTGATGCGTGGGCGAGTGTGTCGCCAAAGTAGGCCATTTTACGCCAGACGACGAAAGAGCCTAATGGTCCAGCGATGATTGCGATGCCAATACCGGCCAGAATAGAAGGTAAAAGAAACTCAATCATGGTGGTGATGTCCGTGGTTATGCTTAGAGCAAGAAGATGCATCACCAGAAACCGGATCACCGGATAAATCGTGATGGTGGTGGTGATCATGATGATAAAACGCTAATGATTCTCTCGCGGCACTGCCGAATAAAGCAATGTACGAAGGGTGCTGAGTAATCATGGCGGGAGAGCCTGAACAGCAAACGTGATGATGCAAACAGATAACATCATCTGTTTTAGCCATGACTAAATGTAAATCATGGGACACCATAAATACACCGCAATCAAAGCGGTGACGGATACTTTCGATTAAATCATACAGGTCAATCTGCCCCTGAATATCAACACCTTGGGCGGGTTCATCAAGAACCAGAAGCTGTGGACGTTGAAGAAGTGCCCGAGCGAGTAAGACACGTTGATTTTCACCACCCGAAAGGCGGTGCATATTGCTGCTTATTAGATGTTCTGCACCGACAAGCTTTAATGCCTCAATACATTCTTGCTTACTGAATTTCCCTGCCAAATTTAGAAAGCGGATTACATTCAGTGGTAATGAGTCATTGAGTTTCAATTTCTGTGGAACATAACCCACTTTTAATTTTTTTGGTTTAGAAATTTTGCCGCTAGTTGGCTTCTGAAGACCTAAAATTACTTTCACTAACGTTGATTTTCCAGCACCGTTTGGACCGATTAGGGTGGTTATTTTACCCTTTACCAATTCCAGGCTGATGTTATCGAGAACTTTGCGGCCGTCAAATTCGACGTTCAACTGTTCTAGATGGACTAATGAAGTCATGAATGAAACTCAATTGCAAACTGATAATGTTATAATGTAACATTATTGCACTTTCCACTCTATATCCCAAGTAAAACTATGAAAAGAGCCTTAATTCTTTCTGCTACATCCATGCTGGTACTTCCAGCGCACGCGATGACTGTCATGACTAGCATCAAACCTATTCAGATGATGGTGACAGAGCTTACCCAAGGTGTGACTACACCAGACGTATTATTGAACTCGAATGCGTCACCTCATGACTATGCATTACGCCCTTCTGACGTCAAAAAAGTAGCATCAGCTGATTTAGTTATCTGGTACGGGCATGATTTGGAGCCTTTCTTAGAAAAAGTTGTCGTCGATAGAGAAAATGTCTTAACCATTAGTCAAATTCCAGACTTACCATTACGTGAATTCGCTAGCGAAAATGACCATGATGGCCATGATCATGGCACTCATGATCCTCACTTTTGGTTAGGCATTGAACCTATCAGGCATGTCGCTAATGAAGTTACCAACAAGCTAGTCGCGGTTGACCCATCGAATGCGGCCAAGTATCAGGAGAACCTGACCCGATTTGAAACTCAGTTAAGTGCCACAGATATTGAAATTAAGCACAAGCTCAATCCGGTGAAAGACAAAGGCTACTATGTATTTCACGATGCTTATGGTTATTTCGAACAACAATATGAGTTGAAGCAACTTGGACACTTCACGGTAAGCCCTGACCGTAAGCCTGGAGCGAAAACACTGATTGAAATTCGCAAAGCGCTGAGCTCTGGCGACGTGTCGTGTGTATTCTCTGAGCCACAATTTACACCTGCAGTTGTGGAAAGTGTGATGCGCGGAAGTCAAGTTGCTAAAGGTGAGCTTGATCCTCTGGGTAGCACGATTGAAGTCAAACCGGGTAGTTACTTTATCTTCTTAAATCGTCTGGCGGATAGCTTCGAACAATGCTTAAGCCAGAAGTAGTGATGGGCTGGCCTTATTGGTAAATTTTTTTTACGTGATCTGGCAGTAAGAATTGCAACCTTTGGTAGGGCGAAGCCTTTCCTATAAAACGATTTGAGATATTATTACCCAATAATTAGCGACTCAAAATAACTAAGTGAAAAAACTGCTATGGAAGGCATGAAGTGTTAAGAGTTGGGATAAATTAAATCTGAAAGGTTTCGTCTTGCTACGCTGTTTAGTTCTCATTTTTATGGGAGCAGTAATTTCATGCCAAGCATTTGCATACAACTATGCCAATGCTATTTTTTACCCTTTGCCAACACAGGTTAAGGGAACTTTTATTGCGGCAAAGAAATTATTCTTAGGTGAGCAAGGCGGGCTTTGGATTCACGACGTACATGGTCGGGTTTTATTCTACGATGGCCAGAATATACTACCCAAATCTGGGAGCTTTTTACAGGCTCCAGCCGAACAACTCGCCTACTATAAAGGTTCTTTTTGGACGTTCGTTGAAAATGAGGTCTACCAAACATATCCAAACCAAGAAAGAAACTTGGTTTTCAGCTTAAATCCTGGTTCTCAGATTCGGAAAATTGGCTCTTCTGGTCACTATATTTGGGTCAGCGATGGCGCTAATTTTTATACCTACAATACTGCATCTAGTGAGTTAAAAACGTTTTCTTTGCTCCATCTTTATCAGCACAGTAACAACGGTTATGTCTATATCAACGATGCCGTTTTTCTGGAAAGTAAGTGGGCACTTGCCACTACCTCGGGTTTTTATTTGTCAGAGGGAAATGCGTTTGATCACGTTGTTGCATCCGGTCAACGTTACATCGAAAAAATCTACTACTCTCCTACACGGCGTGAAATATTAGTTGGTACGCTTCAAGGCGCTTTGATTATCAACATCAGTCAACCCGATAAAGAAGTGACCAGAATTGGTGGCTCACATGTGTTGACGTTTGCCGAGACAAATCAGGAATATTGGGTTGGAACCGAGCACGGACTATATCTGTATTCATTCTCGTCCGGAGATATCACTGAAATCGAATCAGCAAGCTTTCTTGAATTAGAGTTGGATAGCAATAAGATCTATTCGCTTTTGAGTGACAATATGGGAGGGATTTGGATCGCAACCAGTAACGGCATTCGTTATTACTCTCTGTTTAGTAAAAGGTTTGAGCGAATCACATTCAGTAGTTACGATTCACAGACGTTGTCGGGGAGAATTCGGCAGACGGTGTCTGGACCGGATGGTGCACTATGGTTTGCTGACGATTATAAGCTTTATCGTAGTGGCAGGCATGGGAATGAAAAAATTCTCGAATCACAATCCCAAATTAACGAGTTTGCATTTCAAGGCGGCATGCTTTGGCTCGCAACATCAAAAGGGCTAGAAGTCTTTGAAATAGAAGGGCTTGAAAAAGTCATATTTCCCTATTTACAAGTCATGGCTGGGCATGCGGTAGAACATCTTGCCGCAGATGGTTCGTCGCGCCTTTGGGTATCAAGTGGCAATCAACTTTATAACGTTGATATTACTAATAAACGAGTGAGAAACCTTGGCAGTGAATGGTTGGTAAGTCAGTACTTACCTGCAAAAATAACGCGGTTATATGATACTGAAGAGCGTTTATTAATTGGTACCGACCACGGTGTGTACGAGTTTGATGATGAGCAAATTCGTTTTAATCGTTTCTCGGAAAAATTTGGAGAATCATTAGATATCATTACCGCCGCCGATGGCAGACAGTGGTTTGCTTCGTCTTACGGCTTGTTTAAGACGGTAAAAGACAGTGATGAAAGACAAGTATTGGCGCTAAGCGTCCCGAATGCTCGCCCAGCTTGTATGATCAGCGATTCTGACGGTGTCTGGCTCGCCTCAACCGTCGGATTAAGCTACTACCGCTTATCTGGCCAATTAATCAAACATTTTTCTTCTTCTTCAGGGTTGATCAACAACGAGTTCTTACCTGGTATTTGTACCGCTATTCTTGGAGAAAAAGGTGATGAAAGCGAACTGATACTGGGGTCTAAATTTGGTCTGGTTAAAGTCGAAGCATCAAAACTACAGATCTCGAACGCTCCAGAATCAAAATTTATCGTGAGCCAAGTGGTGCATGAAAATGAGGTTATTCAAGTCGGGAGTGCTGACCTCCAAGGAATTAAATTACCGTATGGTTCCTCTTTGAGTTTTCTTTTTGGCGTTATGCCCAGACCTGATAGTCAAAATTTGTTCTACCGGCTGAGTGAAAATGAACCATGGCAGGCACTGGAAGGAAGTCAGTTAACGCTAGAACACCTTAACTCCGGGGAGTATCGTCTTCAGTTTAGCAGTCAATCTCAACTTTCAGCAGGGGTGACAGGGCTAGAGTCTCGCTTTGTGGTTCAGCAGCCATGGTATTTATCTTCGCTCGCTGTATTTGGTTTTTTGGCAGCGACACTAGTTGTACTGGGAGGTCTTACTTACTGGCGCTCGCGTTATATGGTGCAAGTCAACCGAGCGCTTGCTGCGCAAGTGACACTAAAGACGAACCAGCTACGGCACCAAAGTCGGGTTCTTTTGAGCAGTAACCAACAGTTGCGTAAGCAGATTCAGGTGAGAAACTTATTGGTGGATCACGTAGCCCAGTCGATCAAATCAAGTGTTGATGTTATTGCGTCTAAGTTTCCTCATATGACCGATGCCCCGACACAAGATCACCTTACAAAAACTTACTGGCAATTAAATGAGTTACGAAATACGCCAAGTGATTCTAGTAGCGGTAGTCACAACTATAACTTGAGCCAAATAACTCAATCTGTGGTTGATGTATGGCAGGACGACTTCGCGAAAGCGGGTGTATTAGTAGAACTCGTTGATGCGCATAAATCGAGTCGAATAGCTCTGGATAGCTTTAATTTAGATGTCATCTTTAACACTATTTTCGCCAATATCCTTAAGCGTTCATTTCGCGGACAGACGGTTAAGATCTCACTGGATGAGGGCAGTGATATTGTGTGGTTAAGTTTTATTGATTACGGGACTCAACTACCGAATAAATTAGTACAAGGCCCTACTTCGAACAGCAATAACGTCGAGTTGGGGATCGACAATTTGACACAGTTGGTTACTCAAAGTGGTGGCCATTTAGCGACATTTACTTCGGATGCTCAAAATAAAATTGAGATAACTTGGCCAGTTGCGAAAGAGTTAAGCCATACGTATCTTGAAGATGACTTGTTAGAGTTTGAGTCAGAGAGAGGTTCAGAAGCACTGGTGACACCTGAAGATGAATGGTTACAGAAGGTCTATCAGTTAGTTGCTGAACATTATCATGATGCGGAGTTCGGTACTGCCTCGGCAGCTAAAATGCTGTTTATGTCGGAGCGTAGCTTGCAAAGGCGTTTCAAGTCCGCTTCGTCAAGAACGTTAAAAGATTATCTAACGGAAGTTCGTTTAGAGACGGCTTGTGAGCAGTTACTTGCCGGAGAAAAAATCTGTGAGGTCGCATTCAATTGCGGTTTCAATGATCCTTCATACTTTAGCCAAAAGTTCAGGTTACATTTTGGCTTGCCTCCTTCTAAATTTGCGATGACGCAAGAAAACCAAGACGTAAACTGACATTTCTCAAATACAGTACCGAGCAGTTTTAGATATTGAGTACGCACAATTCTCTCTCGTCAGTGCCATGCCAGTTAGCGTTATCGACATACGGATTCTATTTATCGCTAGTCCCGCGCTGACATCAAAACACCTTCACTTATACCTTAAACACCCGATACGCAGTCACTAGAACCTCAACTAGGCTTTTTGCTAAGTGCTTTTAATCCTTTGGAACCATCGTCATGCTCATATCAAAATGAGGAGGTCGATCTGTAAGTTTTAAAAGATTGTTTTGAGCGAATGAGACGAGTAAATATGTTCTTTGGGGAGAAGATCTAGTGGGATAAGAATCAGTGAAAAAAATTCGTGGTATAGCCGGGGGGACTATACCACGGGTGTCAATGACACCTTCGCTTGCTGCCGGAGTGGCATATGACTGCCACTTCTGGAATACGTTTAAGAGGTAATCCTCTCGATGCGTTAACTATACGAGGGCTTACTTATTTTTCTTATAAAAATAACGACATGTTCATATGAGAAAAGCGACAATATTTACTTTGTGAATATAACTTATTGATATTAATTGATTATTTTTTATTTTAAATTTTTTGGTCTGTTTTATAAGGAATAGAGTTAGCGTTTGTGATGTCAATTTTGACGAAAATGACGTGAAGAAAATTAACGGAGTTGACGTTTTTCGTGGTGAAAAGATTTATGGAATCTTTGATTTCACACAATGATTGTATGGTAATAGAGGGGTATTATTAAAACCTAAATATTTAAATGATAATTTTTATCATTAGCAATTATATTAAGGACCACTATGAAATTATCAGAAGTTATACCCGGTGAGTCGGTGACTATTCATTTTCTAGATGGCCTTTCACCAGATGTAAGAAAGAAGCTGATGGTAATGGGTCTACTACCAAATACAGTAGTTAAGGTTATCAGACGTGCTCCGATGGGTGACCCACTACAAGTAGAGGTTCGTGGTGTGTCGGTAGCGGTGAGAGAAACCATTGCTCAAAAAATCGAAGTGGAGTGAGTGTCATGCAGTATCAAATCCTTACCGTAGGCAATCCGAATAGCGGTAAAACCACACTTTTTAATGGATTGACTGGTGCAAAGCAACAGGTTGGTAACTGGGCTGGCGTGACTGTCGAGAAAAAGACAGGTCAATTCAAACATGCTGGTGATGAATTTTTGCTGACCGACCTTCCAGGTATTTACTCATTGGACAGTGGTAATGACAGCAACAGTATCGACGAGTCAATCGCGTCAAGAGCGGTACTTACCCATCCAGCGGATCTGATTATCAATGTCGTGGATGCAACAAGCTTAGAGCGAAGTCTGTACATGACGCTGCAATTGCGCGAACTCGGCCGTCCGATGGTCGTCGTCCTGAACAAAATGGATGCTCTAAAACGAGAACGCAAAGTGATTAATGTTGCTGAGCTGGAAAAGACATTGGGCTGTCCGGTTGTGAGTTTATCCGCAACAAGTAGAGAGCAGGTCGCTGAATTTAAAGAGCGTCTTCATAAGTCGGTTGTGCAGGGTGTCGCAATTAAAGAGCTGTCGCTGAACTATGGTGAACAGATGGAAGCGGCGATTGAACATGTATCGATGCTTTTTAGTGACCAAACGGTATCTCATCGTGCTTTAGCGATTCGTGCATTAGAGAAAGACGCCTTGGTTTTGAACAGTATGCCAGAGGCAGAAAGAAGTCATGTTCTGAAAACCATCGTTTCTCTAGATCTGGATATTGACTTACACGTCGCCGATACCAAATACACCCATCTGCATGAGCAGTGTAAGAAGGTTCGCCGCAGTGAAGGTAAGTTGAGTCGAAGTGTGACAGAAAAGTTAGACCAATTCATTCTGAACAAGTGGGTTGGCATTCCTTTTTTCTTTGTCGTCATGTACCTGATGTTTATGTTCTCAATCAACATTGGTAGTGCATTCATCGATTTCTTTGATATTGGTGTCGGTACGTTGCTTGTTGATGGAGGCCATTATCTGCTTGATGATCACCTTCCGGTCTGGTTGGTGACTGTACTTGCAGATGGTATCGGTGGTGGTATCCAGACGGTCGCAACCTTTATACCGGTAATTGCATGTCTGTACTTGTTCCTAGCGGTGCTAGAAAGTTCAGGTTATATGGCGCGCGCAGCATTTGTTCTGGATAAAGTGATGCAGAAAATTGGTCTGCCAGGTAAAGCGTTTGTACCGTTGGTACTGGGATTTGGCTGTAACGTGCCTTCAATCATGGCAACACGTACATTGGATCAAGAGCGTGAACGTAAGTTAGCGGCCTCGATGGTTCCTTTCATGTCTTGTGGTGCACGTTTGCCAGTTTATGCCTTGTTCGCGGCAGCATTCTTCCCTGGCTCTGGTCAAAATGTGGTATTCGCTCTTTACCTGCTGGGTATTGCTGCGGCTATTTTTACCGGCCTGTTTTTGAAAAATACCCTTTACCCGGGTAGCAGCGATAGCCTTGTCATGGAAATGCCTAACTATGAACTGCCTACGCTGCAGAATGTTGTGATCAAAACTTGGCAAAAACTGAAGCGCTTTGTTCTGGGGGCAGGTAAAACGATCGTTGTCGTGGTTGCGATTCTTAGCTTCCTCAACTCAGTAGGCACTGATGGTAGTTTTGGTAATGAAGATAGTGAAAAATCAGTACTGTCAAAGGTCTCTCAGGTTGTGACACCTGTATTTGCGCCAATTGGTATCCAGGAAGATAACTGGCCGGCAACGGTAGGTATCATTACTGGTATCTTCGCGAAAGAGGCAGTCGTTGGTACGCTAAACAGCCTTTATACATCACCAAGTGATGCTGAAGATGCTGACTTTGACCTAATGGGCAGTCTGCAAGAAGCGGTTTTGAGTATTCCAGAAAACCTTGCAGGACTTAGCTTCTCTGATCCTTTGGGCATTGAAGTGGGAGATCTAACCGATACTAACGCGGCTGCGGAAGAGCAAGAGGTGGATTCGTCTATCTTTGGCAACATTAAGTCGCAGTTTGTTTCTGGTCATGCAGCGTTTTCGTACTTAATCTTTATCCTTTTGTACACACCATGTGTTGCTGCGATGGGGGCGTATGTTCGTGAATTTGGTAACAACTTTGCTCGCTTTATCGCGGTGTGGACCATGGGTTTGGCTTACCTAAGTGCGACCTTCTACCATCAGATGATGCATTTCGTGGACAGTCCTGTCACCAGCGGTATTTGGATGGCGGTGATTGTTGCGATCTTCCTCAGTACTTACCGCATATTTAAACGAATTGGTAAGAAGCAGCAAGGTGCGTTAGAGGCGCAGGTAGCATGATTTTAAAAGAGCTCTATCAATATATTGCAGACAAAGGGTCGGTCTCTCAGTCAGATTTGGCGAAGCAATTTGGCATGAGTGAGGATGGTGCCGATGCAATGCTGAGTGTCTGGATCAATAAAGGTCGTATTACACGTTTGGTAGACACAAATACAGCTCATCATGTAACTCGCGTACGCTATGCCGTGACAAGACACGATGGATTATCTCTGACCGTAATGATGTAATCCTCAAACAGAAAAAGCCGCCCTATTAACCTTAATAAGGTGGCTTTTCTGTTCTTGGGGATTTTAAACTTTATGGAAAATAGAGCTTAGCGATAATACATTCTGAATACGACCAAGCACTTCGTCTTGCTCTTCGTCGCTACGGAATTCGCCTTTAGTGTTACCCCACACAGGTCCCGGCCAAGCTATGTCATCTTTAAAACGCGCGATATGATGAATGTGCAGTTGAGGTACCATATTACCCAGTGAGCCCAGATTGAGTTTGTCTGGACGGAACGTCGCTTCGAGCGCTTGGCTTACCGCCTGAGATTCCAACAAAAACTGATGTTGTTCATGCATTGGTAAGTGGTGTAACTCTTTCAGATTGGCGTGCTTAGGGACCAAAATAACCCACGGCACTGCGTTGTCTTTGTGTAATAGGGCAACGCAAAGCGGGAAGTGACCAATAACCGTGGTGTCTTTTGCTAGTTGTGGGTGCAGTTCAAAACTCATTTTGTTTTCCAATTCGTTTCTATTGGGATGGATTGAATTCAGTATACTCAGCAAGTTTGCATTCGTTAACTAGTATAGAAACAAAAAGGCTGACGTTTTTGAACGTCAGCCTTTGCTTTTTTAGTTTAACTGAGAGCGGTTTACATGCGCTCTAGAGTTTCTATACCTAATAGCGACAGACCTTGTTTGATGGTCTTCGCTGTTAGCGCAGCTAGTTTCAGGCGGCTTTGTTTAACGGCTTCGTCTTCTGCAACCAGGATAGGACACGCTTCGTAGAAACTTGAGAACTGACCTGCAAGTTCAAACAGGTAGCTACACATGATGTGTGGTTGACCTTCGCGAGCAACAGACTGAACCGCTTCTTCGAACTGTAGAAGTTTAGCAATCAGCGCTTTTTCCTTTTCGTCAGTGATTTGGATATCACCTTGAAGCTCATCCATTGCAATGCCAGCTTTGGCGAAAATAGATGCAACACGAGTGTATGCGTACTGCATGTATGGTGCAGTGTTACCTTCGAATGCCAGCATGATGTCCCAGTCGAACACGTAGTCAGTAGTACGGTGTTTAGACAGGTCAGAGTATTTCACTGCAGCCATTGCTACGGTACGAGCGATGTTCTCTTTCTCTTCTGCGTCTAGTGTAGGGTTCTTTGACTCGATTAGTTTCGCTGCGCGTTCTTCTGCTTCATCCAGAAGATCAGCAAGACGAACCGTACCACCTGCGCGAGTCTTAAATGGACGACCATCTTTACCTAACATCATGCCGAACGCGTGGTGCTCCAGAGAGACTGACTCTGGCACGTAACCCGCTTTGCGAACGATAGTCCAAGCCTGCATAAGGTGTTGGTGCTGACGAGAGTCTATGAAGTAAAGTACGCGGTTAGCGCCTAGCTCTTCGTAACGGTATTTCGCACATGCGATGTCAGTGGTTGTGTATAGGAAGCCGCCATCACGTTTCTGAACGATAACGCCCATAGGCTCGCCATCTTTGTTTTTGTACTCGTCCAGGAATACAACTTGTGCGCCGTCATCTTCTACAGCAAGACCTTTTTCTTTCAGGTCAGCAACGATCTTAGGTAGCATGTCGTTGTACATGCTCTCGCCCATAACGTCCTCACGAGTCAGTGATACGTTTAGACGATCGTAGTTACGTTGATTTTGGATCATCGTAACGTCAACCAGCTTCTTCCACATTTCTGCACAGAACTCGTCGCCGCTTTGTAGTTTCACTACGTAGTTACGTGCTTTAACTGCGAATTCTTCATCTTCATCGTAAAGCTTTTTAGATTCACGGTAGAAGGCTTCAAGGTCAGCCAGCTCCATTGAAATTTCGCCAGACTCTTGTTGTACACGCTCAAGGTTTGCGATAAGCATACCGAACTGAGTACCCCAGTCACCGATGTGGTTCGCGCGGATAACTTTGTGACCTAAGAATTCAAGAGTACGGACCACTGCGTCACCGATGATGGTTGAACGCAGGTGGCCAACGTGCATTTCTTTCGCAACGTTTGGCGCAGAGTAGTCAGCAACAATAGTTTGCGATTCTTCTTCTGCTACACCCAGACGAGAATCAGTCAGTGCCGCATCCGCTTGTTTTGCAAGAAACTCTTCGCTTAGGAAAATGTTGATAAAACCAGGGCCAGCGATTTCTGTTTTGCTCGCAATGCCATCAAGGTCTAGAACATCCAGTACTTTCTGTGCAAATTCTCGTGGGTTAGTACCCAATTTTTTAGCAACGCCCATTATGCCGTTTGCTTGGTAGTCACCAAATTGTGGCTTTGCTGATTGGCGAACTGCTGCAGGGCTGCCTGCAGGTGCGCCAGCGGCTTCTAGAGCCTGAGATACTTTGTCATTAATAAGTGCTTGGATATTCACACGCGTTTCCTTCAATTCGAGGACTAAGAACCCGTTATGATCAGAGTCGAGTTCTGTTGGAGTTCACAAAAATGGCGCTAATGATAACAACATTATTGCTTTTCTTACAGCGAGGATTTGGTGAAATTGTTACTTTTTCGACTGAATGGAAATCAATGCTCAAATTCCCTCATCTCCTCTGCACCAAGCATCTTGAACTCATTTGGGTATATTCTCTTTTAGGTTTACTATTGCGCCTGAAACGTAGAACAACCCTTCTTTACAGAGAGTCCCGATGACAAATGAATTAGTAGAAAAGCGCTTAACACCAGAATTGATGATCCAAGATTTGGACGCCTTTATGGAAAAAATCGAAGCGCTGGCTTCCATGCTGCATCTGGATTTGAGTTTGGCTCAAGCCGACCATATCGCGCTCCGCATTAACGACTCTAACACTGCGCAACAAGCACATCACGCATGGACTCAGTTCGGTAAGGTGATTTCGCAGGCACAAATCAATGGGCGCCCAATCATTGTGATTGAATTTGATAAAGCACTTGAAAGTCGAGGCTGGAAGATGGAGTGTTTGGAGCTACCGTACCCAGCAGAAGGTAAAATATATCCCACAGAAAGTTGGGAACATGTAGAGTTTGTGATTCCATCCCATGCACAAACGGCTGATACGTTTTTGGCGGATTTGAAGCACACTTATCCGGCCTTTGGTGTGCAATTTGCCAAGCTTGATGAAATGGGTGTGAAAATAAAATTGTCAAGTCCGAAAGGAGAAGGCGAGCGACTGAATAACCCAACGGTAGCGTTTAAATATCAAGGTGTTTGTATCAAGCTTCATCCGCATTCACTTAAACGAATTGTTGAGTCAGAGCAAGCGTAAGTGAGCTAGCAGATTTGAGCTTAAAATAAAAAGGGTTGCCAACAGAGCAACCCTTTTTCAGTTTGACATAGCAGAAAATCTTACAGTATTACCGTCTTATTACCGTAAACAAATACATGATCGTTCAGCACTTTGTTCAGCGCTTTACTTAATACGTTCTTTTCAACATCGCGACCTGCTTGTGCCATATCCTGAGCACTGAAGTTGTGGTCGACCGGAATGACGTCCTGCTTAATGATTGGGCCTTCGTCCAAATCATTCGTCACGAAGTGCGCCGTCGCACCGATGATTTTCACACCACGGTCATAGGCTTGTTGGTAAGGTTTAGCACCAATAAACGCAGGTAAGAAGCTGTGGTGGATGTTGATTATCTTATGGTGGAACTTCTCAACAAATCCAGGCGTTAATACACGCATATATTTCGCTAGTACGATGTAATCCACATCGTATTGGTTGATCACGTCAAGCATCTTTTGTTCATGCTCTTCACGGCTGAGATCTTCGTGAGTCACAAAGTGGTAAGGAATATCAAATCGTTCGGTAAGAGACTGCAACTTGTCGTAGTTACCGACGACCGCTGCGATTTCAACATCCAGGCTGCCATCGAAGTTTTTCATCAGAATATCGCCTAGGCAGTGCGCTTCTTTGGTAACTAAGATAACAACACGTTTACGGCGAGAGCTAATCAGTCTGCGTTTAGCACCTGCTGGCAGAGCCTGATCTAAGTCGGCGAGTAAGGTCTGATCGTTGAAGTAACCCTCCAACTCCGTTCGCATGAAAAAGTGCCCACTGGTGTTATCAACAAACTCGTTATTGTGAATGATGTTTAATTGATGTTTGTAACAAATGTTAGTGATTTTTGAAATTAAACCCGGTGCGTCAGAACAATGGGTTAACAGCGTTTTCTTTTCCATAACAGGGGGACTTCCATGCAATAAAATTTGAGCGTACGAAAAGTGTGTCGGCCGACAGGGACCAACCGTACTGCAATGTTCCATCATAAATAATCTATTCTTGGGCTGGTTTCAACAAATTATCTGCAATGAGTCATAAGCTGGTCATATTGTGGGCTGCTGTCACTCCCCATCGTCTGTTATACTCTCGACAATTTTTTTAATCAGACCCTAGATATGATCGCAAAAACATTCTCCTCTGAGGGCGCTTTAGGTAAGGCCATTCCTGGTTTTCAGGCCCGTCAGCCACAAATAGATATGGCGGAAGCCGTCAGTCGTGCGATCAAAGATCAAAACCAGCTCGTGGTGGAGGCGGGGACGGGGACAGGTAAAACTTTCGCCTACTTAGTGCCGGCTTTATTAAGTGGAAAGAAAGTCATCATCAGTACAGGCTCTAAGAACCTCCAAGAGCAGTTGTATCATCGTGACCTGCCTCTAATGGTCAATGCTCTGGGTTTTTATGGTCAAGTTGCGTTATTAAAAGGGCGCTCAAACTACCTGTGTCTGGACCGCCTGAGCCGACAAATGGTAGAAAGTCATACTAACGAAGCCGACCCAACGTTATTGACTCAACTCGTGAAAGTCAGAGCCTGGTCTTCAGAGACCAAAACCGGCGACTTGGGCGACTGCGATGATTTGCCTGAAGACAGCTTGATCATTCCTACGATTACCTCAACCAATGACAATTGCTTGGGCAAAGAGTGTCCAAGTTATACTGACTGTTTTGTGTTGAAAGCGCGCAAACGAGCCATGGATTCCGATGTCGTCGTGGTCAACCATCACTTGTTCCTCGCAGACCTTGCGATTAAAGAGACGGGCTTTGGTGAGTTAATCCCAGAAGCCGATGTCTTTATTTTCGATGAGGCTCATCAGTTGCCGGACATCGCCAGTGAGTACTTTGGTCAGACGGTATCGAGTCGTCAAATTCATGATCTCGCCAAGGACATCGAAATTGCTTACCGTACTGAAGCAAAAGATATGCGTCAGTTGCAAAAGGTCGGCGATAAGTTACTGCAAAGTGCGATGGATATGCGTATTGTCCTCGGCGAGCCGGGTTATCGTGGTAACTGGCGAGAGGCTTTGCAGTCGGAATCGATAAAACGTGAATTAGTTCGGCTAACCGACAGTCTGGAATTGGCAATTGATGTTCTTAAACTTGCTTTGGGTCGCAGCCAACTGCTGGATGTGGCGTTTGAACGTGCTAATTTGATCAAAGGTCGGATTGATCGCGTGTGTGATGTGGATATTACCGGATACTCATATTGGTATGACACTTCGCCAAGGCATTTTGCTTTACACATTACACCGCTTTCCGTCGCCGATAAGTTTCATGAGCAAATTGAAATCAAGCAGGGGGCGTGGATATTCACCTCTGCAACCTTGGCGGTATCGGGAGACTTCAAGCATTTTACTGACCGTCTGGGTCTGAAACCAAAACAGCAGTTCTCCTTGCCATCACCGTTCGATTACGAAAAGCAAGCGCGCTTGTGTGTTCCTCGTTATTTACCAGAGCCAAATAGTCCGGGGTTGGCAGATAAATTGGTACACATGTTAGCGCCAGTCATTGAAGAGAACCAAGGACGATGTTTCTTCCTGTGTACCTCGCACAGCATGATGAGAGAGCTGGGTGAAAAGTTCAGAGATGTACTGGATTTACCAGTTCTCATGCAAGGTGAAATGAGTAAACAAAAGACTCTGGCAGAATTTATGGAGCTGGGGAATGCGTTGCTGGTGGCAACGGGCGCATTTTGGGAAGGGATCGATGTTAGAGGTGATGCACTTAGCTGTGTTATCATCGACAAATTACCGTTTACCGCCCCTGATGACCCGCTCCTCAAAGCCCGAATCGAAGATTGTCGATTACGTGGTGGTGAGCCTTTTGCCGAAGTGCAAATTCCAGATGCGGTGATTACTTTAAAACAGGGGGTAGGTCGCTTGATTCGAGATCAGAAAGATCATGGCGCATTGATCATTTGCGACAATCGTCTGGTAACGCGTGATTATGGCGGCATCTTTTTAGGCAGCTTACCGCCGATCCCAAGAACCCGGGATTTAGAACGAATCAAAGCTTTCCTTAAAGCAGAATAATTAGTCACAGACGTACGTTGTGGCATAACCAAATAAAACAGAGTTGTAGAGAGTTAAATGAGCGCAAAAATTCTTGCCATCGATACATCAACTGAAAACTGTTCAGTTGCACTACTTGTTAATGATCAAGTGATTTCACGCAGTGAAGTGGCACCTCGTGACCATACGAAAAAAGTCTTACCTATGGTTGATGAAGTGTTGAAAGAAGCGGGTCTTACTCTACAAGACTTGGACGCATTGGCGTTTGGTCGCGGCCCAGGCAGTTTCACTGGTGTTCGTATTGGTATCGGTATTGCTCAAGGTTTAGCGTTTGGTGCAGATCTGCCAATGATTGGTGTTTCGACATTAGCGGCGATGGCACAAGCAAGCTACCGTCTTCACGGTGCAACTGACGTAGCGGTCGCAATTGATGCTCGCATGAGCGAAGTGTATTGGGCACGTTATACTCGCCAGGAAAATGGTGAATGGGTAGGTGTGGATGAAGAGTGTGTGATTCCGCCTGCAAACCTGGTCGCAGAAGCGAAAGCTGACGAAGTGAGATGGACAACGGCTGGTACGGGTTGGGATGCTTACCAGCCTGAACTAGCGGGCCTGCCATTCAGTGTTACAGCAAGTGACGTACTGTACCCTGATTCGCAAGATATCGTAGTTCTGGCTAAACAAGAATTAGAGAAAGGCAATACGGTTCCTGTTGAAGAGTCCAGCCCTGTCTATCTGCGCGATAACGTGACATGGAAGAAACTTCCGGGTCGCGAGTAACAGTTTCACCCACTATCACAACGACTACCAATCATTGATATAAGTGCAGGGCAATTGCCCTGCCTTTTTATGGAGTGTTATGGCGTCGATTAATGGTTTACCTCCCTCTTTCTATAACAAGTGCAAATCGCACGGATAAAGTCAGTAAAAAGAGTCAGGTAAAAAAAGCTCGGACTAAGCAACCAATCGAGCAGCCCTCTAAAGTTGCTAATGCTGTCGCGCATTCCATAAAGAAAGTGGATGAATCCCAGATTCACCAAGCTCAAGTGCAATATGATCTCCCAGAAGGAAATGCGCGAAAAGCGATGGAACAGTATATGGATGTCATGAATAGAGCGAAAAAAGAGGAACTGGCTCAATTGCTTGGTGTCGATATCTATGTGTAATGAACGGAGATCATTCGTTCGCGATAAATAGGGTTAAATGGTGGGTTATGACATTTTCTCGACACATTTTTCTGGTTTTATTGGTTGTGTTTGGACTGTCGGCGTGCAGTTCTCTTCCTGAAGAATTGAACGCAACAACGGAACAAGTTCTCACAGACTATAAAACGTTTGCTGAGTCTGAAGGGCGAGTAAGTAATGATGTCCGTTTAGGCGGCATTATTGCTAAAGTCGACAACTTCAAAGACAAAACGCGAATTGAGATCGTTAATTTACCCATCAGTCAGTCTGGTAAACCAGATATTAATGAAGAACCTACAGGTCGCTTTGCGGTTTACTTCGATGGTTACTTAGAGCCTGTGGCATTTAGCAAAGGGCGTTTAGTCACCGTGGTTGGAAAAAGTGCGGGTGAAGAAGAAGGAAAAATCGGCGAGCGTGAATACATCTTCCCTCTGATGAAAGGTCTGGGCTACCGTTTATGGACGATAGAAGAGCGAGTTCGAACGTACGATACACCACTTTTCCTCTACCCATGCTATTCAATTAACTGCCGTATGGAACGTCACGATTTCCCGCAAGATGGCAGAATCATCAAACAGGTCAAATAATCGGTTATGCATGAGCGTCGATTTGAACTCGCTGCCGGTACAATGGCAGCCCTCGAAATAGGTAATGAAAAAACGGCTGACTTGTCAGTCGTTTTTCTTCATGGATGGTTAGACAACGCGGGCAGTTTTAAAGCTCTGATGGAACAGATAAATCAGCTTAACCCTGCTCTGCATTTGTTGGCCGTCGATCACTTTGGACATGGTTTGTCTAGCCACAAATCTTCCGATAATTACTACCCTTTCCACGACTATATTTCCGACTTACATCATTTGTTGGATGAATTATCGCCAAACAGACTCATGTTAGTAGGGCATTCGCTTGGTGCTTTGGTCTCAAGTTGCTATAGTGCCGCGTTTCCTGAGCAGGTCGAAGCATTAGTGCAAATCGAAGGAGCAGGTCCTCTTACTGAGGCACCTTCACACAGTTTGCAGCGTCTGCGTGATGGCATTTTGAGTCGCCAGCGACAAAGAAATAAGCCGGAACGCTCCATTGCTTCCTTTGATCTGGCTTTAAAGTTACGCATGCAAGCCAACCAGTTGACAGCAGAACAACTTCTGCCCATTGTTGAGCGCGGAACTGTACAGCGCGAAAACTTATGGTATTGGAGATATGACTCCAAGTTAAAATGCGCGTCGCTTTACCGTATGGCCCAAGAGCATGCAAACTCAATCACCAGCCAAATACGTTGTCCACATCTGATCGTATTAGGCGACCAAGGATTTCAGAATTTACCTTCCAGCCAAGTAGATTGGGGACAGAATCCACCACAAGTGGTGTCTGTTTCAGGAGGTCACCATTGTCATTTAGAGCAAATACTCGAAATTTCGAACGCAATTCTTGGTGTAGTTAACAAAATTTAAACAAGTGTTTGGGAGTTTCGTGCTCAAGCACGTTCGCTGTGCTGTAATAGCCATCAAAAATAAAAAGGCTGTTATCGTAAGACAGCGATAAACGAGGAGTAATATCGTGGATAAACCATGGCTTTCACGTTATCCAAGTGACGTACCTGAAACCATTAATCCGGAGCAGTACGAGTCTTTGGTAGACATGTTTGAACAGTCTGTCCAAAAGTATGCAGACCAGCCGGCATTTATGAATATGGGCTCGGTTATGACCTTCCGAAAGTTGGAAGAGCGTAGCCGCGCTTTTGCTGCTTTTCTGCAGAATGAGTTAAAGCTGAAAAAGGGTGATCGAGTTGCTCTTATGATGCCAAACTTGCTGCAATATCCAGTGGCACTGTTTGGTGTTTTACGTGCTGGTTGTATCGCCGTAAACGTGAATCCGCTATACACTCCTCGTGAACTTGAACACCAGTTGAATGACTCAGGTGCCAAGGCGATTGTTATTGTTTCTAACTTTGCCAATACGCTAGAGCAAATCGTTGCCAATACATCAGTGAAGCACGTTGTGTTGACCAGTTTGGGTCAGATGCTGCCGCGCGCGAAGGGCACGATTGTCGATTTTGTCGTGAAATACATTAAAGGCATGGTGCCGAAGTATCATCTGCCTGGTGCCATTTCGATGCGTAAGGCGCTGCATAAAGGTCGTCGTCTGCAATATGTGAAGCCTTTTATGTCTGGTGATGACATTGCTTTCCTACAATATACCGGCGGTACCACTGGTGTTGCCAAAGGCGCGATTCTGACGCATAGCAACATGATTGCCAACGTGCTGCAGGCAAAAGGGGCATACGGTCCGGTTTTGACGGCGGGTAGAGAGCTGGTCGTTACGGCATTGCCGCTTTATCACGTATTTGCATTAACAGTGAACTGCTTACTGTTTATTGAAATGGGGGGCAGTAACCTGTTAATTACTAACCCTCGCGATATTCCAGGCTTCGTTAAAGAGCTGCAAAAATACCCGTTTACCGCCATTACGGGTGTGAATACGCTGTTCAATGCTCTGGTCAATAATGAAGATTTCCGTGAGCTGGATTTTAGCAATCTGCGATTATCGGTAGGGGGTGGGATGGCCGTTCAGCGTGCCGTCGCGGAAAAATGGTTGAAAACCACAGGTTGTTATTTGTTAGAAGGCTATGGCCTGACCGAGTGTTCTCCATTGGTTGCAGCATATCCTCATGATCTCGTTGAATACAATGGATCTATTGGCTTGCCAGTGCCATCAACGGAAGTTCGTATCGTGGATGAAGAAGGTAACGTGCTGCCAAACACGGGAACGGGCGAGCTTCAGGTTCGTGGTCCTCAGGTTATGCAAGGTTACTGGCAACGTCCTGAGGCAACCAGAGACACGATAAATGAAGATGGCTGGTTGTCGACAGGAGATATTGTTAAATTCGACGATGAAGGCTTCCTGCATATTGTTGATCGTAAGAAAGACATGATCCTGGTTTCTGGTTTTAACGTTTACCCGAATGAAATTGAGGATGTCGTTGCACTTCATGGTAAAGTGCTGGAAGTCGCCGCGATTGGTCAGCCTAACGATGCCTCTGGTGAACTGGTGAAAGTTTATGTCGTTAAACGTGATCCAAGTTTAACCAAAGACGAAGTCATTGCGCATTGTCGTGAGCACCTAACAGGGTACAAGGTTCCAAAACTGGTTGAATTCCGAGATGAATTACCAAAGTCGAACGTTGGTAAAATTCTGCGTCGTGTGCTTCGGGAAGAGAATGATGCCGAAGTCGCGAAGAAGGGCTCATAAGTCGAATTCGTTGAGTCGCCGTAATTAAAAAATGTTAGAATGCCAGCGTTTTGCTGGCATTTTTTATAGCGAGAAGCATGTGAATTATAAGATTATTATTAAAAACAACGACCTAGAAGAAATTTGTGCTCAAGCCAGAGACGCAGATGTCGTTATGCTGGATACAGAATTTGTGCGTATCAGGACTTTCTACCCGCAGCTAGGTTTGATTCAGCTTTTCGACGGCAAAAACCTTTCGCTTATCGATCCGACTGAGCTGACGGACATGTCCCCATTCGTTGAGCTTCTGAGAGACACTTCGGTATTAAAAGTTTTACATGCTTGTGGTGAAGACCTCGAAGTATTCCAAAATGCCTTTGGCTGTACGCCATTTCCGATGGTTGATACTCAACTTATGGCAGCGTTTCTTGGGCATGGACTATCAACGGGTTTTGCTTCCCTGGTTGAAGAATATCTTGGTGTAGAGCTCGACAAGAGTGAGTCACGCACAGACTGGATGGCTCGACCACTGACGCAAAAGCAGCTCGACTACGCAGCGGCGGATGTGCACTACCTGCTTCCGCTTTATGAAATTCTGCTCGACAAAGTGACGGAAGCAGACTGGTGGAGCGCAGTGCAGCAAGAGAGCGATTTGCTGGTGTCAAAGCGTATTCGCGAAGTTAATGAAGAAAATGCCTATCTGGATATCAAAGGTGCATGGCAGTTGAAGCCTTCTGAGCTGGCGATCTTAAAGCCGCTTGCGACATGGCGTTATCATCAGGCAGTCAAACGTGACCTTGCTCTTAACTTTGTCTTTAAAGAAGGGGACTTATTAACGGTTGCTCGTCTTGGCCTGACTGGTTTTAAGAAAATGGAAGCAGAAGGCATTGATATCCGGGCTATTAATCGTCACGGCGCAAAGATCGCGGACATCGTTAAAAAAGCGAAGCAGACTCCCGCGGATGAATATCCTGAGAAGATTGAACGTCTGATGGACTACCCGGGCTATAAGCAGGTCTTCAAGAATATGAAAGACATCGTAAAAAGTGCGTCGCAGAAGTCGGGTCTGGCAACTGAGTTTCTTGCTTCTAAGAAGCAGATAAACCAGCTCATCAGTTGGGTATGGAAGAAGGAGCGTGATGCTGCAAGACTGCCTGACGTTATGCGAGGTTGGCGTCTTGAGCTTATCGGCGAAAAGATGAATAAGGCGCTTAAATAATACTAAGCGAAGCACTATAAGGTTGGCTATATCGCCAACCTTTTTTGGCACTCACATGTCTTCATCCTGTCATCCCGACGAGCTCAAGCGAGATCAGGAATCCACTAAACAGCACGCGCTAAAACTGAGAATACGAGTGTTTGCTATAAAGCTCGAGAGATTTGAGCTCACTTTACAAACACCGATTGGCAAATTACTTCTCTTCGTCTGGCAGCTTCACGTTGAGCTCAAGTACTGAAATATCGTCACCTTTGTGCTCAAAGGTTAAATCCACCATATTCGGATCAATCTCCACGTACTTGCTGATCACTTTCAGAATGTCCTCTTTTAACTGAGGGAGGTAAGACGGCGCTGGATCACTTTGGCTGCGGCGTTCTGCCACAATGATCTGCAAGCGTTCTTTAGCCAGACTCGCCGACGTTTTCTTCTGAGGGCGGAAAAATTCTAGTAATGACATGTCTAACCTCCGAACAGTCGTTTAAAGAGTCCTTTCTTCTCCTCAGTAAGGAAACGAAAATTAACCTGATTGCCTAATAAGCGATCGACGGTGTCAGAGTAAGCCATACCAGCATCTGTTTGTTCATCAAACGTAACAGGCACACCTTTGTTTGATGCATTCAGTACCGCTTGGCTTTCAGGAATTACACCCAGCAGTGGAATATGTAGAATTTCTTCAACGTCTTCTACACTCAGCATCTCACCTTGATTTACGCGCATCGGGTTGTAACGTGTCAGCAGAAGGTGCTGTTTCACTGGTTCCAGACCTTGTTCCGCGCGTAGCGACTTCGAGTCCAGAATACCCAGAATACGGTCTGAGTCTCGTACTGAAGAAACTTCAGGGTTAGTGGTCACAATCGCTTCGTCAGCGTAGTACAACGCCATCAGAGCGCCTTGCTCGATACCCGCTGGTGAATCACAGATAATGAAATCAAAACCCATCTCATCCAGTTCGGTGAATACACGTTGTACACCATCTTTAGTCAGTGCGTCTTTGTCACGTGTCTGTGAAGCAGGAAGAATGAATAAGTTGTCTGTGCGTTTGTCTTTGATCATCGCTTGGTTTAATGTCGCTTCACCGTTAATGACGTTCACAAAGTCATAAACGACACGACGCTCACAACCCATAATAAGATCGAGGTTACGCAATCCGATATCGAAATCGATTACTGCGGTTTTATTTCCTTTTAGAGCCAAGCCAGAGGCGATGGCTGCGCTTGAAGTGGTCTTACCGACGCCACCTTTACCAGACGTTACTACAATAATGCGTGCCATTTGTTTTCCTTTTTAGACTATATTGTGAGTGTCTCAAGACGTAATGATTCTTCTGCTTTACTGATCATTACTTTCTTTTGCCAATACTCACTCTCAATTTGATCGCTTAACCAGTAATCTCCAGCAATAGATACTAGTTCTGCTTGTAAATCGTGGCAAATAATCCGAGCATCATGCTGCCCACTTGCGCCTGCAATTGCGCGCCCGCGCAAAGTTCCGTGAATATGTATGGAGCCATCTGCGATAACTTCTGCGCCTGCGCTGACATGTGCTAGCACCACTAAATCCCCGTCTTTTGCGTAGATTTGCTGTCCAGAGCGGACAGGTGTACGAATGAATTTAGTTGGAGCCATTTTGGCAGGTGCCTGGCTTGGAGATTTGCTTGCAGACATGATGGCGAAGCCAGCTTCGGACGCAAGGTTTTGTACACGTTTATCTTTTGAACCCGTTACACCGACCGGAATAAAGCCAGCATCAGCGATACCTTGTTTGAGCGCAGGGAAATCAATGTCGCCTTCGACTTTTGCTATATTGATAACCAAAGGCGCGGATGCGAAGAAAGACGGTGCCTGTGACACTTTTTCTTGCAAAAACTCGATAGTTTTTACTATCTCGCTGTCAGAAAGGTGTAAAACTGACAAGGTAAAGCTGCTACCTTTAAGGTCTGGTGAATGGGTCATCGTGGACTTCTTGCCTCTGTTGAAAGAGCGTTGCCTTAAACTAGGTCTATCATGTTATATTCCATCTTTTGGCGCAGCAAGTTCTCTAACCAGCAATTCGGTGAATTAATCTCAAATTTGCTATTAAGTTTGCGGCAATTTAACGTTTCTAACTAAATCCGTAATAAAAACGGCTAAATCAGCATAAAAGGCGTGTCATGCTTTGTTCTATTTATAAAAGCTCTAAAAAAGAAGGTACTTATCTCTATATTCCGAAAAAGGACGATTTTTCACAGGTTCCTGACACCTTAATGCGGATGTTCGGTAAGCCTATCGCTGTCATGACGATTAAACTTGACGGTCGTAAGTTGGCGCAGGTGGATATAGAAAAAGTGAAAGCCTCATTATTGAACGACGGCTTCTTTCTGCAAGTTCCACCACCACCGGAAAACCTATTAGAAAAATATAAAGAACAAAAAGCTCAGCAAAAAGACGCAAAGTAATTTCGCATCTTGCTGAGGTTTCTGCCTTGCTCAAGGAGGGCAATATGAAAAAAGTACTGGCTACACTGCTTAGCGTTGGTATGTGTGCCTCAGCTTTTGCAAGCAGCGAAGGCTTTGAGGAATACTTAGATAAACTGCGTGCTGAAGCGCGTGCTCAAGGTATCTCAGAGCCGATAATCAAAGCCGCTTTCGCTAACGTCGAATATAAACCACGAGCGGTAACCGCAGACCGGAACCAACCTGAGAAGAAGTTGACGCTGGATGAATATATCCCTCGTGCGGTACCAGAGTGGAAGGTTAAGCAAGCCAGAGAATTGTACAAAGAGCACTATACAGCGCTAAAACGTATTGGTGATACGTTCGGTGTTCAGCCACGTTTTATTGTTGCACTATGGGGCGTGGAAAGTAATTTTGGTAAATTTACCGGTAATTTTCGTGTAATTGATGCGCTTTCTACTATGGCATTTGAAGGCCGCCGTGAAGAGTTCTTCCGCGCAGAAACCATGGCTGCACTTCAAATTCTGGATCAGGGGCATATTGAACTGGAGAACTTCAAAGGTTCATGGGCAGGTGCAATGGGGCAGTGTCAGTTTATGCCTAGCTCGTTTCTGCGCTTTGCGGCAGACGGTAATGGTGATGGTAAGAAAGACATCTGGACGACCAAAGCGGATGTGTTTGCTTCAACCGCCAACTATTTGAGCCAGTCAGGCTGGGATGACAAGTTCACGTGGGGGCGTCAGGTTAAAGTCCCGAAAGGCATTGACCGCAACTTGGAAGGTCGCACGGAAGAGAAAGGTAAGTACCTGCAAGAGTGGAGCAAATTAGGTATCACGAAATTTGATGGTAGCCCATTACCGAAACTGGACGATGACATCAAAGCCTGGCTGATTATGCCAGACGACGAAAATGGCCGTACGTATCTGGTTTACAATAACTACAATGTGTTGATGAAGTGGAACCGCTCTTACTACTTCGCGCTTGCCGTCAGTCATTTAGCTGACCGTATTGAGTACTAACTTGTTGTCGGTAACTATCATTTTATAAGGGCTCTTCGGAGCCCTTTGTTTTTCCAGTATTTAAACGAGGTAATGCGTGTTATCTGAACGTGCCGCGCAGATGGTGATCTTTTCTGCATTGATCAAACACAAAAGCTTCACTGTGGCTGCAAAAAGTCTCGGTGTCTCCGTGTCTCACGTGAGTAAGCAGCTTAGCCAGCTAGAGGATTCGCTTGGTATCAAACTGGTTCAGCGCACGACTCGAAGCTTTACACCGACAGAAGCGGGTGCAACTTTTTACCACCACTGTGAGCATGTGGTTCAGGCGGTCAATAGCGCAACATTGGAAATGGAAAGTCAGAGAGATGAAGTCGCCGGGTTAGTGCGTTTAGGCATATCTCAATCGTTCGGTACGTTACATATCATTCCTGCTATTCAGGAGCTGCGAGAGCTTTATCCTCAACTTCAAGTCGAAGTGCATTTGTTTGATTACAAAGTCGATATGTTGGCTGAAGGGCTAGATTTGTGGGTGACCAACAATGAACACTTGCCTGAAGGTTACATTGCGCAGCGACTAACAGACTGTCAGTTTGTTGTGGCGGCATCACCGGATTACTTGCTTAATCATGATAAGCCAACTGAACCCAATGATTTGTCCTCGCATAACTGTCTTATTTACAGGAGTTGGGAACGTGATTACACAGGATGGGCGTTCACCAAAGGTCAGCAAGAGTTAAATGTTAAAGTCTCCGGTAACTATTCAGTGGATCTTTCAGAGGCCGTGCGCGACGCCGCCATTGCAGGGTGGGGGATTGCGTATCTTGCGACCTATTTACTGGGCGATGAGTTCAGAACGGGGAAGCTGATTCAATTATTGCCAGACTGGAAAGCCAGCCAGTCGATGCCGTTTTATGCGGTTTATCCCAGCCGACAGCATATGCCAAAAAAGATTTCTGCGGTCATCCATTTCATTAAACAGAAGATTGGCGACCCGTGTCATTGGGATCAACGTTTAGCACCTTATATCTCCATTCCTAAGTAGTTATTTGAGCTTAATTAAGGTGATGAATGTCACAAAATTTTTCCAGACTTAGAAACATATTTTCTATATGGAAATAATGAGAAAAAGCAAACGTTTATCATTAATTAATTCAATGCTTTACGCTTTAGGTTAAATGTTGACCGATTGAAGTTTTCACCTTGTTAACAACCTCAAGTTGCAGCATTCTGAGTCCAGTATACAATCCGACCCCTTTCATATCTCCCTTCTGTCGGACCCAATTTATGAACTCAATTCTTGGTATCGTAGTCATACTATTCGTAGCATGGCTACTTTCTACAAATAGAAAAAATATAAAACTCAGAACCGTCTCTCTTGCCTTTGCACTACAGGTATTGTTTGCACTATTGGTTTTGTACGTACCTGCGGGGCGAAATGCACTAAATTCTGTCAGTAGCGTCGTATCGAACCTCATCAATTACGGGCAGGAAGGCATCGGTTTTTTATTCGGCAATTTGGCGACTGGTGGCTTTACTTTTGCGATTAATGTCCTGTGCATCATCGTGTTCTTTTCTTCTCTCATTGCCGGTCTTTATCACATTGGTGTGATGCCAAAAATGATTAGCTTCATTGGTGGCGGTATTCAAAAGCTGTTAGGCATTGGTCGTGCGGAATCTGTATCTGCGACGGCAAATATCTTCGTCGGCACAATTGAAGCACCTTTGATGGTCAAGCCTTACCTAAAGCACATGACGGATTCACAGTTCTTTGCGGTAATGACTGGCGGTTTGGCGTCTGTTGCTGGTGGTACGCTAGTTGGCTATGCGTCGTTGGGGGTTGATTTAAACTTCCTTATCGCTGCGGCATTTATGTCAGCGCCAGCTGGTCTGTTGATGGCCAAAATCTTAATGCCGGAAGATGCAGAAATAACTGAAACTATAGATATCAGCCAAGTTGATATCCCACGTGCAACAAACGTAGTGGAAGCGCTGGCTGATGGTGCAATGGCTGGTGTTCGAATTGCAGTGGCGGTAGGTGGTACCTTGCTGGCGTTTATTAGTGTCATCGCATTGCTAAACGGCATCCTAGGTTGGTTTGGTGATGTCATCGGAACGCCATTGAGCTTCGAATTAATCTTAGGTTACGTGTTTGCGCCAGTTGCATGGTTAATTGGTGTGCCATGGGCAGAAGCGAATACTGCAGGTTCATTGATTGGTAATAAGATCGTCGTAAACGAGTTTGTTGCCTTTATCCAACTAACGGAAGTGAAAACTCAATTAAGTGCTCATTCACAAGCGATTGTGACTTTTGCTCTGTGTGGTTTTGCCAATATCTCAAGTATGGCAATGCTTATTGGGGGTTTAGGATCACTGGTACCAGAGAAGCGTACTTTTGTTTCTAAACATGGATTCCGCGCGATTATTGCCGGTGTCATGGCCAACTTAATGAGTGCTTCGATTGCAGGCGTGATTTTAAGTCTGTAAACACGAATATTTCATTCGCTCTAATAGAAAAAGGCTCCTTGGTCAGGAGCCTTTTTCGAATCTAAAAGCCGTTAATTACTTGTCGGTATGGAACTGTTCACAAGCCAGCATCGTATTTTCAATCAGGCTAGCTACAGTCATTGGGCCAACGCCTCCAGGTACTGGAGTAATGAAGCTCGCGCTTTCACGTGCTTTATCGTATTCCACGTCACCAACCAGCTTGCCGGAGTCCAGACGGTTGATACCTACATCGACAACCACTGCGCCTTTCTTGATCCATTCTCCAGGAATGAAGTTTGGTTTACCTACTGCGACGATAACGATGTCCGCTTGACGAACGTAGCTCTCTAAGTCTTTAGTGAAGCGGTGACAAGTCGTGGTGGTACAGCCTGCCAGCAGTAACTCAAGCGTCATCGGGCGACCAACGATGTTTGACGCGCCTACAACAACGGCGTGTTTACCACGTAGTGCGATGTTGTAACGATCAAGCAGAGTAATGATGCCTTTTGGCGTACAAGAGCGGAGCTTAGGGATACGCTGAGCAAGACGACCAACGTTGTAAGGGTGGAAGCCATCAACATCTTTTTCTGGGTCAATTCGCTCGAGCACGTGTGTGCTATCAATACCAGCAGGAAGAGGAAGCTGAACCAAAATACCGTCAATTTCATTGTCATTATTTAATTGATCGACAAGCGCTAGCAACTCTTCTTCTGTTGTTGATGCAGGAAGGTCAAAAGACTTGGAAACAAAACCCACTTCTTCACAAGCGCGGCGCTTACTGCCAACATAAACCTGAGAAGCAGGGTCTTCCCCAACGAGAACAACTGCTAGACCAGGTGCACGTAATCCAGCTTCAACGCGAGCTTTTACACGTGCTGCAACTTCAGAACGAACCGTTTGGGAAATGAGAGTCCCATCTATATTTTGAGCAGTCATGACTTTCCTTTATAAATTTAGAAGGCAAATAAATCTGCCGCGCATTGTCGCAGAATTTCTTTTTAACATCCATACGCAAACGTTTGCCCTGAGGTGTTTTTGAGCATCTAATCCTTCAGTGTCCTTTTTTTAGGCATTCAGATCAGAATGTTACTAAAAGCCGTTGATTTACCCATTTTAACTCGTATAATCCTTTCCCTGTAGCGCGCCCTTAGCTCAGCTGGATAGAGCACGTCCCTTCTAAGGATGTGGTCATTGGTTCGAATCCAATAGGGCGTGCCATTTTTCAAAAGCCCCGATAGCTCGATGAGTTGTCGGGGCTTTGTCGTTTATGAGGCTAGAAAGTAGCGCCGCCGTCGACTCGCAAATCATGCATGGTAATGTGGCCTGATTTGTCGCTGAGTAGAAACTCGATCGCATTCGTGATGTCTTGGGTTTCGGCGATTTTATTCAGCGGGATGCCAAGACGGTGAGATTTCAGGTTGCCGCGAATCGTTTCTCTTTCCCCATAAGACTCATTCCACATCTGTTCCTGCATAGGAGTTCTGGTTGAACCCGGACTGACAATATTACAGCGAATACCATGTTCCGCCAGTTCTAATCCCAAACACTGCATCCACATGTGAAGCCCGGCTTTGGATGTGCAGTAAGCTGACATATTGCTTCTTGGTGTGTCGGCGGCATTTGAACCTACGGCTACGATTGAGCCTCTTTTCCCGTTTTTGACTAGCAGCTTGGCGATTTGTTGGGTTAATAGAAGAGTGCCTTTGAGGTTCACATCGAGAGTTGTGTTTAGTGCTTCTAACGACAGGTCAAAAATAGAGTCGAGGTGCAAGGTACCTGCACAACTTGCAACGTATTCAGGGATAAGTTTGTTATTCTCTAATCGTTGGCAGGCAGATTGGATTGCTTGAGTATCAGTCAAATCAAAAGCCAGCAGCGTAATGCGTTGTTGCTGCTCTTTAGGAAGAGACTGTGTCAGGTTCATTAATGACTTTTCAGTCACATCACTGGCAATCACATGTGCCCCTTGCGCTAATAAACTTTTCGCGCATGCGAGACCAATCCCTTGACCAGCCCCGGTCACCAGGCACAGCTTGTCGCTGAATTCTGAGAGTTTTTCACTCATATAAACATCCTTTTCGTGATACAGATATCAAATTCAATTTATGCAAATGATAATTATTTTTGTTATCGTTGTCACCTTGTTAACTAGGAATTGGTTAGGTTATGAGTAAATTAGGGCGAAAAATAAAGCCGTGGCTGTTAAGCGTAGGGTTGGTGAGTTTAGCTGGCTGTGAGTATTTTCCTCACTATACCAAAGTGGATTTGCCACAGCAGAAAGTGGCGCAAGTCGTTGAACAGGCGAAACAGGCAGATGATGCCATTATGCAGGCATTTGCAACGCATAACTTAGTTGCGATAGGAGACTATCACTGGAACGACGCATTTGTTCGATATGCTACTGAGCTGGTTTCTAAACCAGAATTCTCTGAGCAGGTGAGCCACATTGTTGTAGAGTTTGGTAATGCCAAGTATCAATCTGTTTTAGATGACTATTTGGCGGGCGGAGATGTGAGTGAAGAACAATTGAACTCTGTCCTCAGAGGTTCTCTTTACTTTATGGCATGGATGCCAGATGAGTACCGCGACTTTTTCAGGACGATAAAAAAGCGTAATCAAGATCTGCCAGACAGTAAGAAAATCCGTGTTCATCTAGCGGAAGCCCCTTTTGATTGGGAAGAACTGCAAGATGTAAAGGTCTGGAAGCAAGCAGCAACGCATAAGACTGACCATTTCTATCAAGTTGCAGCTGAGAGAATCAAAAACAATGAAAAAGCCCTGATGATTTTTGGCGCGTTTCACTTGGTAAATGCACCGAAAGAATATGTTCAGAAAACGCAGCAGACAGACTGGCCGCTGGCAACGCGTTTACAGCAAGCCTTCCCAGGCAGTACTTATTTGATTTGGCCTATGACTGACCCAGAAGTGGTAAAGACCTTCAACAAAGTGAAAACACCAGCTTTACTGGAGGTGCAACAAGGGCCAATGCAAAGACTTAGATTGATCGACATACTGCCAAAAGCTCGCTACAAATTGGCTGCGATGGACGATATGGATGCACAGGTTGGTGAGCTTTTTGATGCGTTTCTTTATCTGGGTGAGAACGAGCGAACAATGGTCTTGCCCCGTGACGTGATAGCTGATCGAGAATGGGTTGAAGAGATGCAACGACGCGTTGATATCATCGGAGGCAAAATGCAGCAGAACTTTAATGAGCTTCGTGAACTGAGTGATGAACAGTATGGCTTTAGCAACAAGGGCTAGAGCTAAGCTATCGTTCTTAAAAATATCGTTCTTAAAAATATAGTACTTACATAAATCGTCCTTACATAAAATGGCTGAGCGGTGACTGCTTCAGCCATTTTTATTTCCTTCTTCTATCTAGAATCTCTACTTCTAAACGCTTTTCTTTGCTCACTGAAATGGAACAAATCTCTAATTTGTAAAAGTGTGAATGATAATGGTTATTAAATGCATTTGATCAATTGTAACAGTGTGTGTACTCTTACCTTTCAATTGAGAGGGATTCTCATTTGTAATCCCATGTTAAATACAGTTTGAGAGATGATTATGCTTCGTAACTCAATGGGGAGCAGCACTATGCTCACAGAGTTTCTCAACGCACATACGGATGACGCTTCGTTTTTCTTCAGCTCACCCACTGTGACGTTACTTACACAAGGCATTGCTGCAGAATTTTCCCAACAAGTCAGGTTTTCAGAATTAGACACTTGTATCAGCCAATTAATTGAATCGGTTAAGAAAGACGAAAACGATAATCCTATAGCCGTTGGTGTTATTCCGTTTTCTGAGCACAACCCAGTCCATTTCATCGTGCCTGAACGTCTGTGTACGACATCACCGATTCGACCGGATAAAGTGGTCGATCTGGATGGTTCTAATCAGTGTTTTCCAACTTCTATTCAGCCCATTCCAACACCTGACGAATACATGCATAGTGTTGAGCAGGCAGCGAGTTCTTGTTCTCGAAAGGATGTGGACTTGGAAAAGGTTGTCCTTTCCCGCACGATGCAAGTCGACACGGAGCAAGAAATAGACAGAGCGCGATTCCTTAAAATGCTTCTAAAGCAAAACCCGGGCGGCTATACCTTCTCAACCCGATTGGGTGGAGAAAGTGGTGACACGTATTTGATGGGATCAAGCCCTGAGCTTCTGGTCTCCCGCAAAGGGCCTCACGTGTGCTCAAATCCATTAGCAGGTTCGCGCAGGCGTAGTGACAACGAGACGATGAATCAGCAACAAGGCGAGCTGATGATGGAGAGCAGTAAAGACCTTCATGAGCATGCTGTCGTTGTGGATGCAGTTGAGAAAGCACTGCAGCCTTGGTGTCACAATCTTTATGTGCCAATGGTGCCATCTGTTATCGAAACGAAAGCCATGCTGCACCTTTCAACCCGAATTGAAGGAACGATTTCAGAGTCCACCACCAGTGTCCTCAAGCTTGCCAGTGCGCTTCACCCAACGCCTGCGGTATGTGGCTATCCCACAGTTCAGGCTTACGACTTCATCGGTAAAGTGGAACCTTTTGATCGCGGTTACTTTACTGGCTTAGTCGGTTGGGTAGATGCTCGTGGCAACGGAGAGTGGGTTGTTGTGATTCGCTGTGCAGAAGTAGAAAAACAACGCCTACGAGTGTATGCCGGAGCCGGAATCGTCAGTGGCTCTGATCCGCAAAGTGAATTAGAAGAAACGGGCAACAAAATGCGCACCGTACTGAACGCGCTTGGGATTGAGGTTCAGGAAAATATGGAGGTGGTCGTGTGATGCTTCCTAAAATGAAAGTATATGGATTTACACCTTGGCCAGAGGAAATAGCTCGGCAGTACCAAGAAGCTGGCTATTGGACGCAGCAAACCATTCCGGAGATGCTCGAAACCAGTACCAAGAATTATCCAGAGCAGATTGCGCTTGTGTCCGGCGACCAACAATGGACTTACCGTGTATTGTCCGAACAAGTTGATAGCTTAGCCGCGGGCTTCCAGCAAAAATTGAAATTACAGGCTGGCGATAAAGCGGTACTGCACCTGCCTAATATCGGAGCGTTTTACCTGAGTTTCTTTGCGCTTCTGAAAATTGGTGTTCAGCCAGTTTTGGCATTGCCCGCACACCGAGAATATGAGATTCGATACTTTTGTCATTTTACCGAGGCAAAAGCGTTGATCACTGCACCACAAATGGGTGTCGATACCGCCGATATCGCGCAGAAAATCTCAGATGAACTGCCGACTCTGGAGACGCTTGTCTGGGCGGGTGACAAGAGCTTAAAGCCGACGGGTAGCGTTGATCTGGATTCGCTTTTCTTATCGAATTCAGCATGCAAGCCGGAAACTGAACAAGACTTTGCTTTCTTCCAGTTATCCGGTGGCACAACTGGCACGCCTAAGTTGATCCCACGTACGCATAGGGACTATCTCTACAGCGTTCGAGCCAGTAATGACGTTTGTCAGTTTTCACCTCAAACACGATACTTGTGTGTCTTGCCTGCTGCGCACAATTTTCCGTTGAGCTCTCCGGGGGCTTTGGGGTGTTTTATGGCTGGTGGAACGGTGGTGCTTTCACCTGATCCGAGTCCACAGACTGCATTCCACTTGATTGAACAACATCGTATTACCGTTGCTGCTTTGGTGCCACCTTTGGCGTTGTTGTGGCTAGATGAAGCGCCTCGGACCCAATATGACATCAGCTCGTTACAAGTGCTTCAGGTCGGTGGTGCGCGCTTTAGTGAAGCGGCTGCGAAACGTGTCAAACCGACATTAAACTGCACGTTGCAACAGGTATTCGGTATGGCGGAAGGGCTTGTGAACTACACAAGGTTGGACGATCCAGACTCCATCATTGTGTCCACGCAAGGCCGCCCGATGTCACCGGCTGACGAGATCTTAGTCGTGAACGACATGGGCGAACCTGTACCTCAGGGTACGGCTGGCATGTTGTGCGCTCGGGGTCCGTACACCATTCGCGGATACTACCATGCTCCGGAGCACAATCAACGTTCCTTTATTGCGGGGGGCTATTACCGAACTGGTGATGTGGTGGTGTTAACCAAAGAAGGCAACCTGCAAGTCGTCGGTCGCGATAAAGAACAGATCAACCGTGGCGGAGAGAAGATAGCAGCGCAAGAGGTAGAGAATCATCTTCTGGCTCATGAAGCCGTGCATGATGCTGCTGTGATTGCGATACCGGATGACTATCTGGGAGAGCGCAGTTGCGCCGCCTTGGTTTGTCTTGAAGATAAACCGAAACCGATCGAAATAAAGCGCTTCCTGAGAAATCGAGGATTGGCCGAATTTAAGATCCCAGACCGTGTAATTTTCGTTGATGTACTACCGAAAACCCCTGTCGGAAAAATCAACAAAAATAAGCTCCTTGAGCTGGTTTAACCCACTCAACCAAACCTGACTTTTATCTACGAATTTTAGGAGAAATGCCTCATGGCAATTCCAGCTATTGCGGGTTATCCGTTATCTAAAGCGATCCCTCAAAACCGCGTATCCTGGTCGGTAGATCCAGAGCGAGCCGTATTACTGATCCACGATATGCAGCAGTATTTTCTGAACTTTTACGATTTGGATAGCGAGCTGATTCAAACGTTGACGCAGAACATTCAACAGATCAAACAAGCCTGTATTGAAGCGGGCATTCCAGTGGTATATACCGCGCAACCTGGCGATCAGCGTCAGGAAGAACGCGCTCTGTTGACGGACTTCTGGGGGCCGGGTCTAAAAGCTGATGATACCATCACAAAAATTCTGCCGGCTCTTGCGCCAACCGAACAAGACATCGTTTATACCAAATGGCGCTACAGTGCATTCCAGCGCACGCCGCTTAAATCCATGATGGATGAAACTAGGCGTGACCAACTGATTATTGTCGGTGTTTACGCACACATTGGTTGTTTACAGACCGCTGCCGAAGCTTTCATGACCGATATTCAGGCGTTTATGGTTTCTGATGCCGTGGCTGACTTTTCCGAGAGTGACCATGACATGGCGCTCAATTATGTTGCGGGAAGATGTGGCTATGTCTTGGATAAACACCAGCTACTGAGCCAAGTCAGTGGCATGCCAAGTGCACAGGTGATTCCTCAATCTGAGCAAGAGTTGGCTCAGCAACTGGCGGCTTTGCTCGACGTCTCTGCCGAAGAAATCGAACCGGAAGATAGCTTGCTGGATTTTGGCCTTGATTCGGTTCGAATTATGTCTCTGGTCGGTGACTGGCAGCAAGCGGGGTTTGATGTGAGCTTTATGGAGCTTGCCGCTCAGCCTTGTTTGGCGCACTGGTGGCAATTGATCGAGAAGAAGTGCGCATAGCACCCGCAAGGACAAGTAGCAAAGGAACGGAAATGTACGATTTACCTTATAAGGCGGAGCAATTGCTTCCGCTAACAGATGCTCAGGCAGGGATTTGGTTTGCTCAACTTCGGGATCCAGAAAACCCAATTTACAAAACCGGTGAATATCTGCTTATTGATGGCAAGGTAGACGAGCCTTGTTTTGTCGAAGCGGTCAAAAGTGCGCTTGATGAAGTCGACTCGTTGCACACTAAGTTTGTCACAACCACCGAAGGGCCGCGCATGGTGATTGAGCGACAAGGCTGGCAAGTGGATCGCTTAGACTTCACTTCTGAGTCAGCGCCTCTGAATGCCGCCATTGACTGGATGAAAGTACAACTTAAAGAGCCGGTTAATTTAGAGCAGGGGCCATTGTTTGCTATGGCTTTGCTTAAGCTTGAAGAGGACAAATTTGCCTGGTTCCTGTCACTGCACCATATCGCAATCGATGGTTACAGTATGTCACTGCTCATTTCTCGAGTTGCGTATATTTACAGCCAGCTTATTAAAGGCGAACCGTTTGATAAGGTTGAGTTTGTTGATCAGCTAGCAATGCTTACAGAAGACAACAACTACAAAGCCTCAGAGAAATATCAAAACGATCGTGCGTTTTACTTGCAGCGTTACGCAGACCATTCGGACACGGTTAACCTAGCCGGTCAGCCAACCGTGACTTCTGATCATTTCTTGCGTCTTAAAGGCGTCATGCCGGTGAGTGACTTCCAGAAGATGGAGTTACTTGCGAAGCAGTGCCGCACTCACTGGTACAGTGTGCTGATCGCTTCTATTGCCGCTTATGTTCATCGCATGACGCGCTCTAAAGAAGTGGTGCTTGGCGTGCCACTTATGGGGCGTCTTGGTTCAGTGGCGATTCAAACGCCAGCAATGCGGGTGAACATTCTGCCGGTACGAGTCAGCTTTGATGATGGGCTGGATATTAAAACGCTGGTCAGACAGGTGAACCAAGAGTTCTCTTCTGTGCGTCGTCACCAGGGTTATCGCTATGAAGAGTTACACCGTGAACTTAACCTAGTCAAAGACAACCGTAACCTGTTTGGCCCGCTGGTGAACATCATGCCGTTTGAGTATGAGCACAAATTTGGTGAGCTAAACTCAAAGGCACATAACCTTTCGGCAGGCCCAGTCGACGATATCTCGCTTTACTGTTACGAGCTAGACGGAGAGTTGCATGTTGACATGGATGCCAACCCAGAGCTGTATTCAGAGCGTGATATTCAAGAGCATCAGCAGCGCTTATTCCATTTTATGAGTGACTTCTTTACTACAGCTCGCGAGCAAGGTGGCACTCAGTGCAAGGTTAGTGATGTCAGCATTTTGCTTTCTGGTGAAAGAGAAAAAGTGCTCAATATCTGGAATGATACCGCTCATCCGGTGCCGGAAACCACCCTGTCTGCCTTGATGGCGAGACAACGTATCTTGACGCCAAATGCGACAGCACTGATTTTTGAAGAGCAAAAACTTACTTATGAGCAGTTAGGGCGAAAAGTCTACTCTTTGATGAACTGGTTGCTTGCGCAGGGTGTTGAAGCGGGGGACCGCATTGCAGTTTGCGTACCGAGAAGTGAAGAGTTAATTGTCGTACAACAAGCGATTCTTGCTGCTGGCGCGGTATATGTGCCAATTGACCCAGACTACCCGGAAGGCCGCATTCATTACATGTTGGAATCTTCTGCACCTAAGTTTGTGTTCTCGACTTCGGCATTACAATCCAAGTTACCGCAAGAGGTAGAGATAAAGCTTGTTAATGATGAGACGCTACCAACTATCTATAAGACTGTTGAGCCGTTGCCACCACAAGTCCAGCCTGAGCCACATGCGCCAGCTTATATGATTTACACATCAGGCTCGACTGGCAAGCCCAAAGGAGTGGTGGTCAGTCATGAGGCGATAGTGAATCGATTGCTATGGATGCACGACCAATACCCGATTGATGCCAATGACCGCGTGTTACAAAAAACACCTGCAGGATTTGATGTGTCAGTGTGGGAATTCTTCTGGCCAATGATCGTCGGTTCTTGTTTAGTGGTGGCGAAACCAGACGGGCACAAAGACCCAGTGTATTTGCAGGAACTCATTCATAGTCAAAAGATCACCACATTGCATTTCGTTCCGTCAATGCTACAGATTTTTGTTCAACAAGCAGATGCCCAGTTATGCCAAAGTTTGCGTCAGGTATTTTGTAGTGGCGAAGCGTTGCCAATTGAGTTGGTGAATCAATATTACCAATCCTTTAATGCGCCGTTGCACAACTTATATGGTCCAACCGAAGCAGCAGTCGATGTGACATACTGGCCAAGTGAAGCCAATACGCAAGGCCGTTCGACACCAATTGGTCGCCCGGTTTGGAATACTCAAATCTACATCTTGGATGATGCACTTAATCCGGTTCCTCCGGGCGTTGTCGGCCATCTTTATATTGCAGGTCGTCAGTTAGCGCTTGGGTACCATGGTCAACCAGAACTGACGGCAGAACGATTCATTGATAATCCATTTGGTCCCAAAGGAAGCCGAATGTATTTATCTGGCGATCTGGCTCGTTGGCGTGATGATGGCGCAATTGAGTATTGTGGACGCAGTGATTTTCAGGTCAAGATCCGTGGTTTCCGTATAGAGCTGGAAGAGATCGAAAATGCCTTAACCAGCCATCCAGATGTGGCACAAGTTGCGGTATTGGCGCAGGAATACAGCGATGGTGATAAACGTCTTGTGGCTTACGTGATTGCAGAAGAAGCTGAGCAATCTATAGATGTAACTAAGCTGCAGAAATATCTCGTTGATCCACTGCCGGTATACATGATACCGAGCTATTTTGTTGAGCTAGATGCGTTTCCTCTGACGCCAAACGGCAAGCTCGACCGTAATGCTCTGCCAAAACCAGATTTATCCGGTCAGGTTGGCACAAAAGGGCCGAGTAACTTAGTTGAAGAGCGTTTATGTAAGTTGTTCTGTCAGTTACTTGAGCTGCCTGCGGTAGGCGTTGAAGACAACTTCTTTGAGCTTGGCGGACACTCTTTGCTCGCGGCGCAGCTTATTGCACATGTGAAAGAGATCATGGGAATTGAACTTTCACTGGCTGCTGTGTTTGAATCTCCGACCGTTGCCGGAATTGCAGCCAAACTGAATGGCAGTGAAAGTGACGAAGCACTTGATATGCTATTGCCACTGCGTAAGCGAGAGGGCAAGGCGGCGATATTCTGTGTTCACCCTGCTGGTGGTTTAAGCTGGTGTTATGCTGCGTTAACACCAATTATCCCATCTAATATCCCTCTATATGGTGTGCAGGCTCGTAACCTTGGTGACCCTTCAGCACCTTTGCCTAAAAATATGATGGAAATGGCAGAAGACTACGTTGCCGCGATTCGCGAAGAACAACCTTTCGGGCCTTACCATCTGCTTGGCTGGTCTATTGGTGGCATGATTGCGCACTTGATGGCGGGTATCCTGCAGCAGCAGGGGCAGGAAGTCGGTTTACTTACTCTGCTTGATTCCTACCCTACTGAACAGTGGCAAACCATGAATCCACCAGGAGAAGAGCAAGCTCTGGGGGCATTGATTCGAATGGCGGGCGTTGAGTTTGATGAATCAGCGCATAGCAGCATTACCAAGCCAGAAGTTATCGACATCCTACAAGATGCGGGATCATCAATGGCTCATCTGAGTTCTGAGACCATATCCGCGATGATCGAAGTGGTGATCAACAATAACCATCGCGTTCGCGATAAAGTCGATTATCGGTATCAGGGCGATATGCTGTTCTTCAATGCTGAAAAGCCGCCAGAAGAATTATTCTTAGATCGTAACGGCTGGTTTAATTACATGGATGGCGAGATCAATGTCGTGGACGTTAATTGTATCCACCGGGATATGATGCGACCTGACATGTTGCGCCTGATTGGAACCCGTATGGTGGAAGAGTTCAAGGCGAAATTCGATGTTTGATTCTGGTAATTCATTGGTACCAGCTATTAAGTGGGAGGGGATGATTTCCCCTCTGACTTTCTTTAAGGACAAGCTGGAGTCTGGTGCGGTTTTGGCCATTGGTGAGGCGCACTGGTATGCGGATCTTTTTCAGCAAATGACGCAGATATTGCTCGCTCCGGAACTGGATGGTGTGTTGACGCATTTGTTTGTTGAGTTCGGCAATGCCGGGCATCAGGCGTTGTTAAGCGATTATTTGGGAGGAAAGGACATTCCTGAGGATGATCTGGCGGCTGTCTGGCTCGATTCCATCGCTTTCCCTGCATGGATGCATCCTTGTTATGGTGAGTTTTTCCGACGATTGAAACAGGTAAATACATCTCGTAAGACGCCTATCGAAGTCGTACTGACTGAGCCTTCGTTTAATTGGCATGAGATTAATCATCCGTCTCAGCTTGCCCAGCTTAATGCCGAGCGCGATCAGGCTCTGGTCGAAGGCATAGGCAGGGTAAAGAACAGTTGTGCGCAAGGTGTGGTTGCGTTGATAGGCGCGAGACACATTCTCAAGCGCTCTCCAGCTTTTGGTTTGATACGCCATAAGCCGTTTGGGGAGTTGGCTACGCAGCGATTTGGTGAGAGCTACGTTTCGGTCTGGCCACATATGTTGTCGACGACGCTTGAGCAGGGCAATACCGAATATGGCATTTATTCCACCCAACAACCAATGCTTAGCCAGAAGTCCTTCGTCGATTTGCTTCCTAACAAACCCACGGTGAACCCTTACGCAGAAATATCGGTTGCTCAGTTGGTCGATGCCTACTGGTTTTTAGGCCCACAGAACAGGCAACTGGATGCGGCTGGCGTTGAAGTTCCACCGATGTGGAAAGCACGCCTTAAGCAAAGATTACCTTTAGTCAATGAGCGGCAGAGAATGGTAATTAAAAAGGTTATTGAGCGATAAATATCAGTTCAGCACTAGGTAAAAAAGCACAGCGAGAAAACAGTTTGTTCAGTAAAGCAGTAGTGGCCATGAAACGTTATGTCTGGCAGTTTGGATTGGAGATCGCTTCGGTTATCTCCAATCAACTCAAACTGAAACTGTCCGCTACTTGCTGTTTCTGGTTGTAAGGTAATCTCGGCATCAAGAAAGTCAAAATACACCTTTACGTACGGGAACAGGCATTTAAATACACTCTCTTTGATGCTGAATATCAGAATGTTAGGTATGGTGTCTGATTCCTTTAATCGGGCCTGTTCATCTGGGGTGTAAACTGTCGGCAATAGGTGATTGTCGAGCTTTTGATTGTTCTCAATATCAATACCGATACTTGGTACTTCATTTTTAAGTGCACAGGCAACCAAACAAAGTGTGTTGGTGTGGCTGATGCTGCCGCTAATCTGATCTGGGAAAATGGGCTCTCGTGATGTGCCGACCAAAATTGGTGTGCGATCCACAAAGATTTTGCCTGGCATCTGTTTTTTGATTGCAGCACGTGCAGCGTGGCGTCCGGCTCGGAATTCTCTCTGGCGTTGCTTTACCGCGTTCTGAATGTATTTCTCTTCCAAAGGTAAGCCTACTCTGGCGTACATCTCCGGAGTGGCTTTTATAAACTGAATCGTTGGTCCGACCGTTTCTAAGTGGCGGCACGAAGGTTCAAGAATTGTATCTAACCTAATGTTTTTAAGACTGTTGCAATTCAAAACACAGCTCATTTCAAACTTAATCTACAATGCAATTGATAATTATTGTTATTTATACAGTTGTTCACTAAAGTTGGCGAGACTCATTCATTCAAAAAAATAGATATAAAGACAGTGAATACTTTAGGGAACTGTATTTTCTGGTGTTTCGGCTGGCTCTTGTTGGGACGCTTTAACCTGCATGATGCGGTTGCTCTTCACGTGCAGAACTTCAAAACGCCAGTTCTGATACTCAATGATTTCTCCTTGAGCCGGTACGCGGCCGATAAACCAAGTGAGGAAGCCATTTAACGTTTGAAAGCCTTCATTCTCTTCCCCCTCAATATTGGTTAATTCGAGTTTGTACTTAAGTTCATTTAAGGGAATTAACGCGTCCAGCAGCCAACTGCCATCTTTTTGTTGTTTTGCCCAAAGATGTTCTGGCTCCATCCCCAATTCTCCAGCGATGGATTTGAGTAAGTCATAGAACGTCACTAATCCTTGCACATCACCATATTCATCAACAATGAACGCCATTTCGGAACTGGTTTGCTGCATGTAGTTCAGTAGAGGAAGACCTTTCATCGACTCTGGGACAAAGCGTGGCCGTTTTAGCTGCTTGGTAAGCCGGTCAATCGATAGCTTGTCATATTCATCCAGCAACATCTTTGAAGAAACGGTACCAATGATATTTTCCAGGCTACCATTACATACTGGCCATACGGAGTGTTGGGTTTGACGAAGGTTTTTCAGGATCTCATCAATGGGCAATAAGGCATCGAGATATTGAATATCTGAGCGTGGCGTCATTAATGACAGTGCAAGGCGATCATTGAGGTGGAGAAGATTGCGGATCATCAATTGCTCCTGAGGTTCAATCGCACCGGACTCCGAGCCTTCACTGATGACGGCGACAATATCCTCTTCGGTGACAACTTCACTCTTGCTCTCGTTCTGTCTCAGGACTTTAAGCAAGGTATCGGTAGTAAAGGTCAGAAGAAAGACAAATGGCCGGGTTAATGAGGCTAACCAGTGAATAGGGTAAGCCGCATTGATAGCAATGATTTCCGCGTTATTCTGCGCAATACGTTTGGGTACCAATTCGCCTACTACAATCGCGAAGTAAGTGATCAGCAATACAATGCTAAACGTGGAGATAACGGTTGCGATCTCTTTGTCTGCCCCTTGGCTGACTAACCAGTGACCAAATGGGACAGAAAGTGTGGCTTCACCAAAAATACCGCTTAACAGCCCAATCACAGTGATGCCGATTTGAATTGTTGATAAAAACTGGGTCGGATTATTTTTTAACTCTAATGCGAGGGCGGCGCGTTTGCTCTCTTCAGCCATCATTTTCAAGCGGCTGGTTTTAGCGGCAACCAGCGCTATTTCCGACATCGCAAAGACACCGTTAAGAGTGATTAAACCGATTAATCCTACCAGCAATAAAATATCCATGAAGCTTTCCAGTCCTACACACATTAGTAGCATAGCGACATTCTCTATTCGTAGATGTGAGTCAGCGAATAAATCCCCATCTTCTGCTAAGTTAATGTTTTATTTACAGGATAGGCGGTTAGGCGTAGCTGTGCTGATTAATCATTCTGTTACCTAACAAAGTTTCTGATACACTACGCGGCCATTTCCTCCTTTGAGACGTTTCTATGCCATTTTCTAAGCTTGGTTTAAGCGCACCGATCACTGACGCAGTTACGGCGCTAGGTTATGAAAAACCGACTTCTATTCAGCAAAAAGCCATTCCGATTGTTCTGCGCGGGCGTAATTTGATCGCCGCTGCGCAAACTGGCACAGGTAAAACCGCCAGCTTCGTATTGCCAATCTTAGAAAAGCTTAGTCAGGGTGAAACTCAACGTAAAAAGCGTGCGCGAGCCATTATTCTTACGCCAACGCGTGAACTGGCGATGCAGGTCCACCAAAGCATTGAAGCGTATGGTAAGAATCTGCCACTACGCTCTATGGCGATATTTGGTGGTGTCGATTACGCGCCGCAAAAGCAAGCTCTGATCGAAGGGGTCGATATCGTTGTCAGTACACCAGGTCGTCTGATTGACCTATATGGTCAACGTGCTATCCATTTTGATGAAGTGGAAATGCTGGTGTTAGATGAAGCAGACAAAATGTTGGACATGGGCTTCATTGATGCGATAGAAAAAATAGTCGACTGTATGCCTGAGGACGTGCAAAGTCTGCTCTTCTCCGCGACCTTATCGAATCCAGTACGTGACCTTGCCAAGAATGCGGTCATCGATCCGGAAGAGATTACTATCGCAAAACACAGTGCCTCCAAGTCAAACATTAAGCAGTGGATTACGACGGTAGATAAAGACATGAAGTCGTCTTTGCTAAGCCACATGCTAAAAGAGAATAACTGGTCACAAGTGCTGATCTTTATCGAAACCAAACACGGTGCGGCTAAGCTCGTCAGCCAGTTGGAGAAGCGTGGCATTATTGCAGAAGCGTTCCACAGCGGACGTAATCAGCGTGTTCGTCAGGAACTGATTGAGCAATTCAAAGCGGGTGAAATTCAGTACCTGGTCGCGACAGGTGTAGCAGCACGTGGTATTGATATCGACAACCTACCAGTGGTGATTAACTACGATTTACCGTTTCCGGCAGATGAATATGTACACCGAATTGGACGTACCGGCCGTGCTGGCGCGCAAGGTGAAGCGATCTCATTGGTATCGAAGGACGATTTTAAAAACTTGTGCATGATTGAAAGCCGTCTTGGTCATCTGCTTGAGCGTGTTGAAATTGAAGGATTCGCACCGAGAAAGCCAGTGCCAATTTCAATTCTAAATTACGTGCCGAAGAACAAACGCAAGCCGCAAGATCAACGTCCTCGACGAGATCACACGTCAGAAGACTGACTCTAAGTAAATCCAATCTCACTGTTAAGAAGCTGCATTTCGATGCGGCTTCTTTGCTTTTTGTTATGTAAAAATAAATCGCTTTTGTTATGACTAATGGTGAAAAAAAGCAAATCATGTCATACGCTTAACACTTATGGCGTCGTCTTATAAATAAGGATTTTGTCAATTTCCGGTCGTCAGGTTTGCGCAAGGTGGGCAATAGGCGCAGACTTTCGCAATTGCTACTCAATGCATAGAAGAGGCATAAATGAAAAAAGGTGATAAGCAATTTGCTGTAATCGGTCTTGGTCGGTTTGGTTTGGCTGTCTGTAAAGAGCTGCAAGATGCGGGCTCTCAAGTATTAGCGGTAGATATTGATGAAGAAAAAGTAAGAGAAGTCGCTGGATTTGTCAGTCAGGCCATCGTAGCTAACTGTACTCATGAAGAGACTGTCGCTGAGCTGAAACTCGATGATTACGATATGGTGATGATTGCTATTGGTACCGATGTGAATGCCAGTATTCTGGCGACTCTGATTGTAAAAGAAGCCGGAGTGCGGTCGATTTGGGTAAAGGCTAACGATAGATTTCAGGCCCGGGTTCTGCAAAAGATTGGTGCTGACCACGTCATTATGCCGGAGCGTGATATGGGAGTTCGTGTCGCTCGAAAAATGCTCGACAGGCGTGTTCTGGATTTCCATCCCCTTGGAAGTGATTTAGCGATGACCGAGGTTGTAATTGGATCTCATTGGATGGGAAAAACACTGGGTGAATTGTCATTGTGTAAGGTTGAAGGTGTGCAAGTGCTTGGCTTTAAACGAGGTCCGGAAATCACGAAAGCCCCAAGCATGGACGTTACCTTAGAAATTGGTGACCTCATTATTGTGGTTGGCCCGCAAGAAAAACTCGCTCGTACACTGAAATCACTATGATACATTTTCATCAGAAAGGCGTTTTTTACGTCCCAGAACGAGAACGAGCCAAACAGAAGGGCAGTGAGCCACGCATTATCTTACTGAGTTTTCTCGGTGTGCTATTGCCATCTGCGATACTGCTCACTCTGCCTGTTTTCTCTGTAAGTGGCTTATCAATCACCGACGCGTTGTTTACCGCTACATCGGCGATCAGTGTGACTGGTCTTGGTGTTGTCGATACGGGGCAACATTTTACCTTAGCGGGCAAAATCCTGTTGATGTGCCTGATGCAAATCGGCGGTTTAGGGCAAATGACATTATCGGCTGTGTTGCTCTACATGTTCGGGATGCGTTTGAGCCTGCGCCAGCAAGCGTTAGCTAAAGAGGCGCTCGGTCAGGATGGTCATGTCAATCTGCGCAATCTTATTAAAAAGATCATGGTTTTTGCGTTAGCCGCAGAGGCTATTGGTTTCATTATTCTCTCATTTCGTTGGGTGCCGGAAATGGGCTGGCAGAGCGGAATGTTCTATGCGTTATTTCATTCGATCTCGGCATTTAACAATGCGGGGTTTTCGTTGTTTTCGGATAGCATGATGGGGTTCGTTAACGACCCTACGGTGATTTTAACCCTTTCGAGCCTGTTTATTTTTGGTGGCTTGGGGTTCACTGTGGTTGGGGATATGTGGTTAAACTCGCGCAAGGGGTTTAACGCGTTGCATCTCCATACCAAAATAATGTTGATTGCCACACCCGTTCTGTTGTTAGTGGGCACCATACTGTTTTGGCTGTTAGAAAGAAGTAATCCCAACACGATGGAAACATTACCTTTGTGTGCTCAATGGCTTGCGGCATTTTTCCAGTCTGCCAGTGCTCGTACTGCTGGTTTTAATAGTGTTGATTTGTCACTGTTTACCCAGCCAGCACTTCTGATCATGATCGTTCTTATGCTTATCGGTGCAGGTTCTACCTCGACTGGTGGCGGGATCAAGGTTTCAACCTTTACCGTGGCTTTTTTAGCAACCTGGACTTTTTTACGTCAAAAGAAACATTTAGTGATATTCAGGCGAACAGTTAACTGGCCAACGGTGACAAAATCGCTCGCGATTATCGTTGTGAGCGGCGCCATACTCACCACGGCGATGTTCCTTCTGATGCTCACAGAAAATGCGACTTTTGATAAAGTGATGTTTGAAACGATTTCTGCCTTCGCGACAGTAGGTTTAACGGCGGGCCTCACGGCTGAGTTATCTGAGCCCGGCAAATACATCATGATCGTAGTGATGATCATTGGCCGTATCGGTCCACTTACCCTCGCTTACATGTTAGCTCGTCCAGAACCCACGTTGATTAAGTACCCAGAAGATACGGTTCTGACAGGTTGATTTATAAGTATAAATATCAGTATCTTACATTTGTCGCTGCTTCGCGTGCAGCGACATTCTAATAAACCTGAAATACGTGGAATGTCACGCAAAATCGCCTCTTAAAGTGTGAACATTCATGCCTTTATTTTCTCCTTCCTATAGCATCCATTCAGAAAAATTATGTTAACTGTCTGATTGATTTACTCAACATTGATTTCTTGGTCTGAAATCTTGTTGCAGGCGTTGATGTGAGAGATGTAAGCGAATTGAGAAGATGGAGCCGTATTTTGAAATTCAACCTACTTGCGTTAACCATGTTATCTGCTTTAGTCGCAGGAAAGAGCATGGCTACTACACCGCCATTACCTATTTGGCACGAAATTTCGTTAACCGATGGAACTTCAAGCGAAGCGATTTTACGAGGATCCGCAGATTTTCACTGGTTCGAAGACAGACAAGGTAATGCACTTGTTAAGGAAAACGGAACCTGGTTCTTTGCGCAGATTCAGAGTGAATCAGAGTCTCCTGAACTGATCTCTACGGGCATAGAGAAAACCCAGGCTTCTGTGGCGCCTGGCTCTGCGAAATTCCGGCCTGATTTTTATGTTCAACCTACTTTATCTTCTTTACGCACCATAGAACCTTTACGTACCGTAGAACCCAAGGCGCGAAAGAACCTATTACGCTCAGTTATGGGGTCTCAGGCATTGAGCCGCTCTGAAGTCACACAGCAACCATTACTTGTGGTACAAGTTTCGTTTACCGACGAGGTAATGAAGCATGATTTTGAGCAACGAGTGTTTGGTCAACATGGGCAAAGTGTTGTCGATTATTATGATAAAAACTCACAGGGGCAGTATCAGGTTGTTCCGGCGATTGAAAGCTATGGCACTGTAAACGACGGCGTCATTGATGTCTCCGTGCCGCTGCGTCATCCGGACTGTCATGTCAGTGCTAACGATAGCCTGTGTGAAGCAAGTATGAACCGCGTGTTCACAGAAGCATATCGCAAGCTTGACCCATACATAGAGTTGGCAAGTTACGATCATGACCAAAATGGCACTGTTGATGCGACAGAGTTATCGGTCATGTTTGTGTTTGCCGGTGGTGACCGTTCTACCGGGCATCTGGATAGACCTGCAATCTGGCCTCATAAGTATGCTCATGAGGAAGTGCAACTTGATGGTGTGATGATTAAAGATTATTGCGTCTTTGCCGATTTTCAGATGGAACATCAATCTACTTTAGGGGTGATCGTTCATGAGTTAGGCCATTTAATGCTCGGTTTACCCGATCTTTACGCCAGATTCAGTGATGCCTCAATCGGTACTTGGGGCGTTATGGGGGGCGGTTCATGGGAGATGAAACCAGGCGATTCCTATCCAGGTGAAACGCCTGTCAATCTGAGTGCATGGAGTAAACATGCGGCGGGCTTCGTGGTACCAACTATTGCGCACGAAAGCAACACGCCTCATGCATTAGCGCATGATGAAGTCAAGCTGGTCTACCTAGATCCATACCTCAAAGAATATGGCCCACGAGTTTATCTGGAAAATCGAACCTTTAGAGATTATGACCAAGCTTTGGCTGCTGAAGGTGTACTGGCGATGTCTGTAAACATTCTCAATGAGTTCAATGGGTTTGAGGATATGCAAGTTCAAGTGATGCAGGCGGATGGCCTTGGAGAACTTGAAAAGGGCTATCAAAGCGATCAGGGCGATTTATACCCTAATGGTGGTTCCTCTATTTCTGATTTCTCTAATCCAGGGTTGAATGTGATTACGGGGTTCGATACTGATGTTTCAATTTCAGATATTGCCAGCAGTACAAATGGCGGCAGCTTTTTACTCACCAAACCAAATGATGCGAATAAGTCTGCATGGTTAAATTCGTTTTATCAGGAATTCGTTTTCTCCAGTAACAATGACGCACTGGCAGTGCTGATTGATTTAAGCCGAGACACCGAATTGGACGGGTTACAGCTTAATGCTGAGAAAGATTCACAACACCGTGAAATGACCTATCGAGTGTGGCGATTCCCGAATCAGGGTAATCATGAGTTTAGTTTGGTACTGAATGAAAAAGACGCCGAATTATTGCAACAAGGTACGTTCCAGAAATCTTCACGAGTTTTGTTCCCGCAAGCATCGCAGTTAAATGCGGGTCAGCATATCATTGTGGTTGAAATTGAAGGGGGAGTATTCGAAGCAAGTTTCAATTTTGGCCGTTTACTGGAAATGGAACGACCAACACAGCCTGTTATGTGGGTTGGAAATGTCAGTGACAAATACTCTGCAGGGTTGCTTAAATCGAGCTTTTCATCGGTTGCGTTTGCCGCATTGCTGGACAACGAAAATACACCTATTGTTGAAGCAAGAGCGGATACGTATCAGACAGATAAGAACACTGCGTTGACTCTGAACTTGATGTCTAACGACTTCGTTTCTACAGGGTATCAGTTTGAGGTCGAGATTGTTCAACATCCAAATCATGGCTCTATCGCAGATAACCACTACCAGCCTGATACAAATTTTGTCGGTTCTGACAGCTTCCAATACCGTCTGGTGTCGGCAGATGGTACGCTCGTGTCGTCCTCGGTCAATGTTTCTATAGAAGTGATCGGCACCAATAGCGCGCCCAATGCAGTCGTTGATGTGCTAGGTGCCGAGTTAACCGTAGGGAGTCATGTCTCTTTATCGGCATCCAATAGCAGTGATCCGGATGGTGATGCTTTAAGCTACCAATGGGAACAGACGGCAGGAAGTTCGGTATCACTTAGCAATGCAAGTGGCGTTACAACCAGTTTCGCGATTCCTAAAGGTTCTAAAGCTGGGGAAGTATTCACTTTCCAACTGATGGTTACGGATACAAGTGCAGCGGTCGCTCGCGCATCAGTTAATGTAGAAGTACAAAACAGTGCTCCGACAACCACTGCTGATGTGGTGGCGGTTGCGGTAAATGAAAGCATTGTGATTGACGTGGTAGCGAATGATACCGATATGAACGGCGATAAGCTTATCGTTCAGAGTGTGGAAAACGTCTCAGGTATCGGTTCGGCGCAGATTGAAAATGGCAAGATTACTTATCAAGCGCCGGACAGCGAAGTCGACAATGTGAAGTTGGAGTACGTGATTTCAGATGGCAACGGGGCGACAGCGAAAGGTGAAGTGAACGTAAAAGTCGCAGCACCGAATACTAAGAAGGAAAAAAGCTCAGGTGGTGGCAGTGTCTCTTACTGGTCACTCATGTTACTTGCGCTGTTAGGTTGGCGACGCCGTCACTAATACAAAACTCGATCTAAATGTCAGCCACTCGTATTGAGTAATGCCAATTGTTTAACGATTTTTATCTGCGTCATTCCAGCGAGTCCTAGCGAGACTAGGAATCTAATAGCAGCGCACTGAGCAGTTAATGAAATAACTTTGGCCATAAAGTACTCGGAAACTAGATCCTGAATCACGCTCCTTCGTCGCTGTTCAGGATGACGGGAGACGAAACAATGCCGTTTGTTGTTAAACGAACGGCATTTCTTTTTTCGGTTAGTTTATTTGTCTCTGATGTACAGAAGCAGTAAATACCCGCGTTGAATTTATGGCTGAATGGGAACGGAGTTCGGACGTATACTGAACAGTAGTTAGTCTTATAGATAAGGAACCCAATATGTCATTTTGGCAAGGGGTCAATTTCACCCATCGTTACAGCCAACTTCCTTCGGCGTTTTTTACTTTCGTAAAGCCACAACCCTTGCTGAATACTCAGTGGGTGGCATGGAATAGTGATTTTGCTCAGCAGTTTGGTTTGCCATCTACACCTGATGAAGAGTTGTTAAAGATCTTTTCTGGCCAAGTCAGTTTTGATCAGTTTCGTCCATTAGCGATGAAATATGCAGGCCACCAGTTTGGTGTTTACAACCCGGATCTGGGCGATGGTCGTGGATTGTTGCTGGCTGAAATCCAACGACAGGATGGTTCCTGGTTTGATATCCACTTAAAAGGTGCAGGGCTGACACCGTATTCGCGAATGGGTGACGGCAGAGCAGTGCTGCGTTCTACTATTCGTGAGTACCTGTGTAGCGAGGCCATGCAAGGGCTTGGGATACCGACAACCCGAGCGCTGGGTATGATGGTAAGTGATACACCGGTGTATCGTGAGAAAACCGAAAACGGCGCGATGTTAATTCGTATGTCTGAAACTCATATCCGGTTTGGTCACTTTGAACACTTCTTTTATACCAACCAGCTTGCGGAACAAAAGTTACTTGCCGATAAAGTGATTGAGTGGCACTTCCCTGAATGTTCACAAGCAGAGAAGCCTTACGCTGCGATGTTTGCCGCTATCGTAGAAAATACAGCAGATATGATCGCAAAGTGGCAAGCTTTTGGCTTCGCTCACGGGGTGATGAACACCGACAACATGTCGATCCTTGGCCAAACTTTTGATTACGGACCGTTCGGCTTCCTCGATGACTATGACCCTGGCTATATCTGTAACCACTCGGACTATCAGGGTCGCTATGCGTTTGATCAGCAACCGCGAGTTGCGTTATGGAATCTTTCCGCACTGGCGCACTCTTTGTCTCCGCTGGTGGAGCGTGCAGATTTAGAATCCGCACTGGGTCAGTTTGAAGTGCGTTTAAGCCAGCAATTTAGTCTTTTGATGCGCAGCAAGCTTGGCTTAAAAACCAGAATAGATGAAGACGCCCGTTTGTTTGAATCCATGTTTGAGCTACTCAACCAAAACAAAACGGACTATACGCGTTTCTTTAGGTCACTTTCTGATTTAGACAAAAAGTCTTTGCAAGAGGTGATTGACCTGTTTATTGATCGCGACGCTGCTCGAATCTGGCTGGATCTGTATCTGGCACGATGCGAGTTGGAAGTCGATGAACTGGGCCGACGTATCACCCCAGAACAACGTTGTGAGCAAATGCGCAGTGTTAACCCTAAATACATTCTTCGCAATTATCTGGCGCAGTTGGCCATTGATAAAGCGGAAGAAGGGGACTTTAGTGAAGTTCACCGTTTAGCGACACTGCTGCGTCGACCATATGACTCTCAACCTGATTTAGAAGAGTACGCAAAATTACCACCGGAATGGGGTAAGAAAATGGAAATCAGCTGCTCGTCATAATCCATGTTTTGACTTGTTTTGTTAACAAGATGTGACATTTGTCCGCAAGGGGTTCAAAGTCTTAAAAATATTCTCTGAGCCCTCATTCTGGCACGCATTACACTAGCGGTAGGTTTTAGAAATACGTTGGATGGAAAAATGTCAGCCAGAGTGCTAGTCGTAGATGATGATCAAGAAATTTGTGAATTGCTACAGGAGTATCTGACAAAGCAGGGTTATATCGTCAATACCGTGAATGATGGTGAACAAATGCATCTGCACATTGAGCAAAATGGTTATCCGGACCTGATTCTGCTCGATGTAATGTTACCCGGTGAGGATGGATTTTCTTTATGCCAGGCAGTACGTCGAACTTCATCGACGCCTATTATTATGCTGACTGCGGTTTCTGACGATACAGATCAAATCATCGGTTTAGAAATTGGTGCTGATGATTATCTGGCGAAACCATTTAACCCGCGCCACCTGAACGCGCGCATTAAGGCGGTATTGCGCAGGGTTAAAGGCGCGAAAGAGGAACAGGTTAGTCCCTTAGCCGCAAGTCCGATACTTTTTGGTGACTGGCGATTGGATCCGCTCGCTCATCGAATTACTCACCAACAAACCCAGCAATCACACGACTTATCAGGCAGTGATTTTTCGTTGTTGATGCTATTTCTTAAAAAGCCCAACCAAATTTTAGACCGCGACACGATCTCATTTGCTACCCGTGGAAGGGAGTCTTTACCTTTTGAGCGTGGTATCGATGTCCAGCTCAGTCGTTTACGTCAACGTTTAGGCGTGAGTGACAAATACCCACACTATATTAAGACGATGCGGGGTAATGGTTATGTGCTCGCTGTGCCAGTCAGTTATGAATCCTGAATGGTGGCGTTGGGCGAAAAGATTCAAGCCTAACTCTCTGGTTAATCGCACATTAGGCTTAACGTTATTGGCGGTGATATTGGCTCAGGGCGTGGCGACTACCATTTGGTATACCGAGTCTAAGCACAAAGAGCTGGCGGGGATTCGGGATGCGTCACAGAGCATGGCGAACATGTTTGCTTCGACGGTTACGTTTTTTCAGTCGTTGCCTGTGGGCTATCGTCATATCGTGCTTGACCAGATTCGTAACATGGGCGGAACGCGCTTTTTTGTCTCTTTTAATAAAGAACAGCTGATTGTCGAACCGATAAAAAATACGCCACTGAAATTGGCGTCAATTGAAGCCATTGAAGAGGTACTGACTAAGAAGCTTCCCAAAGTGGACAGCATACTGGTCGATTTCTCATTACCGGAGAACCTGCGCCTACTAAAAAATGACATCTATCTGAGCGATTTACCCAAGTCGTGGGCTCACCATACCTTAACGTTAAGTCCGATTGATCCGCCCGTTTTAGTCGTGCAACTTGAATTAGCCAAGAATGAATGGCTTTACATCGCGGCTTTGCTTCCTGCCCCTTATGTTAACCTCGACGATAGGTTAATTGGCCGAGAGCAGATCTTATTTCTGATTTTCTCGACAACGATTTTGTTGTTCCTGACCTACTTGCTGATGAAAAAGCAGGTTAAGCCATTGAAGAGGCTGGCTAAAGCGGCCAATGAAATGAGCATGGATGTAGAGCAAGCCCCGCTGAAAGAAGAGGGGGCCAGTGAACTCGTTACCGCTACCCGTGCTTTTAACCGGATGCAGCAACGAATTCGCCATTACATCTCTGATCGGGAACAACTGTTTTCTGCTATCTCCCATGATTTAAAAACGCCGATTACGCGCCTGAGGTTACGTGCCGAACTGCTCGAAAGTGATGTGAAGCGCGAAAAATTTAACCATGACCTGGATGAACTGGAGATGATGGTGAAAGGTGCGCTTCAGTGTGTACGAGATACTGAGTTGCATGAGAATACCGCTTACGTTGATCTCAATGATGTGATTACCAGTGTCATTGAGCCTTATAACCAGCACGAAACACGGGTTAAGTTTACGCCGAACCCTATTGATCCAATCGTAGCAAAGCCGCTTGCTATAAAACGTGTCATCGGGAACTTGGTCGATAATGCAGTTAAATATGGTCAAAGGGCGGAGATAACACTTGCCAGCAGTGACGACTGGGTAAAAGTCGTAATATGCGATCAAGGACCGGGTATTCCAGAACACCAATTAGAAGCGGTATTTGAACCTTATTATCGTTTATCTGATGATGACCAAGGACACGGATTAGGGCTGGGGATATGCCGCAATATTCTTCATGCACACGGCGGAGATCTCATAATTGACAACTTGCCTAGTAGTGGTTTGCGTGCGCAAGTCTTTGTTTCTTCTATTACCGAGCTCTAATGTAACAACTTTGTTACTTTGTGTTTACGCTTTGTTTCAATCAAAATTTTCTCGTTGGGTAGACTGACTAAGTTCAAGCAAGAATGCTGAGGGTCGCTAAGCCGTTGACCTGAATGTCTAATCCAATACACGGAAGATAATAATGAAACTAAATAAAACCCTACTTACTCTCTCCCTGCTGTCTGCTGCGAATTTTTCTCACGCTGGTGAAGTGGAAGTGCTTCACTGGTGGACCGCTGGTGGGGAAGCAAAATCTGCTGCGGTACTGAAAGAAATGTTAGAGCAGCAAAATCATACCTGGAAAGACTTTGCAGTAGCTGGCGGTGGCGGTGAGTCGGCGATGACCGTACTTAAAACCCGCGCCGTATCAGGCAACCCTCCATCTGCGGCTCAAATCAAAGGACACGATATTCAGGAATGGGGCAGCTTGGGTTTCCTTACTTCATTGGAAAGTACGGCGAAGCAGGAAAAGTGGGATGACATCCTGCCTTCAGTTGTGACCAAGGTGATGAAGTACAAAGGTGAATACGTTGCTGTGCCGGTTAACGTTCACCGTGTGAACTGGCTTTGGGCAAACCCTGAAGTACTGAAGAAAGCGGGCGTTGAACTACCAACAACAATGGATGAATTTTTCGTTGCTGCAGACAAAATTAAAGCAGCAGGCTTTATTCCTCTCGCTCACGGCGGTCAGCCATGGCAAGACGCGACTGTATTTGAAGCGGTTGCTCTTGATGTGCTTGGTAGCCAAGACTACAACAAAGCGTTTGTTGACCTAGACATGGACGTACTGTCAGGTGACAAAATGGTCGAAGTGTTCACCAAGTTTAAGAAGCTACACGACTACATTGACGCTAACTCTCCGGGACGTGACTGGAACGTCGCAACATCGATGGTAATTAACGGTGAAGCTGCTATGCAGATCATGGGTGACTGGGCGAAAGGCGAATTTACTGCCGCAGGTAAAATGCCGGGTAAAGATTACATCTGTGCACCAGCACCGGGTACTGCCGGCCAGTTTACGTTCAATATTGATAGCTTCGCTTTCTTTGAGCTGAGCAACGAAGAGAACAAGAAGGCACAGCAAGACTTAGCTCGTACCATTTTGACCAAAGAATTCCAGGAAGTCTTTAACCTGAACAAAGGATCAATTCCAGTTCGCCTTGATATGGACATGGCGAAATTTGACCAATGTGCACTGGACTCAATGGAAACCTTTAAAGCAAGTGCCCAATCTGGTGATTTAGTGCCGAGCATGGCACATGGTTTGTCGACCACAAGTTATGCACAAGGCGCAATCTATGACGTCGTGACTAACTTCTTCAACGACGAAAATGCGGATCCGAAACAAGCAGCACAAAAACTAGCGAAAGCGGTTAAAGCGGCTATCTAATCCTTTAAAGACTAGTCTCTCCCTAAAGGGCGTGCAGGCTTGTAGGGAGCCTATACGCCCTTTCTTTTAGATGTAAGGATTCGTTATGGAGCACGTTGTAAATCGGTATCCAAAGAAGTCTCAGGCAAAACGTAGTTTGATGGACAGACTTCAGCTTTGGTTGCCGAAAATTGTCCTTGCCCCGACCGTCTTGGTAACTGTGGTATGCATTTACGGTTACATTTTCTGGACGGCAGCACTATCAATGACCAACTCCCGTTTTCTGCCAAGCTTCAACTTTGTTGGCTTTGCCCAGTATGAAAAGTTGATGGAAAACGACCGTTGGGTAACTTCTATTACTAACCTTGGTATTTTTGGTCTGTTGTTTATGCTCATCGCCATTGTTCTTGGCGTGGGTTTAGCCATCTTGCTCGATCAAAATATTCGTCAGGAAGGGGCAATTCGGACCATTTATCTTTATCCGATGGCACTCTCTTTCATCGTGACGGGTACGGCCTGGAAATGGATTCTCAACCCTGGTTTGGGTATTGAGAAACTGGTGCAGGATTGGGGCTTTACCAGCTTTAAATTTGACTGGTTAGTGAACTCAGAGATGTCGGTATATACCCTGGTGATTGCAGCGGTGTGGCAGTCATCAGGCTTTGTTATGGCGATGTTTCTGGCCGGTTTGCGCGGTATTGATTCGTCTATTATCAAGGCGGCACAAATTGACGGAGCCAGTCTGCCAACAATCTACTGGCGCATCATCATGCCATGTTTAAGACCCGTCTTCTTCAGTTCAGTGATCATCACATCACACATTGCGATTAAGAGTTTCGACCTGGTAACAGCAATGACAGCAGGCGGGCCGGGCTATTCTTCAGATTTGCCTGCTCTGTTTATGTACGCGCACTCATTTACTCGTGGGCAGATAGGTTTGGGGGCCGCAAGCGCGATGATGATGCTTGCTGGTATTCTCGCCATCTTAGTTCCTTATTTGTACTCAGAACTCAGGGAGAAAAAATCATGATGCGTAGTGTGAACTTCTCTCGACTGTTTATCTATTTCGGTTTGGCGTTTTTTTGCTTGTTCTATCTCATGCCGCTGTTTGTAATGGTAATTACCTCATTCAAAACGCTGCCAGATATTAAAGCCGGAAACTTAATGAGTCTGCCGACTGAATGGGTATTTGACGCCTGGCATAAAGCGTGGGACAGCGCCTGTACCGGCGTTAAATGTGAAGGTGTGAAAGGGTACTTCTGGAATTCTTTCCAAATGGTGATTCCTGCAGTGGCCATCTCGACCCTGTTAGGAGCATTCAATGGTTATGTGGTGACCAAGTGGCAATTCAGAGGCTCAAATCTGTTCTTTAGCTTGTTGCTGTTTGGTTGCTTTATTCCGTTTCAGGTGATTTTGCTGCCAATGGCGGCGGTACTGGGTAAGTTGGGTTTGGCAAACACCACTACAGGGCTTGTTATCGTTCATGTCATTTATGGTATGGCGTTTACGACGCTGTTCTTCCGTAACTTTTATATCAGTATTCCGGATGAACTCGTGAAAGCAGCGAAACTGGATGGGGCGGGATTCTTTACCATTTTCTTTAAGATTCTGCTGCCAATTTCGACGCCAATCATCATGGTGACGGTGATTTGGCAGTTTACCGCAATCTGGAATGACTTCTTATTTGGTGTGGTCTATTCGGGCTCTGAAACACAGCCTATTACGGTTGCGTTGAACAATTTAGTCAATACCAGTACTGGAGTGAAAGAGTACAACGTCGATATGGCGGCGGCGATCATTGCGGCGTTACCAACGCTATTAGTTTACGTATTAGCAGGAAAATACTTTGTTCGTGGCCTAACGGCTGGATCGGTAAAAGGATAATTATCATGGCAACACTCGAACTTAAACAAATCCGTAAAACCTATCCAAAAGCGGAGCTAGAGACGTTAAAAGGCATCGATATCAGTATTGATTCTGGTGAGTTTCTTATCTTGGTTGGTCCTTCAGGTTGTGGCAAGTCGACCCTTATGAATACTATCGCTGGTCTGGAAAACATCAGTTCAGGTGAAATCGTTATCGACGGTAACAATGTGTCAAACGTTGAACCTAAAGATCGCGATATCGCGATGGTGTTTCAATCTTACGCTCTGTATCCAAACATGACGGTACGAGGCAACATCGAGTTCGGTCTGAAGATCCGGAAAATGCCGAAAGAGGCGATTGATGCCGAAGTGGAGCGAGTGGCTGAGATGCTGCAAATCGACCATCTGCTAGATCGCAAGCCGTCGCAATTATCTGGCGGTCAGCGTCAACGGGTTGCGATGGGGCGAGCGCTTGCCCGACGTCCGAAACTGTATCTGTTTGATGAACCATTATCGAACTTAGATGCGAAGTTGCGGGTTGAAATGCGTCATCAGATCAAACGCCTTCATCAACAGCTCAATACAACGATTGTGTATGTCACACACGATCAGATTGAAGCGATGACACTGGCTGACCGTATTGCGGTAATGAAAGATGGTGAGTTGCAGCAACTCGGGACACCACAAGAAATCTACAACAAGCCTAATAATATGTTTGTTGCGGGTTTTATGGGATCGCCTTCAATGAACTTTATCAAAACCATGGTCGATTTGGATGATCACAACAACCCGGTGATAAAAGTCAAAGGCAGTAATGCGCAGGAGCATCACATTAAATTACCAGCCTCAATGCGAACGCAAGATGGTAAAGAGATCGTGATTGGTCTGCGCCCGGAGCACATAACGGACAGTGAAAATCTAGATTCCGCCGCGACCACAAAACTTGATTTGCAACTGGAAGTTCTTGAGCCGACTGGCCCAGATACCATCGCGATGATTAAGGTCAATGACCAAGAAGTCGCGTGTCGATTGTCACCGGAATTCGATGTAAAAGTCGGTCAGATAGCACCGCTACATTTTGATTTATCAAAGGCGGTTTTCTTTGATGCTTCCACTGAGGAGCGCATCGACTTTCACTAATTTTTTGGTCAAGGTAAGTTTCAATGAGTAGATTGAATGGCAGCTAAGTGGCTGTCATTTTTTTATTTTCCGATTCACGAATGTGTGTAAATCCACCCACTGACCAAATTGATATGGGTAGATTTCACCCATTTAAAAATTTATTTTGTGATCCAGATAAATAGGGTTAATCTGAATCATGTTTAAAATGTTGATTAATAAGTTAAAAAATTCAGTTTAAAATGTGGTGCGGGAATTGCTCTAGTAAATGCATCAACACCCAGTGATGGGGTTGTTCATTTATCAAGGAGAATAATAATGTTTAAGCCTGTTACCCTACTAACCGCTTCAATTCTTGCTGTTGCCAGTTTTAACGCTGCCGCTAATTGTGACCAAGGTGAAATCGTCATCAAATTCAGCCATGTAACGAATACAGATAAGCACCCGAAAGGGATTGCCGCTTCGTTGCTTGAAAAGCGTGTGAATGAAGAGATGAACGGTAAAGCTTGTATGCAAGTTTTCCCTAATTCGACACTTTACGATGACGACAAAGTTCTTGAAGCCATGTTGAATGGGGACGTACAACTTGCCGCACCTTCACTGTCTAAGTTTGAAAAATTCACCAAAAAGTTCCGCCTTTTCGACCTTCCTTTCCTTTTTGATGATGTAGATGCGGTTGACCGTTTCCAAAACTCTGAGGCCGGTGAGTCGCTTAAGAATGCGATGAACCGTCGCGGCATCAGAGGATTGGAGTTCTGGCATAACGGTATGAAGCAGATTTCAGCCAACAAACCGCTGATTCATCCGGCGGATGCCAAAGGCCTAAAATTCCGCGTACAGGCATCCGATGTGTTGGTGGCACAGTTTGAGCAGCTTGGCGCTAATCCTCAAAAAATGTCTTTTGCGGAAGTGTATGGCGGCCTGCAAACCAAAGTTATCGATGGTCAGGAAAATACCTGGTCGAACATCTACGGTAAAAAATTCTTCGAAGTTCAGGACGGTACGACAGAAACCAATCACGGTATTTTGGACTACTTAGTCGTGACCTCCACCAAGTGGTGGGATGGACTTCCAGCCGACGTGCGTGACCAGTTCTCCACCATTCTTAAAGAGGTTACGCAACTACGTAATGCGGAATCGAACCGCGTCGAGGAACAAAATAAACAGTATGTCATTGAAGCGGGTGGTGTGGTTCGTGAACTGACACCGGAGCAGCGTGAAGAGTGGGTGACTGCGCTTAAACCAGTTTGGAACAAGTTTGAAAAAGACATTGGTTCAGATTTGATCGACGCAGCATTAGCGGCAAACCAAAAATAACTGAACAGAATGATAAGCGGCTCCCGTTGGTTGGGAGCCAAACTTACCTGATTCGAGCGATGTACCGTTATGGAACACTCATTTTTTGCGAAAGTCGGACAGTTTACCGACAAGGTTGAAGAGACACTGATTGCCTTCTTCCTCGGCACGATGACGATGCTGACATTTGTCAACGTCATCATGCGCTACTTATTTAATGACAACATTCTTTGGGCGGTCGAAGTGACCGTGTTTCTTTTTGCCTGGATGGTACTGGTTGGTGCGTCATACGGCGTGAAAAAGAATTTTCACATTGGCGTTGACGTGGTGATCAGCCTGGCACCAGATCGGTTGAAAAAAGTGTACGCGCTGATAGCCGTAACATGCTGTTTAACCTTCTCCATTTTACTTCTTATTGGTTCGTGGAATTACTGGTATCCGTTTGCCACAGAGCGAGCCTGGTACGAGACGGATGATATTCCGATGCCAGAGATGTTGCAGTTCTTGGCGGACTGGATGAATGAGGGCGAGCGCTACGAGAAATTGCCGAGATTTATCCCGTATATGGCGTTGCCTGTTAGTATGGCTTTACTGACGTTTCGCTTTGCTCAGGCTGCCTATCAAATCCTGACTGGTAAGCTTGACCGTCTGATTTCCAGCCATGAAGGGGAGGAAGAGCTAGAGGCTCTTAAAGAAGAGCTCAAGGGCGCTGGTGATGCGATGGAGCCCAAACAAAACGAAGATACCGATAAAAGCAAGGAGCGCTAACCCATGGATATTTTACTATTGTTCGTGATGGTGATTGGCTTCATGCTTATCGGTGTGCCGATTGCTGTCTCACTTGGTTTATCAAGCATTTTGTTTTTGATGTGGCACTCCGATGCATCTTTGGCGTCGGTTGCTCAGACGCTTTTTAATGCATTTGAAGGTCACTACACATTATTAGCGATTCCATTTTTCATTCTTGCCTCCAGCTTCATGTCTACCGGTGGCGTAGCGAAGCGTATCATTCGCTTTGCGATAGCTCTCGTTGGCTGGTTCAGAGGCGGGTTGGCGATGGCTTCAGTCGTAGCATGTATGATGTTCGCTGCACTGTCGGGTTCGTCTCCTGCTACGGTGGTCGCGATTGGTAGTATCGTTATCGCCGGGATGATCAAAAATGGTTACTCCAAAGACTTTGCTGCAGGGGTTATCTGTAATGCGGGCACGCTCGGTATCCTGATCCCACCTTCCATCGTAATGGTTGTGTACGCAGCGGCGACAGACGTTTCTGTTGGTCGTATGTTCTTAGGTGGCGTCATTCCGGGATTGCTAGCGGGCGTGATGTTGATGATCGCAATCTATATTGCTGCTCGTATTAAGAACTTGCCTAAACAGCCATTTGTGGGTTGGAAAGAGACGTTTGCTGCGGCTAAAGACGCCGTGTGGGGTCTGTTGCTCGTTGTGATTATTCTGGGTGGTATATACGGCGGGATTTTTACACCAACAGAAGCAGCGGCGGTCGCGGCGGTATACGCTTTCTTAATCGCCAACTTTGTTTACAAGGACATGGGGCCGTTCGCGGATAAGCAGGATACCAAACCGGCGATTGTGAAAGTGCTGCACAGTTTTGTTCACAAAGACACACAACAAACTCTGTTCGAAGCGGGTAAGTTGACGATCATGCTGTTGTTCATCATTGCTAATGCGTTGATCCTGAAGCATGTACTGACGGAAGAACGCATTCCTCAGATGATTACTGAATCGATGCTTTCTGCAGGGCTTGGGCCGATATCCTTCTTGATTGTGGTCAACGTGCTTTTGTTGATTGGCGGTCAGTTCATGGAACCATCTGGCCTGTTAATCATCGTTGCGCCACTGGTATTCCCGATTGCGATCGCTCTAGGCATTGATCCAATCCACTTGGGTATCATGATGGTGGTGAACATGGAAATAGGTATGATAACGCCTCCGGTTGGTCTCAATCTCTTTGTTACTGCCGGGGTGGCCAAGATGTCGATGTTGAACGTAGTGAAAGCCGCGCTGCCTTGGGTTGCCGTGATGTTCTTGTTCCTTATTATCGTCACTTACGTGCCTTGGGTTTCAACCTGGTTACCAACGACGCTAATGGGGCCGGAGATAATTACCAAGTAACCCAGTTCAAATGGATGGATAAAAAAGAGGTGTGATTAGTCACACCTCTTCATCGATTGATTTGTAATCATGTCTTCTGGGCTCAGTATTTATTCTGCGTTCATAGCCATGCCACTTTTTCTTACTCTTTCTGCGATCCTGACCTGTACGTCGCTCTTCCTGATAGTGACCATCAACGATCACGGTATCGGTAATCACAGGTATTCGGATTTTCTCATTCATGCCCGGTCACCAACTATTTAACTTAAATTCGACTACAAAAAGTATGAGTCAGGTTGGATAAAGGGACAAATGTGATGCTTAGTTTTATTTATACAGATCTTTATCTATCTGATAGCGTTGCATTTTGTCGTACAGTGTTTTGCGAGGTACATTCAATTGCGTCATGGTTTGCTTAATGCTGCCGTTGTTTTCCAGCAAGGCATTTTCAATCGCGGCTTTCTCAAATTCGGCGACTTGTTCCGCGAGGCTAGAAGAAGGCGTGGAAGCCGGGCTTGAATCTCCGAGCTGAATCAGCTTGCCAAGTAAAACAAAACGCTCTGCGGCATTTCTCAACTCCCGCACGTTCCCCGGCCAGTCATGCGCCATTAATGTCGCGAGATCCTGAGGCGATAAACCCGGTGAGCTTTTCCCATATCGTGAGGCTGCAACCAATAGAAAATGATGGAATAGAGCAGGGATGTCCTCCTTGCGCATACGAAGAGGAGGCAAATCTAATGTCACTACATTGAGGCGATAGTAGAGATCTTGGCGGAATTTTCCTTCATCTGCCGCACGTTTTAGATCCACTTTGGTCGCCGCAATCACGCGAATGTCTAAAGGGAGCAGCTCATTAGAACCCACACGTTCGATAGCGCGTTCTTGCAGGACTCGCAGCAAACGGATTTGTGCCTGAATTGGCATGGATTCAATTTCATCTAGAAAAAGGGTGCCTCCTTGCGCAAATTCGAACTTACCTATCCGGCGACTTTCAGCTCCGGTAAATGCGCCTTTCTCATGGCCGTAGAGCTCACTTTCAATCAGGTTCTCTGGCACCGCGCCACAATTTACTGCCACAAAGTTATGGTTTCTGCGCCGGCTCTGTTCGTGCAAGGAACGGGCAATAAGTTCTTTGCCAGTGCCTGTCTCACCGAACAATAAAATGTCAGCGTCAGTATCCGCAATATGAGTAATGGTTGCACGCAATGTCTGGATACTGGCGGTATCACCAATGATTCTTGGACCGAGTGCCTGACTGGCTTTGAGAGTCTGGCGAAGCTTTTTGTTTTCATTGGTCAGCTGGCGTTTTTCGATAGCCCGCTTTACCGTTTCAACTAAATGCTCAGGGGAAAAGGGTTTCTCGATAAAGTCATAAGCGCCCTGATGCAATGCGTTGACTGCCATTGAGATGTCGCCATGACCAGTGATCATAATCACGGGCAGGTGATTGTCTTTCTGCATCATGGTATTGAGTAAGCTCATACCCGATATACCCGGCAGGCAGATATCGGTGACGATGACACCGGGCTCTGAGCCTTTTTTCATTGCAAGCAGAGCAGATTCTGCATCGGGAAAAAATTGTGCGTCGATATCTGCTAATTCGAAAGTCTGTTCTATAGCGAGCCTCAGATCGGCTTCATCATCAATAAAGAACACCTGACACATAATCTTATCCTTCTAATTGTTCGGTGTTTGGTGTGACAACGGGTAAAGAGAGTGAAAAGCGCGCGCCGCCCTGAGCACGATTCTGTGCCGTCAAATGACCGTTCATCCCTTTTAATATTTGCTGTGATATTGATAGCCCCAACCCCAGGCCATTCTTCTTAGTGGTCAAAAATGGCTCACAAAGCTCGCGCAGTGAATGTTGGCCAATGCCCGGACCATTATCATCAATATGTACTTCGATGTTCTCGCGGCTTTGGTCAAGCTCTACAGATAAGTTCACCCACTTATCTTCCTGGTCTTTAACTGCCTCGATGGCGTTAGTCAGTAGATTGACCAGCACTTGTTCTAGCTGAATGGTGTTAATCAGGACATCTGCGTCCTGGGTTATGGATTGGGCCGATAAGTTAACCCGAGCTGACTTAAACGCCGGCTTCATCAACTCTTTGGCTGAAGCAATCACGGGTAGTAGCCGGGTTTTAGTGAGTTCATTGCCGCTGGTTTTTTTTGCAAAAGAGCGCAACTGCTGACTGATATTGGCCATTCGATCGGTCAGGGCCGAAATACGGCTCAAATTATCTGAGACCCTGTCAAACTTTTCTTTTTTTAAGAACAACTTGCCGTTTTCTGCAAAACTACGAATCGCGGCGAGTGGGTTATTCAGTTCGTGACTAATACTCGCGGACATTTGTCCAAGCACCGCAAGCTTCGCAGCCTGAACCAATTCATCCTGAGTAAAGCGCAATGTTTTCTCGGTTTCTGTTCGCTGAGCGATTTCTGCCTGCAACTCAGCGGTGCGAGCCATCACCTGGTACTCGAGCTTTTGGTTTGCCTCTTGCTGAATACGTTCGAGCTGTAAATGACGTTGCTGGCGGTGATAAATCAATTGCCCGATGAGAAACAGGATCGTGAAAATCAGGGTGAGAACCAAAAGGTAACCCAGAGTAATCCAGACGATAGATTGTTTTGGAGACAGAACTCTCATGGTTAGCTTGATATCAGGAAGCGAAAGGGAAGACACGACCAAGGTTCCTTTGCTGTATGGGTAGCCTTGCTTGAGTTCAGTGATCGGTTGGTCGAGATCGCCAACAAAATTTAAGCTCCGAATTTGGGTTTTAAGATACTGGCGGCTGGCCCAAATTTGCGTTTTCTTCGTGTCACTAAGCGGTTGTAAGCTTTTAAGCAGCCAATCTCTCTTGCTACTCATAAATACAATGCCATTAGGGTCGCTGGACACAAAGACACTATCGGACTGCTGCCAGTTGTCTTCGATTTTATTTAAATCCATTTTAACGACCACAACCCCAAGCACTCCGCCGGCGTAAATGATTGGAGCCGAGTAATAGTAACCACGTTTACCAGATGTAGAACCGAGGGCGTAATATTGGCTTTGTTCACCGAGAATGGCTTGCTTGAAATAAGGACGAAACGCGAAGTTACGACCTATGAATGAACGTTCCTGACGCCAATTACTGGCAGCGATAGTCGTGCCCCATTGATCAATGAGATAAGTGTCTGCGGCGGCGATAACCTTATTGACCGACTCCAAATATCGATTGGTGACTTCAAGCTGCGCGCTGTTTTGTGGATGCAGTAGTGCTTCGAAAAGAGGCGCATCCTTGGCCAAAAGATTCGGAATGTGGGCGTACTTATCCAGTTTGTTCTTCACGTGGCTTGAAAACTGTTCAAGTTGGGCGTGATGTTTATCAAGTAATGTTTGGTAGCTGGATTGCCATACCCAACGACCACCCACGATGGCACACAGGAAGTATAAGGCGAAAAAAATCAGTAGAATACGGTCTCGTTGTGACATCCTTTCATTCCCGGCTTGGCTCTTTTGGCATACGTAAGAAATGTTAATGGTATGTAGAATGGATTGGGGATTTAGTTATCAACTCTGTGGAGTAAAACAAGAGCAAGATCTCTTTTTAGGCTTTTCAATAAAAAAAGCTGTCGATTCCCTTGAAAAAGTCGCTATTGTCCCCATTCTAGATATGCCGAGGTTTTGGATGCGGGTTTCTTATCGCATTTTTTAGAAAAAATGAGGCAACATTCGAGAATTTAGTGCAGACAATGTCCACATGGTGGCTATTGGCTCGACAGGGTAGTAACAGATCGCTAGAATGTCGCGTCTAAAATTCTGTCTTGAGGCTAATAGGAGATACCTTTGGTACTTATGCTGAAGATATCACTGATTAGTCCGGTACTGATAAACAGTATCGATACTCGATTTAAATAGGTGCTCGGACAGAACACAACACAAGGATGAGGCGTTAACTCAGGTGAGTTACGCTCATACGCTCGGAAAACCGAGCCACTTTAGAGGTTTATATATAATGCAAGTTACTGTTGAAACGCTAGAGGGCCTAGAGCGCCGTCTAAACATTACTGTTCCAGCTGCAAACATCGAAGACGCTGTAACAGCTGAACTACGCAACATCGCTAAAAACCGTCGTTTCGATGGTTTCCGTAAGGGTAAAGTACCTCTAAAAATGGTTGCTCAAATGTACGGCAAAGCTGTACGTCAAGACATTCTTGGTGAAGTAATGCAACGCCACTTCATCGAAGCGATCGTAAAAGAGAAAATCAATCCAGCTGGCGCACCAACGTTCGCTCCTGTAGAAAACAAAGAAGGTGCAGACCTAGTTTTCGCAGCAACTTTTGAAGTTTACCCAGAAGTTGAACTAAAAGGCCTGGAAAACATCGCTGTTGAGAAGCCAGTGACTGAAGTTAAAGATGCAGACGTAGAAGAGATGATCGAAACTCTACGTAAGCAACAAGCGACTTGGGCAGAAGTTGAAGCAGCAGCAGAAGACGGTAAGCGCGTAAGCATCGACTTCGTTGGTTCTATCGACGGTGAAGAGTTCGAAGGTGGTAAAGCTGAGAACTTCCCTCTAGAAATGGGCGCTGGTCGTATGATTCCTGGTTTTGAAGATGGTATCGTAGGCAAATCTGCTGGTATGGAATTCGAAATCGACGTGACTTTCCCAGAAGATTACCACGCTGAAAACCTAAAAGGTAAAGCAGCTAAGTTTGCAATCAAAGTGAACAAAGTTGAAGCACGTGAACTTCCAGAGCTAAACGAAGAATTCGTTGCTAAGTTCGGCGTTGCTGAAGGCGGTGTTGACGCTCTTAAAGCTGAAGTACGCAAAAACATGGAACGCGAACTTAAGCAAGCTGTTAAGAACCGCATCAAAGAGCAAGCGATCGACGGTCTAGTTAAAGAAAACGAAATCGATGTTCCTGCTGCACTTGTAGATCAAGAAATCCAGGTTCTACGTCAGCAAGCTGCACAACGCTTCGGTGGCAACCCAGAAGCAGCTGCACAGCTTCCACGTGAACTGTTCGAAGAGCAAGCGAAACGCCGCGTAGTTGTTGGTCTTCTACTAGGTGAAGTCATCAAGTCTGAAGAGCTAAAAGCGGACGACGAGAAAGTTAAAGCGCTAATCGAAGAAATGGCTACTGCATACGAAGATCCATCAGAAGTTATTGCTTACTACGAGCAAAACGAGCAAATGATGAACAGCATGCGTAACGTAGCTCTAGAAGAGCAAGCAATCGACGCGATCATCGCTAAAGCACAGGTTACAGAGAAAGAAGTAGGCTTCAACGAGCTACTTAATCAACAACCTGCTGCTTAATAAGCATAATCTTGCGTAGAAGGTTGACTTAACGTTAACTATTCTGCTAACAATGGTCCGTATGATAATTATCATCCGGGCCATTTATTTTAGGGACATAAGAATATGAGCTACCAAGAAAAAAATGCAATGTCGCCAATTATTGACGCACTAGTACCAATGGTGGTTGAACAGACTTCCCGAGGTGAGCGTTCTTACGATATCTATTCACGATTGCTGAAAGAACGTGTGATTTTTTTAACGGGTCAAGTGGAAGACCACATGGCAAACCTTGTCGTGGCTCAACTACTTTTCCTAGAATCTGAAAATCCAGATAAAGATATTTTCCTATACATCAACTCTCCAGGTGGTAGTGTAACAGCAGGTATGTCGATTTATGACACGATGCAGTTTATCAAGCCGAATGTGAGCACCGTATGTATGGGTCAAGCATGCTCAATGGGTGCCTTCCTTCTAGCTGGTGGTGCTCCGGGCAAGCGTTACGTGCTGCCTAACTCACGTGTGATGATCCACCAACCACTCGGTGGTTTCCAGGGGCAGGCTTCTGATATCCAAATCCATGCTCAGGAAATCCTGACCATTAAGCAGAAGTTAAACAAACTGTTAGCGGAACATACAGGCCAGCCACTTGACGTTATTGAGCGCGATACGGATCGTGATAATTTCATGTCAGCAGATCAGGCTGTGGAATATGGCATTGTGGATGCAGTGTTGCGCCACCGTGGCGAGTAATTTGCCGGGGCATTTTGGCAAAAATTGATATACACTCATTCATGAAGAGTAAAGGCTAAGAGGTTAGCGAATGACAGATAAAAGCAAAGAAAGTGGCAGCGGTAAATTGCTGTACTGTTCTTTCTGCGGCAAAAGTCAGCACGAAGTTCGCAAGCTAATCGCGGGTCCATCAGTTTACATTTGTGACGAATGTGTCGACTTATGTAACGATATCATTCGCGAAGAAATCAAGGATGTTCTTCCTAAGAAAGAATCTGAAGCGTTACCAACGCCAAAACAGATCCGCGAACACCTTGATGACTATGTGATCGGACAAGATTACGCGAAAAAAGTGCTCGCAGTTGCGGTATATAACCACTATAAGCGTTTACGCAATGGTGATACAACGAGCGAAGGTGTGGAACTTGGTAAAAGTAACATCCTTCTGATTGGTCCTACGGGCAGTGGTAAAACACTACTTGCTGAGACACTTGCTCGATTCTTGGATGTGCCATTTACAATGGCAGACGCGACCACACTAACTGAAGCAGGTTATGTGGGCGAAGACGTTGAAAACATCATCCAAAAGCTTCTGCAAAAATGTGATTACGATGTCGCTAAGGCTGAACGTGGCATTGTATACATTGATGAAATTGACAAAATTTCTCGCAAAGCTGAAAACCCATCCATTACGCGTGACGTATCCGGTGAAGGTGTTCAGCAGGCACTATTAAAACTTATTGAAGGCACGGTTGCTTCAGTTCCTCCGCAAGGTGGTCGTAAGCATCCTCAGCAAGAATTCCTCCAAGTGGACACCTCTAAGATCCTGTTCATCTGTGGTGGTGCATTTGCTGGCCTTGATAAGGTGATCGAACAGCGTGTAGCCACAGGTACAGGTATTGGTTTTGGTGCGGAAGTCCGTTCTAAGAACGAAACCAAAACCATCGGCGAACTGTTTACTCAGGTTGAGCCAGAAGATCTAGTGAAGTACGGTCTGATTCCAGAATTCATTGGTCGTCTTCCTGTTACCACTACGTTGACAGAGCTTGATGAAGAAGCGCTTATTCAGATCCTATGTGAGCCGAAGAACGCACTGACCAAGCAGTATGCAGCATTGTTCGAACTGGAAAACGCCGAGCTTGAATTCCGCGAAGATGCACTTCGTGCTATTGCCAAGAAAGCAATGGAGCGTAAAACAGGTGCTCGTGGCTTACGTTCAATTCTGGAAAGTGTTCTACTCGAGACCATGTACGAATTGCCATCTACGACAGATGTAAGCAAAGTCGTGATCGATGAGTCAGTCATTAATGGCGAGTCAGAGCCGCTGCTTATCTACAGCAATGCCGATAATCAGGCCGCTGGAGCAGAATAAATTCCGCTATGAATGAAAAGGAGGTAAGTAATTACCTCCTTTTTTTATTTCTCTTATTGAATCCAAACAATTAGCCCCCATATACTGCCTTAAGTAATACGTTAAACGTGAAAGCGGAAGAGAGAATTATATGAACTTGGAACGTTCCGAGCGTATCGAGATCCCGGTATTACCTCTACGTGACGTAGTGGTCTACCCGCACATGGTTATTCCATTGTTTGTTGGTCGTGAGAAATCGATTAGCTGTCTAGAAACGGCGATGGAAACAAACAAACAAGTTCTGCTTGTGGCACAAAAGCAAGCTGACACTGATGAACCAACGGTTGACGACCTGTTCGACGTAGGTACGGTTGCTACCATTCTTCAGCTTCTGAAGCTTCCTGATGGTACAGTAAAAGTACTGGTTGAAGGTCAGCAACGCGCTAAAATTAATCACTTTAAAGAGAGTGATTTCTTCTTGGCCGAGGCAGAATTCATCGTAACGCCAGAGCTGGATGAGCGCGAGCAAGAAGTCATCGTTCGTAGTGCGATCAATCAGTTCGAAGGCTTTATCAAGCTAAACAAAAAAATCCCGCCAGAAGTACTGACTTCACTCAATGGGATTGACGAAGCTGCACGTCTGGCAGATACCATTGCTGCTCACATGCCACTCAAGTTGGTAGACAAGCAGCAAGTACTAGAGATTATTGATGTCACCGAACGTTTGGAATTCCTGATGGGCCAAATGGAGTCGGAGATCGATCTGCTGCAAGTTGAAAAACGCATTCGTGGCCGTGTTAAAAAGCAAATGGAGAAGTCTCAGCGTGAGTACTATCTGAATGAGCAAATGAAAGCGATTCAGAAAGAACTCGGCGAGATGGAAGATGCGCCGGACGAATTCGAAACGCTGCAGAAGAAAATCGAAGAATCAAAAATGCCTCAAGAGGCACGTGACAAGACAGAACAAGAGCTGCAGAAGCTTAAGATGATGTCTCCAATGTCTGCGGAAGCGACAGTGGTGCGTAGCTATATCGATTGGATGGTAAGTGTTCCTTGGTCTAAGCGTTCTAAGGTGAAGAAAAACCTGGCGAAAGCGGAAGAGATTCTGAACGAAGACCACTACGGTCTGGAGCGCGTCAAAGAGCGTATTCTGGAATACTTAGCGGTACAAAATCGTATTAACAAGCTGAAAGGTCCGATCCTTTGCCTTGTTGGTCCTCCAGGTGTGGGTAAAACGTCTTTGGGACGCTCAATTGCTTCTGCGACCGGTCGTAAATACGTTCGTATGGCGCTGGGCGGCGTGCGTGACGAAGCTGAAATTCGTGGCCACCGTCGTACTTACATCGGCTCATTGCCGGGTAAGCTTATCCAGAAGATGTCGAAAGTTGGGGTGAAAAACCCGCTATTCCTTCTTGATGAGATCGACAAGATGTCTTCAGACATGCGTGGTGACCCTGCATCGGCATTGCTGGAAGTTCTGGACCCAGAGCAAAACAACTCGTTCAACGATCACTACTTGGAAGTGGATTACGATTTGTCAGACGTGATGTTTGTTGCAACGTCTAACTCGATGAACATTCCAGGTCCATTACTTGATCGTATGGAAGTGATTCGTCTATCTGGCTACACAGAAGATGAAAAACTGAATATCGCGAAGCGTCATTTAGTCGATAAACAGCTGCAACGTAATGGTTTGAAACCAAACGAGATTGTTATCGAAGATTCGGCGATTGTCGGTATTATTCGTTACTACACACGTGAAGCTGGTGTACGTAACCTAGAGCGTGAAATTTCAAAAATCTGTCGTAAGGCAGTGAAGAATATCCTGCTGGATAACAACATTAAGTCAGTTACGGTCTCAATGGACAACTTGAAAGAGTACTTAGGTGTTCAGCGTTTTGACTACGGTAAAGCGGATGAAAGCAATCGCATTGGTCAAGTGACAGGTTTGGCTTGGACAGAAGTAGGTGGCGATCTTCTCACCATCGAAACTCAGTCTATGCCGGGTAAAGGTAAACTGACGCAAACCGGTTCGCTTGGCGATGTAATGCAAGAGTCTATTCAGGCAGCGATGACCGTCGTTCGCTCTCGTGCGGAAAAACTGGGTATCAACACAGATTTCTACGAGAAGAAAGACATCCACGTACACGTTCCGGAAGGGGCGACGCCAAAAGATGGACCAAGTGCGGGTATCGCAATGTGCACGGCGTTGGTTTCTAGTCTGACAGGCAACCCGGTGAAAGCCGAAGTCGCCATGACAGGCGAAATCACACTACGTGGTGAAGTTCTGCCTATTGGTGGCTTGAAAGAAAAGTTACTTGCGGCACATCGCGGTGGCATTAAAACGGTACTTATTCCAAAAGATAACGAGCGTGATTTGGAAGAGATTCCAGAGAATGTTATCGCAGATCTGACAGTTATCCCGGTTCAGTGGATCGACGAAGTGCTGAAAGTTGCACTCGAGCGAGACCCGACGGGCGTAGAGATCGACGCTAAAAAATAGTGATGTATAGCAAAAATAAGTAAAAGTTTACGCTGATAACCCTAAAAAGGCTTGTCAGCGTTTTTTTTGGACGCTAAGTTAGTTTTGATAGCTCGCAGCCCTTTATTAATAAGGGTTGGAGTCGTTTATTTATTAATTTATGGAACGAAAGTCATCACAAAAATAATCACAGATGACACAAAGGGGAAATTACAGTGAATAAAACTCAGTTAGTTGAACAAATCGCAGAAAATGCAGATATTTCTAAAGCGTCAGCGGGTCGTGCACTAGATGCATTCATCGAAGCAGTAAGTGGTACTCTTCAAACTGGTGACCAAGTTGCTCTAGTTGGCTTCGGCACATTCAGCGTTCGTACTCGTGCAGCACGTACTGGCCGTAACCCAAAAACTGGTGAAGAAATCCAAATCGCGGAAGCAAAAGTACCTTCATTCAAAGCTGGTAAAGCACTAAAAGACGCTTGTAACTAATAACCGAGTGTCGACTCAATATTTGGCTATATGAATAACTTTTGCTCAAACCAATAAGTTTCGAACAAAAATTTACAAACTTCGGGCCGAACTTTCTTAAATTATGCGCATCATACTGATGCGCATTTCTTTTTCTGGTATTATCGCGTCATTAAATTTTCTAGTAGAAGCCTTATGCTTCAATTGTGGAGAGCAGTTAAATTATGATGGATCGACTACGCGAAGGCGTGAATAGCATCGCGGTCAAAATTATCCTTGGGCTTATCATCCTGTCTTTCGTATTTGCAGGTGTGGGCAGCTACATTGTTGGTGGCAGTAACAACTCAGCGGCGAAAGTAGGTAACACAGATATTCCTCGCAGCGAATTTGAGATGGCTTACCAAAACGAGCGTAATCGCATGCAAGCGCAATTGGGTGATTACTTCGCTCAAATGTTGGCTGACCCAGCTTATGTTGAATCTTTCCGCAAATCCGTTCTCGATCGTATGATCAATGACGTGCTGCTTGACCAACAAGCAGAAGCGCTAGGCCTAAGAATCAGCGATGAACAAGTTCGTAGCATGATTCTGGAAATGCCTCAGTTCCAGTCAAGTGGTCAATTCGACCAAGAAATCTACCAAGCGTCTCTACGTCGCGCTGGTTTCTCTCCAGATTCATTTGCCGAATACATGCGTCGTGAGTTAGTTCGTGAACAGCTTCTGAATGCGCTACAAACCAGCGAGTTCACTCTGCCGGGAGAAGTTCAGTCGGAAGGTAAGCTTTTCACTCAAACACGTGATATTCGCACTATTACTATCGATTTAGCTGAGTTTGCTAAGCAGGTAGAACTTACCGACGAAGAAATTCAAGAGTACTACAAAGCAAACCAAGATAACTTTACTCGTCCAGAGCAAGCTAAAGTCGCGTACATTGAACTATCCGCTGAGGCTCTGAAGAAGCAGATCGAAGTTTCCGATGAGGAAGTGAAGAAGTACTACGATGAGCACCTGGATAAGTACTCTTCAGAAGAGCAACGTCGTGTCGCTCATATCCTTGTTGAAGGTGATGACGAGGCGAAAGCACAAGCAATTTTGGATGAGCTAAATAACGGTGCTGATTTCGCAACAGTTGCAAAAGAAAAATCTGAGGATTTTGGTAGCGCTGAAAATGGTGGCGACCTGGGCTGGATTGAACGTGATGTGATGGACCCGTCATTCGAAGCGGCAGCATTCGCACTTAAGAATCCTGGTGATATGTCAGAATTAGTGAAGTCTGATTTTGGTTACCACATCATCAAGCTTGAAGAGCTGAAAGATTCAGTAGCAACACCATTTGCTGACGTTGCAGATGAAATCAAGCAAGAGTTAGTTGATCAGAAAGCGGTCGATAAGTTCTACGAACTACAAAGTGAGCTTGAACGTGTCGCGTTTGAGTCTCCGGACTCACTGGATGATGCGTCTAAAGCTGTTGACCAAGCAGTACAAACAACAGACTTTATCTCTCAAGCCGATGCACCAGAAGTCCTACGTAATCCAGCGGTTATGCAGGCAATCCTAAGCCCTGAAGTGAAAGAAGACGGCCTGAACTCTGAAGCTATTGAAGTGGCACCTGAGCACATTGTGGTTGTGCGTGTTGAAGAATCTCGCGCAGAGACTGTACTTCCTCTTGCTGATGTGAAAGATCAAGTTGTTGCTGAGCTTTCTCGTGTTAAAGGCGAGCAAGGCGCATTAGAGCTCGGTACAAAAGTAGTTGCTGCTCTGAAAGAGGGTAAAACGGAAGTGCTTGCTGAAAATAACCTTTCGTTCGGTGAGCAAGAATCGGTAGACCGTCGTTCTCCACATGCGGCAACCGTATTTGCAATGGCAAAACCAGTTGATGGTAAGGCTGTATACGGTCAATCAAAAGACCTGCAAGGCAATGTTGTGGTTATTGAACTAGACGCTGTTAAGTCTGAATTAGACAGCTCTCTGGAAGATCAGGTCGCGACGCAGATGCAACGTTCATCTTCACAACAAGATTTGTCATCTGTACTAGCGGTTTTGCGTGCTAATACTGACATCGAGTACTTTGTTGTGAGCAACTAGGCACTAATCATGTAATTGGCATGTTAGCTAAAACGGGTCGCATAAGCGGCCCGTTTTATTTTTATTCCAACCAACTTTCATCAGTTGCCAGCTTTATCTACAGTATAGCCCTGATTTTTAAACACTAATTGAGAGAGCTTATGTTTAATATGAAGTGGGTTTTAGCCTTGTTTTTGTGTGTGTTTGCACCGCTTGGACTAGCTGCAGAGTTGGAAACAAGCAAGTATGAAGGTATTGAAATTACGGTAAATGTGAATTCCGCGTCGGCAAAAGAGATTGCGACAATGCTGAAAGGGATTGGTGAAAAGAAAGCGCAGGATATCGTGGATTACCGTACTGAGCATGGACCATTCAAGACTGTGAATGACCTTACCAATGTCAAAGGCATTGGAGCGGCGACTTTGCAGAAAAACGAAAATCGTATTGTGCTCTAGGCACGATCTGACTTCCTTGTATTATTTAGTTTAATTTTCCGGTTACTGCTTTCCCGAGCCAAGCCCATTTCAATGGCTCGGGACTTTTTTATCCAAACAGGCGACGGCTAAAGCCTTTTTCCAATAGTGCCATCCCAAGCCCGCCGATTGCCCCAAACAGATGCGCATCTATCGCCACTCTCGCACCAATCATCGCAGCTGTGCTTGTTGAAGGGCCGTAAAGTTGTTCCCAAGCGACTTTCGCGATCAGACCGCCAACGAGTAAGAGACTGCTTCTTCTTGCTTCAAATACTTCTCGCAAGGCCCAGAAGCCGAACAGTCCATGTAGCACTCCAGAAAGTCCTACATAGACTTGCATACTCGTAAATAAATTCAGAGCGCCGACGAAAGTACATAAGAGCAGAAATACAATAAGAAAGTTGTTCGTATTTGGCCGGAAAATAAAGCCGATAACCCATAATCCCGCTAAGTTCATACCTAAATGAGCAAAGTTGGTATGAGTTAGATTTCCTGTTACGATTCGCCACCATTCACCATGGCGAATATTATAGGCGTGCCATTCGCTCAGGCTTGCCATGGGCTCAAATTGTAGTGCTAAGCAGATAACGCTGATGATTGTCAGCAAAGTATAAAGGTTCACTCTATGTCTCGTTATTGTTCTCAGTGTGGAAAATCGCGCAAAGCTTGCATTTGCCCTTGGATTGTACCGCTAGAAAGCGGAGTTGAACTTATCATTCTTCAACATCGTAGTGAAGCGCATCGTCCTCTGGGTACGGCAAGGATTCTCAAATTAAGCTTAGAAAATTGTACCTGTTTGATCGGTGAGAATTTTTCTGAAGATGAAACGCTAAATGCGTTACTTTCTGATAACGATTACCAGCATTGGATTCTCTATCCATCTGAACGCTCAGTATGCCTGTCAGAGCTTGCTGAAGATAAAAGCGTCCACCAGACGAAAATCCGTCTTATCTTGTTGGATGGAACATGGAAAAAGGCTTACAAGATGTGGCAGTTGTCGAGCAATTTACACCGTTTGCCAACGGTGAAACTACCTGAAAATCTTCATGGAAGTTATACGATTCGTAAAGCGCCGACCGAGAATAGTTTATCTACGGTCGAGGCGGGATTTCATGCACTCAGCATACTCGAGCCAAAAAATGATTTTACGCCTCTTTTGAATGCGTTTGACAAAATGATTGAGTTTCAAATTGCCCAGATGCCTCCGGGCGTATTTGAAAAGAATTATCTGAAGGATGAGAACGATTAAAGGACGATCGAGGAGAACAACTGTCGATGCAGTCTCTGCGCATGACTGTCGGTCATAGCAGAAATGTAGTCAGCGATGACTCTCATTTTGTCGCTTTCTGTGACAGCCTGACACCAAATTTCTTTGGTGTGCACTGGAAGAAGGCGTTCAGGCGCAGCCGTTAGCGCTTCAAAGATATCCATGATGATCTGTTGGCCCTTGTACTCCACAATTTGCACTTGTGGTACGTGTATGACGTACTGGCTGACGAAATGTTTCAGCACTTCCAGAGCTTGGGCAGTTTGTGGTGCTAAGCAAGCGTTCCAGGCCAGTAGTGGGCTCGTAAACGCTTCGTCCACCGCTTGAATTGAAATGCTGGTCAGCAGTGCATTAACCATGCCTCCAATCGCGTCTTTTCTTTGATGGTGCTTACCACTGAATAGCATTTGTCCAATGGAATCAATATAGGACTCGAACCAAGGATCTCCACAGTCAGCGAGTTGGCTGGCTGCGCCTTCCTGCCATTGATGGCGAGTTACCATGCCGAGGACAATTGCGTCTTCTAAATCATGAACGCCATAGGCAATATCATCCGCCAGCTCCATAATGGAACAATCCAGCGATTTGAAACGGGTTTTGCTGTGCTCTAAATCCGCAACAGGTTCATCGCGCATTTGACTAAGCAGAGCTCTATCATTGTCAGTAAGAGGTTCAAGTACCCAGTCGAATAAGGCTTTATCACAGTCATAAATGCCTTTAGCTGGATACCACTCGTGGGCTTTTAATTTTCGCTGATGTTCGGCCGGAGTCGGTAAACTGGCTGAGCGAGTCTGGCTAATCAACGCTGGGTATTTTAGCAAGCCAAGTAGAGTCCGGCGTGACAAGTTCATACCAAAGTGTTCCGTATATGGCTCTAACTTGGTCACGATGCGAAAGGTCTGCGCATTGCCTTCAAAACCACCGTGCTCGCGCATCATATAATTCAATGCGATTTCACCACCATGCCCGTAGGGTGGATGACCAATGTCGTGAGCTAAACAGAGTGAATCTATCAAGCTATCGGAAGGCAATAAATCGCGGAACTCCGGTTGTTTCTTTTTCAGCTGTGCAACGATGCCCGTACCCAGTTGAGCGGCTTCGAGTGAGTGGGTTAAACGAGTACGATGGAAGTCTTCCAAGCTGTTGCCATGAACTTGTGTTTTAGCCTGTAAACGGCGGAAAGCGGCAGAATGCAGAATGCGCGCCCTGTCGCGTTGATATGGGCTCCGATGGTCATCTCGGCGGATCTTATGTTCGTCATCGTGGCGTTCTAGCCATTGAGAGTGCAATTCAAATGACACTTATGTCTCCTTTGATTATGGCCTTAACTGATCTCATCCAATGACAACTCAAAGCTTGGTGCAAAGGTCGTCAGAAAGTAATCCATTTCTGGAGTGTTGCGTTCTTGCAGCGTAACTTCAAGGCGTTTTTTCGCTAACGCATACTCATGGTTGCCGGCACTCAGTTCTTCTAAGCACTTAAGGTAGGCGCATATCGAGTCGGCTTGTTTGACGATTTTTGCATCTTCCTCATTTACTGAAAGAGAGAGAAGAAAAGGAGCGAAGTCGTCGTGGAACTCTTCAGGTAGCATGGACAGGAGCTTATGTTCTGCAGCAGCTTCTATCTTCTTATATTCTTTGGCGATTTCCGGATTGTAGTATTTGACCGGAGTGGGTAAATCACCCGTGAGGACTTCGCTGGAGTCGTGATACATCGCAAGGAGCGCGATTCTTTCTGGGTTAAGGTTACCATCGAACTTTTTGTTTTTGATAAGTGCTAACGCGTGGGCAACAAAAGCAACTTGTAAACTGTGCTCTGAGATGTTTTCCGTGGACACAGAGCGCATTAGCGGCCAGCGTTGGATCAGCTTCATTCGAGCCAGATAGGCGAAAAAATGACTTTCTTTCATGGCTTTCTCCGATTCTAAAATAAAAAAGGAGCTCACAATGAGCTCCTCTAAGCATATGAGAGATCGGCAATAATTACTACTGGCTGTAGGTTGTTAAGAAGCGTTCAAATCGCCCGATAGCGGTTTCCAGATCTTCAATATGTGGTAACGTCACGATTCGGAAGTGATCGGGTTTTGGCCAGTTGAAACCTGTCCCCTGAACCAGCAACACTTTCTCTTGCTTCAGGAAGTCGAGCACCATTTGCTGGTCATTCTTAATGCTGTACATGTTAGTGTCAATTTTCGGGAACAGGTACATTGCGCCTTTAGGCTTAACGCACGACACCCCTGGGATCTGAGTGATCAGTTCATACGCGCGGTTGCGTTGCTCAAGCAGGCGACCACCCGGTAAGATCAGCTCATTGATACTCTGATAGCCACCCAGCGCGGTCTGGATAGCGTGCTGCATTGGCACGTTGGCACACAGACGCATCGAGGATAGCAACTCTAACCCTTTAACATACCCTTGCGCTAAATGCTTAGGGCCAGTCAGGAACATCCAGCCACCACGAAAACCACATACACGGTATGCTTTAGACAATCCATTGAATGTCATGACTAACACGTCTTCAGTCAGCGTCGCAACAGAGGTATGAGTTGCGCCATCGTAAAGTACTTTGTCGTAGATTTCGTCTGCAAAGATGATCAGTTTGTGCTGACGTGCAATTTCAATGATTTCCAGCAAAAAGTCACGGCTGTAAACCGCACCTGTTGGGTTGTTTGGGTTAATCAGAACAATCCCGCGAGTTTTTGGGGTAATTTTGCTTTTGATATCATCTAAATCTGGATACCAGTCGGCTTCTTCATCACAGATGTAATGAACCGGTTTACCGCCAGACAACGCAACAGATGCTGTCCATAGTGGGTAATCCGGAGCAGGGATCAACATTTCATCGCCATTGTTCAATAGCGCTTGCATGGACATCATGATCAACTCTGACACACCGTTACCAATGTAAACGTCTTCTACATCCAGAGAGCGAATGCCTTTGCGTTGATAGTGCTGAACCACTGCTTTTCGTGCAGAGTAGATACCTTTGGAATCTACATAGCCTTGAGAAGTTGGTAGATTTCGGATTACATCGACTAAAATCTCATCAGGGGCGTCAAAACCAAATGGGGCGGGGTTACCAATATTTAGCTTTAGGATTTTATGTCCTTCTTCCTCCATGCGTTTAGCATGTTTGAGTACAGGTCCCCTAATGTCATAGCAGACATTATCGAGTTTTGACGACATCCCGATATTTTGCATTGTGTAGTTCCTAAAAATTCGTTAATTTCTTTATTAAAATACAATAATTTGTATTTTAATAGAATATGTATCTGTAAATTATCTATTCAACGGCGATGTTTTTTTCGCTGGCAATATGGGGATGTTGCAAAAGATCGCATACAACCTTGATTTGCTCAGGGTCTAAACTTAGAGTAGCCATTAGTTCCCCTTTACCCTCACATATTACGAGGTTGATTTGTCACAGTTCCTTCAAGCCGTACAGAGAATAATCGAGAGAGTTAAGAATACAGAAGGCAGCCCAATGCGCCTGGTTGAGCCTCTTAGCGAGAAACCACATTTTTCATTAATTGATTGGCTTGACGCTCAACCACTTTTTCCCAAGTTTTACTGGCAATCCCGTGATACTCGTGAAGAAGTTGTCGCACTAGGTCAATTGCACGCTTTTGTCGAGCCCGGAGCAGCCTACACGATCTTAGGTGAGGGACAGCGAGTATGGGGCGGGCGTTCTTTCGACGGTCAGCATGAGAAGAATCGTCGTTGTATGCGATCATTTTTCTTCTTACCTCAAATTGAGCTGGTGCGTTTCGATGATCAATGGTCATTGGCTGTTAATGTTTCTGACGATTCATCGCGTACACTAGCCGGGTTGCATAAGCTTGTTTGTGATGTGGCAGCGTTAACGCCTATATCGTCGCATATTCGTTCTATCGAACATGCGCCAACCCGGTCGGAATGGGGTGAATTAGTCAGCAAAGTGTTAACCGGCATAGAAAATGATGCGTTTAAGAAAGTCGTTCTGGCTCGTCGTTCGACGCTTCAACTCGATAATGAGTTGAGTGCCGCGCAACTGCTCAAAGCGAGCTATAGCCAGAACCATCACAGTTTTCATTTTCTGTTTAGTCTGGATCGTAAGCACAGCTTCATGGGGTCGACTCCAGAGCGACTATACTCGCGAGTGGGGCATGAACTCCAGACCGAAGCGCTGGCGGGCACTATCGGTCGTGGCGACAATGCAACTCACGATATGGAGCTGGCTAATTGGCTGTCGCAGGATGCGAAGAACCTCAATGAAAACCAGTACGTTGTAGACGATATTGTCGATCGTTTGTCCCCTCATTCCGAATCCGTAGAGGTGGAGTCTGAACCCCGACTGGTTCGTCTTAGAAAAGTGCAGCACCTAAAACGTAGTATTCACGCCAGCCTGAAGTCGGGTATCAATGGTGTGCAACTGCTTTCTGCTTTGCAGCCTACTGCCGCTGTTGCAGGATTGCCTCGTCAGGAGTCGATGCAATTTATTCTTGAAAATGAACCATTTGCGCGTGGCTGGTACGCAGGCTCGATGGGATACTTAAGCCACGAGCGTGCGGAGTTTTGTGTTGCGATACGAAGTGCGCTGGTGCTTGGTGATCAGGTACAGCTATTTGCTGGGGCTGGTATTGTACCGGGCTCTGTCGCGGAGCATGAATGGGCGGAACTGGACAAAAAAATGTCGACGTTGTTAACGCTTATCTCCGATCACCCTCCGCTTGGAGTGGCATCATGAGTCTCGATCAAGCGGTAATCAATCGTATTTGGTCTGAAACGTTACTGACAGAACTGAATCGGTTTGGGGTTGAGCATGTTTGCATTGCACCTGGCTCCCGTTCAACGCCGCTAACGTTAGAAGCGGCTGACAATCCGAACTTTTCCATTCATACCCATTTCGATGAACGTGGGTTGGGCTTTATGGCGCTCGGATTAGCGAAAGCAAGCAAAAGCCCGGTTGCGGTAATCGTGACGTCGGGTACTGCCGTCGCGAACTTACTGCCGTCGATTGCAGAAGCGAAATTAACCGGTGAAAAACTGGTGTTGTTAACTGCAGACCGTCCGATTGAGTTAGTTGGCTGTGGTGCTAATCAGGCGATCAATCAGTTGGGGATTTTTTCACAACATGTGTCTGCTAGCTTGAATCTGCCTAGCCCGAATTTGCACACACCACTTAACTGGCTGCTGACATCCATAGATGAGGTGATGTTTACGCAACAGTTCGAAGGGAGTGCGGTTCATATTAACTGTGCCTTCCCTGAGCCTCTTTATTCCTCTGGTAGAAAAAGTGAATATCAATCCTATCTGAGTTCGGTAGCCACTTGGCGTGAGAGCAACCGTACCTATACACGACGCTTTAGAAAATTATCGGTCTGTGACATACCGTCGTGTGAAGATAAGAAGGGGATTGTTGTTATCGGTAGTCTTCCTTTAGAAGAGGCAGATGCAGCACTCTCGTTTGCCCGAAAAATGGGCTGGCCAGTATTGGCCGATCCACAAAGTGGTGTCAGTTCTGAATGGGCGCACTATGATTTGTGGTTACGTGTGCCAAATGTCGCCCAGAAGCTTGAATCATGTGATTTGATAGTCCAGTTTGGTAGCCGTATTGTCTCTAAGCAATTGAACGGTTGGATTAAAACTCAGGTCACCCAAAGCGAGCAAATCCAGTACTGGTATATTTCAGAACGTTCGAGTCGTAATAACCAAAGCCATTTACCTCAATTTCACTGGGTTGAATCGCCAATAAGCTGGGTGGAGCGTCTCGGGCCAGCGAATTCAATCGAGTTTGGGTGGGCGAGTCAGCTCACTGCGGACTTTGAGCAAATCAACCAGCATATTCGTGATTCATTTCTGATCACATCGACCTTCGATTTAAATGAAGTGGCTTTAGCGGCCGATGTTGAGCAAAGAGCGAAAGCCGTCGACGTATTTATCGGCAATAGCCTTTTTGTCCGTTTGGTCGACATGTTTGGCCGTTTTAGCCATAGCGAAGTGTTTTCCAATCGCGGTGCATCTGGTATTGACGGGATTCTGGCAACGGCATCTGGTGTGCAGCGTTCGCGCAGACAACCTTTATTGGTTTACATCGGTGATACGTCCGCCTTGTATGATCTCAATTCGCTAGCTTTGTTTACCCACAGTGAACAGCCGACGGTCATTGTTATTACTAACAATGATGGTGGGGCGATTTTTGACATTCTTCCTGTGCCGGAGGAACGTCGTCAGTCTTATTACCAAATGCCGCATGGCTACCAGTTTGAACATGCAGCGAAACAATTTGGATTGAGTTATCTGCAACCCAAGACTTTAGAACAGTTTCAAACCATAGTCTCAGAACACTTTGAACATGGGCAAGGTACGCTGGTGGTAGAAGTACAAACGCCACCGGGTCAGGCCGTTGAACTTATTAAGGTATTTAATAGCAATCTGCATGCTAAATTCTGAGCACTTTCCGGCAACTGAGCAGACCCAAAGTCGTGTACAACCTACTTTGGTGTTTTTGCATGGCTTGTTGGGCAGTGGTGCTGACTGGCAGGCATGCATGAATGAACTACCGCAGTTTGACCGGATAACCATCGACTTACCGGGTCATGGCGCGAGTCAGGCTGTACGTTGCTCTGGCCTAGAACAGTGCTGTGATCTTCTCAACTCAACGCTCGCTTTATTTTTTCCGCCGCACCAGCCGCTTATTTTGATTGGCTATTCTATGGGTGGACGAATTACGATGCATGGGCTGGCAAGGAATTGCTTCCCAGATCTCAATATTCGCGCTGCAATTATCGAAGGTGGAAACTTCGGGCTACAAATAGAGTTAGAGAAACAAGCGAGGTTCGAGAACGATCGTCGTTGGGCTAAGCGTTTTGAAAGCGAATCTCTTGAACACGTTTTGAGCGATTGGTATCAGCAACCGGTGTTTTCTTCACTAAACCATGAGCAAAGACAAACATTGATAGCAAAGCGCAGTGCTAATCTTGGCGCTGCGGTAGCGAATATGTTGCTGTCGACATCGTTGTCAACGCAGTCTTATCTGTTACCTGCAATGCAACAACTCTCTATACCGGTTTATTACCTGTGTGGCGCGAAAGACAAAAAATTCAGTCAACTGGCACAAAGCAGCGGGTTGACGTATCGACAAATTGAAGGTGCGGGACATAACGTCCACCAAGAGCAACCACAGCAGTTTGCGATGCACATAAAGCAAATAATTCAATCTCACTTTGAGTGAGAGTAACGATAACAATGGGAATCACCATGGCAAAAACAGTAGGCATTTCTGAAGAAGAACTTTACGCTCCGGTTGAATGGAAAGATTGCAGCGAGAAATACGACGATATCCATTATCACAAGTCTGTAGATGGCATCGCGAAAATCACCATCGCTCGTCCGCAAGTACATAATGCGTTCCGTCCCCAAACCGTGAAAGAGATGATTGATGCGTTGGCAGACGCACGTTACGACTCTGCAGTTGGGGTAATTATTCTAACCGGCCTGGGTGAAGATGCGTTCTGTTCTGGCGGTGACCAGAAGATCCGTGGTGATTACGGCGGTTATAAAGATGACCAGGGTACCCATCACTTGAATGTCCTGGATTTCCAGCGCGATATCCGCACGTGTCCAAAACCTGTGATCGCGTCAGTGGCTGGTTGGGCTGTTGGTGGCGGTCATGTTCTGCATATGATGTGTGACCTAACCATTGCGGCAGAAAACGCGCAGTTTGGTCAGACTGGCCCGAAAGTGGGTTCATTTGACGGCGGTTGGGGCGCATCTTACATGGCGCGTATCGTTGGCCAGAAGAAAGCACGCGAAATCTGGTTCCTATGCCGCTTCTACAATGCTCAGGAAGCGTTGGATATGGGCTTGGTTAATACCGTTGTGCCGCTAGAAGAACTGGAAAAAGAAACCGTTCGCTGGTGTCGTGAAGTACTGCAGCACAGCCCAATGGCTCTGCGCTGCCTGAAAGCGGCATTGAACGCAGATTGTGATGGACAGGCTGGCCTGCAAGAGCTTGCTGGTAACGCAACCATGATGTTCTATATGACAGAAGAAGGACAGGAAGGTCGTAACGCATTCAACGAGAAGCGTCGTCCTGACTTCGACAAATTCCCTCGTAACCCATAATCCGTATAGCAGAGGAGCCTTAGTGCTTCTCTGAAATGAATTTCTATCCCAAGCATCTCGCCGTCTCAGGGACGATGGCTGATTTCTTGTCAGCATGCTTGGGTGATACGGTATTACATAGGAGAGGAATTATGCGTAAAGCGAAGATTTACCGTTACTGCCTTCCGATGGACAGTGGCGTGATACTGCGTGATAACAAATTGACGGAACGTATCGGCTACATTATTGAGTTGTCAGAAAGTGGCAATACTGGCCTTGGTGAAGTCGCTCCACTGGCCGGTTTTAGTCTTGAAAGCACAGACGAAGCTGGTATCCAGTTACAGGATCAAGCTGAGCGTTGGGTGGCAGGATTACCAATTGATTACGCCAATATGTTTCCATCAGTGGCTTTTGGTCTGTCTATGGCTCAACTCGAGTTGTCGGGTGGACTACCTGGCGAAGGCCAGTATCAAGTCGCGCCATTATGTACAGGCGATCCGGACGAGTTGATTCCAAAACTCAACGAGATGGAAGGTGAAAAAGTTGCCAAAATCAAAGTGGGACTTTATGAGCCGATTCGTGATGGTATGCTGGTGAACTTGTTTCTGGAATCCATACCTCAGCTCACATTACGACTTGATGCCAATCGCGCCTGGACACCAGAAAAAGCCCAGCAGTTTGCCAAATACGTGACCCCATCATTGCGTCAGCGAATCTCTTTCTTAGAAGAGCCTTGTCGCTCTCCAGGCGACAGTTTGTCATTCGCCATTAATACCGGAATTGCCATTGCCTGGGATGAAACCTTACAAGATGCAACTCGTCGTGAGGATTTCAGACTTGAAGATCTCACTGGTGTTAAAACGATCATCATTAAGCCTACGCTGATTGGTTCGGTTGATTTCTGTATTAAACTGATTGAGAAAGCGAAGTCATTGGGGATGAAGCCTGTGATCAGCTCAAGCATCGAATCCAGTTTAGGTCTGACTCAACTCGCACGCTTTGCGAAATGGCAGCTGCCAGACGAAGTTCCGGGCTTAGATACCGTTGGTCTGTTTAAAGCGCAGTTAGAACAAGGCTGGCCGAAATGTGAGCTTCCGGTTGTTCCACTGACGGAGCAGGAGTTAGTGTGGCATTCAGCATAGAGCCATTCGCTACAGAAAATAGCGCGATTGCACCTTGGAAATATTGGGCTCAAACGAGCCCTTTTTCGATTGCGCTTGAAACGCCAGAAGATACATTAAACTGGCAGCAACTTGAGTCGCGCGTCAGTCAATACGCGCGCTATTTGAAGCAGCGAGGTGTAGCGCATGGTGATGTGATTACCTTAGCCGGTAAAAACCAACCCGAGACCGTGCTGTTCTATTTGGCGGCTCAGCAGGTAGGGGCTATCGCGGCGTTGACCATGCCACAGCCGTTTGCCGCTCTTAAAAGCAAGCTCCACACCTTGTATCAGCCAAATCAGCAACGCTATGTCTGGTTTGCCAATGACGGGGGGAAACCCTTTTCCAAATCAGAGTTGGTCGAGCTCAGTTGCTGCTTGCTCGATTTTACGCAAGTTGCTCCCTTATTAACGAATTGTGGGGAGCTAGTTGGTTATTGTCATGATAACGCTGCGTCGATTGTCTTCACTTCTGGTTCTACCGGAACGCCAAAGGCTGTCGTACATACTCACCGACAACACTTTGCTTCGGCACAAGGTTTGTTAAGTGAGTTTAAGTTCACCCAGCAGGACACATGGCTGTTGTCGTTGCCTCTCTATCACGTTTCTGGGCTGGCGATTGTCTACCGTTGGCTGTTTGCTGGCGCAACGCTGAAAGTTGGTACTGGTAATTTGGCGCAGGATATTGTTGACGTCTCTCATGCATCACTAGTTGCAACTCAACTGAAACGTCTACTGGATGATCGGGTCAAGCTGTCTCTAACCCACGTCTTACTTGGCGGCAGTCATGTTGATCATGAGTTAGCGCGGCGCACAGCAGAGCAGGGGATTGAAACCTGGCTGGGCTATGGTATGACGGAAGCCGCCTCAACCGTGACAGCAAAACCAATCGACAAGATCAGTAATGCCGGACATTTACTTAGCAATCGAGAAGTTAAACTGGTTGAGCAACGTATCTTTATCGGTGGACAAACGTTGGCCTCTGGCTACTTCTGCCAAGGAGACATTACGCCGCTGGTGGACGAATCAGGCTGGTTCGACAGCAAAGACTTGGGGGAATGGCAGGGCAATGAGCTTAAAATCATTGGCCGGGCTGACAATCAGTTTATCTCTGGTGGTGAGAATATTCACTGCGAAGAGATAGAAGCTGCTCTTAACCAAATTGAAAGTGTGGTTCAAAGCATCGTAGTACCAGTCGAAGATACAGAGTTTGGTTACCGACCTGTTGCTGTCATTCAAACTGACAGATTGTTGAGCCAAGAGCACTATCAGCATCACTTGCAGACCAGACTGGAAAAGTTTAAATGGCCAGTCGCTTATTATTCAATGCCGCAAGCGTTATTAGAGGGCGGGATAAAAGTGTCTCGTAAGGCCGTCAAAGAATGGCTGTCAGGGAAGTGGAATCAGACGTCCTGAAAGCAGGTTAGTCAATTTTGATATGTGTTAGTCGCAAACGGAATTTTGCATCCTTATAACACTGAATCATAATATCGCTTCAATATAGAGTATAAAAGCATAAGGTTCAGTATGGTCAAAGCGGCATTAATAGCGGCAGTTCTGCTACAAATCGTCGTCTCACTAAACAGCGAAGGGTTAGCGAGATCTGTAGCTGAACTGACCGCATTCCTCATTACAATCGCCCTGGTTTTTGTTCACAATAAACATAGTGACTGCACCACCGACAAAACTAAGTCAGATGGCATTTGAACGACGCATTTGTATAATTTATTGGCTTAGTTAACGACTAGCCACGCTAGTGATGTCGTCGAAATCAACACCCACAAACTCACACCAAACAGCAAAGGCTTCGCGCCAGCAGACTTCAGTTTCGAAACTGAAATACTGCAACCTATCAAGAATAAACACACGACCAGAGCTTGCTTCGCGACGGTGAAGATACCGTGGTATATCACTTCAAATTGAGGCAAGAAATCACTGAACGCAATTGCCGCACAATACCAAAAGATAAAGTAAGGTATCACTATCTTGCTTGAGCCATCCTCTCGGTCGCCTCGTGAGAAGATCACCGCACTAATTAACGCAACCGGGATGATCCAAAGTGCGCGTGCCAGTTTAAGCGTGGTTGCCGTGGTCAGCGCTTCTTCACCGTATGCCGACGCTGCACCGACGACAGAAGAAGTATCATGAATAGCGATGGCTGCCCAGGTTCCAAACGTATGTTGGTCTAACCCCAGAGCGTGGCCTATAACCGGAAATACAAACAGGGCGATCGAGTTGAGAACAAATACCGTGGCCAGTGCCAAACCAATCTGTTCATCTTGGGCTTTTATGGCCGGTGCAACTGCTGCGATGGCACTGCCGCCACAAATGGCCGTACCGGAAGAGATCAAATAAGCGGTAGTTGTTTCGAGCTTAATGGCCTTGGCGATGAGTGAGCCAATCACCAATGTGCCCATAATGGTGGCGATAATGAGGCCGATGCCATCGGAAGTGACCGCAAGCGCTTGCTCGAAATTAATCCCAAACCCTAAACCGATGATTGAATAAGAGAGCAGCTTTTTCGTAAAGGACGCGATCGGCACTTCTGTAGGCACAAAGCCAAAGCTTGCCAGCAAAAAACCAATAACCAGCGCGATAGGTGAGGATACCAGTGGGGTCAGGCAAAATAGCAGCGCCAGTGCAAAAAGAATGTACTTTTTATTCAAGGTTGATTAGTCGTTGTTATATGTGAAAGCGTGAGTATATCCCATCACTAACGGTCAGTTTGTCTTAATGATTTGAACACATGTTCAGATATCCTAAACATGTGTTCATTTTTCTATATTTACCTTTAACGCCAGCTACCGCGCAGGTCACGCACTTTCTCATACATCACTTGAGCCGTAGCGTCGCTTGGTTCAACCGCAGAACCCGCTTCAATTTCCAGCTTTGACCAGAACCTTGTCGGCAACCCTTTACAGGCGCGTCCTTTGCAGCGACTGAAGTAACTCCCCCATAATCCTTTTATGGCAACGGGAATGACCGGTACTGTACTGCGTTTCAAGATGATATCGATGCCACGCTTGAACTCATGGATCTCTCCATCAGAGGTAAGTTTTCCTTCTGGGAAAATGCACACGATGTCTCCGTCGGCCAGTGCTTTTTCTACTTCATGAAACGCACTGCGGATAGAATTTTTGTTGTTCGCAGAAATCGGTATCACTCCCGTCCGACGCAAGAAGCCTCGAATCAAAGGCAGATTGGCGTACTCTTCTTCCATGACAAAACGAATTAAACGAGGACATACTGCACTCAATAGCAGCGCATCCATATAGCTGACGTGGTTAGAAACGATTAACGCACCACCTTTCTCTGGTAAATTGTGCAGGTTTTTGTGTTTAACCCGATAGATGGTGTGGGTCAGCATCCAAACAATAAAACGTACGACAAAGATTGGTATCTGCATGAATAGGTAAGCCGCGACCAAAAAATTTAAAACCGCGAGCAGCGCAAATAGCTGAGGGATCGTCATCTCTAACACGCTCAGGCACACAATGCCTAACACTGCACTTCCCACCATAAACAGTGAGTTAAAGATATTAAGACCCGCGATGACCTGTGCACGCTCCGTTTCTTTTGCTCTGTGTTGCATTAATGCGTAAAGAGGAACGATGAATAATCCGCCGGATACACCAATCATTAATAGATAGAAAAACAGAGGCCAAAAGTCGCTATAGCGAATGAACTCTCCAAAGGTGTGAAATTGTGGTAGTTCGCTCGGAACCGATGTTGCCATAAGGTAACCGAAGATCGTGATGCCAAGTGCGCCTATAGGGACGACGCCGACTTCAATTCGATGATTGGAAATCCAGTTACAGATCAGCGAGCCAAGTGCGATACCCACAGAAAAGAGTGCCAGTAGGAAAGATACCGCGCTCTCTGTACCGTTGAGATAAACTTTGGTGAAGTTTGGAAACTGGGTCAGATAGGCTGCGCCTAAAAACCAGAACCAGCTGATTGCCATGATTGACTGAAATACAACTCGGTCAGACTTACAAATAGAGAGAGTGTGTTTGGTTTGTTTGTATGGCTGCCAACGGAAGGTCAGATCGGGTGCGCTCGCGGCTGAAAATGGAATGAAGCGACTGGACAGATAGCCAAGCAGCGCAAATAAAACCACGCAGAATGCGGCGAGGTATTTGGCATTCTCCGAAGAAGCGATGATTCCGGCACCCAGCGTACCGATTAAAATTGCAATAAAGGTCCCTGCTTCGACCAATGCGTTACCGGGCACTAATTCTTTTTCGTTCAAATTTTGCGGCAGTAGCGCGTACTTCACCGGACCAAAGAATGCGGACTGTGTGCCCATCAAAAACAGCAACAATAACAATACGCCGTAGCTTTCGGTGATAAAGCCAATTGCGCCCAGAACCATGATCGCAATTTCAAATAGTTTCACCTTGCGGATAAACCAGGATTTTTCGTACTTATCGGCCAACACACCTGCCGAGGCGGAGAACAAGAAGAAAGGGAGAATGAAAAGGCCGGCCGCTAAGTTAATGAATAAGTTGCTGGAAACAGGTAAGGCGCTTGTACCTGCAAAGGCGACAAACAGCAATAAAACGTTTTTAAAAATGTTGTCGTTGAAAGCACCGAAAAACTGAGTAATGAAATAGGGTAGGAACTTTCTTTGTCTAAGCAGGGAAGGGTGTCTGTCCGATGACATGTAGGATCCTTTGTTACCAGTTCATGAGATAGTTAGACAGTAGGTTGCTAATCAACGCTTTACCATCAACTGGCTCACTAGAAAAAAACTTGTCATCAACACTGAGTAAAGTGATGCCGTGCACGCCTGCCCACAATACTCGACTAGCTTGAACGACTTCTGATTCTGTACGATTTGGAGAAATTTGCTCCAGCAGTGACTCTAGCATGTCGGTCATGTCACCAATGCGCTTGGCCTGCCAGTCCGGAAGCTCTGCCCCGTTCATATTATGTTCAAACACTAACTGCCATCGGTAGGGGTGCTTCTGTGCAAAGTCGTGGTAACAGTAAGCCAGTTCAAACAGCGCTTCATTTGCATCTTTACAGCAACTGGTGGCTTTTGTTGACTCTTGCGACAATTCATCCAGAGTTTGAGCAACGACGTGCAAAAGTAATAAGTTATAGTTGCCAAAAATGTTCACTAACGTACTTGGCACATAACCAATCATATTTGCAATTTTGCGAAGACTAAGCTCGTGATATGAGTTGTCTTCTAAAAAATCTTTAACGGTTGCTAAGGTCAGATTAACTAACTCTTCTCTGGTGTGATCGTTTCTGCGCGCCATACTTCAAACTGCTTTATTGAACAATGTTCAATATGATAGTCGGCGTCATATACACCGTCAATAAATCACTGGCCTCAAATGATGCCAAGATGGGAGATTTAGAGTGTTATCACAGCAGTTTGATTAGCAAATCATCAAAGCGTTTCATTTCGGCAATATTCTGATACAAGTCGGAGCTGCCAGATTGTTTTAATGAGCATGCAGACAGAGTATTATGACTCCACACTCATCTATGACGTGCTACTGTTTGAAACGGTAAATAAATCGTTTTCGAGAGTGCACATTCTTGGATAACTATCGTCAATTTTAAGGATAACGATGAAACGTATATTTTCGATTGTTGCTCTGTTGATGTTTACTGTCGCTGTAACCCCTGTTGCAGAAGCGAAAAAGCTAGGCGGTGGTAAGTCATTCGGTAAGAGTTACAAAACTGCACCTGCACCTACGCAGCAGCAACAAAACACTAGCACTATCAGCAAGGATCAAACGGCTAAGTCTTCTAGTAAGAAAGGTCTAATGGGAGGCCTGCTTGGCGGTCTTCTGGCTGGTGGTCTACTGGCGGCATTTTTTGGTGGTGCTTTTGAAGGTATCCAGTTTATGGATATTCTTATCATTGGTCTGATTGCCTTCCTTATCTTTAAACTGATGCGCGGTATGTTGGGCGCGAAGCAGGGCAGCATGAATCAGCATCGTCAGCAACCAGCATTTGGCGGTAACAGCTCGAAGTTCGAACAACCGAACACACAAAATTTTGAGCAACAGCCAAACGTAAATGCAGGTGGCTTTGGTGGTTTCGGCGCGCAAACTGATGTGCCACACAACTACCCACCGGGCTTTGACCAAGCGGCTTTCCTAAATGGTTCTCGTGAGCACTACCGTATTCTTCAAGGTGCATGGAATCACAATCAATTAGATACCATTGAAGAGTATGTATCGCCAAGTTTGTTCGACGATCTTAAGTCTGAACGTGCAAAACTGGATGGCGAGCAACATACCGACGTAATGTACGTAGACGCTGAAATCGTTCGTGCGGACTACAATGCCAATAAAGCAGAGCTAAGCCTGCAGTTCAGCGGCCGTTACCGTGATGCAGTTGAAGGTATCGAAGAAGACATTACTGATATCTGGCACCTTGAGCGTGACTTAACGGTACCAAACGCTCCTTGGCTGATTGTTGGTATTCAAGGTTAATCACCAACAGCCTTCAATTTAGTCTTAGTAAAATCCCGCTTTATAGCGGGATTTTTTTTGAGCTTGGTGTTGTTGGAAAGGTGAATTTTGGATTTACTGGAATACGGAATACGGAATACGGAATACGGAATACGGAATACGGAATACGGAATACGGAATACGGAATACGGAAGCGGTCTTCTACCGATTATCAATGAGCAATGATTAGTGTATCTCTGATCATTAATTCGTTGATAAATAGCCGAAACGAAAAAAGCCAGCTCGGTGATGAGCTGGCTTTTTCAATATGGTGGAGGGGGACGGATTCGAACCATCGAAGGCGGAGCCGGCAGATTTACAGTCTGCTCCCTTTGGCCACTC
>NZ_JBSUGF010000010.1:0-205298 GCF_054064025.1 Vibrio limimangrovi
CGGATTCGAACCATCGAAGGCGGAGCCGGCAGATTTACAGTCTGCTCCCTTTGGCCACTCGGGAACCCCTCCAGGGTGTTTTTATGCTCTAAAAAGCATACTCAGAAAAGGTTTTCCCAACACGTTTTCCAAGGGTTTCTCACAATCTATCCAAAGGCTATTAACCGAAAGGAAGTCGCAAGAAGAATATGGTGGAGGGGGACGGATTCGAACCATCGAAGGCGGAGCCGGCAGATTTACAGTCTGCTCCCTTTGGCCACTCGGGAACCCCTCCAGGGTATTTTTATACTTAAAAGGTGTTTTCCCAACGCAATCTTTCAAGTGTTTCCCACAATCTATCCAAAGGATGATCACAAGAAGAAATATGGTGGAGGGGGACGGATTCGAACCATCGAAGGCGGAGCCGGCAGATTTACAGTCTGCTCCCTTTGGCCACTCGGGAACCCCTCCAGGGTATTTTTCATGCTCTAAAAAGCATACTTAACAGATGTTTTCCCAACTCATCTCTCAAGTGCGGAGCGAATCATAGCAAACTCGCTCGGGCTGTAAAGCGTTTTTCTTACGTTTTCGCATTGAACGCTGTCTTTTTAGGCAAAGATGTTAGAAAGTCAGCGTTTTGTTTGTCCTTTATACAGAGAAACTTACACTTTTTTCCTTAATTTACACTACTTGACGTTAGACGACGTAACTATTGATAAACTGTATCTAGTTTAATGACATGAATTTATTCGTTAAGTAATCAAAATATGAACATGAAAGCCACTTTACCCTTATCAGTTTTATTGCTTTCTATATTAATGGCATCGCAAACCTCATTGGCGGCTCAGCGAGGCCCATCTTCTGTAACAGTTGTGACAGAACAAGTAGAAACGCACGAAATCAATCAGTCTTTGTCTCTTATTGGCAAGTTAGAGGCAGCGGAGTCTGTTGTCGTTGCTTCGGAAGTCTCGGGCAAAGTAGAGGCCATTGCCGTCAAAGCAAATCAGAATGTTCAGCAAGGACAGCTAATGATTAAGCTTAACGACGATAAAGCTCGCGCAGCGCTTGTGGAGGCACAGGCTTACCTGAAAGATGAGAAGCGTAAACTCACTGAATTCCAGCGTTTGGTTAAGCGCAATGCGATCACCCAAACCGAGATTGATGCACAAAAGGCCAGTGTTCAGATAGCTGAAGCACGCCTGGATTTAGCAAAAGCAAATCTCGCCGATCTTCACATCGGTGCGCCTTTCGCCGGCACGGTTGGTTTTATTGATTTTAGCCGCGGGAAAATGGTTAGTGTCGGTACTGAACTCTTAACGCTTGATGATCTCTCTGTTATGGAACTTGATCTACAAGTGCCAGAGCGCTACTTGTCGATGCTCTCGGTCGGGATGCAAGTACAAGCAAAAACGAGTGCATGGGGAGATCAAACCTTCGTCGGTAAAGTGACTGGAATTGATACTCGCATTAGCACCGAAACCTTAAACCTTCGCGTGCGTATTGAATTTGATAATCCGGAAAATCGCCTGAAACCGGGAATGCTAATGAATGCCTCTTTGGCATTTCCAGCGATTAAGGCCCCAATCATTCCCGTTCAAGCGCTGGAGTACTCTGGCACCAAACGATTTGTTTATGTGATTGATGCAGAAAACAAAGCGACTCGTACAGAGGTGCTACTTGGCGCTCGTGTTGAGAATGACGTAGTTATCGAATCGGGCCTTAACATCGGTGATAAGATCGTTGTGCAAGGCATCGTTAATATGCGCGATGGTGTAAAAGTCGAAGAAATTATTGCTCCCCTAAAAACCAAAAAACTGACGTCAACTGGTGCAAACAGTGAATCGGATAAGGAATAAAACTAATGTTACTTTCTGACATTTCCGTTAAACGTCCTATTGCGTCACTGGTATTGAGCATGCTGCTTTGTGTGTTTGGCTTTGTGTCATTCACCAAACTTTCCGTCCGTGAGATGCCAGATATTGAAAGCCCGGTTGTATCGGTCACAACACGCTACGAAGGTGCGTCTGCCACTATCATTGAAAGCCAGATTACTTCCGTACTGGAAGATCAGCTTTCAGGTATTAGTGGTATTGATGAGATTAGCTCAACCACGCGAAACAGCTCTTCACGAATTACTATCACGTTTGAGCTGGGTTACGACCTTAACACTGGCGTTAGTGATGTACGAGATGCTGTGGCTCGCGCTCAACGCTCATTGCCTGATGAAGCGGATGATCCGATTGTTTTCAAGAACAATGGTTCTGGAGAGGCTTCTCTTTATATCAATCTCAGTTCATCAGAAATGGATCGTACCCAACTGACGGACTATGCAGAACGCGTGTTGATGGATCGCTTTAGTCTTATCTCCGGCGTGAGTTCGATAGACCTTTCCGGTGGCTTGTACAAAGTGATGTACGTGAAGTTAAAGCCTGATCTCATGGCTGGGCGGGCGGTCACTGCATCAGATATTACCGAGGCACTGCAGAACGAAAACCTGGAGAGCCCGGGTGGTGAAGTGCGTAATGACTCGACCGTTATGTCCGTACGTACGGCAAGAACTTATAACACGCCGGAAGACTTTCAATATCTGGTCATTAAACGCGCATCGGATAACACACCTATCTATTTGAAAGACGTGGCGGATGTGTTTATCGGTGCCGAAAACGAGAACTCAACCTTTAAAAGTGATGGTGTGGTCAACATCAGTTTAGGGGTGATACCTCAGTCTGATGCTAACCCGCTGGAAGTGGCCGAGTCGGTGCGTTCCGAAGTGGATAACATTCAGAAGTTCTTGCCTGATGGCACTCGTCTGGCGATTGACTACGATGCGACGGTGTTTATCGAGCGATCGATTGAAGAGGTTTATAGCACACTGTTTATTACCGGTGGTCTGGTTATCCTGGTGCTGTACATCTTCATTGGTCAGGCGCGAGCAACATTGATCCCGGCGGTTACGGTTCCTGTATCGCTGATTTCTTCTTTTATTGCGGCGTATTACTTCGGATTTTCTATCAACCTGATCACATTGATGGCACTGATCTTGTCTATTGGTCTGGTGGTCGATGATGCGATTGTTGTCGTAGAGAATATTTTCCATCACATTGAGCGTGGTGAATCACCATTGTTAGCGGCATACAAGGGAACCAGAGAAGTAGGATTTGCTGTTGTCGCGACCACATTCGTGCTTGTCATGGTTTTCTTGCCGATTTCATTTATGGACGGCATGGTTGGTTTGCTATTTACCGAGTTCTCGGTGTTGTTAGCCATGTCGGTGATTTTTTCATCATTGATTGCCCTGACATTAACGCCTGTGCTCGGCAGCCAAATTTTGAAAGTGAACGTGAAACAGAATCGCTTCAACAGCGCAGTCGATCGGCTGTTTGCTAAACTCGAAAGCGGTTATCGTCGCGCACTTAAAAGTGCGCTAAAAGTTCGTTTAGTTGCTCCGCTGGTTATTTTAGCGTGTATCGGCGGTAGTTACGTTCTGATGAATCAGGTCCCAGCGCAGTTAACACCTCAGGAAGACAGAGGTGTGATCTTCGCCTTTGTCCGAGGCGCTGATGCAACCTCATACAACCGCATGGCCGCAAACATGGATATTGTGGAAAACCGACTAATACCATTACTTGGGCAAGGTTTCCTGAAATCATTCAGTATCCAGACTCCGGCGTTTGGTGGTCAGGCTGGTGACCAAACGGGTTTCGTGATCATGATTCTTGAAGACTGGAAAGAGCGAAATATCACGGCTCAACAGGCATTGGGTAAGATTCGTGCTGAATTAGCTGGGATTCCAGATGTTCGGGTGTTCCCATTTATGCCCGGTTTTCAGGGTGGTTCGACCGAACCTGTCCAGTTTGTCTTAGGTGGTTCAGATTATGATGAGCTGCTGGTTTGGGCGGAAGAACTGAAGAACAAGGCCGAAGAGTCTCCAATGATGGAAGGGGCTGAAATTGATTATTCTGAGAAGACGCCTGAGCTTTTAGTTACTGTCGACAGACAACGCGCTGCGGAGCTTGGCGTAAGCGTAAAAGACATCTCTGATACGCTTGAAATCATGTTGGGTGGTAAAAGTGAGACTACCTACGTTGATCGCGGTGAAGAATACGATGTGTATCTGCGTGGCGATGAGAACAGCTTTAATAATGCGGCAGATTTGAGTCAAATTTACTTGCGTACCAACAATGGTGAATTGGTGACGCTTGATACCGTGACTAAGATAGATGAAGTGGCGGCCTCAATTCGACTTTCCCACTACAACAAACAGAAATCGATCACGATTACAGCAAACTTATCGGATGGATACACACTAGGCGAAGCGCTAAACTTCCTCGACCAGGAAGCCATTGATTCGTTACCAAGTGATATTTCAGTCAGCTATTCTGGCGAGTCAAAAGACTTTAAAGAGAATCAATCCAGCATCGTCGTTGTGTTTGCGCTGGCTTTATTAGTTGCCTATTTAGTACTGGCCGCTCAGTTTGAAAGCTTCGTGAACCCGCTGGTTGTCATGTTTACCGTTCCTATGGGGGTATTTGGAGGATTCTTGGGCTTGGTGGTCATGAGTCAGGGGATGAACATTTACAGTCAGATCGGTATGGTCATGCTAATTGGTATGGTGACGAAAAACGGCATCTTGATTGTTGAGTTTGCTAACCAGCTTCGCGACCGCGGTGTTGAATTTGAAAAAGCGATCATTGATGCTGCTGCGCGTCGTTTACGCCCAATTCTGATGACGGCATTCACCACTCTGGCGGGAGCAATACCGTTGATCCTATCTAACGGGGCGGGCTATGAAAGCCGAGTCGCTGTTGGTACAGTGATTTTCTTTGGTATGGGCTTCGCGACACTTGTTACTTTGTTTGTTATCCCTGCGATGTACAGACTGATTGCGGCGAATACCCGTGCGCCAGGTCATGTAGAAGCGGAACTCAATAAGGCATTGAGTCAGGACACCAAAGGTCGTATTGCTCACCCATAGAAAGGCGAAGTTGTTGATGACAAAAAGCACCGATCGATTTTTCCATTCGGTGCTTTTTTGTTTTGTCTAAACCCGTTTTGCGTATGACGCAATGGCGTTTTGGGTAACTTGGCGCTACCCTGTGTGACGAATCATTTTTACAATAATAGTGCTTGTTGTTCACGCTTTAGCGATGGATGCGATTGCGTTACTCCAACATATGCTGGCAGCAGCAAGTAAAATAGTCGAGAAGGAAAGTAAAGTGGCTGAATTTAAATACAAAAATCTTACGCAAGAAGAGCAAGATAAACTTGATGCAGCGACATTCCGTCGTCTTTTAGCCCACTTGGATGCAAATAAAGACGTACAGAATATTGACCTAATGATCCTAGCGGGTTTCTGCCGTAACTGCTTTAGCAAGTGGTACACCGCAGAGGCAGAAAAACTGGGTGTCGACTTAGACATCGATGATGCTCGTGAGCGTGTTTACGGTATGACTTACGATGAGTGGAAGCAAAACCACCAACCAGCAGCGACACCAGAGCAGCTAGCGGCTTTTGAAGCACGTCAGAAAAAATAGCGCTATAAACGGACATTTATAGATAACAGCCCGCATCGTGCGGGCTGTTTTGTTTTTCCTATCTCGCTGTTTAGAATCTTTAGGCGACGACCGGCTCACAGCATGCAGGCTCAACACAGCCTTTCGCCTGAATAATTTCGAGTTGGGTTAGATAAGGCTGAATATCGCCGATGTTTGTCTTAACCCATTCCATATTGAAGTAAGTATCCAAGTAGCGATCACCAGAATCACACATCAGAGTCACGATAGATCCCGTTTCACCACGCAGTTTCATTTCACAAGCAAGCTGAAGCACTGCATACAGGTTAGTTCCCGTAGAAGCGCCTACCTTGCGACCAATCAAGTGAGAAACCCAATGTGCAGTCGCTACGCTTGCCGTATCTGGTATTTTGCGCATTTCATCGACCACGCCGGCGATAAAGCTTGGCTCTACCCGAGGGCGACCAATGCCTTCAATTTTGCTTCCGCTCTCGCACTTCAAATCGGAGTTTCCTGACTTGAATGCATCATAAAATACCGAGTTTTCTGGGTCGGCTACACAGAGTTTCGTTTCGTATTTTTGGTAGCGGATAAATCGTCCGATGGTTGCCGATGTACCACCTGTGCCCGGGCTCATTACCACCCAACTTGGAATAGGATGGTCTTCTAACAGCATTTGGCTGAAGATAGAGTTCGCGATGTTGTTGTTTCCGCGCCAGTCGGTCGCACGCTCTGCGTAAGTAAACTGATCCATATAATGCCCGTTCAATTCTTCGGCGAGGCGTCGAGACTCGTCATAGATTTGAACTGAGCGTTCGACTAAATGGGCTTTGCCACCATAAAACTCTATTTGTTCTATTTTCTTACAGGCCGTACTTTTTGGCATAACGGCAATAAATGGCAGGCCAAGCAGACGCGCGAAGTAGGCTTCAGAAACCGCAGTGCTTCCCGACGAGGCTTCAATGACAGTGGTTTCAGGGCCAATCCAGCCGTTGCAAATTGCATACAGGAAAAGAGAACGCGCTAAACGGTGTTTTAATGAACCAGTAGGGTGTGTGCTCTCATCTTTTAAGTAGATATCGATACCATCAAGAGAAGGAAGGTCGAGTTTAAACAGATGAGTGTCTGCAGAGCGTTGAAAATCCGCTTCAATTTTACGTACTGCATTATTGATCCACTGGTGATCAGTACACATAGCGTCTCTCCTTGAAAGTGATGATTTAGGTTTTGTTTGGAAATAATTTACCTATAATTTGGGAGAAAAACTTTGCTATATTTGTTCTATGATGATTATTTTGTAGAAATAAATTCTCTTTAAATTAGTTTTTATGGAAAATAATTTAGATAAAATTGACAGGCAGTTACTTGCTTTACTTCAGACCGACGGAACACTGTCTTTAAACGAGTTGGCCGAACGGGTTAACCTCACCACAACGCCGTGTTGGAAGCGCCTTAAGAAACTGGAGGACGACGGGTTCATTGAAAAGCGAGTTGCGCTGTTAAGTGCGGAAAAACTGGATCTGTCGTTCATTGCGTTTGTGCAACTTAAGACAATTGATCACTCTGAAGAGTGGTACCACCAATTTGTTACTACAGTGAGTGATTTTCCTGAAGTCATGGAATTCTATCGGATGGCGGGTGAGTACGATTACATGATGAAAGTGTTGGTCAAGGACATGAAATGCTTTGATAAGTTTTACAAGCGGCTGGTAAATAGTGTGAAAGGGCTGTCGAATGTGACGTCTACGTTTGCTATGGAGTCGATCAAATATACGACTGAATTACCTATTGGCCGTATTTAATCAACAGTAATCAGTGACTAAAAAGGAGCGCGCGTCGCTCCTTTGTCATATTTGAAACACAATCTATTTGGTGAAACGCATGACGCCTTCTTGGACGGCAGTTGCGACCAGGTGACCTTGTTGGTTGTATATCTCGCCACGAACTAACCCACGAGTATGACTCGCCGTTGGGCTTTCAATCGCATACAGCAACCACTCATCCATCTTAAACGGACGATGGAACCAGATGGAGTGGTCGATGGTTGCTACCTGGAAGTTTGGCGTCATCAAAGACACGCCATGTGGATGTAGTGCCGTGACAAGGAAACCCCAATCCGACGCATAAGCTAATAAATATTGGTGGATCAGTTGGTTATCCGGCATGTCACCGTTAGCACGAATCCAAAGGTACTGTTTGGGTTCTGCTTTTTCGGGTTTTAATGGATTGATTACTGTGACTGGTCGTGTCTCAATCGGTTTTTCACCACAAAACGTTTTGCGTAACCGCTCTGGAAGATATTCCGCAATATGGCTCGCGAGTTCGCTTTCAGAAGGGTAGTTTTCCGGCCCTGGAATATCAGGCATGGTCTTCTGATGGTCGAACCCTGGTTGATCACCATGATAGGAAGCCGTCAGGTAAAATATAGGGCGACCATTTTGGATGGCTTTGACACGCCTGGTACTAAAACTGCGACCATCTCGCAGGTTTTCTACATCATAAATGATGGGTTTTTCTGAATCGCCAGGATACAAAAAGTAGCTGTGAAATGAGTGTACGGTACGAGTGTCTTCGACGGTGTAACGTGCAGCAGAGAGCGCTTGCCCAATCACTTGCCCCCCGTACACTTGAGGTAAACCTAAGTTCTCGCTTTGTCCGCGGAACAAGCCTTCTTCTAATTGTTCGAGTTGTAGCAGGCTGAGCAGTTCTCTTAATGGTTTACTCATTCTCTCTCCTCACCGTGTATGTTGAACATCAAGTTAACCCATTTCCCATCAGTCTGTGAAGTGGATCTTAAACTAAATGAGTATAGACTGTAACAAAATTGAAACAAAATCAAATGCTTGGTATATCGGTACTCCGTCAAACTATTGTTAAATCAAGCAGCTATTAGAAGACAGTTTGCGATTACGACCCTATACTTAACGCGGTTTAATACTCATCCAGAGGAATATATGAAAAAAACACTATTACTTGTCACATCTTTATTTTTTGGCGCAGCGCTAATGGGTTGCCAAACTTCTCAAACAACAGAAATGGATTCTGCTGAGGTGTCAATGAAGACGATTACAGGTACAGTGGCTTACCGTGAACGTATCGCTTTGCCACCAAATGCTGTGGTTAGCGTATCACTAGAAGATGTTTCTCTGGCTGATGCCCCATCAAAAGTGCTCGCTAAACAGACCTTTGAGACGGAAGGAAAGCAAGTTCCTTTTGCATTTGAGCTTAGTTACGACAGCAACGCAATTCAAGCGAAGCATACTTACAGCGTTCGCGCGCGCATTGAAGTCGACGGTAAGTTACGATTTATCAGCGACACTCGCCACGCGGTTATTACTGATCCTGAGCAAACTCATCAACTAGATATCAGACTGGTTGGGGTGCGTTAATTGCCATTCGTTAAAGTGCGAATGAAAGATGGCAGCTTGAGTTAAGGCTGCCATTTGTATTTTCTGAGCGACACTTTTCCTATTTCAGACACTTCTATTCCTTCAGCTTCCAACTGCTTTTTCTGCCTGTCCAGATCCCTGCCTTGTAATGAAATTTTTCCCTGACTGTTTATCACCCTAAACCATGGAAGCTTGCTGCCTTCCGGCAAATTACCGAGTGCTTTTCCTACCTGGCGTGCGTATCCCGGATAGCCTGCCATTTTTGCGATCGCCCCGTAAGTTGAAACTCTCCCAGGTGGGATTTGGTGAATTACAGCAAAGATTTGCGCTAAGAATTGGTCCATACTCAAAATGTCCGTTGTGGATTGCCAAGGAATGGTAATACAGGCGGCCAGTATTTCGCCATTAGTTATTACGCTTGCTGCATTCCAGTTTATTGCGCTTGAACGCATACTTACTTTTCGCAGCGCAGTGTTATTGGTGAAATCTGTGAGATACAAAGTGATTGTCTAGACCCACTTAACGATAGATGAGCACGTGTTCTATTTATCGTTGAGTTCCAGGTTGGTGGGGAAGCCAGGAGGCGCTATGATTTTTTCAACCATTCAGTTTTTTATTGCGACTCTACTTGCCGTAGTGTGTGCCAGAGCCATGAGTTTGAGTGAGGGAGAGCTACCCGTTCTCGCACTCATGATCCCTGCGTTATGGATACTACCGCAAGGCGGTTTGGCTGGTTTTGTCTTGCTCGGCGCTATGATGGCATTTGGTGCAACCTTATCCATACAGCCGATTGCTTTGTCCGTCGGGATACTGATTCTTTTTCCTTTGTTAATGGTGGTATTTTCTCACCGAAGTTCTCTGGGTGTGTTAGTAACGACGGGGTTAATTGTCCTGACTTTGCAGGTCGGCATTATGGTGACTCAGCAGGGCGGTAAACTGGCTGGTTCTGCGTCGATAACAGTTGTTCAAACACTTGCTGTTGTTGTGATGTGGTGGTCGATAACCCATTGGAAAGCATCTAATCAGCACAGCTGGTGGCCATTATTACTCTTACTTCCTCTGTGGGTGGCCGATTTAACTTATGCGGCTCTGCTAGCACTTTGTCTTACCGGTATGCTTGCCTCGATGGAAACCCTGACCAAGTTAAAACAGTCGATTCACTGGAGCAAATTGCTTTGTTGGACATTACCGACCGTAGGCTTCGCTGCGCTGGTGGTAAGCCCGACAACAGACGTACCTAAACCAGTCTTCGTTGTTTGGATCTGTTTGCTGGGGACGGCTTGGATGACAGATTACATCCTCCGTAGTAGCGATGAGCAAGCGGAGTTATAGCTGCTGAGTAGATCCGAGATTGACCGCGTTTTGTTCAAACGATCGCTAATTGGTGAAATTAAAGGTTTTTGCCCTTGCATTATGGACACTGATACTGAATAATCGCCCCATCGTTTGAGGCAAGCCCTCAACAAAAGCATTATGGGGCTCTGGTCCTCTCGCAACAATAGCTCGTGAACTCGGTCAGGTCCGGAAGGAAGCAGCCGCAGCGTGTGACTTGTGTGCCGGGATGTGGCTGGGGTCCCACCCATCAAAAAGCCTGCAGTGTTTAAATACATTGCAGGCTTTTTTCGTTGTAGGTTTACAACAAAACAATGTTCGACCAGATCTAAAAATCGCCCCACGCTTACCATCTCTGTAGATTTATGAACTTGAAGATATTCTAAGGCTCTCTCAGAGCTAACTGGCTTATATAACAAGTGGACGGACTAGCATGTTAATTCTGAAAAGTCTGTGCCTCATTCGGCGCTAATCATTTCAATAGCTTAGCTTGAATTCCAGATTCTTTGACCAAATTTATCTAATACTCAGGATGTGAGTAGCCGATAAATAGAAGGAGCTGTCAGTGATCACCTGTTACGTTAGATACGTTATTGACCCTAAGAAAATTCCTGAATTTGAACATTATGCCCGTATGTGGATTCCACTCGTTGAACAGTTTGGTGGTATACATCATGGATATTTTTTACCGTCGGAAGGCGCTAATAACATTGCAATGGCGTTGTTTTCATTCTCATCTTTATCCGAATATGAAAAATACCGTTATGAATCCGCATTAGACGAAAACTGTAAAGCTGCATTCAAGTATGCAGAAGAAACAGATTGTGTAGTGAGCTACGAGCGTAGCTTTTTCCGTCCAATTCTTACTGAGTGATTGTTGTGTTAGCAGTGATAATTTCTGACATTAATCTGCCAATCATCGAGTCAACCAGCTCTGAGTTGACTCATCGTGCACCATTCGTAGTTATGCCTAGTTGACTCATTATTTCAAAGTGGGGGTGATTTGACATACTTAAACGTATGGCAAGATCATTCTCAAGTTCTCTTGCACAAGGTAACAGAAACGACATAAGACTTTTCGTGATACCAAATAAAAGCTAACACATCAGTCATTCGATTCATCTGTCACAAATTCGCAACTAACTGCTGAGATATAAGTGTTTGATCTACGACCCATTGTTCTCCAGTGGAGAGTTTTTTTAAGATGACGGTATTATTGTTTACTTCGTCTTCTCCAAGAGCTAACGCGAACATGGCTCTGGCATGATCAGCTCGCTTAAACTGTTTCCTGAAACTGCCACCTCCGCAATTCGTCATTATGTTCAAGTCAGGCAGTTCATCCCTAAGTCTTTCTGACAAACAGAGTGCTTTAGAAAGTACATTGTTACCTGATGCAATAATATAAACATCTACAGGTGAACGTGTTTCAGCTGGTGTTAAGGTTTCGAGCATAAGGACCAGTCGCTCTAATCCCATTGCGAATCCCACAGCCGAGGTTGGCTTTCCGCCTAATTGTTCCACTAAGCCATCATATCGGCCACCGCCACATACTGTTCCTTGAGAGCCTAGTGAGTCAGTTATCCATTCGAAAACCGTTTTGTTGTAATAATCTAAGCCTCGAACCAAGCGTTCATTGATAGTGTATTGAATTTTGGCTGCATCCAATATTGAACGAAGGCCTGCAAGGTGGCTCTTAGAATCTTCATCTAAGTAATCTGATAGTTTAGGGGCGTCATCGAGCAGAGAAATAATTTGAGGATTTTTCGTATCAAGGACGCGAAGTGGATTTGTATACATGCGACGTTTGCAATCATCATCAAGTAGATCAACGTGTTGTTCTAAAAACGCAATCAATGCATTTCTGTAGGATGCACGAGCTTCTGAAGAACCAATTGAATTCAGCTCCAGCCTTACGTGTTTTTCAATGCCCAGCTCTCTCCATAGCCGTGCAGTCATGATGATAAGTTCGGCATCAATATCAGGACCATCGACCCCAAATACCTCTACTCCACACTGATGGAATTGACGGTAGCGGCCTTTTTGTGGACGTTCATGACGGAACATCGGACCGATATACCATAAACGCTGTTCTTGATTGTAAATTAGTCCACTTTCAAGGCATGCACGAACACAACTGGCTGTTCCCTCTGGGCGTAGAGTTATGTTGTCTCCATTTCGATCGTTAAAGCTATACATCTCCTTTTCAACCACATCGGTTACTTCGCCAATAGCACGAGAAAAAAGATTCGTCGGCTCCAGAAGCGGCATACGAATTTCACTATACCCGTAAGTTCTGATCGTTTTTATTACGGTATTTTCAAGTTTTTGCCATAATGGCGATTCGTTAGGTAAGCAATCATTCATGCCGCGGATTGCTTGAATTGTTTTAGCCATAATATGTACCTGCTAAACGAAGTTTCGCACTCTGGCTTTAGAGTGCTCTCTATTAAGTAATAAATCGGTGAGCCAACTAATTGGTATGGTTTGACTTTTAATAACTATTTAAAAGGGGCAGTTTCTGTCCACATTAAAACCACTAATAAATTTCTTTGCTAGTGCTTTTAATTGTGATTGTTTTTAAAGTGATGAAATATATGCTGTTTTGTTGATTATGAAAATTCAATGTATTGGTTAGATAAAATCTATATAAGAACTAGCTCGGATGGTTAATTGTTTTATCCACGTGGCGAATTAGTCGTTTAGTTTCATTAGAAGAGAGTCATTTTAATTGGTTAAATATCTGCATAGTTTTTTTTTATGCAAAGGAGAGGGTTAATATGTTTTACAAAATCAAGAAAGATAAAGTAGTTTAATATCCATGTTACAGGAGCTATATACAACCGACTATATCAGAGGATTCAGGTATTACGATGAACAAGGAAGAATATATCAATACTGTTGTCATAGGTGCAGGACAGGCAGGAATTGCAACAAGTGAACACTTAAAAAACAACAACATTAAGCATGTTGTACTAGAAAAATCCCAAATTGCAGATAGCTGGAGAAACCGTCGTTGGGACTCGCTAGTTGCAAACGGACCGGCTTGGCATGATCGTTTTCCTAATATGACATTCGAAGGCCACGATAAAGACTCATTTGTAGATAAGGAATCCGTTGCGGACTATTTTGTTAAGTACGTTGACCAGTTTAAGCTTAATGTTAAATGCGGAATTGAAGTAAAAAAACTCACTAAATTAGAAGGCCGTTATGGCTTCAAGGTTGAAACTAACGACAAAACGTACATCTGTGAGCGGGTAGTTGTTGCAACCGGTGCATTTCAGTCTCCAGTAATTCCTCCTATTATTAACGATTCTGATGTCGAGCAAATTCACTCTGCTAACTATTTTAATCCAGAGCAATTGCCTGAAGGTAATGTTTTAGTCATCGGTTCCGGCTCTTCTGGCGTTCAGATCGCGGATGAACTGAATCGCAGTGGTAAGAAAGTGTTCTTGTCAGTTGGCCCACATAACCGTCCCCCTCGTCAATACCGAGGTCGTGATTTCTGCTGGTGGCTAGGTGTTTTAGGTGAGTGGGATGATACGGAAAGTTCGACAAACACACAGCATATTGCTATTGCAGTAAGTGGCGCTCGTGGTGGTCATACGGTTGATTTTAAGGAACTAGCAGCAAACGGTGTCGAACTACTAGGAATGAGTGCTAAGTATTCGAATGGTGTCTTATCATTTAACGATGACCTTACCGAGAATGTCGAGAACGGAAACGCAAATTATCTTAAGTTCTTAGATGATGCAGATGCCTATATCGAGAAGAATGGATTAAGCCTTCCTGAAGAGCCTGTAGCTCGTAAACAATTAAAATCTCCTGAGTGCATGTTAAACCCGACACTAGAACTGAACCTGGAAGAAGCTGGAATTACAAGTGTAATCTGGGCGACGGGTTTCAAATGTGAGTATGAGTGGTTACAAGTTAATGCATTAGATGATGCTGGTAAGCCAAATCACCAACGTGGCGTATCAAGTGAACCCGGTGTTTATTTTGTTGGGTTACCTTGGCTATCGCGTCGTGGCTCTGCATTTATTTGGGGTGTTTGGCATGACGCCAAATATGTCGTAGATCACATGCTGACGCAGCAAAGTTATTTTAATTATCATCAAGAAAATCCGAAAATAGAACTCGCTTCTGAAAGTGCAAAAGAAATACAGTCAAGTGAATCACTAGTTTATTAATCGTGGAACACGGCGTTTCGCTATGTCCATACATGCAAGAATTAGAAGACTTCATATTCCGTTTGTGAATATTGTTTACTAGTCGATTTGTATTTTAAATCAAACGTGGGCAGGTAAATTCTTGGATTAATTTTTCTTATATAGAGGAAATAAATTAGTTATTTTACTAATGGTTCTTTAATTCTTATTGTCGTTAACGCCTTTTTAAAAGCAATGGCACTCATAGGTCAGCTCGATAATTAAGGCTTGAATTCTGACGTGCCATCGATTTTGTCCAGCTTAAAAGGACTTGGATCAAGGTAGTAGACTAAAGGGTAAAACATGAAAAGCCTAACTCAAGAAATCTTAAGCAAACTGATTTCTTTCGATACCACGAGTGCGAAATCTAACTTAGAAATGATTTCCTACATTCAGGAATATTTATGTGTTTTTGGTGTGGAGTCGACTTTAGTCCGTGATCCAATCAAGAATAAAGCAAACCTCTACACTACGATCGGTCCTAAAGGTAAACCCGGAGTCCTCTTGTCCGGACATACAGATACTGTCCCCGTTACTGGTCAGGCTTGGGATACAAACCCATATGAGTTGGTAGACAGAGACGGTAAATTGTTTGGACGTGGTACGACAGACATGAAAGGGTTTATCGCTGCAGTTCTGTCTTCAGTACCCGTTATGGTTGAAAAGCCGCTAGCAACTCCTATTCACTTTGCTTTCTCTTATGATGAAGAAGTTGGATGTCTCGGTGTCAGGCACTTGCTGGAATTTTTATACAAGCAGGATGTTAGACCGAGTATGTGTATCATCGGGGAGCCTACCTCGATGAAGATCGTTAATACACACAAAGGTAAAATTGCAGCAAAAGTTACGGTGAATGGAAAAGAGTGTCACTCTGGAATGGCGCCTAAAGGTGTAAACGCTATTAATATCGCTTCTAGACTGATTTGCTGGTTAGAAGATCTCGCTAATAAAAAAGCAAGCGATGGGCCTTTTGATGATCGATATGAAATTAATCATACAACTGTCCATACAGGTGTAGTAAACGGGGGAACGGCTCTGAATATAGTACCTAAACATTGCGAGTTTGTTTTTGAAATCAGGAACATCAGTGAAGATGAACCTCAAGAGCTTTTACATGAGTTTCGCCAATATTGTGAAACTTTAGAGCTGAAAATGAAACAGATTGATGATAGCTGTTTCATAAATATCGATATTGCTACTGAATACCCAGGTTTAGATACGGATGAAAACAGTGATATCGTCAGATTTATAAAAGGTGTCACAGGAAATAATTCGATTAACTCTGTTAATTTTGGTACAGAGGGAGGCTTATTTACCGATGTGTTGGGCGTCCCTAGTGTAGTATATGGTCCAGGTTCTATGGAGCAAGGGCATAAGCCTAATGAATATATTACTAAATCTCAAATGTCAGAGGCAGACGCGTTTCTAGAGAAGTTAATATTCGAGTTAAGAGAATAAGTATTAATTTAAGCAACTTCATATTAAGGATAATTATGAATAATAATCAAAGGACTTTAGACTCCGAGCATATAAATGCAACGGAGGTAAATACTACGAATAAAAGAGACTTCAAAAGAGTACTGGGGCTTAAATCATTAATATCTGTAGCCGTTGGCTTAGTCGTAACTCAGGGTGTCATGGTTCTGATGCTGCAAGGTGTTGGCATATCCGGCCTTGGATTTATTATCCCATTGACAATTGGTTACTTACTTGCATTAACTTATATTTATTCTTTTTCAGAGCTCTCACTTATGATTCCGAGAGCGGGTTCATTAAGTAGCTATACAGAAGCCGCTATTGGTCAGTTTCCTGCAATACTTTCCGTATTTTCGGGATATGTCGTTGTTGCCATGTTCGCTCTTTCCGCCGAACTTTTACTTGTAGATTTAATATTTAGTGAAATATTCCCGGGTGTATTTCCGGATTATTTTGTCGGTTTATTTATTCTCGGCGCTTTCACTTGGTTGAACCTAATGAAAATTGACATTTTTTCAAAGATTCAAACCACATTGGCGTTTGTAATGGTGCTGACGTTGTTACTGTTTGGTTTTAGTGCGTTGACTGGTGGCTTTACCCCCCATCCAACTGACGTTGAGTTTCCAACGACATTCAATCCAATGGGAATAAGTGTATTAGGTCTTGTTGCCTTGGCGGTATGGGGATTTGTTGGTGCTGAGTTTGTTTGCCCTTTAGTTGAAGAGACTAAGAACCCTGAAGTGAATATACCTAAGTCAATGATTCTAGGTGCGACGGTTATCTTCTTTACCATTGTAATCTACTGCTTAGGCGCGCTGTTTTACATTCCTACGGAACAGTTAAGCTCTTCAGCGCTACCTCACCTTGACTATACCTTAGCCGTCTTTGGTGAAAATGGCTTAATTCTACTCGCTGTTGTTGCTGTGACAGCTACGGGCTCATCAGTTAACACTTCTTTGGCGGCTATTCCCCGAATGCTCTATGGTATGGCTGAAAATGGCCAGGCTTTCCCTCAGTTTAAAATACTGACTAAAGATAATACTCCTTGGGTTGCGGTAATCTTTGTTGCAATTATTAGTGGCGCGCCAATGGTATTGTTGGGTAACTCTGGTGTGGATACAATTGGTCTTCTCTTATTGGCTGCCTCTGTAGCTTGGTTGGTTGCTTATATCATCACTCATGTAAACGTACTGGTATTGAGAAAACGCTATCCTGACGCGAATCGTCCATTTAAAACTCCATTTTATCCACTACCTCAAGTATTAGGTATTGCTGGAATGGTATACGCGATTATTTATGTTTCTCCTTCGGATGATTTAACACAACAAATATTCACCATGGCAGGTGCTGTTCTTGGTATTACATCTGTGATTGGTTTTCTATGGGTTAAATTTGTAATGAAACAACCTTTATTTAAGCCGAAGGACATTACCGATATTTTGTATAAAACCAAATAGAAACTAAACAAAGGATATGTAAAAAATGATTATTGGTTCTCCTAAAGAAATTAAAAATCATGAGTACCGTGTTGGTCTAACTCCTGCTAGTGTCATTTAAGGTAAAGTGACTTGCTGAGAAGTTGCTGAAAACTTTAATATGGAATACGTAGAGCCAGCGAAAGCACTTGGATATAGCCGTTAGGAGCTTGTAATTGAGTTGGTAAATAAAATAATGCCTCGATGATGTTCGAGGCATTATTTTATGAGTAGATAGTAAATGACAACATCGCGGCATGTACTTCTCATGTTTTACAGAATGTTGGGCGCTCTAACCTCACTGCTTTTATTATGTACATCTCTTTCGGCTGTACCTTTAGCACCGATACTTAATAACGGCTGATAAATCAACAGGCTAAAAATTTGGCAGATGGGATTTTGGCCCTAATATCTTTTACTACACTACCAGATATCACAACCAGTAAACTCAGCTTTCAGGAAGTCAAAAGTTAGACGAAGAAGTCTAGAAATTAGTCTTTCTATCATGGTGCAATAATTTGTAATGCAACCTAATTTTTTCATTAACCTATTGATTATCAATGGAAGGGCGATAAGAAAGACTGCATCATGAGTCAATTAGAAATTCATACTTACCCAAAAGTACGTACTTACATTTTGTAAGATCAGGTGGCACACTGCATTCATTCATCATTTGAGAACATATCTGCAATACCAAATTTAAGTAGCATCAACAATAGTATCTATATTGCTATTTATTGATGATTAACCTAGAGGAATTCAATATGCGTAAAATTCTCCAAACCTTGTTGCTATCTGTTTTACTTTTCAATTTTAGTTTTTCTGTCTTTGCAGATGAACAGCTCTCTCAAAAAGAACAGAACCGTCAAACGGTTCTCAATTTTTATGATGCAGGACTAAATAAGAAGGACGCTGATACGGCGTTAAAATACGTGGGTGATCGTTATATACAGCACAACCCTAATGCTGCTGATGGCCCTGAAGGATTTCGCGGTTTCGTTACCTTTTTACGCGAGAAATATCCTGATTCCCATAGTGAAATCAAAGCCAGCTTTGTCGATGGCGATTACGTTATTCTTCACGTCCACGCAGTGAGAAATCCCGGGGAAAAAGGTGTGGCTATTGTCGATATCTTTAGATTAGAGAATGGAAAAATTGTTGAACACTGGGATGTTAGCCAACCGGTTCCAGAAAAAGCGGCGAATAATAACACTATGTTCTAACTCCGTCAGTATTGTTCGTTCACTACCTGGTGACCAAAACAGAAGAGGCTCGCCAAGGTAAATGTAACGTATCTGTACATCACTTTTGTTTTGACACGTAGGTTTGAGGATGGCCTCTTTTTAGCCATCCTTAACTTATGCCAACTTTTTCCTTTTTGCTTCTGGTAACGTTGTTTAATTTAATTACCTTCAACTAGCTGACTACGTAACCACGACGTAAATGCTTTGAACCTTGGTCGCTCTTCCATCCCTTTCGGGCAAATAAGTAAGTACTTCATGTCGGCTGGAATAACGCCAAATGGTGCAATCAGCTCTCCGCTATCAAGATAGGGCTGAATGAGCGCGACACGCCCCATACCGACTCCCATATGGTTTTTAACTGCAGATACCGCCATCTCGCCATGGTTAAAGACATAGTAGTTGGAAGTGGGACGGATCTGTTCCGTTTGCTGCTTGAGCCAGTGTTGCCATTCAAAATCGTAGCTGGCTGAGTCGATAGATTCTGTGCAGTGGATTAAATTGGCGTTAGCTAAACTACTCACCTTGCTAGTTATCTTATGTTTTTCGGCATATAGCGGAGTGCAAACAGGGGTCAGATACTCTTCAAACAGCTCTTCATTATGCATATCGGGTTGGGGGTTGCGACTGTAGTAGATAGCTAAATCCACGGGCTCGTGATGAAAGTCGAGATGGCTGGCTTTCACTCTGATTTTTAAATTCAAACTAGGGTAACGAGCCTGAAAATTGGCCAACTTAGGTAACAGCCATGACTGCGCAAACGTCGGTGCAACCCCGATGTATAGCTCTCCGGTGAGTTCATTAAAGCGAATATCATCAATGTCAGAAAAGATGGTGGCAAAAGAGCTATTAACGGTTTCGTATAGTCGCTTCCCTTCCTCCGTCAGCTCAAGTTTTCTGGTCAGCCGAACAAAAAGCTTAAATCCTAACTGCTGCTCCAGTTGTTTTATTCTCTGACTTACTGCTCCCTGAGTTAAATGCAGCTCCTCAGCTGCGTTGGTAAAGCTTAAACACTTTGCGGCAACGTTGAAGGTATACAGGTTTGAGACGACGTGCTGTTTGTTTTCCATTTTGTTCTTATCTATTAGCTTGGCTAATTCATACTGTACTCGAATTGAGTTGTGGCGATCAAAGTGTTCCTTTTAAATTAGCTTGTCTTATGTAAATTTAATAGCCAGCTTTTAAGGAGCAACCTATGTCTTTTCGTTTTCCCGATGATTTTCTGTGGGGTGGGGCAACTGCGGCTAACCAAATTGAAGGTGCGCATACTGCTGATGGTAAGGGACTGTCGACCTCCGATATTCAGCCTTTTGGCTCGTTCGGGGAGTTAAAGCATCGACAGGACAGTGACTTTAATATCAAAGACATAGCGATCGATTTTTATCATCGTTATCCGCAAGATATTGAGTTGTTTTCTGAACTTGGTTTTACCTGTTTTCGCCTTTCGATTGCCTGGAGCCGAATCTTTCCCAAGGGTGATGAATTAGAGCCTAATGAGTTGGGACTGGCTTACTACGACAAAATTTTTGATGAACTCGAAAAACACGGCATCACGCCAGTAGTCACGTTGTCCCACTATGAAATGCCATTGCATTTAGCTGAGACATATGACGGTTGGACAAGCAGAGAACTCATCGGGTTCTTTGAACGTTACGCTACTGCGGTATTCTCCCGATTTGGACACCGCGTTAAGTACTGGCTGACCTTCAATGAAATCAATGCCACGTTACATGAGTCGTTCACGGGGGCCGGAATTCCACGCGGCAGTAATGCTCAGGCACTTTACCAAGGAATACATCACCAGTTGGTTGCCAGTGCAAAAGCGGTGAAAGTTTGTCATGAGTTGCTGCCAGATGCCAAGATCGGCAACATGATGTTAGGCGCAATTCAGTATGCATTAACCAGCCATCCGGACGATGTGTTTGAAGCGATGCAACAGAACCGCGAATGGCTATTTTTTGGTGATGTACAGAGCCGTGGTTACTACCCGGCTTATATGACGCGTAAATTCAAAGAAATGGGCGTTGTTCTCAACATCACGGACGAAGATAAAGAAGCACTAAAAGAAACGGTCGATTTTATTTCATTCAGTTACTACATGACTGGCTGTGTTAGTGTTCAGAACGAAAATTTAGAGATGACCGATCAGGAAGCTTTCAAAATGGGAAGCAACCCGTATCTGGAGTCAACGGATTGGGGATGGCAAATCGATCCGAAAGGCTTGCGTATTGTTTTGAACCTACTTTATGACCGATACCAAAAGCCATTGTTCATAGTAGAAAACGGTCTTGGAGCGGCGGATAGCGTCAATGAAAATGGTGAGATTGAGGATGATTACCGAATTCAGTACCTCAATGATCATTTATATCAGGTTGGTGAAGCGCTTCAGGATGGTGTCGAGATCATGGGTTATACCTGCTGGGGCCCGATTGATTTAGTCAGTGCTTCAACCGCACAGATGTCCAAACGATACGGCCTAATCTATGTTGACCGTGACAACGATGGACAGGGCACTTTAACTCGTTCAAGGAAAAAGAGCTTTTTCTGGTACCAAAACGTGATTCAAACCAACGGTGAAGCGCTGACTCCACCAAAAGCATGATGTAAGTTACAAGGGCTTTGGTAGTCGGTTCGGCTACCCAAGCCTTTTTTATGAATATGCACAGTCCTTTGCGCTTAATTGGTGCGCGCAGCGTGTCGATTTGGTGCGCTTGGGTGATATTTTGTTCTTCGTTCAAAAGTAAGTTTATGTTTTTAAATGTCATTTTGTTTTGGCATTCGAATTGCTTTGATAAAATTGTTCGTAGCAAAGAGTCATTTGCCAGTGGATAGGAGTGCACTGGATACAATTTGATAAAACAGACATCTAGGGTTCCGGCTAATTTTGATTAGTGTCTGGTCCGAGAGTTGTCAACCTCTTATGAGGTCACACGGCGGGACAAAAGCCCGGGAGGCCATCCAATTTTATTGGTGATGTCTCTGCGCGCTTGTTCAATTTATGTGATTCACATCGGAGGTGGTCCATGTCACTTTTTTCTAAACGCTCTGTTATCTCAATCACTTTATCCACCAGTTTGCTTTCCGCCCCTTTTATTTCCACCACTGCGTCCGCAGAAGAAAAGAAAGATTTCACTATCGCCTGGTCCATTTACGTGGGTTGGATGCCTTGGGACTACGCAAAATATTCGGGAATTATTGATAAATGGGCGGACAAATACGGCATTAATATCGATGTCATTCAGGTGAATGACTACGTTGAATCGATTAACCAATACACCGCAGGCCAGTTCGATGCCACGGTAATGACCAACATGGATGCGCTTACAATCCCTGCTGCAAGTGGTGTGGACTCAACCGCAGTCATCGTTGGTGACTTCTCTGATGGTAACGATGGCATCGTACTGAAAGGTGAGAACAAATCACTGGAAGACATCAAAGGTCAGAATGTTAACCTGGTCGAACTTAGCGTTTCACACTACTTGATGGCACGAGGCCTTGAAAGCGTAGGTCTTAGCGAGCGAGATGTGAAAGTCGTCAACACTTCAGATGCGGATATGGTTGCTGCATTCAGCACCGATGATGTAACAACCGCAGTCACCTGGAACCCGTTACTCAGCGAAATCAAATCCCAACCTAATAGCACACTTGTTTTTGACTCCTCTAAAATCCCGGGTGAAATCATTGACCTGATGGTTGCCAATACAGAAACACTGCAAGACAACCCTGCACTAGGCAAAGCGTTAACTGGTGCGTGGTACGAAATCATGTCGATCATGTCTGGTGAAGACAAAGCCGCGGCTGATGAAGCAAAAACCTACATGGCGAAAGCGTCTGGTACGGATTTGGCGGGTTATAACGACCAGCTGGCTGCAACCAAGATGTACTTCTCTGCGTCAGAGGCGGTTAACTTTACCACCAGTGAAGATTTGAAATCGACAATGCAAAAGGTTGCGGGCTTTTCATTCGATCATGGCCTGCTGGGTGAAGGCGCGCCCGATGCGAGCTTTATCGGTATTGAAACGCCATCCGGTGTTTACGGTGACCCAAGCAATATCAAACTGCGCTTTACTGCTGAGTACATGCAATTGGCAGCAGACGGCAAATTATAAGTTGAGATATTCATTCGAGAGTTTTAGGAGTTGCCATGACAAAACTCATCAACCGTCAACCTTCTCGCTTTAGTAAGTTGATGCTGGGGTTGTTGCCGTTCGTCATCTTGCTGTTTGTTTATATCTCGGCATCTGATGCGCGTTTGGCGGTGAATCCATCCGACAAACTGTTGCCGGCATTTAGTAGTTTTGCCGATGCGATTGATCGGATGGCGTTTACACCAAGCAAACGTACCGGGGAATATCTGTTCTGGACTGACACCTTAGCCAGTCTGCAACGTTTAGCGATTGGCGTGGGAGCGAGTGCGTTGTTCGGATTAGCGATTGGTGTGGCGAACGGGATGTTACCTGTCGTTCGCTCTTCGCTTTCCCCCGTTGTTACTGCGGTTTCATTGATTCCACCAATGGCGATTCTTCCCATTTTGTTTATTACTTTTGGCTTGGGTGAAGTTTCCAAAGTGGTTCTGATTTTTATCGGGATTTGCCCAATTATCGTCCGGGATCTTCAACTTAAATCTCAGTCATTGCCTCAGGAACAACTGATCAAAGCTCAGACTCTAGGTGCGAACAGCTGGCAAATTATTGTGCGGGTGGTACTGCCTCAGATATTTCCGCGTTTGATTGAGGCTGTTCGTCTGACGTTGGGTAGTGCATGGCTGTTTTTGATTGCGGCTGAGGCGATTGTCGCAACGGATGGTCTTGGTTACCGCATCTTCCTTGTCCGTCGTTATTTGTCTATGGATGTCATTCTTCCATACGTGCTCTGGATAACCATTCTGGCGTACACCATGGACTGGTTACTAAGAAAACTGTCTGAGAAGACATGTCCTTGGTATCACGAAGCACAGGGAGAATAAGCATGAATACCAGAAAACCCATCATCCAGATTAAGAAAGTCTGGAAAGAGTACGGCGATAACATCGTTTTAGAGAAACTAAATCTCGATGTTTATCCCGGTGACTTTGTCAGTATCATTGGTGCTTCAGGATGCGGCAAAACGACCATGCTCAACATGTTACTGGGCACAGAAAAGCAAACTCGCGGCGAGATTTTGCTTGATGGCCAGCCGTTGTCTACAGAACCCGGTGTTGAACGAGGCATTGTCTTTCAGAAGTATTCCGTGTTTCCCCATCTGACTTGTCTACAGAATGTCATGCTGGGTAAGGAATTAGAGTCGAGAAGTGTTCTGACCTATCTGACTGGCCGTGGATTTGGTGCCAACAAGAAAAAAGCTCAGGAAGAAGCGACTGCGATCCTTAAGCAAGTAGGGCTGGGACATGCGTTGGGTAAATACCCGCATGAGCTATCTGGCGGGATGAGACAACGATTGTCTATTGCCCAAGCCCTGATTAAAAAACCACGTATTTTGCTGTTGGATGAGCCGTTTGGTGCACTTGACCCAGGCATCCGTAAAGACATGCACAGTTTAATTAAGTCACTTTGGCAGGAGCAGCAGCTCACCGTGTTCATGATCACTCATGATCTCAGCGAAGGTTTCCACTTAGGCAACCGACTGTGGGTATTTGATCATGTCAGAAATGACGAACAGGCTCCTGAACGTTATGGCGCGCAAGTTACTTTTGATATCGATTTGAGAAAAGCAGAGCAAGCCGAAGTGGTTACTAGTTTATTAGAGAAGAAGATTGCATAGGAGGACAATGATGTCGTCTAACACACCTATTTTTACCGATACGATTCCAGGGGCTGCACACTGGTCAATGGTCGTTCCAAAAGGACATGTATTAAAAGCGAAGGACCTGCAAGGTCGCGCAAACCTAAGCATGCTGTTCTACAACCCGACTAACTTACTGGAGCGCTATAACGCGCCAGATACCCTAAAGTGCCAGCACACTTTTAAACTGACTGCCGGTCATTGCCTTTATTCAGATATGGGGCGCGTATTCTGCTCAATCGTTCGCGATGATACCCAATGGATCGATTCCGTATGTGGCGTTGCCAATAAGCAGAAAGTCACAGAAAAATGGGGCGAACGTGATTATCAGAAAGACAGAAACCTGTGGAAACAAAATGGCTATGATGCGCTGTTAGTTGAAGTGGCGAAATATGGACTGGGTCAACGTGATTTAGCCGCCAACCTGAACCTGTTCAGTCGCGTAAAAACCGATGAGTTCGGCAATTTGCACTATGTAGAAGACCACAGTAAAGCAGGGGATTGTATCGAACTGCGTTTTGAAATGGATACGCTGGTTGTACTTACCACTTGTCCTCACCCAATGAACCCAGCGGAAGAATACCCATTTAAACCGGTTGAAATCGCAATGTTTGAAGCAGAACCGGTCAGTGAAGGTGACGCTTGTGTGACTTCCCGAGAAGAGAACGGGCGCGGTTTTGAAAACAACCGCCGTTACCACATGCATTCAGCGTGCTGTCACGAGTAAGGAGGACGAAAGATGATTGTTGAAAGTAAACTTGAGCCCCAGAACGCGATTCGTCGAGATATCGTACCGGCAGGCGATTACTACATGAAAGTGGTGAAAGCGGGTCAGACATTCCGAATCCTCGATCTGGAAGGAAATCAAGCCGCAGACACTCTGTTTTACAACGCCAATGACCCTGCTGAGCGTTACAGCGCTATCGACACCATTCGAGAACAGGGCAATGTGTACCTGACCGCAGGCACCAGGATTTTATCAAACCATGGTAATGAGATGCTGAAAATTGTGGCGGATACCTGTGGCCGTCACGACACCTTGGGCGGTGCCTGTGCGACAGAGAGTAATACTGTGCGCTATGCAATTGAAAAGAAATGCATGCATGCTTGCCGTGATAGCTGGCTACTGGCTGTTGCAGAAAACGAAGAGTTCGGCATGAGCAAGCGCGATATCACGCACAACATTAACTTCTTTATGAATGTCCCAATCACGGAGTCCGGCGGGTTAACCTTCGAAGATGGTATCAGCGCGCCGGGTAAGTACGTGGAACTCACTGCCAAAATGGATGTGATCGTTCTCATCTCGAACTGCCCTCAATTGAACAATCCATGTAATGCCTATAACCCAACGCCAGTTGAAGTTCTGGTCTGGGAATAAACTGAGCGCATCCATTATAGAGTCGGGGACGACCCCAAAATAAGACTCTGAGCTTTAGCCGGGACGACCCGGACAAGAATTGGAATCGTCTATGTTTAACAAGGTACTTATTGCAAACCGCGGCGCTATCGCTACCCGTGTGATCAGAACGCTAAAAAAATTAGGCATCACCAGTGTTGCGATATACAGCGAAGCTGATGCGCAAAGTCTCCACGTAACTCAGGCTGATGAAGCCTACTCACTAGGCCAAGGTGCAGCAGCAGACACCTATCTCGACCAGAAAAAAATCATCGCTATTGCCAAGCAGGCGGGTGTGGAAGCGATCCATCCTGGCTATGGCTTTTTGAGCGAAAACCCAGATTTTGTCGGCTTGTGTGAAACCAATGGTCTGGTATTCCTTGGCCCGACTCCAGAACAAATGAATGTTTTTGGCCTTAAACATTCCGCACGTGCGATTGCAGAAAAATCGGGCGTTCCCCTGTTACCGGGAACCGGGCTGCTTAAGGACAAACAGCAAGCCTTAGAAGAGGCAAAACGCATTGGTTACCCAGTCATGCTGAAAAGTACCGCCGGTGGTGGTGGTATCGGCATGCAATGCTGCTATGACGAAGCGTCTCTGGCGGCCGCTTTCGACTCAGTGAAACGCCTGAGTGAGAACAACTTCAGTAACAGCGGCGTTTTTCTCGAAAAGTTCATTGAACGTGCACGTCACATTGAAGTTCAGATTTTTGGCGACGGGCATGGGACGGTGGTTGCTCTTGGTGAACGTGACTGTTCTTCTCAACGCCGTAATCAGAAAGTCATTGAAGAGACACCAGCGCCAAACTTAACCGATAAAACCCGTGAATCGCTTCACCAGACGGCAATTAATCTGGCTAAAGAAGTGAATTATCGTAACGCCGGTACCGTTGAGTTCGTTGTTGACCAAATCACAGAAGAATTTTACTTCCTAGAGGTGAATACTCGCTTACAGGTTGAGCACGGTGTGACAGAAGAAGTGTTTGGCGTCGATCTTGTCGAGTGGATGGTGAAGTTGGGCGCTGGCGAGTTAACGCAAGCAGAACTGCTGACAGAGCGTGAGCCAAAGGGACATGCAGTGCAAGTGCGTTTGTACGCCGAAGACGCCAACAAAAACTTTCAGCCATGTGCAGGGTTACTCAGTCACGTTGAGTGGCCAAAAGTGGATGGATTACGCATAGAGCACTGGATTGAAGCGGGTGTCGAAGTCTCACCTTTCTTCGACCCGATGTTAGCGAAGATCATTACCTTGGGCGAATCCCGAACTGAAGCCCTGGATAAAATGTCTGAGTCGCTACAAACGATGTCTATTTATGGTATCGAGCATAACCAGAAATATTTACAACAATTGATTCTCTCTGACCTTGTTCAGAATGGGACAGTATTAACCCGATCTCTAAATGACTTCGCTTACCAACCCGCTTCAGTTGATGTGATTAGCGGCGGTACGCAGACGACCATTCAGGATTATCCGGGTCGTTCTGGCTACTGGCACATTGGCGTTCCACCTTCAGGTCCGATGGACTCATTGAGTTTTCGTCTTGGTAACCGAATGCTGAACAATGATGAATCCTGTGCTGGTCTGGAGATCATTATTTCTGGCCCGACGCTGAAATTTAACATCGAGCAATCTTTCGTTCTCACCGGAGCACATCTTGATGCCACGCTGGATGGCGTAGAGATTGAACACGGTGTCGTTACCATGGCCAAAGCCGGCCAGATTCTGAAAACCGGTTTCGTCAAAGGAGATGGTGCACGCAGTTACCTACTGTTTGATGGTGGCATCCAATGTCCGGACTACCTTGGCAGTAAATCAACCTTCACTTTAGGTCAGTTTGGCGGTCACGCAGGCCGTGCCATTGTCGCTGGTGACGTATTACATGTCACAGGTTCTGATCCAGAGGTTACGGTTGAATCACCACAGGTTCAGTTACCTGAACTGACGACCGAATGGACAGTACGCGTGATTTACGGACCTCACGGTGCGCCGGACTTCTTTACTGATGAAGACATTGACGCCTTCTTTTCTGCAACCTGGAAAGTCCATTTCAACTCAAGTCGAACTGGTGTGCGCCTGATTGGTCCTAAGCCGAACTGGGCGCGTCAGGATGGCGGGGAAGCGGGGCTGCACCCGTCGAACATTCACGATAACGCTTATGCTGTCGGTACAATCGACTTTACTGGTGACATGCCGGTAATTCTTGGTCCTGATGGTCCGAGCTTAGGCGGTTTTGTTTGCCCGGCGACCATCATCAAAGCGGATTTATGGAAAGCCGGTCAATTTAAAGCGGGTGACAAAATACGTTTTGTTCCGGTAACGATTGAGCAAGCAGAAATGGCAGAGCGAGCACAACTTGATGGCATCGAAGCTCTGAACATTGAAGCTTTTAGCATTAAAGAAAGTGATCTTGAAGCTGTCGAGCTGTCTTCTCCGGTCATTAAAACACTGCCTAAAGCGATCTTCGGCGAGGACGTGGTTTATCGTCCGAGTGGTGAAGACTTCCTGCTGGTGGAATACGGTCCGCAAGTATTAGATATTCGACTTCGTTTCCGTGTGCATGCGTTGATGATGAAGATCGAAGATATGGATATAGAAGGAGTTAAAGAGCTCACGCCGGGGATTCGTTCTCTGCAGATCCATTACGATAACCTGACGCTGCCTCGTCATAAATTGCTGAAATACCTCGAACAGCTGGAAACTCAGTTAACGGATATTGATGAACTGACGGTTCCTGCTCGTGTCGTTCACATTCCATTGTCCTGGGATGATGAAGCAACGCGACTCGCGATTCGTAAGTATGACGAAGTGGTACGTAAAAATGCGCCTTGGTGTCCGGACAATATTGAGTTCATTCGTCGTATTAATGGTCTGGATTCTGTCGAAGATGTGAAAAAAATTGTCTTTGATGCGAGCTACTTAGTGATGGGCTTGGGCGATGTTTATCTGGGAGCACCGGTGGCGACTCCGATGGATCCTCGTCATCGTCTGGTTACCACGAAATATAACCCGGCACGTACCTGGACACCTGAAAACGCGGTTGGTATCGGCGGTGCATATCTGTGTGTTTACGGCATGGAAGGGCCTGGCGGCTATCAGTTTGTTGGTCGAACATTGCAGATGTGGAACCGCTATCGTCAGACTAAAGAGTTTGAGCTGCCTTGGCTGTTACGATTCTTTGACCAGATTAAGTTTTACGAAGTCAGCGCGGAAGAGCTGCTGGAAATAAGACGCAAGCACCCACTTGGTCAGTATCCACTGCAAATTGAAGAGACGGAATTCTCACTGGCGAGCTATCAGGCGCTGATTGATGAACACTCTGAGGAAATTAATGCCTGTAAACAGCGTCAGCAAACCGCTTTTGAGGCGGAGCGCCAACGCTGGGTTGAAAGTGGACAGGCAAACTTCGTGGTTGAAGAGGCGGAAGAAGAAGATCAAACGCAACTCGTGTTAGAAGAAGGCCAAGCGCTGGTGGAAAGCCACGTCGCAGGCAATGTCTGGCAGGCTTTAGTAAAACCGGGAGATACGGTGAAAGTCGGGCAGGTCATCATGGTGTTGGAAGCGATGAAAATGGAACTGGAAGTTGTCGCTTCAGAGTCTGGCATTATTGATCAAGTGTGTGCGGATAAAGGCGCTCAGGTTAGTGCTGGTCAGCCACTTGTCATTATTAATACTCAAGCAGCATAAGGAGTAAAAGGGATGAATACTCCAGTTACTATCGAACAATTACTTGCAGGATACCGTTCCGGCGAACTGAATATCCGAACGTTTCTCAAACAGAAATATAAACTGGCTCAGAAAGATACGAACAATACCTGGATCTCTCTGATTTCAGAGTCACAGCTGGATGACTATCTTTCTGCGTTGGAGACAAAAGACAGTCAATCATTACCGTTGTACGGTGTGCCATTTGCGATAAAAGACAACATTGATCTGCAAGATTTACCTACAACCGCGGGATGCAAAGAGTTTGCTTACCAACCGACAGAGTCTGCGTTTGTCGTAGAACAGCTGATCAAAGCAGGAGCGGTACCGCTGGGAAAAACGAATCTGGATCAGTTCGCCACTGGATTAGTTGGGGTTCGTAGCCCATGGGGAGCAGGAAAAAACAGTTTTGACCCGCAGTATATATCCGGCGGCTCTAGTGCAGGCAGTGCCATCAGTGTGGCGCTCAATCAGGTGTTTTTCTCGCTGGGAACCGATACCGCAGGCTCAGGGCGTGTTCCTGCTGCGTTCAACAATATTTTGGGCCTAAAGCCGACCAAAGGTTTACTGAGCTGCAGCGGCGTCGTCCCCGCTTGTCGTACTCTGGACTGCGTGACCTTCTTTGCCCGCAGTGCGGCTGATCTGGAAACGCTGGTTGATGTTGCCGCGGTGTATGACGAGAAAGATAGTTATGCGCGTGAAAATGTTCAGCAGACACTACCTGATGAATTCTGTGGTCTGAAAGTAGGTGTACCTACAGAAGAGCAACTGGCGTTTTTTGGTAATGAGCACTACAAAAAACAGTTTGCTTTAGCTCTGGAAAGAATGAAATCCATGGGTGCTGATCTGGTTGAATTTAATCTGCAACCGTTCATCGATGCGGCGAAACTTCTGTACCAAGGCCCTTGGGTTGCAGAGCGCTACGCTGCGATAAATTCATTTTTTGACGAAGACAGCAGTCGTTGCTTACCCGTGATTGAAACGATTATTGGCGGCGCGAAAAACTACACGGCCGCCGATACGTTTCAGTTCATGTATCAGCTTCAGGACTATAAAGTCCAGTGTGACCGACTACTGAAAGAGGTGGATGTGGTTATCACACCGACTGCCGGAAGCACTTACACCATAGAAGAAGTTGAAGCCAATCCGATTGAACTTAACAGTAACCTCGGCTACTACACTAACTTCATGAACTTATTGGATTATACGGCGATAGCGATTCCGTCATCGTTCTGTGAATCTGGCTTACCGTTTGGTTTTACGCTTTTTGCGCCCGCGTTTACAGACTCGGGTTTGGTCAAGCTTGCAAAGGAGTGGCAAAAAGAAACTTGTCTTCCTCTCGGAGCGACACAGCAATTTTTACCTGAAGATGAACGTGTTGATCTGTTGGTGTGCGGTGCCCATATGGAAGGGTTGCCACTGAATCATCAATTAACGGGAGAGGGCGCAATACTCAAATCGAAAGGTGAAACCAGCAAGTCTTATCGGATGTACGCACTGGCTGGTGGTCCGCCAGCTCGTCCGGGTCTCGTTCGTGACGAAGGTAATGGTCAGGCCATAGAAATCGAAGTGTGGTCGTTCCCTAAATCAGCATTGGGTACTCTGCTATGCCAGATCCCACATCCGTTAGGATTAGGAAAAGTCGAACTCAGCGATGGCAGTTGGGTGACAGGATTTATCTGTGAAGCGATTGGAATCAAAGGTGCTGAGGATATTACCGAGTTAGGTGGATGGCGAAATTATCTTGGGAGTCACTAAAAACTCTATTTATAAAATAGCCATTTAAATCTAAGGGTTAGGATGAGGAGGGGTCGGTTTCTCCTCATTTTTATATCGTTTTTCAACGAGATAACTTTCTTGACTTGCTGGCCTCTTGGTTTCTTGTTTCGCCCTTTAACTCTGCACGCTATCTATACTGTAACTGAACTTTGACCGAGGAGAGCAGTTCATGAGTATAAGAAATAAAGCAATAGTAATGGTCGCCAGCGCTTTAATCGGAGTGAGTAGCGCGGCATCAGCGAAAGTAGATGGACCTATGGTGATGACCATCGAAGGGGTTGGCTCTTCAGAGCTCTTAGGCTGGTCATGGCAAGCCAGCCAAAATATTAGTTATCCAATAAGCTCTGGAGGTGGTGGTGCGGGAAAAGCGAATATTGGTGAGCTCAATGTCACCCGTTACAGTGATGCTCAATCCGCTGCACTCTTAAGGTATATAGTAACAGGAAGCCACTTTGATACAGTCGAATTCGCCCGGGATGGATTAAAAATCACGTTGAAAAATGTCCTAATAAGCTCTTTTAATGTTGGCAGTTCAGACGATATGAAAGAGCCTCAAACAGAAAACCTAGCGTTTGCGTTTGGGCAGATCACTTATGAAGTTGATGGCAGTCCGGCTTATTGCTATGACAGGGTAAGCAATACCCAATGTTAGTTTGAATATTATCCATATGATTGACATAGGCACCATTTCTTTAAGCCCGTAGTATGGTCAGGTGGCGGGCTTTTATTTCGCTTCTCACTTTAACCTCTCTTTAGCTATGCACGTCTTTACTCTATAATCCCCCCGTTTTATTCGGTACTTAACCATTTTCTCCCGGGATATTTTCATGATTTCAAAAAACCAATTAAAACTGCTTCGTTCTTTGGGTCAAAAGAAGCAACGTAAAGCACACGGATTATTTCTGGTTCAGGGTGAAAAGAACGTACTGGAGTTGGCGACAAGTTCGTTAAAGGTGAAACAGATATTTGCAACGGCGGAGTTTCTTGAACAGCACAGCCAAGAGCTTGGGCAATTTGACTGCATCGAAGCGTCACTGGACGATCTCACCAAAGCAAGCACTCTGGTAAGCAACAACGCGGCAATCGCTGTAGTAGAAATCCCAAGTGTGAAAGTGCCTGAGGCGAAAGGCTTGATGATCGCATTGGATGGTGTGTCTGATCCGGGTAACTTAGGTACTATTATTCGCGTAGCGGATTGGTATGGCATTAAGCACATTGTCGCAAGTGCAGACTGCGCGGATCCATACAACCCTAAAACCATCAGCGCGACGATGGGCAGCTTTGGTCGCGTTCAGGTTAGCCTTGTCGATCTGCCTAGCTACTTAGAACAAGCGAACTTGCCAGTCTACGGCGCGTTTCTGGAAGGGGAAAGCGTGCATAAGACAAATTTTTCTGCTGAAGGCATTTTATTGATGGGCAGTGAATCTCACGGCGTGCGTGAGGAAGCGTCGAAGTTCGTGACCGACAAGATCACCATTCCGGCTTTTGGCGGCGCAGAATCGCTTAATGTTGCAATGGCGACGGGAATTATTCTGGATAATATGCGTCGTCAGCATAGCTGATTGATTCGGCGAAATTGAGAGTCAAAAAAAGCGTAATGGCTGCCGTCATTACGCTTTTTTCGTTTTAAGTGCTGTTATTTTTCCAACATGTCTAACTTGTTTGGCACGCCATTCCACTTCTCGGCTTCTTCCATTGCGGGTTTTACCTCAGTTTGTACTGGCCAAATTTCAGCGAGTTCAGCATTAAGCTCTATATAGATCTGCTGATCTTCAGGGACTTCATCTTCCTGAAAAATCGCATGAGCGTCGCACTCGTCGACACACAAACCGCAGTCTATGCACTCTATTGGATTGATTACCATGAAGTTCGGCCCTTCGTGAAAGGCGTCAGCCGGGCACACCGCGACACAGTCGGTGTATTTACATTGGATACAGTTATCGGTTACGACAAACGCCATGATAATCAGCTCTTAAGTTAGTCAAAATGAAGGAATGGGGGATGATACTCATCCCAAGGTAAAATTCAACTCGAAAGGTCAACAGCCCCTAAGTTAAATTCGCCACCTATTTTTGATTTAGTATGACAGACAATTCAATTTCTCGTAAAATGCGCGCCATTGTGAGCTGACCCTGTATTTCGCAGAGTTTTGGCTAAGACACCTACTATCCGAGACATCGACATGATTCGTATTAATGAAATTAAACTTCCTCTTGATCACGAGGGAGGCGCGCTACTAGACGCGATTACTAAAAAGCTTGGCATTCCTGCTGAGAAAGTTATCTCTTTTAACGTCTTTAGACGCGGGTACGATGCTCGAAAGAAAACTAACATTCATCTTATTTACACGCTGGATATCATCGTTGAAGGCGATGAAGAAGCGCTGTTAGGTAAGTTTACGAAAGATCCACACGTTCGCCAAACTCCGGATATGGAGTACAAGTATGTTGCGAAAGCACCTGAAAACCTGAAAGAGCGCCCGGTTGTTATCGGCTTTGGTCCTTGTGGTTTATTTGCTGGTCTTGTTCTGGCTCAAATGGGCTTTAACCCGATTATTGTTGAGCGTGGTAAAGAAGTTCGCGAGCGTACGAAAGACACATTTGGCTTCTGGCGTAAGCGTGCACTAAACACCGAATCAAACGTACAGTTTGGTGAGGGCGGTGCAGGTACATTCTCTGACGGTAAGCTGTACAGCCAGGTTAAAGATCCAAACTTCTACGGCCGTAAAGTGATCACTGAATTTGTCGACGCTGGCGCACCAGAAGAAATTCTGTATGTAAGCAAACCGCACATCGGTACTTTTAAATTGGTAACGATGATCGAAAAAATGCGCGCGAAAATCATCGAACTGGGTGGCGAAATCCGCTTTAGCACACGTGTTGATGATCTTCATATTGAAGATGGTCAGATTACGGGCGTAACTCTGTCTAATGGTGAAGAAATCAAATCCCGCCACATTGTTCTGGCTGTTGGCCACAGTGCGCGTGACACATTTGAAATGCTGCATGAACGCGGTGTTTACATGGAAGCAAAACCATTCTCGGTTGGCTTCCGTATTGAACACAAACAATCAATGATTGACGAAGCACGTTTTGGTCCAAGCGCAGGACATCCCATTCTTGGTGCGGCGGATTACAAACTGGTTCACCACTGTAAGAACGGCCGCACGGTTTACAGCTTCTGTATGTGTCCGGGTGGAACTGTGGTAGCAGCAACATCAGAAGAAGGCCGCGTAGTAACAAATGGTATGAGCCAATACTCTCGTTCAGAGCGTAACGCAAACAGTGCCATTGTTGTTGGAATCTCTCCAGAGGTGGATTACCCTGGTGATCCGCTAGCAGGTATTCGCTTCCAGCGTGAGTTGGAATCTGGCGCTTATATGTTGGGTGGTGAGACTTACGACGCACCAGCACAAAAGATTGGAGACTTCCTGAAAGGTCGCGATCCAAGCGAGCTCGGTGATGTTGAACCATCATTCACACCAGGTATCAAGCTTACTGACCTATCGAAAGCGCTGCCATCGTTTGCAATTGAGGCAATTCGTGAAGCGATTCCGGCATTCGATCGCAAGATCAAAGGTTTTGCTTCAGACGACGGTTTGCTGACGGGTGTAGAAACACGTACGTCTTCACCAGTGTGCATTAAACGTGGCAAAGACTTCCAAAGCATCAACTTGAAAGGCTTCTACCCAGCGGGTGAAGGTGCGGGTTACGCTGGCGGTATCTTATCGGCTGGCATCGACGGCATCAAAGTTGCTGAAGCAGTAGCTCGCGATATCGTCGCCGCGATGGAAAACGCTTAATTTCATCCTCGTTATAAAGACCGCAAAGCCAGTCAATTTCCCCGACTGGCTTTTTTGTGCGCGGTGCTTCAGCTTTTTCTGGTAAACATCCCACCAAAAGCGTGTTTTATGTGACACACATTGTCTAATTCTACGAGTCATAAAGTTTGGTGCCGTGAGAAGTTATATAAATATGTCACTGCGTCTTTGTTGATTTTTAAGTCTCTTTAATTCGGATAGAGATCAATAGACTAGCGCCAGAAGCAAAATTGACACTTTCCATTTAGTAAAATCAGAAAATTAGACGACACTTAACTAAAGGCCGCAAGAATATGGTGCTAAGGAGATTAGGATGGCTTCATTAAAAGTAAAAGATTACATGACGTTGCAAGCAGTGACCTTCACCAAAGATATGTCGCTTACGGCTGCGTTGAATAAGGTAATGAAAAGTTTGACGCTGGGTGGTCCTGTCATCGATGAGAACAAAAAGGTGATTGGTTTCTTATCGGAACAAGACTTGCTGGATAAGTTAGTGAAAGCGAGCTACCACTGCCAGGATACGCACACGGTTCAGGAATGCATGCATCCGGATGTACTGTCAGTTTCGCCCGAAATGTCGATTATTGACTTGGCTGACATGATGAAAGTCGGTAAGCCCAAAGTATATCCCGTCATTGATGATAAGGGGAAATTGGTCGGGATTATCACCAGACGAGATGTATTAAGGGCACTCGGAGTAACACTAAACGAATGTTTCATGCATCCGGTGTAACTACCGACTTACCAAACCTACACCAAAAAGGCGCATCTGCGCCTTTTGGCGTTTAGTCTGCGGGTGGCGTCAAAATTTATCCGAATTAGCTTGACCCTGGAGCTTACTCCAAGGTTTATCCTTGTTGTCAGATGAACAGGTTATCTCAATAAGGAAAATGGCTTATGTGCACGAAACATAAAGGTTGCCAAGCTGGCAAAATTAAATCGGCGCTGCCGTTAGGGGCGAATGACTCCTGTTGTGCGTCGACGACACCGATCCTTAACATTACCAAAGCAACGGTCGATACAGGTGAAAGTGCCTGTTGCAGCGGTAGTTGCTGCAGTTCGGAATCTACAGCTGACGAAGTACCCGAAAGAGCGCCCAAATCTTTAATTCGGAGCAGTTGGCTCGTCGCAGACATGGACTGCCCATCATGTGCACTAAAGCTTGAAAAGGCGATTACAGGGTTAGAAGGTGTAAGCAACGCCAGAGTCATGTTTGCTACCGAGAAATTGATTGTTGATTTTGATGACCACTCACTGACCTCTATTATTGAACAAACTGCTCGCCAGACAGGCTTCCCTCTCGCCTCACTGGATAAACCAAATAAGCAAAGTGAAATTAAAGGTTGGCGTGGTCTGGTCAAAGATAATCGGCATATTTTCCTTATTTCTTTCGCAATGCTGATTGCAGCCATTGTTTCCAATATAAGCCCTCAAATTGGCACCTGGATATTCACCTTAACTTGTCTGCTGGGTTTGTATCCCATTGCGCGGAAAGCCGTTCAGTTAGCGAAAGGAGGAACGCCGTTTGCTATTGAGACCTTAATGAGCGTTGCTGCGTTAGGTGCGCTGTATTTAGGTGAAACGGCAGAAGCCGCTATGGTGCTGTTGCTATTCCTTATCGGTGAAAAGTTAGAAGCATATGCATCCTCCCGAGCACGAAGCGGCATTCAGGCTCTGATGAACTTAGTCCCGGAGAACACCATTTTGATTAAAGATGGTGTGCGCACTGAAGTACCTGCCTCGCAACTTGAGCCAGGAGATGTCATTGAAGTCGCTCCCGGAGGTCGCATGCCAGCCGATGGGATTATGATGAACTCGTTAGCAAGCTTTGACGAAAGTGCGCTTACTGGTGAATCGATTCCTGCTGAGCGCGGTGAGGGCGATAAGATAATGGCGGGTGTTGTTGTCGTCGACAAAGTCGTGCGGATTCAGGTGACCTCGAGACAAGGTGACAATGCTATTGACCGTATCCTGCACTTAATTGAAGAGGCGGAATCACGAAAAGCACCGCTAGAACGTTTTCTGGATAAGTTTAGCCGCTGGTATACGCCGTTTATGATGTTGGTGTCACTGGTCGTGGTCATCACTCCACCGCTCCTGTTCGCTCAGCCTTGGGAAACATGGATTTACCGTGGTTTAGCGCTATTACTTATCGCTTGTCCATGTGCATTGGTTATCTCAACGCCCGCTGCGATTACGTCTGGTTTAGCCGCTGCGGCACGACGTGGCGCATTAATCAAAGGCGGTGCGGCTCTAGAAATACTAGGAAAAGTGGAGGCTATTGCGTTTGACAAAACTGGTACGCTGACGCAAGGCAAGCCACAAGTCACCGATGTCCTTTCATTCGAAGTGACTGAAGCGCAGCTACTGAGTCTTGCCACTGCGGTTGAGGTTGGGATAAGTCACCCATTGGCGGTATCTCTGGTCAATAAAGCTGAAGGTTTAGGTATTGTTATTCCCGAAGCCAGTGAAAAAACCGCACAAGTGGGTTCGGGTGTGACGGGTGTTGTGGAAGGAACGTTGGTTCAGGTTATCGCACCTTCCAAAGTCGACTTTCAACTTTCACAATCGCTTGAAGAACAGATCGTTGAGTTGGAAGATTCGGGCAAAACCGTCGTTATTGTTCGCCGTGAGGAAGAAGTAATTGGTGTCATTGCCTGGCAGGACACGTTACGCCATGACGCACATCAAGCAGTGCAGGCTCTAAAGGCACTCGGGATCTCTTCGGTGATGTTAACCGGAGACAACCCTCGCAGTGCTGAATCGATCGCGACCCAAATAGGGTTAGATTATCAAGCTAGCTTGCTGCCAGCAGATAAAGTGCATTACGTTGAAACGCTTTCTAAACAGCACACGGTTGCAATGCTCGGAGACGGTATCAATGATGCACCAGCGATGAAAGCGTCCAGTATTGGTATTGCGATGGGAGGAGGCACAGATGTTGCGCTGGAAACCGCAGATGCCGCACTGACTCACAATCGCTTGCTGGAGCTGCCCGCAATGATCGAGCTGTCACGCGCGACGATGAATAATATTCGCCAGAACGTTGCATTGGCGCTTGGTCTGAAAGGGGTGTTTCTGGTGACCAGCCTTCTGGGTATTACGGGGCTTTGGGTTGCGGTGCTGGCAGACAGTGGAGCAACGGCCCTGGTAACACTCAATGCTTTGCGGCTGTTACGTTTTAAATCGAAACAGATGCCGTAGTGAAACAAAGTTGCACTATAGTTAATCCGAGGCACTTGGTGTCTCGGATTTTTATTTTTTCCGTTCTTATCGGCTCTTGCGAATAACTGAGTTCAATAATCCACACTTCTGATATGCAACAGGTCTTTATTTTCATTTTTAATGTGATTTAAATCTATTTTTAATGAAAGTGTGTGTTCATTGCATTATGTCTGTGTGACAGATGTCACTATAATGCCCGGAAAGGTTGGTTAAAGTGCTTCTGTACCCAATCACATTTATATGAGCTTATTACTCACAAAATAAGCCAGAACAAGGAGCGACTTATGTCTCAAGCTGTATTCCATCTCGGTGTTACTGAAGCTGATCTTAATGGTGCAACGCTAGCCATTATTCCCGGTGATCCTGCTCGCGTACAAAAAATCGCGGAGCAAATGGAGAACCCAGTATTCCTGGCCAGTCAACGTGAATACACGCTATACCGTGCAGAATTGGATGGTAAGCCTGTTGTGGTTTGTTCAACTGGTATCGGTGGTCCATCTACGTCTATCGCTGTTGAAGAGTTGGCTCAGCTTGGTGTTCGCACTTTCTTACGCGTTGGTACTACGGGTGCGATCCAACCTCATGTAAATGTAGGTGATATGATCGTGACAACAGGTTCTGTTCGTCTGGATGGCGCAAGCCTGCACTTCGCACCTATGGAGTTCCCAGCGGTTGCGGACTTTGATGTTGCGACGGCAATGAAAGCCGCAGTAGAAGAGTCTGGCGCAACGGTTCACATGGGTGTGACGGCTTCAAGTGACACTTTCTACCCGGGTCAAGAGCGTTACGATACGTTCACAGGTCGTGTGGTTAAACGCTTTCAGGGTTCAATGAAAGAGTGGCAAGAGATGGGCGTTCTGAACTTTGAAATGGAGTCAGCAACACTACTCACTATGTGTGCAAGCTCCGGTCTAAAAGCGGGTTGTGTCGCGGGTGTTATTATCAACCGCACCCAAAAAGAGATTCCAGATCATTCAACTCTGAAAGAGACGGAAGCTCGCTCAATCAAAATTGTGGTAGAAGCAGCACGTAAAATGCTTTAAGTCGTTATCTGACTGAAAATAAAAAGCCAGAGGTTCAATTCAACCTCTGGCTTTTTTGTATCGATATAATTTATCTTTTGACTAAACTTCGTCTGAACCACCAGCGGCCACAAACCAAGCCGTAAGGTGAGTTTTAAGGTCTTTTAACTCATCAGGGCCAATCAGAGCCAGTCCTAAATCTTCTGCGCGAGTGATGTCGTTATGACGTAAAGGGCGGAAGCTCACCAGCATAGCTCGTGCTTGCAGGCCACCTAGTAAATCACGAAGTGATTCCAGTTTGTACAGCGTATCGTCACCGTCATCACGCATGCCTTTCGTTTTGCACTCAATGATGTGGAGCTTGTTGTTTACCACTGTCGCCACATCAAGTTCGTTTCGCACTTCACTTTCGCCAAGCTTACGATAAACCTGAACATTCAAAGATCGGTCCTGGATCGTTGGCATGGTGTCTTGAATCTGTTTAACCGTACTGTGTACCAGCGTTTCCAGCCATTCGCCGTTAGAAAAACGACGTGCATCTTCATTCGCGAACGTTAGGATGCCGTTTTCATAAGTGGCAATTTCGGCTTCAACAAGATCGCTAATCAGCATGTTTAGTTCACGATAGCCTTGTTGTTTCTCAGAAAGCTCTACATCGAGTTTCTGCTCTTTGCGACAAGTGGTAGCAAGGTAGTTTAGCGTGGCAAGACCAGGGCCAAGCTCAAGGGCGTTTGATGCCCAACGCTCACCAAGTTCATACAATTTTTTATCAAGAAGAGGCGGTAAATCAATGTGTTGGAATTCGCCTCGCGCACCAAAAATCGTTAGGTAGTCAGCAATCGTAATATGATCTTCAACCTGAGTATCCTTTTGGCCATCAGGGTAAAGCCAACATAATCGGTCACTGTTTGGCTCAACAACGAAAATTGGCCAGTGGTAGGTGCGGAAAACCTCATACACCGAAAGCAATCGGTGGCGAAGGCCGCAACTGGCATTCAATTTTACATCCTCACCTCGGTCGTGAAGATCTTTAGCCAACTTCTGAATCGATTGCTTAATCAAAGTAGTATTAACGGCAGAAGGGATCTCAAAGAATTCGGAGGTAATCTCTCGCTGCGCTAGAACGTTACTCAGTCGGTTGTACATATCCTTCTGGCTTGCATCGCCTATGAAGACTATATGAGAACTTAGTGTGCGATTATCCAATAGAGGGGTAACCAATCTCACTGGGTCTTGGTCAATAATACCAACATGAACAGCCATAGATTTTCCTTTTTATGCGGCCGCTCTAAATTAGATATGAAAAGGGTTGAGTCGGCCATAATAACCATATGTAGACACGGCCGATAAAAAACAAGGGCGATCTAATAAAAAGTCGCCCTTATACAATTGGTTGAACCAGTTAAATATCCCTATTTATAATTTAAATCGATGTACCAGCTCGTTTTGTTGATGTGCTAAATGAGTCAGGGACTCACTGGTCTGTGCGATGTTTGACATCGCTTGGTAGCTTTCATCCGCGATGTGGTTGATATCCTCGATATTTCGTGCGATGTCTGCAGACGTTTCACTTTGCTCCGCAGCGGCTTGTGAAATGTGGATACTCATTTGACTGATTTCGATGATCAGTGCCTGAATTTCTTCCATTGCACTATTTGCCTTGGACGCTTGTTCGACAGACATCTCCATCTCATTCATACAGCTTTGGATGACGTAATTCGCTGACTGCGACCTTGATTGCAGATTACTGATCATCGATTCAATTTCAGTGGTCGACTGCGTCGTCTTTGAAGCAAGCACGCGAACTTCATCGGCTACGACGGCAAAACCGCGTCCTTGTTCTCCTGCGCGAGCAGCTTCAATAGCGGCATTGAGCGCCAGCAGATTGGTTTGCTCGGCTATGTTACGGATGACATCCAGAATCGAGCCAATTTGAGCACTCATCTTCTGCAATTCAGAGACGGCGCAGACAGACTCATGTAGGCGAGTTTCTAATTGGTTAATCGTTGTGATATTGCCGCTCATAATAGTGCGACCCTCTTCTGATGCAGATTCGACGCGTTTTACCATCTCTAACGAGCCCTGAGCACTGTGCGCTACTTCATGAACCGAATGTGACATCTCGGTCATCGCCGTTGCAACGTTAGCGGTTTGCTCTCGTTGAGCGCTCAATTGCTGTTGTGCTTGAGAAGAGGTTTGTTCGTTGGTTGCGGCCGTCGACGCCAGATTTTCAGAGGCTTCATTCAGTTTGAGTAGAATGTCATGCAGACTGTCGGCTAAGGAGTTAATGTGGCCGCTCACACGACTGAATTCATTCTTGTATCGAACATCAATGCGCTGCGTCATGTCACCTTCGGTGAGGCTTTCAAGAACGTTAAGAATCTTAGTCAGTGGCTCACGAACGCTGTGCGCAATGTGATAACCAATCGCAGCGGCAAAAAGTACTACTACCATACCAATGATCAGCGCTTTCGTTACGCCGGCAGAGTAGATGTCACCTGCCTCCGTCAGGGACTGATTCAATTTATCGGTAGCGGTTGTGGTGAACTGTTCGAGAATAGTTTTCGTCGCATCAACTTTGATAGCAAGGTTAGTGATGTTGTTATACAACGCTGCGCGGGCGATCAGGAAGTTATTGTGCTGATCCAGTACCCCGCCACGTTTACCTACGTCACGAGTAAACTGTTCGACGGAATCCCCAAAGGCTTGTTCTACCCCTGGCAAATGAGCGGCCAGAGCACGGAACGTATCGTTTAAGTGAATGAGTGCTTTGCGGTTTTTAGCGACGGCTTTGGTGACAAACGCTGAGTCGGAACTTGCTAATGCGTCAGACGTGATCACTTCTGCTTCTTTCAACTTAATGAAGTAGCTTTTCGCCATCACCTTCACCGGAATGCTGGAGTAATCGGCAACGTACTCTTTCAGCCCGACAGAGAGTTCGGTATTCAGTTTTTGGAAACGGCGAGAAGATTTTTGCACTTCTTCTTGCGCAGAAAACATCGCTTCGTAGTTATCCATTGCTTCAAGAGCCTCAGAAAAATAGCTCTTCTCTAACTTTTTTAGCTCAGAAAAGGGTTCTGCTAGAGAGGGGTAAATTTGACTGGCGGATTCTAACTGCGCCAAGGTTACCTCGAAACTCTGTAGAGATTTGGCGAACTCCTGACGCATTTCGTCCATACGCTGCTTATTCTCAGTGGTTAGGAAGTCTTTAAAAGATTTGTCAGCAGACAGTAGTTCGACACTGGTTTGGTTGGATAAAGAAACGAGTGGTAAAGATGATTTAGATACGGTCTCGAACTTACCGTGAATGTCTTGCATACCGCCCATCATAATGGCAATTGTGACTGCAAATAGGATGATAATCAGTGCAAAACCCGCATACATCCGTCTAATAACTGAACCTCGCATAAGTGAGCGTCCTCTCCCGAAAATAGACAAAAAGGTTCCAAATGACTTAAAAGTGCAGTTTGAGGAGTGTTAGAACTAACTCTTGCAAGCAACTCAGGTGATTTGGGGATAATTTATAATTGTCTTAAAAAAGTACCAAATTTCGCTGGATTGTATTGACTCTGAGACGCACATTTTATGACGCACACGACAAAAATAGCTTAGTTTTAAACACCTTAATGAATAGTGTTAAGTGAACGCTGTTTTTATTGAGCTATGCTTTTGCTTGGCGCATACTAAATGGGTTCCACAACCTTATAAAATGGAGTACCCATGCCGGAAGAGACTATCTTTAGTAAAATTATTCGTAAGGAAATCCCAGCAGACATTCTTTACCAAGATGATTTAGTGACCGCTTTTCGTGATATCAACCCGCGTGCGCCTAGCCATATTCTTATCATCCCAAATAAATTGATTCCTACCGTTAATGATGTGGAAGTTGAAGATGAAGCGGTAATGGGGCGACTATTTACCGTTGCGAAAAAACTGGCAAAAGAAGAAGGCATTGCCGAAGACGGTTACCGCTTGATCCTGAACTGCAACCCTCATGGTGGTCAGGAAGTTTATCATATTCACATGCATCTTTTAGGTGGTCGTCCTTTAGGCCCAATGGTGCTGAGCTAAGCGACTTAAATTGGGTGGTACAATTATACCAATCGTAGTAAATAACTGGTCATTCTAGCTTGTTAAAATACTCGATAACTGCATTAGAATTTTTGATTGTAGAATAACTACTTATCTAAAAATTCTGCCTTGTTCTCAAGCATTTTTCCTGCGCTATTTCTGATCACTTACATACTGTGATTGGTATTGCCGCCCAATTTATTTACTTTCTGAGCACACATTTGTGGAGATAAATGTGAAATTAGGTGTGAAGCTGTTAGGGCTGGTGAGTTGGGCTCTTATGGCGTCTGGTTGTGCTAATTTATCTGCTGGTAACTTATTTAGTCACTATAGTGATCAGAACCAAGACGTTTATCAGGCCGTCGTCGCTGGCGAATATGCAAAAGCCAAACAACTTCAATCACCGGATGTTGGTGGTGAGATACTTGGCAACTTCGAAAGAGGCCGACTTTCATTTCTTGCTCAAGATTACCCCACCAGCCTTAGCGCATTAGAAAACAGTGATCGTGCTGTCCGTACTCAACAAGATCGTGCCATCATTTCTGTCTCTGAAACGGCCACTAGTGTCGGTTCTATCGCGGTTAATGATAATCTTCAAGATTACCATCCTGCCGATTATGAGCTTGGTTTTTTACACTTGTATCTGGCGCTGAATTATTTGCAGAAAAATGATCTGGAAGGCTCATTAGTCGAGGTTCGCCGAGCAAATCAGGTACAGGAAGCGGCAAGAAAAGCGCGTGAAAAAGAGTTACAAGCTGCAGAAAAAGATCTGAATAGCCAAGGCATGTCCGCTAATTTGGGGAGTGTGCTAGCCAGATACCCTGATGCAGGGAAAAAACTTGGCGCCGTACAAAATGGGTATCTGTTCTACCTTTCCGGTTTGTTGTATGAAGCTTCGCGAGACCTCAACAGCGCTTATGTCGATTATCGACGTGCGCTGGCAGTGATGCCTGATAATCGACAAGTTATCGAAAGCACAATGTACGCAGCTAAAAAATTGGGTATGAGTGAAGACCTCAGATTGCTTGAAAAACGCTATGGTAATGCGCCAACGAGCCTAAGTAATATGCAAGGCCGGGTTATCATTCTGGATGAGCAGGGTGTGGTTGAAGCTCTTAAAGGATGGCGCATCGATTTACCCATTTACGATAGCCGCGACAGGTGGGGAATCTACTCGTTAGCTTTGCCTTATTACCCGAATCAAGGCTCGCAACGGTTTGCAGAAGTCAGCCTGAATGGTAACAAACTGAATGCCAGTACATTGGCAGATGTAAATGCAATGGCACAAAACGATCTCAATGAGCGTTTGATGTCTATCGTTATTCGCCAGGCAATCCGCGTTTGGGCTAAAGATCGTATTCGGAAACAAGCCGCCCAGAAAGGTGATGATGTTGGCAACCTTTTGTTCAATGTCTGGAATACATTAACGGAACAACCGGATACCCGAAGCTGGCAAACGCTGCCTGCACAAGTAAAAACGGCATCACAAATAGTGAAGCCAGGAACACAGAGTTTAAACTTAGGTGATCAAGTCTATCAATTTGATGTGCCTGCACAGCAAACCACGTTGGTGTGGGTCTCTCGTCAGGGATCGCACTCGACTGTGTGGCATAAGCAATTAGGGAGATTGTAATGAGAGTATGGCTTATTGGCTTAGCGATGCTTGTGGGGTTGGCTGGATGTGCCGACAATACCGCGGGTATCCGAATTGACGGCCCGACACAGCAAGTCTTTTTTAATGACAATGTATTAGGTAGCCGACTGCAGGTGGATAACATTCGGACTACTTATGTCGATGACCGTCCAAGAGGTGTCGTCCAGCTGAGCAGTAACTATCAGGGTGATCAACATGTCCTTTACCGTTTTTACTGGTATGACAATAACGGACTGGAAGTAAACACCAAGCCGGGTCCGTGGCGAAAGATGATTGTGCGTGGGTTTGAGTCGGTTGTACTTTCTGAAGTCACTGTGAACCCGAATGGCACGCGATTTCGCGTTCAAATCAGACAAGCACAAGATAATTAAGTGTACCCCGCGTCCTGAGCGCGAGGGTATTGTATGAAATTAAGGAACTCTCATGAAAAAAAGTATTATTGCTGTTTTAGGTCTTGCCGTCATTCTGGGTGGTTGTGCTAACAAGGTCTCATACGGTGATGCTCAGCAGACAGAAACCACAACCATCGAATTTGGTTCTACTGATCTGCAAAAAATTGCTGCTGAAATGGTCGATAGCATGATGATGTCTGGCTCTGTAGCGGCAATTACTCGCGACCAACGTCCAATCGTGTTTGTTGAGCGCATTAAGAATAAGACCAGTGAGCACATTGATACTGAATCAATTACTGACACAATTTCAACCCAGATGCTGAATTCAGGTAAGTTCCGTTTTGTTGATATGGAGCGCGTCGAGTCTGTGCGCCAACAACTGAACTTCCAGAATACGGATGAGCTGGTCAATCAGAGTGCTGCGATTCAGTTCGGTAAAATGGTCGGCGCCCAATACATGCTTTACGGCAACCTTTCCAGTATTGTGAAGAATGCCGGAAGCGATAAAGATGTGTACTACAAAATGACCATGCGACTCATGGATTTGGAAACTGGCTTGATCGAATGGGCAGATGAAACTGAAATTCGTAAGGCACAATCTAAGAGCTTGTTTGGGCTTTAATCGGTAGTGATGGAGAAGTCATCGATGGCATTGTTTTCCTGGCCTCAGGCGAAGCAGCTCGATCCGACCCTAAATGCGCTTGATGGCTTTTTCGTTGAACCTCCGGTGAAAGTACAAACGCTCACCGGAGGGCTAACTAACCGCTGTTGGCACTTAGAAACGTCAGATGGTCTTGCTTATGTCTGGCGACCTCTAAGTAAAGTCTGTAAGGCGTTTTTTATTACCCGTCACAACGAATATCAGGTTCTCAGTGCCATTGAGCCTCTTGGTATTGGCCCGAAGCCGGTGTTTGTCCATGAGCAAGGTCTGTTGGTTGAGTGGGTAGAAGGCGAAACACTGACTAATGTCGGCATTGAATTGGACGAGTTATTGTCCGTCGCAGCGACGATCCACCAATCTCCAACGAATGTTATTCCTGTTGTCCCATTCTCTTATCTCTCGCGAATTGACCATTATTGGCTAGAATTAGGCGGAAAATACTCGGGAACCGAGTTTGAGTTGCTCTATCAGAAGTGGCGAACTGAGCCGAGCATCGAGCCACTGCCTATCGCGCTGTGTCATTTTGATTTAGGTAGCTATAACCTGGTCAGGGGCGCTGATGGTGTCAAAGTGATTGATTGGGAATATGCAGGGTTGGCTGATCCTCGATTAGACTTAACCATCACGCTGCAGGTCGCTGATGTGCCTATTCAGGATGCGGTAGTACGCTATTGTAAAATGAGAGGCATTGAGAATGTGTCTGTCTGGTTGGAAGGGGTCATCGCTTGGCATCCTCGAGTTTTAGTCATGGCTATGCTTTGGTACTTACTGGCTTATCAATTGTGGGGAGATGAACAATACTTAATCTGTGCACACGAGTGTAGAGACTTATTGTGTTTAGATACGTATTGTGTCTAGAGGATCAGAGGACCAATTGTGTATAGACGATCACTGTTTTTAGAACTCGTGACATATTCCCCTTTAAGAGTAAGGAAATAGTGTTAGTTTTAAGAAAAGTACCAGATATTTACAGGGAGAGGTACAAATGATTATTTACTTGCATGGCTTTGATAGTACTAGCCCGGGTAACCACGAAAAAGTTCTTCAGTTACAATTTATCGACGATGACGTCCGCTTTATCAATTACAGCACGCTTCATCCTAAACATGACATGCAGCACCTGCTCAAAGAGGTGTCGAAAGTAATTGATCAATCTGATGACCCAAATCCGCTGATTTGTGGCGTGGGTCTTGGTGGTTATTGGTCTGAACGGATTGGTTTTCTCTGTGGTATCAAGCAGGTTATGTTTAACCCGAACCTACATCCAGAGAAGAACATGGCTGGGCGTATCGACCGTCCTGAAGAGTACGAAGACATTGCAACCAAGTGTGTCGACCAGTTCCGGGCGAAAAATCAGGGGCATTGCTTGGTTATTTTGACTAAAGAGGACGAGGTACGCGACAATCAGGAAAGCGCCGCTGAGCTGGAAAAGCATTATCCTATCATTTGGGATGACACCCAAACGCACAAGTTTAAAAAGATCTCTCACCATCTTCAAACGGTCAAGGAGTTTAAGAACTCCTAGATTGGCACGACTTTCCACTCTGAATCAGCACTCTTTAGAGTGCTGTTTTTTTTGTATCCCTGATAGCCCCTGTTTAAAACGATTATTGTGCTCTGCCCAGTGTTTTGCTGGTCGGAAGCTATGTAGCACGGGTATGCTGTTGTAGAGTAATCGAAAAGTAGACAAACCGTATCCACAGAAAGGATTTTGGTTGCCTTCAAAAGACGGCTCTATATAATGAGCGGGATTAAAATTATTTGACGAACATCAAAAAAATTATTGAGAGCAAGAACAAACTTGCCCACATTTTGTCCGGGTTTGAGCTCCTGACATTGTAAGAGATGCGCAATAAAAAACTGATACGAATGAACAACAAGCAATGCATCCATTTTAATCCAAACAGATCGAGACACCTCTAAAAGAACCAAGAATTCATCGGTTGGATGCTTTTCATCAGTGTGACTGAAATTGAAGCATCGGGCTGAACCCATTTATTCATTTTGTAGAGGAAAATCATTGTGACACGCATTATCGTTGTAGGCGGCGGTGCTGGTGGCCTGGAATTGGCAACTAAGCTTGGTCGCACACTTGGTCGAAAGAAACGCGCCCACATTACGTTAGTAGACCGTAAAGCGAGCCACTTGTGGAAACCGTTGTTACATGAAGTAGCAACCGGATCATTAGACGAGGGTGTCGACGCTCTGAGTTATCGTGCTCATGCGAAGAATCATAGTTTCGACTTCCAAATGGGCAGTCTTCAAGACATTGACCGTGAACGTAAAATCATCACTCTGAGTGAATTGAAAGACGAGCACGGTGAACTTCTGATGCCAGGTCGTGAGTTGGAATATGACATTCTGGTCATGGCGATTGGCTCTACTTCAAACGATTTCAATACCCCTGGCGTACGTGAAAACTGTATTTTCCTGGACAGCCCAGAGCAAGCTCATCGTTTCCGCACTGAAATGAACAATGAGTTTCTTAAGCTTCACGCGAAAAATGGTAACGGTACGGTTGATATCGCGATTGTTGGTGCCGGTGCTACGGGTGTAGAATTGAGTGCTGAGTTGCATAATGCAATCAAAGAGCTGCGTGCCTACGGTTTTGGTGATTTAGACTCGAGTAAACTCAATGTAAACCTTGTTGAGGCTGGTGCTCGTATCCTTCCAGCGCTTCCATCACGTATTTCTACTGCGGCACACCAGGAATTAGTAAAACTTGGCGTGACTGTCCGCACTTCCACTATGGTGACAAAAGCCGAGAAAGATGGCTTGACGACCAAAGATGGTGAGAAGATTAACGCTAAAATCATGGTTTGGGCGGCAGGTATCAAAGCTCCTGATTTCATCAAGGACATTGCTGGTCTGGAAACGAACCGCATCAATCAGTTAGTGGTGAAAAGCACACTGCAAACGACGCGCGACGATAACATCTTTGTTATCGGTGATCTGGCTCAGTGTACACAGGCTGACGGCACGTTCGTTCCGCCTCGAGCTCAAGCTGCGCACCAAATGGCAAGCCGAGCGTTTAGCAACATCGTCGCGATGATTAATGGCCGTGAACTTAAAGACTATGTTTACAAGGACCATGGCTCTTTGGTTTCTCTAAGCCAGTTTTCTACCGTCGGTAGCTTGATGGGCAACCTGACTAAAGGCTCTATGATGGTTGAGGGGCGTATTGCTCGCGTGGTGTACATTTCGCTTTACCGCATGCACCAAATCGCGTTACACGGCATTTTTAAAACTGGTTTGATGATGCTGGTTGGCCGAATTAACCGCGTACTGCGTCCTAATCTGAAATTGCACTAATACAACAAGGGCTTGCTTAGTCTTAGCAAAGCGAGTTTATCTTCGGATACAAATACAAAAGTCACCGTTTACGGTGGCTTTTTTGTTTGTCGGACTCAGGAGAAGATCACTTCAGGTCTTGAGGTAGTAAAGAATAGACTACGCCATCTTTCGGTTTACCATTGAAAATAAAGCGGTTTCTCGCAACGATCTCTCTCTGTGCGCCAATCGATTCAATTAACGCCTGGCTGGCCGTGTTCTCTGGGTCGCAGACGATTTCTATTCGTGTCAGATTAAGTTTAGCGAAGCAGAACTCTGCAAGTGCAAAAACTGCCTCTTGTGCGTACCCCTGACGCTGATAACGATCGGCGACCCAGTAGCCGATACTCGCCATGTTAAAGGTGTGATATAGCTCGTTTACCGCCACCATACCTAATAGGGCATTATTCTCCCGGTCATAAATACCAAAGCCAAAGGCTTCTGTTTTTACCCAGTTTAAGCGTGTGGCAAGCAGAAAGTCTTGCGCGTCTTTGAGTGACACGTTGGCATCACACCAATCTAACCAGGTATGCAGAGAAGGTGAGTTCACAAGCAATTGGTGCAGAGCGTTGGCGTCTTCGGCGGGAATGAGGCGCAAAGCTAAGCGAGGAGTGATGATTTCAAAATCAGGGTTCATGAATCGAGCGGATTTCCATTTCTAATGAATGTTTTCTAACGGTCTTACTTAGGTATAAAGCAAAAGCGCAGCCGGGGCTGCGCTTTATTTAAATTTTCTGATTAGTCTACACGACGCACTTGAATGATCATGCCCATCAACGGGTTGTCCAGATAATGCGTTTCGCCACTTCGCATACGACGTTTCTGCTCAAGTCTGTAGGTCTTGAGGAACTTCTCTTCCGTCACGGTTGGTGACACATCCGCTAAGTTACCCACTTGGACGTTGCCATCTACTTCACCCATTTCGTCTGCCAGTTGCTCGGTCGGTTTTGCTTCGAAGCGAACTTGTCTCACGCCCGGCTCACGGAAATCCATCGTCGTTTCTGCAAACAAGTAGTGCTGAACATAAACTTGAATCTTGCCGTCTAACTCATACAGTGGGCCGTCAACATTGGACTCACTGTAACCGTCGCTCGCGAACGTTGTCACGCTACCGTCGTTAGGGCTACCATCTGCGTAATATGAACCTGAAAAGTCACGTCCACCTACGATACGGAAAGTTGGAGCACTTCCTTGGCCTTGCTCACCTTGTCTCCAGGCCACATGTTTAAGCACTTTAAATCCTGCGTGGTTGTTCAGCGCGGCTTCTTGTGGGTTCAGATGGAAAGCGGAACGAGGTAATAAGGTCACGCCTTTAGAAGAGCGATAAGCATCGCTGTCTAAACTGCCGACATTCGACATCTCAATCTGAGGCAGTTGGTCTGACCAGGATTCGCTCACGCTTTCAGCGTTGACTGCTCGCTTGAAAATGATCACTTCAATATCAAATTGGCGTTGTGCCCAAGAAGGCATAGAGACACATAGAAGTAATAACGGGATCAGTATTCTCATTCGACTGTTAGCTCGTTGGTAATAAATTCTGTTTAAAATCATTCAGTAAGTCGTTAACAAACTGAACTCGTTTACGTCGGTCTGTCAATGGTACGCTAAACTTGAACTTAGTTGGACCTTCCATTGCAAATTTTTGCGGCTGCGATTGAAGGAGTTTAACCAAATACACTGGATTTATGTCAGCATCAGGGTAAAACTCTACGAATCCGCCTTTGTCATGGGCTTCAATCTTCCTCGCTTTCAGGTTAGCTGCAGCAAGTTTCATTTCTGATACAGCTAAGAGGTTTTTCGCTGCATCAGGAAGCAGGCCAAATCGGTCAATCAGCTCCACTTTTAATTCCGACAACTCATCGGTATCTGTCACGCTGGCAATACGTTTGTACATTGACAGGCGCGTATTTACATCTGGGATGTAGTCATCCGGCAAAAGCGCTGGAATACGCATTTCCACTTCCGTTTGCTCTCGCAGCAACTCGTCCAGTGATGGTTCTTTGCCTTCTTTCAATGCTTCTACGGCTTGTTCCAGCATCTCCATATACAGTGTAAAGCCAACTGATTGAATTTGCCCACTTTGTTCATCACCAAGTAATTCACCAGCCCCACGGATTTCTAAGTCGTGAGTGGCGAGCGTAAAGCCTGCGCCAAGATCTTCCAGAGACGCAATCGCATCCAGACGTTTGATGGCATCTTTGGTCATTGCTTTTGGATGTGGCGTCAATAAATAGGCATAGGCTTGATGGTGAGAACGACCAACACGGCCACGCAACTGGTGTAACTGCGCCAGACCAAGGTTATCCGCTCGGTCCATGATGATGGTGTTCGCGGTTGGAACGTCGATACCTGTTTCAATGATAGTCGTACACACCAGAACATTGAAGCGTTGGTGGTAGAAGTCGTTCATCACGCGCTCTAGCTCACGTTCACGCATTTGACCATGTGCCACGGTTATACGGGCTTCTGGAATCAATTTCTGTATATCTTCGGCGGTCTTTTCGATGGTTTCGACCTGATTATGCAGGAAGTAAACCTGTCCACCACGCATGATTTCACGCAGTACGGCTTCACGTACAACCGACTCTTCACGCTCTCGAACAAACGTCTTGATGGCCAAGCGACGAGCTGGCGGGGTGGCGATGATGGATAAATCACGCATTCCGCTCATTGCCATGTTGAGAGTTCGTGGAATTGGTGTCGCAGTGAGGGTCAAGATGTCGACATCCGCCCGCATCGCCTTCACTTTCTCTTTTTGACGCACACCAAAGCGGTGTTCTTCATCGACAATCAGTAGGCCAAGATCTTTAAACCTGATGTCGCTGGACAGCAGTTTATGTGTACCTACGACGATATCTACTTTACCGTCAGCTACATCTTGCAAGATGACTTTTTGCTCTTTTGCGGACTTGAAGCGCGATAATACTTCTACGCGAATTGGCAAGTTAGCGAAACGGTCGCGGAAGTTTTCAAAATGCTGTTGTGCCAACAGGGTAGTTGGTACGAGTACCGCGACTTGTTTACCATTGTCTGTGGCGACAAATGCGGCGCGCATCGCCACTTCCGTTTTACCAAACCCAACGTCACCACAAACCAGTCGGTCCATCGCTTTTGCCTGGCACATATCTGACATCACCGCGTTTATCGCCGTTGATTGATCGTCGGTTTCCTCAAACGGGAAGGTTGCTTTGAAGGTGGCATACTGCCCACGATCCAGTTTGAACTTAAAGCCGGGTTTTAATTCACGCTTGGCATAAACATCCAGCAGCTCTGCGGCTACGTCACGCACTTTCTCTGCGGCTTTTCTGCGTGCTTTCGCCCAGGCTTCTCCGCCGAGTTTGTGTAACGGCGCACTTTCTTCTGCACCGCCGGAGTATCGGCTAATGAGATTCAGTGATGACACGGGTACGTAAAGCTTGGCATCGTTTTGATATTCCAGCGTTACGTATTCGGTTTTCATACCACCTGCTTCAAGGGTTTGCAGTCCAATGTAGCGGCCGATACCGTGGTCGATATGGACAACGGGTTGACCCGGCTTAAGTTCGGCAAGATGGCGAATGACGGTATCGCTATTGACTGCCTTTTTGTCTTTGCGGCGGCGTTGGATAACACGATCGCCAAGCAAATCACTTTCACAGATAAGTGCAAAGTTCAGTTCATCATGAATAAAACCGTGGTCAGCCGCGCCAAGAATTAAGCTAAAGCGGTTATCCGAATTCAATGCCTGGTACAAAGAGTTGTGTACTACAGGGCGAACTTTAATGCCTTGCAGAAGTTCAGTCAGTGCTTCGCGTCGACCTTCCGATTCTACAGAAAAAACGATTTTGCCAGAGAACTGTTCACTAAACTGGCGCAAGCGAGAAAGCGGCTCTTTGTTCTGCTGTTGCACGCCAAGCTCTGCCAAAGACTGTACTGCCAGGTTCTGACGACCTGCGCGCTTGACGATTTTTTCCAGATGTAACTGAGCTTGAGGTAGCTGTTTAAAGTGCGCGAAGAGCTCATCTTTTTTCAGCCACAAATCATGTGGCGCTAGAAGCGGACGTAATGGGTCGATTTTCTTCTGATCGTATCGATATTCAACGTCATTTAAGAAGGTCTCGGCGGCTGACTCAATATCGCCATAAGTGATCAGCTGGGAGTCTTCAGGTAAGTAATCGAACAGAGTTTCGGTATGTTCAAAGAACAGAGGCTGCCAATACTCGATACCTGCCGGCCATGTTCCTTTGGTTACCTGCATATAGATGGATTCAGGTTCACGACGCGCTTCAAACTGAGTACGCCAGCGAGTACGAAACTCTTCAATCGCCTCTTTTGTGGTCGGAAACTCGTGCGCAGGAAGCAGTTGGATCTGCTTAATGTCTTCGATAGAGCGTTGGTTTTCGGGATCGAAAGTTCGAATCGTGTCGATTTCATCATCAAAGAAATCGATACGGTATGGATCATCACTGCCCATTGGGAACAGATCGAGAATCGAGCCTCGGCTGGCGTATTCGCCAGGTCCGAATACTTGATCAACGTGGCGGTAACCGGAGTTTTCTAACTGTACCCGAAGTTTTTCGAGAGAGAATTGGTCGCCGGTTTTGACCATTAACGTGTGTTGCAGCAGGAAGTCACGCGGCGATTGGCGTTGTAAGGCGGTGCTGACAGGCACAATCGTAATACCGGTCTTTTGATGCGGTAGCTGGTACAAACGCGCAATTCGGTCAGAGATGATTTCCTGATGTGGAGAAAAGTTATCGTATGGCAGCGTTTCCCAATCAGGGAAAAGGCTCACTGGCTGGTCGGTGAATTGTTCAATTTCAGCTTGTAGTTTCAGGGCAAGCTGAGGATCCGGTACAACAAGTAGTGAATGACTGGAATGTTGTTTGGCAAGCTCTGCAATCGCAAGCGGAAGGGCTGCCCCAGGTAAATTACCTAGCTGTTTTTTATCGCCACGCTCAGATGGGTTGGTGACGGAAAGTATCGTTGCTTTTGTCATAGGAGTTATTTTTTATCTCGCTCCAGTGAGCGCTGACGGAGTAGTTTTTGTTGTTGATATAAAGCGGCTTTGATCAATAAATCCTGATCGGAGTCTCGTAGCATCTTGTACTTCAGGGTGATGAGAAAGCCTGATTCTGATGCTATACACTCTACCACTTCAGCGTAGCAGTATATTGCGGCCGCTGGTTGATCCAGAAACAGTTTAACACGCACTAATTGATTCGTTTCTAGCGCAGTATCGGTGCGGTAGCTGAGCTGACTCGCGCCAAATTGAGTTGTTTGAAATCGGGTTGCGGCGTCATCTTGCTGTGACAGCATAAAGCTTAACAACAGGTTAAGCTTCGTATTCTGCGTGTCGAGCAAATGAATCACGTGCTTTAACTCTTTGTTTTGTAATTCGAGACGCGCATTGTCTGACAGTGTATCTAACCTGCTGAATTCACTGGAAACAATGAATGGTGCAGGTATTTGGGAAGTAAAGGTTTCTTCATCTGGCAAAGCAAAGTCAGCACCTAACGCTTCCACGTTTATGGTCAGATTATGGTGAACGGTGAAATATTCTTGCTCTGTCATGTTGTCGATCCTTTTGCCAGCGAGCGCTCTCTGCTTCATTTGCGATACAGCTTTAAATTACGGTACAGCTTTATTTACGGAACAGCTGTATTTACGAAACAGAAAGTAAGGCACTGATTATCGCTAACTGAATGAAGTTATCAAGTTTACCCGTTTTCCAGCCTGAACTTTTTGCTCGAAATGCAGACTTATTGCATGTCGTTGACAAATTTAGTGATTATCTTGTCTTTTTCAGCGGAAGAGTAAGGTAAGATAGCCGACAACGTTTGTGTTCTATCAAAACAGCCAGTTGATTTATCTTTTATGTATCATCCTATCTCATTATTTATTGGTTTGAGATATCTTCGGGGACGCTCTGGAGATAGGTTTAGCCGATTTGTTTCTTATATGTCGACAGCAGGTATCACCATCGGTGTTATGTCGTTAGTGACTGTATTGTCGGTGATGAATGGCTTTGAAGCCCAGCTTAAAGAGCGCATTCTTGGCGTACTTCCTCATGCGGTTATCTCCCAACAAAATGGTGAAACTCCGTTGACAGAAACAGCTCCAGAATTCATCCAGAATATTTCTAAAGTGGCGGAACCTGAGCCAGTGGTTCGTGGTGAAGCGGTGATACAAAGTCCTGCGCAGTTAACGGCAGGGTATTTGATTGGTATTGAGCCGAAAAAGGGCGACCCAATCGCGAACCACTTAATTGCTGGCCGACTGTCTTCACTGCAGGCGGGAGAGTATCAAGTCTTTCTTGGTCACAGTTTGGCGCGCGCTCTGAAAGTTTCTATCGGTGACAAAGTTCGTTTAATGGTCACAAATGCAACTCAGTTTACGCCGATTGGGCGCATTCCAAGTCAACGTAACTTTACGGTCGCTGGTATATTCAATACCGGTTCTGACGTTGACGGTCAGTTAATGATCGTCAATATGACGGACGCCGCGAAGCTGATGCGCTTACCAGAAAATACGGTGTCTGGCTGGCGTGTCTTTTTCTCTGACCCTTTCATGGTGACAAATTTTGCTGATAAACCTATGCCAGAAGGATGGCAATGGAGTGACTGGCGTGTCCAGCGCGGCGAGCTTTTCCAGGCAGTAAAAATGGAAAAGAATATGATGGGTTTAATGCTGGGTCTGATCGTCGGTGTCGCTGCGTTTAATATCATCTCAGCACTCATCATGGTGGTGATGGAAAAGCAATCCGAGGTCGCCATTCTTAAAACTCAGGGCATGACCCAAGCTCAAGTCATGACCATCTTTATGGTTCAGGGTGCGAGCAGTGGCGTAATTGGCTCCATTGTAGGAGGCATAGTTGGGGTGACGGTTTCGCTTTATTTAAACGCCATTCTTGAATATGCGGGCGTTGCGTTATTTACCTTCGGTGGACATCTGCCAATTTTGATTGATTCATTTCAGATTTTATTAGTGGTGGTATTGGCTATTGCTCTAAGCCTTGCTGCTACCGTTTACCCTTCTTATCGAGCATCTTCTGTTAAACCTGCTGAGGCACTCCGCTATGAATAAGCTATTAGAATGTCGTGATATTCGTAAAGTCTACCGAGAAGGTTCGTTAGATACGGAAGTGTTGAAAGGTGTCAGTTTTGATCTGGAGAAAGGTGAGTTAGTTTCTATTGTTGGGTCATCTGGCTCGGGTAAAAGTACGCTGCTGCATATTCTTGGGGCCCTTGATGATGCTACGCATGGTGAAGTGGACTTCTTAGGGCAAAATCTGACTTCCTTGAGTTCTAATAAACAAGCAGCACTGCGTAACAAGCATCTGGGTTTTGTTTATCAGTTTCATCATTTGCTCGCTGACTTTACTGCTTTGGAAAATGTGGCAATGCCGCTATTGATCGGCGGTACTAAAGCGGTGGAAGCAAAAGCAGCGGCAAAAGCGTTACTTGATAAAGTGGGTTTGGGTCATCGTGTGGATCACAGACCATCGGAGCTCTCTGGGGGAGAACGTCAACGTGTTGCGATTGCGCGTGCGCTGGTCAATAAACCGGACTTAGTGTTAGCTGATGAGCCGACCGGTAATCTGGATCACAACACGGCACTGTCTATTTATGATCTGATGCGAGAGCTGAACCAAGAGTCGAATATTGCCTTTTTGGTTGTCACGCACGATAAGGAGTTGGCGGCAAAGATGGATCGTCAAATGCATATGCAGGATGGTTTGCTGGTGGATCGTTTGACGATTGAATCTGCAGTGGCGGAGGGCTAATTTTGTTTTCATCTTTAGCACTGATGATTGGTGGTCGTTTCAGTCGCGCTAAAAAGCGTAACAAGATGGTATCGTTCATCTCTTTATCTTCTACGATTGGTATTGCCGTTGGCGTTGCCGTCATCATCATTGGTTTATCTGCAATGAACGGGTTTGAGCGGGAATTGCAGTCACGAGTACTGTCCGTGATTCCGCATGGTGAGCTAGAAGGGGTAGATGGTCCGCTCCGTAATTACACGAAAACCATCAATCAAGCGTTAAAACATAAAAATGTCGTTGCTGCGGCCCCATATGTACGTTTCACCGGATTGGCAGAAAAGGGCAGTAAACTCAAAGCTGTCGAAGTGAGGGGCGTTGAACCTTCATTTGAGCAAGCGGTCTCCAGCATGTCTGATTTTATTGATCCAGCAGCATGGCAGAATTTCTATGCCGGACAACAACAAGTCATTTTAGGTCGTGGTGTTGCTGACGAATTGGGCATCAACGTCGGTGACTATGTCACTTTGATGATCCCACAAATGGGCACTGGCAATAACGTTCAGGCACCAAAGCGTGTTCGAGTTCAGGTCATCGGGTTTTTAACCTTGAATGGCCAGATAGATCATTCGCTCGCGTTAGTCCCGTTAGCTGACGCACAGCAATATGCACGATTGGATGATGGTGTTACCGGTATTTCTCTCAAAACGAATGATGTTCTTAATGCCCCGGAAATCGTGCGTGAAGTGGGCGGTTTGGTCGATGTATATGTCTATCTGAAAAGTTGGCAGCTGCAATTCGGTTTCTTATACCGAGACATTCAGCTGGTACGAACCATCATGTATTTGGTTATGGTGCTGGTGATTGGTGTGGCATGTTTCAATATCGTTTCGACATTGATGATGGCAGTAAAAGACCGAGCAGCGGAAATCGCGATATTAAGAACGATGGGAGCAAAAGACAGCCTGATTAAGCGCATCTTTGTATGGCAGGGTGTATTTTCTGGTGTCTTTGGCAGCTTAGTTGGTAGTGTGGTTGGTGTGCTTGTCGCATTAAATCTCACGCCACTGATTACGGGGCTCGAGCGTTTAATTGGGCACCACTTCCTGTCGGGCGATATCTATTTTGTCGACTTCCTACCTTCACAACTCCACTGGCCTGATGTGGCTTTGGTGTCGATAACCGCAATTGTTTTGAGTTTGTTGGCAACCTGGTATCCCGCGTCGCGAGCGGCCAAGTTAAATCCAGCGGCGGTTTTGAGTTCCAAGTAAAGCGGGGCTCCTTTAGCTGAGCATAAAAAACAGAAAAAGGACCGATTACGGTCCTTTTTCGTATTTCCTATCAATTTGTCATTCGTGGATGACATCTCTTTTCAGTCAATCTGTTATTTGAGCCTCAGTACATATCCAAGGCGCTGATTTTTATGTAATGACGATTTATCTTACGTTTCGTTTTTGCCAACTGCGGACCACTGAGTAGCGCCACAATCCGCGAATGCCAAAGTATCCGATGATGGCTGAAGCAACACCACAAATAGCACATCCTAAAAGAAACGGAGGTCCAATCGTGCTCATCTGTTGCATGATGAATTCCCAAGACAGTTCAAAAGTGAAAGGCTGCGGCGGAACATGCATCACCAGTGCCCCGAGCTTATAAGCAAAGTAGAACAAAACTGGCATGGTGATCGGGTTGCTTACCCAAACCAAAGCCACGGAAAGCGGCAGATTGACGCCCATTAAAATAGCTAAACCTGCTGCCATAAGCATTTGGCTGGGAAGCGGAACAAACGCCATAAATAGGCCAACGGCAAAAGCACCTGACGCAGAACGACGATTTAAGCACCACAGGTTCGGGTTGTATAACACATTGCCGAAGACCTTTAATGCTTTTTGGCGCTTGATCACTTCGTGATCTGGCATGAAGCGTTTTATCAGCTTTCTAGGCATAGGACAGCATGACTCTCTCAGAAAAAAGTTTGACCTTGGCATTATTTGTAGCAAGCGTTGTTTCATCAGCGTGGTGGCCGACGATGCCAGACTGGCGTTGGTTGCTACTGGGAATCATTACCACAGGCTCAATAATTAAGTTACGCCGCGGCCTAATTAGCATAGGCGTCATTTGGGGCTGCATGGTTGTCATCATCCACGGCAATGCTATTGAGTATCAGCGACAAGCCCTTTTTAGAATTGGGGAGAATATTACCATAATTGGCAAAGTTGACAGCTCTTTTAAACAAATAAGTCATGGATATGAAGGTGTCGTAACGATCAAGCAGGTAAACGACCAAATTCTGTTACCTTTTTTCAAACCTAACGTGCGTTTAATAACTAAATTTCCTATCTCTGTTAACAGTGAATTCACGACTTCTGTTTTATTTAAACCAATTATTGGTCTTCGCAATGAAGCGGGTTTTGACGCTGAAAAGCAGGCAATGGGAAATGGCATTGTGGCCCGAGCCATAGTGCCTGAAGATGCGCGCTGGATTATCCGAACCAACCATTCCTGGCGGCAGATCATTATTGACAGAGTCATGGATGATCTATCCCATCTGAATCACCTGGCGCTGATTAAAGCGCTGGCTTTTGCAGACCGCACAACGCTGAGTGACGATACTTGGCAAGCGCTCAGAGACAGCGGATTGCTGCATCTGGTCTCGATTTCTGGCTTACACATCGGTATGGCCTTTAGCTTTGGCTTGTTGCTTGGGAGATCCATTCGAACTGCCTTTCCCGGGTTTGAGTTCATTCCCTCTATATTTGGATTGGCGGTTGCACTGGCCTATGCATGGTTAGCTGATTTTTCTCTGCCAACGACACGTGCTGTATCGGTATGTGTTATCTATGTTGCACTCAAATACGCTCTGGTTCATTGGAGTGTTTGGCGAGTCGTCCTTCTGGCCGTCGCTATACAGTTATTCTTTCAACCTTTTGCATCCTTAAGTATGAGCTTTTGGTTGTCGTATTTGTCGGTTTGTTTGGTGCTTTTTGCGATTAACTTAGTGCAAAAACAACAGGGAAATTGGTTAGTCAAGCTAAAGGTTTTGCTCGTCACGCAATTGGCGCTAAGTTTGTTAGTTATTCCTCTAAGCGGTTATTTCTTTTCCGGATTTAGCGTGTCAGCGATGGCTTATAACCTGATTTTTATTCCTTGGTTTGGGTTTGTCGTCGTTCCCTTAATGTTTCTGGCATTGTGTTTCTCCTTAATTAGCTCGGCATACGCGAAATATATTTGGCAGGGGGTGGACCTTTCTTTGTGGCCTTTGAGCGAGTCAATTCAGTATGCGCTTGGCAGTTGGCAGCCTTTGTCGATTCAACTCACATGGTTACTCATCCTGCTTAGCGGTTGTTTTATTATCAAACGCTTTTTGTCCAGACAGGCATGGTTACTGCTGTTCGCTGTGGTGGTCAGCGTCTTTTTATTATCGGAGCAGAGAAGGGGTGAGTGGAGAATTGATATTCTCGATGTGGGGCATGGGTTGGCTGTTGTCGTTGAAAAAGACGGAAAAGTGCTGCTTTATGACACCGGTAAAGCCTGGCCGGACGGCAGCATTGCTGAACAAGTTATTACGCCAGTACTTCATGGAAGGGGATACGTAACTATCGATACTTTGGTGCTCAGTCATTCCGATAATGATCACGCTGGAGGGAGGCATGTAATTGAAACCCATTTTTCTCCTGTCATTAAACGCAGTAGCCAGCAGTTTGATGGTTATCATACGTGCCATAGTGGTGCTGACTGGGATTGGCAGGGGCTAAATGTCGAGGTGTTATGGCCGCCTCAACCCGTGAAAAGAGCTTATAACCCTCACTCCTGTGTATTCCGGATTCGTGATCCAGCGTCGGGCTTTAAGGCGTTGTTTACAGGAGATATCGAAGCCATCAGTGAGTGGATACTGTTAAGAGAACCGGACAAACTTCGCAGTGACATCATGCTTGTGCCACATCACGGCAGCAAAAGTTCTTCCAATCCGCGCTTTATTGACGCGGTCTCACCGACGTTAGCCATCGCATCGTTAGCGAAAGAGAATCAGTGGGGAATGCCAGCAGAATCTGTCGTCGCTTCCTATATCGAGGCGGATTCCATTTGGTTAGACACTGGACATCGTGGTCAAGTTACCGTGAGGGTGAGCGAAGGAGAGTGGCGTTTTAGCACGAAACGAAGTGATACATTTGAGCCTTGGTATAGGCAGATGCTGCGTAAGCGGGTAGAATAAGCGCCTTAATGTAAGAAAATAAAGCACTTCTATGTCGATAAATACTGATGAAACGACTTGGCAGACGTTTAAGCGTCTATGGGTACATATCCGACTTTATAAAGCTGGTCTTATCGTTGCTATCATTGCATTAGTTATTAATGCTATCTCAGATACCTATATGATTTCTCTGCTGAAACCTTTGCTTGATGAAGGTTTTGGAAGCACAGATTCTGATTTCCTACGCACACTTCCGCTGATCATTTTTGCCATGATGTTTATTCGTGGTACCAGTGGGTTTGCCGCCGATTACTGCTTGAGTTGGGTTTCTGGTAATGTCGTCATGCGGATTCGTCGCATGGTATTTAACCATTTCATGCACATGCCAGTGTCTTATTTTGATAAAGAAAAGACAGGCAATTTGTTGTCCCGAATTACTTATGATTCGGAACAGGTCTCTGCTGCAACAAGCCGGGCCTTAGTGAGTATTGTGCGCGAAGGTGCAAGCATCATTGGTCTTCTCGTATTGATGTTTTACAACAGTTGGCAGCTTTCATTGGTGCTGTTTGCTGTTGCTCCGGTTGTTGCGTGGGGGATTGGGGTTGTTTCAAAACGCTTTAGAAAAGTGTCCAAAAACATGCAAACCATGATGGGGAACGTAACGGCTTCTGCTGAACAAATGCTGAAAGGGCATAAAGTTGTTTTGAGCTACGGCGGCCAGGACATAGAGCGTGAACGGTTCGAAAAAGTCAGCAACCAGATGCGTCAGCAAAGCATGAAGTTGGTAACGGCACAAGCCGCTGCTAACCCAATTATCCAGATGATAGCATCTGTTGCTATTGTCGCTGTGTTGTATCTGGCGAGCATTGATTCTATTAAAGAACAGCTTACTCCGGGTACCTTTACGGTTGTATTTTCTGCGATGTTTGGTTTGATGCGTCCTCTGAAAGCTCTGACTAACGTAACCTCTCAGTTCCAGCGAGGCATGGCGGCAAGCCAAACGCTATTCGCACTTATCGATCTGGATCCAGAGAAAAATGAAGGTAACCATAAAGTTGAACGTGCGAACGGTGATATATCCGTAAAAGACATTACGTTCACATACGAGGGGGCAGAGAAGCCTGCGTTAGAACATGTCAGCTTTGATATTCCTCGTGGCAAGACGGTTGCCTTGGTTGGGCGCTCAGGTTCTGGTAAGAGTACTATCGCGAACTTGTTTAATCGTTTTTACGATGTGGATAGTGGTGCGATCATGCTGGATGGGCACGACATTCGCGATTATGAGCTTAAAAACTTGCGTGAACAATTTGCGCTTGTTTCTCAAAACGTCCACCTGTTCAACGATACGATTGCGAACAATATCTCTTACGCGACAGAAGATAAGTTCCAACGTAGTGATATTGAAAAGGCGGCTGAGTTGGCCCACGCGATGGAATTTGTCAGCAAGATGGAAAATGGTCTCGACACGGTGATTGGTGAGAATGGCGCAAGTCTTTCTGGCGGTCAGCGTCAGCGTATTGCTATTGCTCGAGCGTTACTTCGTGATGCACCAGTTCTGATTTTGGACGAAGCGACTTCTGCGCTTGATACTGAGTCTGAACGCGCTATTCAAGCAGCACTGGACGAGCTGCAAAAAGATAAGACGGTACTGGTTATCGCTCACCGTCTGTCGACAATCGAAAAAGCCGATGAAATTCTGGTCGTTGATGATGGCACGATTGTAGAACGTGGCACTCATGCCGATCTGATTGCAAAAGATGGTGCGTACGCTCAGTTACACCGTATTCAGTTTGGCGGTTAAGTTGTGATCGAAAAAATCTGGTTCGACAACCATCCACTCAAATATCTCTTATGGCCGCTGTTGTGGCCACTGAGTCTGTTGTTTGGTGCAATCAGTCAGTCAAAACGTAAGCAATACCAAACCGGAAAAAAGCTCGCTTATAAAGCACCTGTACCTGTTGTGGTGGTCGGAAATATTACCGCTGGCGGCAATGGTAAAACGCCAGTGGTAGTGTGGCTGGTGGAACAATTACAGCAGCTTGGTTATAACCCGGGGGTTGTTTCTCGCGGCTATGGTGCTAAGGCACCGCAGTATCCATTAGTTCTGGATGACCAAACACCAGCGAAACATTGTGGGGATGAGCCTAAGCTTATTTGCGGTCGTACAGGTGCGCCTGTTGCGGTTGATCCGGTACGAGCGAATGCGGTCAAAGCGCTGCTGGAAGTCGGCGTGGATATTATTATTACGGATGACGGCCTGCAGCATTATGCCCTTGCACGAGACATCGAATTAGTGATTGTTGACGGAAATCGACGCTTTGGTAATGAAAGCTTGATACCTTTGGGGCCATTGCGCGAAGGTATAGAAAGACTGAGTGAAGTGGATTTCGTGATCACCAATGGTGGACATGTTCAACAAGATGAAATTGCGATGTCACTTGCGCCTGAGAAAGCAATTAACCTCAAGACCAATCAGCATATTGATGTGTCAGAGTTAAAAGAATTAGTTGCATTTGCGGGCATTGGGCATCCTCCGAGATTTTTTAATACACTGAATGTAATGAATGCTGATGTCAAAGTAACCAAAGGCTTTTCCGACCATCAAGACTTTGACCAGCAAGAATTAGAAGCATTGGCTCAACAAGGAGCGAATGTGATCATGACAGAGAAAGATGCCGTTAAGTGTCGCGATTACGCACAGGACAACTGGTGGTATCTACCTGTATCTGCACAGTTTAATTCAAACGACGCAGAGCGAATTTTAAATAGAATAAAAGAGGTTAAAGCGACTTATGGATCACCGTCTGCTTGAGATTGTAGCTTGCCCTGTATGCAAAGGTAAGCTGACGTACGACAAAGATAATCAAGAGTTGATCTGCAAATTTGATCGCCTTGCGTACCCGATAAAAGAGGGGATTCCTGTTCTGCTTGAGCCGGAAGCACGAACAATGAGCATGGACGAGGGACGCTAATGTCTTTTACTGTCGTCATTCCCGCTCGTTATTCCTCTACTCGCTTACCGGGTAAACCACTGGCTGATATTGGCGGAAAGCCGATGGTGCAGTGGGTGTATGAACAAGCGATGCAAGCTGGTGCGGAAGATGTGATCATCGCGACGGATGATGATCGTGTTGCTGCTGCGGTTGCGAAGTTTGGCGGCAAAGTCTGTTTGACATCGCCAAACCATGAATCTGGCACTGAGCGTTTGGCTGAAGTGGTCGAGAAAATGGCAATTCCTGCGGATCACATTATTGTGAATGTCCAAGGTGATGAGCCGTTAATTCCTCCTTCAATTATTCGTCAGGTCGCGGACAATCTTGCAGGTCGTGATGCTCCGATGGCCACACTGGCAGTAGAAATTGAGTCGGAAGAAGAAGTCTTCAATCCCAATGCGGTTAAAGTGGTGACAGATTCTCGTGGTTATGCGCTGTACTTTAGCCGTGCAACGATTCCATGGGATAGAGATAATTTTGCCAAGCAAGACAAAACGATCGTAAATCCTTTGATGCGCCACATTGGTATCTATGCGTACCGGGCTGGTTTCATCAATACGTATGTCAATTGGGCTCCGAGCGCATTGGAGCAAATTGAATGCCTGGAGCAGCTTCGGGTGCTTTGGTATGGCGAGAAGATTCACGTAGCAGTTGCTAAGGAAGCGCCAGTTGCGGGTGTTGATACGCCAGAAGATCTCGAAGCAGTACGAGCGATAGTAGCAACTAATACCAATCACAGTAAGTAAGTGACCATAAATAGCGCAGGAAAAATGCTTGAGAACAAGGCAGGATTTTTCGATAAGTAGTTATTCTACAATCAAAAATTCTAACGCAGTTATCGAGTATTTTAACAAGCTAGAATGACCAGATATTTACTACGATTGGTATAATGCAAAGTGAGTTCTCCTGACAATAAAAAGGCTCCGATTAAGGAGCCTTTTGTGCTTCAGGGGAGTGACATTTAAGGGGACTGCTCAGGGGTATCAAATATTATTATTGTTGTCATATTGATTACGCTTAGGGCAGGTTGCCAGCGTTTCTCTATGACCGGTATCTTTCACTTCTTGCAAAATAACGTCGAAGCCCCATATACGGTACACGTGTTTTAACACCTCATCATAGCTCTCATCTAATGGGATACGATTATGAGGAACATACTGAAGCGTCAGTGATCGGTCGCCACGGACATCAACGTTGAACACCTGAATATTCGGTTCAAGATTCGATAAGTTATATTGCGCCGCGAGTGTTTCTCGTATGCGTTTATAACCCACTTCGTCATGAATGGCCGCTATTTCAATGAAGTTTTTGTGGTCGTCATCTTTAATGGCGAACAGTTTAAAATCACGCATTATCTTTGGTGAAAGGTATTGGCTGATAAAACTCTCATCTTTAAAGTTGTGCATGGCAAAGTGCACCGCTTCAAGCCAATCTGTACCCGCCAAATCAGGGAACCATTCGCGGTCTTCATCGGTTGGTTCTTCACAGATGCGTTTGATATCACGGAACATGGCAAACCCAAGTGCATAAGGGTTTATGCCACTAAAATAAGGGCTATTGTAGGCTGGCTGAGCCACTACGCTCGTATGGCTGTGTAAGAATTCCAGAATGAATTTTTCAGACACCAAGCCTTCATCATAAAGATGGTTAAGAATGGTGTAATGCCAGAACGTTGCCCAGCCTTCGTTCATTACCTGAGTCTGTTTTTGTGGGTAAAAGTATTGGCTGATTTTACGCACAATACGGATGACTTCACGTTGCCATGGTTCAAGCAATGGCGCGTGTTTTTCAAAGAAGTACAGTAAGTTTTCCTGAGGTTCACTCGGGAAGCGCGCTACGATGTCCTCCTCTTTTGTTTTCGCTCTTGGTACAGTTCGCCATAGGTCGTTAATTTGCGATTGAAGGTAAGCTTCTCGCTCTTCTTGGCGTGCTTTTTCCTCAGTGATGGAGATTTTCTCTGGTCGTTTATACCGATCGACACCAAAGTTCATCAGTGCGTGACAGGAGTCGAGGAGTTTTTCGACTTCCAGAACGCCATACCGTTCTTCACACTCTGCAAGATACTTTTTCGCAAACAGCAAGTAGTCAATGATCGAACTGGCGTCTGTCCATGTCTGGAACAGATAATTACCCTTAAAGAATGAATTGTGTCCGTAGCAGGCATGGGCCATCACCAATGCTTGCATCGTGACGGTATTTTCTTCCATTAAATAGGCGATACAGGGATCTGAGTTGATCACTATTTCATACGCCAAACCCATCTGGCCGTGTTTATAATGTTGCTCCGTTTGAATAAACTTTTTACCAAATGACCAGTGATTGTAGTTTATAGGCATACCGATACTTGAGTATGCGTCCATCATCTGTTCTGAAGTGATCACTTCAATTTGATTTGGGTACGTGTCGAGACGATAGTGCTCAGCGACACGCTTGATCTCTTTGTGGTATCGCTCTAACAGTTCAAATGTCCAGTCCGGGCCATCTGGCAGAATCTTGCTCTTACTGTTGCGCTTCTTTTTTGGAGCCTCTTCAGAGAGGTTTTTTGTTGCTGTACTCATCCTAGCCTCCTTACGCCGTTTCTTTATGGAATAGTTCACGGAAGACAGGGAAGATATCCTCCACAGCGCGAATATTCTTCATAGCGAAGTTCGGAAATTCGTCAGTGAGTTTTTCATACTCATGCCACAATGTCTGATGAGAACGGCGTGTGATTTCAATATATGAGTAGTACTGACAGTTAGGTAGTAATTTATTGACCAATATGTCACGGCATCTCGGTGAGTCATCTGCCCAGTTATCGCCGTCAGATGCTTGGGCTGCATAAATGTTCCATTGCCCAACAGGGTAACGCGCTTTCACTATCTCATCCATGAGCTTTAACGCACTGGATACAATTGTGCCGCCCGTTTCCTGAGAGTAGAAAAACTCATGCTCGTCGACTTCCTTCGCTTGAGTATGATGGCGAATAAATACGACTTCGACGTTTTCATAAGTACGAGTCAGGAACAGATAAAGCAAGACGTAGAATCGTTTAGCGATATCTTTGGTTGCCTGATCCATTGATCCTGAGACGTCCATCAAACAGAACATGACCGCCTGACTGGATGGTACGGGGCGTTTCTCGTAGTTCTTAAAACGCAAATCGAACGTATCAATAAAGGGTACGCTTTCAATTTTTTTACGAAGTTCCGTTATCTCCTGTTTGATACGAGTTTCTTCAAACGGTTGAGCTGGTTCAGTGTTTTTAATGCGTGCGAGCTCTTCCTCTAACTCTTTAAGAAGGCGCTTTTTACCCGCCGTCATTGCGGTTCTGCGCGCCAGTGATTGCTGGAGTGAACGCACAACGGCTATGTTGGAAGGAATACCGGCGGTTTTGAAACCAGCACGATGTGTTTTCCACTCGGTAATCTTCGCTATTTGGTTTTTTTCTAAATTTGGCAGTTCAAGATCTTCAAAGAGAATATCGAGATATTCATCTTTCGAAATTTGGAACACAAACTCATCCTGGCCTTCGCCGTCTGCACTTGCATTACCTTCTCCAGAACCACTCCCTTGACCTCCGGACTTCGGACGTTCGATTTTATCACCTGTGATGAACTGGTCGTTTCCTGGGTGAACACGTTCACGCAACCCACCGCGTCCTTGATGAAAAATCGGTTCGTTAATGTCTTTGTGCGGTATAGAGACGTCTTCGCCCGTTTCCGTATTCGTGATCGAGCGTCGATTCACTGCGTCTGCTACCGACTCTTTGATTTGCTCCTTATGGCGCTTCAAGAAGCGCTGTCTGTTAACAGCGCTCTTGTTCTTGCCATTGAGCCTGCGGTCTATAAATTGCGCCATGAAATAGCCCTCTTCATGTTTCACAAGCGACCTAACTCAACACTGGGTTAGGATGACTTACGTACTCGTAGGTACCACTCAGAAAGTAGGCGAACCTGTTTCTCGGTATAGCCTTTTTCCATCATGCGAGCGACAAAGTCGTCATGTTTCCTCTGATCTTCAGAAGAGGTTTTCGCATTAAATGAGATAACCGGAAGTAGTTCTTCGGTATTGGAGAACATTTTCTTCTCGATCACTGTGCGCAATTTTTCGTAGCTGGTCCAAACAGGGTTTAGACCATTGTTAGTCGCTTTCGCACGAAGCACAAAGTTGACGATTTCGTTACGGAAATCTTTAGGGTTTGAGATGCCCGCTGTTTTCTCGATTTTCTCTAGTTCGGAGTTTAGAGAAGAACGGTCAAATAGCTGCCCGGTTTCAGGATCGCGGTACTCTTGGTCTTGGATCCAGAAGTCAGCGTAAGTGACGTAACGGTCGAAGATATTCTGACCATATTCAGAGTATGACTCTAAGTATGCGGTCTGAATTTCTTTGCCAATAAACTCGACGTAACGTGGAACCAGATACCCTTTCAAAAACTCGAGGTATTTTTCAGCCGTTTCTGTTGGGAACTGTTCACGTTCGACTTGTTGCTCAATGACATAGAACAGGTGGACAGGGTTCGCTGCCACTTCGGTTTGGTCAAAGTTAAACACACGCGACAGGATTTTGAAGGCGAAACGAGTGGATAGACCATTCATACCTTCATCAACACCTGCGTAATCACGATACTCTTGGTAGCTCTTCGCTTTCGGATCGGTGTCTTTCAGTGTTTCACCATCGTACACTCGCATTTTTGAGAAGATGGACGAATTCTCAGGCTCTTTCAGGCGTGAAAGAATACTGAACTGTGCCAAGGTCTCTAAGGTACTTGGTGAGCAAGGTGCTTGAGATAATTCACTATTTTCAAGCAGTTTTTTGTAAATCTTCACTTCTTCTGAAACGCGCAGACAGTACGGTACTTTAACGATGTATACACGGTCTAGGAACGCTTCGTTGTTCTTATTGTTACGGAATGTTTGCCATTCGGATTCATTCGAGTGCGCTAAAATCATGCCATCGAATGGAATCGCAGAAAGCCCTTCAGTACCGTTAAAGTTGCCTTCCTGAGTCGCGGTCAGCAATGGGTGAAGTACTTTGATTGGCGCTTTAAACATCTCAACAAACTCCATCAAGCCTTGGTTAGCTTTACAGAGCGCACCAGAGTAGCTGTAAGCATCTGGGTCATCTTGTGAGTAGTGTTCAAGTTTACGGATGTCTACCTTACCAACCAAAGATGAAATGTCTTGGTTGTTTTCATCGCCTGGTTCAGTTTTGGCCACACCGATCTGGTCGAGAATAGACGGACGTACTTTGACGACTTTGAACTTGGTGATGTCACCACCGAATTCATGTAAGCGTTTTGCTGCCCATGGCGACATGATTGAACGAAGGTAACGTGGGTCAATGCCGTACTCTTTTTTCAGGATCTCACCATCTTCAGTCGCTTTAAATAAGCAGAAAGGGTGGTCATTAACCGGGCTTCGTTTACCATCGGCACTAAGAATATAGATAGGCATCTGCTCCATTAGTGCTTTCAATTTTTCGGCAAGCGATGATTTACCACCACCAACAGGGCCGAGTAAGTAAAGAATCTGTTTACGTTCTTCCAAACCTTGAGCTGCGTGTTTTAGGTACGCAACAATTTGTTCTATCGCATCTTCCATACCATAAAAATCTTTAAACGTTGGATAACGCGATATCACTCGGTTTGAAAAGATACGGCTTAGTCTTGGATCTTTGGCTGTATCGATTATCTGAGGCTCACCGATTGCCATCAGTAGGCGTTCTGCTGCATTAGCGTATGCACTTTTGTCATCCTTGCACAGGGCTAAAAACTCCTGTAACGACATCTCTTCATCTTTTGCAGCTTCATATCTGGATTGATAGTGGTCGAAAATACTCATGTCGCTTTCCCCTTTAATAGTCAGTCTACCGACGAACGTTGATTAAGGCTTACCCACCTGTTGTCATGCTCTTGGTTGTCTAAATGTATACGTACGTCCATCTAATTTGGTTTGTACAGCACACAAGATTGGCGACACCAAAGACTTTTGTTTGTAGACAGATTTATCATCACAACGGTGAGAGGTGGATTTGAATCATTCAATCTCAGCCTTTCTCTACTTAAGACTAGTCTGGGATTTGCAATTTTGCTTAACAATTATGAATTTATTGCAAAAGTGACATTTTCATCACTCTTTGATAATTGGTGTAATTGTATTGGTTGTTGCACATTGATAAATCAAATGTTTGGCGCACTGGTGCCAACATTAGTGATTCATGTTTGGGATTAAACAAAGATTGAAAAAATCGTGCTAAAGGAAAAAAGAGGGGGCGACAGCGGAATAAAAAAGGAGAGCATTTGCTCCCCTTAGTAAATAGTTACATATTTATGCACTAAAGATTTGTGCCAGCTCGTTTGGACATAAGTGGTACTGACGAGGGCAATTGCGCCATGTTTGTAGCATACGACGGTATTTGTTCAGCATTGGCATCTGACTATTAAAATGATGGTCAGCCTTGTCAAATTGCGGATATAAGCCTTCAGAGTCCACTAAAAAGCGTACGTAGTGTACTTGCTGAGCTTCTGTTGCAATGTCAAAACCAAGAAACTGCAGACGGCGTTGATCGACTTTGCTTCGTTCTTCGGTTTCGAGTAAGTTGTTGGACTCTTGCATTGCATGATACATCTCCATGATGTCGATAATTTCACGACATTCTGCTTCCGTAATGCAGCCAAAATTTTTGTTTAGCTCGCACATTTGCAATCCGTATCCACGTTCAACTATCGTCTGTAGGCGTTTGTATTTCGCGGCATTACTTGGATCGAGTTGAGACATTAGGTTGTACTGGTTTGATAGAATCAAACGTTGAGCGTTTGACATTTCCATGATGACCTCACTAAATAATCTAATACATTTTTAATGTGCTTAGGTTAACGCTTCAGACATGAGTGAAACATGATCTCAACACATATTTAATATGAAAAAATGACAAGAATTACTTAATACATCTAGTCGTCAGCACGATATCTTTCAAACTAATGCTATTTTTTATGGTAGTGGTTGTATATGTAATCTCTATCGGAGAAGACTCTCAACCATTCGGGTTTGAAGACCGTAAGTACGGCAAGTGACATGCCATTTAACAAACCTTCAGGAAAGGCGAGCAGAGGGACAAAAATAAAGTAATTGTGTTGAATGGTTTCCCAATCGTAGTGACCGACAGTTAAGTGATAGAACGAATTGATCAGCAAGTGCAGGCTACCGGTAATGGCCCCGTTAAAGAAACCTGCAACGAAAATAAAGACAAAAATATTGCGTGGCAAATAGTGGTAGCTGAGCAGGAATACAAAGTAACTGATCAGAATAGGAAGTAGGGCGGAGAGGATCAGAGAGCTTGGCAGCAAGACGAGACACACACCTTGTATCCAATGATTAACGACCATGGCGGGAATGCTTATCAAGAACGCCATTCGCCATCCATACATCATGGTTAAGGTAGTGACTGCGAGAAAGTGGATTTTTAGCCCATCTTTTACGCCCGCCTGAGCGGACCACAAAATCGTTAACAGGAACACAGTGGCAAAAACAATGTGCTGAAAAGATTTTTCTGTTTCAAGCTTAGGCCAAACTGTCTTTCTCCAATCAGGTAAGCAAAAGGCAATAATTACCCAAATGATGACAGCGAATGCTCCTAAGTTAAACCAATCCATGATGACTCCCTGATGCTACTTTTTGTTACGTTTACGTTAAGAGTTTTGATGGGGTGCTATTGTACACATAGGACGAATTGAAATAAGGTATTCGACTCCACGAAACAAAAAAATACCAGCGTGAAGCTGGCATTTTTCTCTAGGGCGGAAGTGGTTTGATTTAGTATTTTACATTCGAGTGGTACTGAGAAAGGATCGATTTGATTTCATCCATGGTCTCTTTAGACGGTGGGTTTACGCCCTCAAGCGGATATTCGAAGCCCAGCGCTTCCCACTTATGGGCACCCAGCTTGTGGTAAGGAAGCAGTTCTACTTTCTCAATGTTATCCATGTCTTTGATAAATTCACCAAGCATGTGCGCTGCTTCTGGGTCGTCGGTATAACCTGGAACCACAACGTAGCGAATCCACGTTTTTTGGCCAATTTTATGTAAGTATCGAGCGAAATCCAAAGTACGCTTGTTCGATACTCCGATTAAGTCCTGATGAACCTCATCTTTCATGTGCTTGATATCCAACATCACTAAATCGGTGACATCGAGCACTTCGTCAATGACTTCGGTGTGTTTACGGACATAGCCATTGGTATCAAGGCAGGTATGAATACCTTCTGCTTTCGCTGCTCTGAAAAAGTCGCGCACAAACTCAGGTTGCAGGATTGCCTCTCCGCCAGAACAAGTCACACCACCACCAGATGCATTCATGAAATGACGGTATGATTTCGCCTCAGCAATGATTTCTTCAACAGTGACTTCTTTACCTGTATGCGTATCCCAGGTATCGCGGTTATGGCAGTACTTACAGCGCATCAAACAACCCTGCAAGAAGACGATAAAACGAATACCAGGTCCGTCTACGGTACCACATGACTCAAATGAGTGAATACGACCAGTTGTTGACATCTTTTGCTCTCATGACTAGTAAACTGTTGCTGTTATTTTATTACAAAAAGCAGGGTTAAAACAGTCTTGTAGGCGTTTAGCTTGTGGAATGAAGGCAAACAAAACGTCCAATGGAGTTTTCATCGGTCTTAGGCCGGGGGTTATTTAAAAAAAGGCGAAGACAGAGAAAGAACCAGTACCGTATACGTCGGTTTGAGCCTCTTTATATTCGGGAGTTTTGACCGTAAACGTAACGCTCGCACCGTAACTTTGGTTATACCAGGCCGCTCCAGCTACGGCACTGCTTTGCCAGTGCGCCAATGTGACGTCGTAAACGTCTGAGTCACCAGAAATACCGGAACGATCACCTTCGATAGTGATATCGTTGAAACGGTAATGGCCTTCCAATCCAGCAAATAGGAACCAGCTGGTGGTGTTTCTCGCTAACATGCTAGCTGAAAATGGGCTTTCCACGCTGATATTGGCCGCGCCAATGCTATTGGATAAGTGGGTTCCCCAGCGGAACATCACGCCCTGAGAGATATCACTGCGAAAGTTACCAGCATTGATATTGTTAATGTTGGTGACTTCCCACTGAGTACGGTTCCCCTCACTGCGAATTAACTTATTGAATGCTCGGTAGCCAACACTGAACGCCAGATAATCATCGATTTGGTAATCCCACCCTTGTGGATCGGGAGAGCCGGTAATGGTGTGAACCAGAGATTGTGCTTTTTCTGATAGCGCTCGTTCACCCGTAGTGCCAATAGTAAAGTTATAACGCACCGCTTTATCTGCGGTGAGAGAAAGGTAGTTGAGTTCCGTATGCAAATAACCGGCATATGGGCGCTCGTTTGCCAGTGGATAATCGGCATCTATATCTCTTGGCGTCCACATTTTATGGCCCAGCACCAGTTCTATTTTATCGATGCTGGAGGATTCCGGGTTGCTTAGGCTCAGCCAATCCCATTCTCTCTTTTTTGTTAGTTGTCCGGTTGCGTAGGAGAGAAAGATCCCATTTGTATAATCGTGATCCACACCGAAGATACCGTCATTGTCGAGTGTAAATGAAACGGTGGATTCGGTGGATGCGAAAGCAGCAGGTGACAAAAGGGCAAAGATAAGTAATTTTTTATACGTCATATAAAGCACTAACAAATATTTATTTGCATGATACGTAAGAATGACAGTGAAATCCTTTGCGGTGTCACAAGAATGAAGTTGAACATAAAAAAAGCCGATGCATTCTCAGCATCGGCTCTTGTGGTATTACTAAAACGTTATGTCGCTAAAGTCTTATAGAGACTCTGTGAATGTACGAGCGATAACGTCAGCTTGCTGTTCTGCAGTCAGAGAGTTGAAACGTACAGCGTATCCAGATACACGGATAGTTAGCTGAGGGTATTTCTCTGGGTGTTTAACTGCGTCTTCTAGAGTTTCACGGTTAAGCACGTTTACGTTTAGGTGCTGACCACCTTCAATGCCTGCTTCGTGGTGGAAGTAACCATCCATCAGACCAGCAAGGTTAGCACGTTGGCTGTCTTCTTCTTTACCTAGTGCGTTAGGTACGATAGAGAAGGTGTAAGAGATACCATCTTGAGCGTCAGCAAACGGAAGTTTCGCTACTGAAGTCAATGATGCTACTGCACCTTTCTCATCGCGACCATGCATTGGGTTTGCACCTGGAGCAAATGGAGTACCAGCACGACGACCGTCAGGCGTGTTACCAGTTTTCTTACCGTATACCACGTTTGAAGTGATAGTAAGAATTGACTGAGTAGGAATCGCGTTGCGGTAAGTCTTAAGCTCACGGATCTTGTTCATAAATACAGAAACAAGTTCACAAGCAATGTCATCTACGCGAGGGTCGTTGTTACCGAATTTAGGGTAGTCGCCTTCGATTTCGAAGTCGATTGCAATACCGTCTTCGTCGCGAATTGGTTTAACCGTTGCGTATTTGATAGCTGATAGTGAGTCAGCTGCAACAGACAGACCAGCGATACCACATGCCATAGTACGTTTAACGTCCAGGTCATGAAGAGCTAGTAGAGACGCTTCATAGCTGTACTTGTCGTGTGAGTAGTGGATAGCGTTCAATGCAGTAACATACTGTTTTGCCAACCAATCCATGAAGTGGTCCATTTTGTCCCACAACTCATTGTAGTCAAGTACTTCAGAAGTGATCTTAGGCATTGCTGGACCAACTTGTGCTTTAGATTTTTCATCAACACCACCGTTGATAGTGTAAAGCATAGTTTTAGCAAGGTTCGCACGAGCACCGAAGAACTGCATTTGTTTACCAATAACCATTGGCGATACACAACATGCAATTGCGTAGTCGTCAGATTCCATGTCTGGACGCATTAGGTCATCGTTTTCGTACTGGATAGAAGAAGTATCGATAGATACTTTAGCACAGAAACGTTTGAAGCCGTCTGGAAGTGCTTCAGACCAAAGAACAGTGATGTTTGGCTCTGGAGAAGGCCCCATAGTGTATAGGCTGTTTAGGAAACGGAAGTTAGAACGCGTTACTAGCGTACGACCGTCAAGACCCATACCACCCATAGATTCTGTTGCCCAGATTGGGTCGCCAGAGAATAGTTCATCGTACTCAGGAGTACGTAGGAAACGAACCATACGTAGTTTCATTACGAAGTGGTCGATCATTTCCTGAGCTTGGTCTTCTGTGATCTTACCAGCAGCGATATCACGCTCGATGTACACGTCTAGGAACGTAGAAGTACGGCCTAGAGACATTGCAGCACCGTTTTGAGATTTAACAGCAGCTAGGTAGCCGAAGTAAGTCCACTGGATAGCTTCTTGTGCAGTTTCAGCTGGACGAGAAATATCGAAGCCGTATTTCGCAGCCATTTCTTTGATTTGGCCAAGAGCGCGGTGTTGTTCTGCTACTTCTTCACGAAGCTGCATTGTCATTTGAAGATCTTCGCCGTTTTCGAATTTCTCTTGTAGAGAAGAGAACTGTGCGAATTTGTCTTTCATCAGGAAGTCGATACCGTATAGCGCAATACGACGGTAGTCACCGATGATACGACCACGACCGTATGCGTCTGGAAGACCAGTCAGAACGCCTGATTTACGACAAGCAAGAATTGATGGCGTGTAGATATCGAAAACTGCCTGGTTATGAGTTTTACGATATTCTGAGAAGATTTTTGAAACCATTGGATCAAGTTCACGGCCGTAAGTTTTGCATGAACCTTCGATCATGCGAATACCACCGTTAGGGATGATCGCACGTTTTAGTGGAGCTTCAGTTTGAAGACCAACGATAGTTTCAAGGTCTTTTTCGATGTAGCCTGCATCGTGAGCAGTGATGGTAGAGATAACAGAGGTGTCAAAGTCTACAGGAGCGTGAGTAGAGTTCTCCTGTTTGATACCTTCCATTACTTTAGCCCAAAGCTTGTTAGTCGCTTCAGTACCTTCAGAAACTAGGAAAGATTCGTCGCCTTCGTACGGAGTGTAGTTCTTTTGAATGAAATCACGAACGTTTACTTCGTTTTGCCACTCACCTGCAGCAAAACCTTCCCAAGCTTTAGCAAATTGCTCTGCCATGACATACCTACCTTTTTAGTAGAAAAAAATACGTACTGCTTCGCCGTTGAGCCAGCTATCCCCAGTTTCATCAGTTCCGTGGGGAACAGTACACTCTTATGAATAACAATATTTATAGTCTTAAATTTCTAAATTTGGGTTACAAAACTATAAATATTGTCACTGCATGTGACGCTCACTCTTTGAATCAACAACTGCAGGTTAAACTAAAAAATTTCTGCAAACCTTAAACTAAATCAATAAATGATCAACTTTACGGATAAAAATGGGGTAGCGACTAGCGCTACCCACAATTATTTTTGAGCTTTTGACATTATAGCCAAGCTTTTAATCCATATTGTGCTTCAAGCATACCAACTGCAAGCATAGCAACTAAACAAATAACAAACACACCAATTGGGATAATGATTTTGTCGACAAAGGACAAGCGACCTGCACGCTCTTTGTCACCAATCAGACCATTGTTGTCCAGGAACATCGTCAGTGCCCAAGCAAGAACAGGGTTGGCAACAATAGATGCAAAAATACAAACCCCTGCTGCTTGTGAATCTTTAGTATCACGAACCATCTGCATACCGGCTTCTAGTAGAGGTAGAGATACACCTACTAGCAGAGCAACACGCATTACTGGCGGCCATACTGCAACATCCATAGGAAAACCAAGAATTGCCACAATAATTACGATTGAACCTAGTAAGATGGCACCACCTGGAATTGGGCGCTTAGCAATAGCTGCAGGAATCATGTAAGTACCCCAAGATGAAGTGATGTTACCACCACCTACTGCGGTACCTACCATCTGACGTACAGAACACATGGTCATGGTGTCATCAACGTCCATTAGCACATTCTCAGTCTTACGTGGGTAGTTCATCTCTTGGAAAATACGATGACCAAGGAAGTCAGGAGACCACATAGCAACAGCCAGAATTGCAAATGGTAAAGACGCAATGAAGTGTTCAACATTTGGTAAACCAAGCATCCAACCTTCTTCTGTACTGCCCCACCAGTAAACTGGGTTCAGGTTTGGTAAGCCCATTTCGGTTTCAAACTTAATATCGAAACCCGCACCAAGTATCAGAGCAATCGCCAGACCTGAGAACGCGCAGACCGGAATGGCTAACCAGCGCTTATTCACTTTTGCCAGGTAGGCATAAATAGCCACAGTCACACCGAGGACTATCAAACCGACGTAACCCATGCTGCCCGCAGCGACATCCGCAGACTGCAGTCCAGTCGCCCATTCCTGAATGGAATTAATTTGGCTGATAGTACCCGTTAAGCCGAGGAATATGAGCAATCCACCAGCGGTACCTTCAGAGGTTAAGTTGACGAGCTTGGATCCCCCTTTCAAGAAACTGAGGATGAGGCCAAATATACCGATAAGAATAGCCAGTGCCAGCGGGTGAGCACCAGCAAGTGCGATAGTACCGATCAAAGGAATCATCGGACCATGGTTACCCGCAAGGTTAGCTTTAGGGTTAAAGACACCCGATGCCAAAATACAGAAAAGGAGAGCAGGAATAAGCATTTCGACTCGCGCAATTTCAATGGCAAACTCTTTAGTCAAATGCACATGATCCCATGCTTGGGTTAGGCCCTCTGCCCATGACATCGATACGGATGAGTACATCGCAATAATACCGATGGTACCCGCAAGCGCTGGAACCAAGTCTTCAAGCTCAAATCGAAAATCGCGGCCTGGCAAGTTTAAGCCGAAGCGACGTGGCTTCATAATTTGTAGTTCGTGATCTAGGTAGTCTGAACGGCTGGCGAACTCAGATGCTGGACGATGAAGCTCACGGTAGCTTTTGGTCTCGATATCCGAATCAGAGTGCACTTTATTAACTGCTTCTGACATAGATTCCTCATATATTTAAAAGTTATGAATTCTTGATTCAGTTTTGCTGTGCTGCATCTGCGGCACATCCTATGCTCTAGCTATTATTAGATTTGTTGCACGTACATTCCGTGCCTAAGCATAGCTAATAACTTGTTGTGTTGAGGCACAAAAATTTCCTCAGATTGTGGTTGGAGTCTAACAAGATAGCTATTTAGGATGATTGATTTAGATCACTTTAAGAATTGATGTGAAATAAAACTACAGAAAGTGACAACCTAAAGGATTACTTGGTTATTTTACCTGTAAATTCATTACACAAGTTGCATAAAATTAGCAAATAGCAAGGATATATCACACAAGTAGCACGTGATCTATCAACATTCACAGAGTGTATATAAAGCTGGCTTTATTCTTGCTTTAAACGGCGAAAGACAATGGTTATGGCTATTTATTGCCGTTCAGTTTAGGAAGAATAGATGAAACAGTTTAAATTACTGCCGCTAGTGGCGATTATTTCAGGGTTTATGGTCGGTTGTGGCGGCGGCGGCGGTGGCGGTAGTGCACCTAAGACACTGTTTAACTTTACCTTTGTTGCGCCTAAGACCCAATCCTTGGCGAGTAACGGCTCATGTACGATTTACGATAGATTTACGACCAATGGTGTAGAAAATGTATTGAATTACCATGCGCTGGGCGGAGTTCTCGATACACAATTAATCGCGTTTTATTCGAATGCGTCGGGTGAACGTGTTGGAGACGTCGTCACGACAAGTAATGACAAGCTGACGATAACGCTACAGTCGATTCCTGACGAAGGCAGCGTTACTATTCAAGAGTTTAATGGCACTCTTATCAATGCTCTTACGTTTTCCAAGCAGTTATTGGCAGCAGATTCTTCACTGCGTAATGCCTATCTGTCTGTGGACGCCAATGTGAGCAACACCACTTGTTTAACCGGTAACAACGATAAAACGACAAATAAGACGAACCTCGATTACAAAGTAGCGGCAGATGCCGAAGGTAACCCATATTCTACGTTCTACTTCGATTCTCAATATGAAACCGTTACGGCAAATGAATCACGCTTCACGAAAGGTGAAACTTTATCGGCAATAAGCACTGAAAATACAATGGTTGCGCAGTACCGTACAGATTCACGTTCTTCACTTTACCAATACGGTTTTGAGGACTGGACGGATGACCGCATGGTATTTGCTGGTAATACATCTACTCCAGTGGTGAGTAGTTCAGGTATTCAGTTCTCCGCTATTGATATCGACACTATTTACAAAAACTTCTCTTATCGTCTGGCTGAAGTGGCTAAGGCGGGCTCGTTTAATCACCCAGATTCACTCAATGGTGATGTTTGGACATTTAGTGTTGACGGAACCATTGTTACTCCTGGATGGGAAGCTGGCTACACAGATGTCGTTGCTGATGACTGGAGTATTGTGGTTGATGATGCCTCACTATTTGCGGTAAGTAATACGCAAGACAGCAAACCGGGTGTTACTGATAGCCGAGTGAATTTAGGAGACAGTATCGGCCTCGGGAATGAAAGTGGGCTACAGCGAATAAGTTACCAGCAAGCGACTACGGTAGGGTCAACTCCGTATATCGTTCGTCACTCTGTCTATTCCTACATCAATGATACCGTTGTCGTACCTGATCTGGATTATTCAAGTGTCCCGTCTGGTGCACGAGATTCTCTCGCGATCTCAAAAAATTCTTTGATTTCACAAAGTTATGTTTTCACCCAAGATGAAGGTGATGTCCAAGTAGCTGATTTTCTGACGGCCTTTGCAAATGGTGATGGTACAGACACGACAGAAGATGTGCTTGGTATTGTGAAGAATGAGCAGGAAGTGCGAGCAGTAGCTAACCGCATCGCTCAAACGAAGACACTTTCGTTAGAGAGAACTGACTAACACTTTTATAATATTATTTGCCCCTCTCTGTAGGGGCTTTTTTATGCAGAATATTCACCATTAGAAGAATATAGTGCTAGATAGTGCATATTAATTTAGCTATCCTATCTAACTATTCTAATTATTTAGGTTAATCATTTGTTGCAACTTTTGGGCCATGGTGCTAATTTGTTCCGAATTAGCTAGGGCGGAGTCCCTTATCGCAGTGAAAAAACACAGGGAGTAAAGCGCATGAATGATGTACCAGCGCTAGATATAAAAGACCTGCACAAAACGTTTGGACAAAACGAAGTCCTTAAGGGAATTTCTCTTTCCGCGCACAAAGGGGATGTTATCTCCATCATTGGCTCTTCTGGTTCCGGTAAGAGCACCTTTCTCAGATGTATCAACTTGTTAGAGACACCAACCGCCGGAGAAATCTGGGTTAATGGCGAGCTTATTCAGATGAAGAATAACCGAGCTGGTGAATCTGTGCCTGCCAACGAGAAACAAGTACAGCGAATTCGTTCGCGCTTGGCGATGGTGTTCCAGGGTTTTAACCTTTGGTCTCACCTGACTGTTCTAGAAAATGTCATTGAAGCACCAGTGCATGTATTGGGTGTTCCCAAAGCTCAAGCGATTGAAAACGCAGAGATGTTACTTAAAAAAGTGGGTCTCTATGAGCGTAAAGATTATTACCCGGGACATTTATCCGGAGGTCAACAACAGCGTGCAGCTATCGCTCGTGCCCTGGCAGTTGACCCTGAGGTAATGTTGTTTGATGAACCTACATCTGCATTGGATCCAGAGCTGGTTGGTGAAGTGCTGGGAGTCATGCGGGATTTGGCTGAAGAAGGGCGTACAATGTTAGTGGTGACTCATGAAATGGCTTTTGCTCGTGATGTCTCTAACCACGTTATGTTCCTTCATCAGGGGCTGGTGGAAGAACAGGGTGAACCCGCTAAGCTGTTTACCAATCCAGATTCAGCGCGACTTAAGCAGTTTATTTCATCGATTTACTAACGATTTTTGGCGGCAGTTTTTTGCCTCCCAGGTAAACACAGCAACAAAATTAAATACATTGGAAATCACAGGAGTATGGAAATGAAAAAGTGGTTATTAGCAGCAACACTTGCTGCGACGGCTGTATCGGGTGCCGTTCAAGCGAAAGAATGGACAACAGTTCGCTTCGGTGTAGAAGGCGCTTACCCTCCATTTAGCTGGACTGAAACAGATGGCTCTCTAAAAGGCTTTGACGTGGATATGGCAAATGCGCTTTGTGAAGAGATGCAAGTTAAGTGTCAAATCGTTGCTCAAGACTGGGATGGCATCATTCCTTCTCTACTAGCACGTAAATACGATGCGATCATTGCCGCTATGTCTATTACTGAAGAGCGTAAGAAGAAAGTTGATTTCACTGGTAAATACGCCCTCATCCCGAACAAATTTATCGCGAAGAAAGGCGCTAACCTAGATTTCGATAACCTGGCGGGCAAAAAAATCGCAGTACAGCGTGCAACTACTCACGACAAATACCTGACTGACAACTACGGTGACAAAGTTGAGATCGTTCGTTACGGCTCATTTGATGAAGCTTATCTGGATCTTGCTAATGGTCGTGTTGCTGCAGTACTAGGTGATGCCTCAGCGTTGGAAGAAGGTGTTTTGAACAAAGCTGGTGGTGATGCATACGAGTTTGTTGGTCCGTCACTCACAGATCCTAAGTGGTTTGGTGAGGGATTTGGTATTGCCGTTCGTAAGCAAGATAAAGATCTCACGCAAAAACTTGACGCAGCGATTTTGTCATTGCGTGAAAAAGGCGTTTACCAACAACTTGCTGGTAAATACTTTAAATACGATGTTTACGGCGAATAAGTCGTAATTAAGCGACCGTTGGCCTGTTCCTAGAAGTAGTCGACGGTCGGTTTTTGAGTTTAGGGATTAGGAACTCACCTATGCTGGATTTACAAGGATATGAAGCTTCCATCTACACAGGAGCTTTAGTAACCATTCAAGTTGCAGTGCTCTCGCTGCTGCTTGCGGTAATTTTAGGTATGCTTGGTGCTTTGGCTAAGCTGTCACCTTACAAGTGGGCAAAAGCCATTGCCACTCTTTACACCACCATTATTCGCGGTATCCCGGATCTGGTTCTGATGATGCTGATTTTTTTTGGTGGCCAGATACTTTTGAATAACAGCCTTTATTCTATCAATGAAACGCTAAATGAGTGGTTTGCATCGAGTGATCCTAACCATGAGTGGACGTCATATCTGCCAGATTACATCGACGTGAGCCCATTCATTGCTGGTGTACTGACCATTGGCTTTATCTTTGGCGCATACATGGCAGAAACGTTCCGTGGTGCGATCATGGCCGTTGACAGAGGTGAGCTAGAGGCTGCAAAAGCCTATGGTATGAGCGCTGTTCTATCGTTTCGAAGAATCCTTTTACCTCAAATGATTCGCCACGCACTACCGGGTTTTGGTAACAACTGGCTCGTTCTGCTTAAGACAACGGCACTGGTGTCGATCATTGGTCTTGATGACATGGTGCGAATGAGCTCTTTGGCAGCCGGTTCAACCAAAATGCCGTTTACGTTCTACATGGCGGTAGCCATCATCTTTCTGGTCTTTACCAGTGTTTCAACGGGGCTACTTAAACTTGTTGAGCGTAAATTCAGTATTCATGCGAGGTAAGTTATGGATTTTTCACTGATAATTGACAGTTTGCCTATTTATCTCCAAGGACTTTGGACCACAGTATGGTTGGTGGGCATTTCACTGATCATTGGTTTATGTGTCTCCATTCCAATGGCCATTGCGAGAAATAGTACGAACTACGCAATCAGTTTACCTGCATGGGGCTTTATCTACTTTTTCCGTGGAACACCTTTGCTGGTTCAGCTCTATTTGATCTATTACGGGATGGACCAGTTCTTCCCGGTAAAAGATACGCTGTGGGAAAATGCCTGGTTCTGTGCTCTGGTTGCCTTTGTGTTGAATACTTCTGCGTACACAGCAGAGATTATTCGCGGTGCCATCAATGGATTACCTAAAGGTGAAGTTGAAGCCGCCAAAGCGTATGGAATGAGTCAGTTCAAGACTTACAAACGCATTATTTTGCCGAGTGCGTTGAGAAGGGCATTACCGGTTTATTCCAACGAAGTGATTTTCATGCTGCACGGCAGCGCGGTAGCCGGCATTGTTACCATTATGGATCTGACCGGAGCAGCACGTTTGGTGAACTCGCGTTACTACGCACCGTTTGAGTCATTCTTAACGGCTGGTTTATTCTACATGTTGCTAACGTTTATCATCCTTTGGTGCTTTAAACATGCGGAAAAACGTTTCCTCGCGTACGCAAGGCCGCTAAGTTAATATCGTTACAACGCCCAATAGAAAAGAGCGCAGGATTAACGCGCTCTTTTTGTTGGAATTTTAGTAACTTATTTGAACGTGGACCAGATAGGAGCATGGTCCGAAGGCTTCTCAATTCCGCGCAGCTCATAGTCGATACCAGACTCTGAGCACTTTTGAGCCAGAGACGGAGTCGCCAAAATCACATCAATGCGAAGGCCACGGTTGTCATCAAAGCCACGAGAACGGTAATCGAACCACGAAAAACGGTCATTCACCTCTGGATATACCTTACGGAAGGTATCTTCAAAGCCCCAGTCTAACAGCGCTTTCAGCCATTCACGTTCTTCTGGCTGGAACGAACATTTCCCCGTTTTTAACCAGCGTTTACGGTTAGGTTCACCAATGCCAATGTCGGCGTCGATAGGGCTGATGTTGATGTCACCCATGACTATCAGCTGCTCATCATTGGTGTGATGGTCATTGAGATAGGTCATCAAATCTTTGTAGAACTGGCGCTTATATGGAAATTTGGTTTCGTGGCTAATATTGTCCCCTTGAGGGAAGTAGCCGTTAAGTACCGTTACCTTTTCACCATTTTCGTCTTCAAAGGTCGCCATGATCATGCGCTTTTGATGTTCTTCGTTATCGGTTGGAAAACCTTTCTGCACACTGATAGGTTCTTGCTTACAAAGCATCGCAACACCGTAGTGCGCCTTTTGACCATGAAAATACACTTTGTAACCCATGGCTTCGACATCTGCTATTGGAAACGCTTCATCGTGGACTTTGATTTCCTGAAGCCCAATAACGTCAGGCTGGTGTTTGTCGATGAGCGCCTGGAGCTGATGCAGTCTTGCACGGAGTCCGTTGATGTTAAAGCTGATTACTTTCATATACTTTTGAACCTATTGTTATCCCTTGCAATGCCTTTTGGCTAAAGGGTTTTTGAAAACTAATAAAGTGTATTTTGATGGATGATGGCGAGGTTTGTTGAGTAACGCCGCCACTTTGTCGCCATTTTTATCGCTATACTTTGAGGCTGCTGATAGGGTTGAAATTGACTACCGACAAAAGGTGATCTGGCGTAAACCATCGTTTGTTCAATTTTGACATGACCTAGTGCCGCTTTCAAATCGAGGATATTACCGCCATTACGCATGAAAGCCCTTGCTTTAGGCTATGCATGGCTCCTTCCACTTTCCTGACAAAGTTTAATCCATGCCTCTGCAGCTTTAGAGATATATCTCTCTTGATTCCAAACCACGCCAAGTTGCCAATTGATGGAGGGCTGAATTGGTATTATCAGCAGATCTTCGTCAAGAATACGATTACATAAAGGTTGGGGAAGAAAGGTCACACCAACTCCACTTTTCACGAGAGCAACGAGAAAGTCCCACTGGCTACTACGGGCTGAAATTTGCGGAGAATACCCTGCTTGTTGGCATTGGCTCTGAATGTAATCACTCAAAGTAAATTCTTCTGTGTAGATATAGAAAGGTTCCTCTTTTAGCTCTTCCCATGAGATCGAGCTTTTTTCTGACCAAGAAGTTGTGTCAGGTAAAATGGCATGAATGGGATATTCATCAAGGACAAGGTTTGTTAAGCAATCACTATTCTGAGTCGCTAACATGGTGATTGCAACATCAAGATCGCCTTCGATAAGTGCCTGCTCAATCCTCCTGCCTCCGTATTCGACGATCGTTAGTTCTACATTCGGGTAGAGTTGTTTATATTGGCGAATTAATCCAGCGTACAGGGGACCAACCATAGGTGGGATGCCTAAGCGAAGATGACCTCGTTCTAATTTGTTGAGATCAATGAGTTCGGAGTTTAATTGTGCCATTGTCTCTAATATTTGTTTTGCCCGAAGATATACGATTTCTCCTGCATCAGTTAGCCAGAACTTTCTCCCCTCACGATGTATCAGAGGTTGTGCAACAGACTGTTCGAGACTTTGTATCATTTTGCTGATTGTTGGCTGGGTCACGTATAAATTTTCTGAAGCCCGGGTGAAACTTTTTTGATCAATGAGTTCGACAAAATAACGAAGTGATTTAATGTCCATGCTTTGCTCAATTTATCTATTAGAAAACTATTCCATTTTGGCATGCTTTTGATAATAAAAATTCACTATATGACTATTTTTGATCTGGATATAATGTGATCAAAATCTCAGAATGGAGTGAGAAGTCATGAAGGTATTTACTGGTGGATTGCTTACCTTGCTGCAAATTGGCTTGTTATCTGCGATATGGTTGATTGCCGAGTATTTGGTTAAACAGTTTAATTTTCCGGTGCCAGCTAATTTGGCTGGGATGTTGATATTACTGTTGTGTCTGTTTCTTGGTGTGATCAAAGCAAGCTGGTTACGTAAAGGTGCAACTTGGCTGTTAGCTGAAATGTTATTGTTCTTTGTGCCAGCTGTAGTTGCCGTGGTGAAATACCAATCACTGATGGAAACGGAAGGATTACGAATATTTGTTGTATTACTGATTAGTACAGTTTTAGTTTTGGGAATTACGGCTGCGGTTGTTGATCGTGTTTATCGTTTTGAGTTGCAGTTGTCCCGGAGAAAAAGCAACAGACACTACCAAAAACTGACAAAACATACGGAGCACTAACTATGTTCGAAACAGATTTTGGATTGGGTATATTGTGTTTATTGATGACGGTTGTTTTTTATTATTTGAGCAAAATACTTTATCAGCGTAAAAAAGCGATTTTTTTGATGCCTTTGTTGCTGGCGCCCTTGTTGCTAATTGTGGTCGTGTTCGCTTTTCATATTCCTTATCAATCTTATATGTCAGAGTCTCATTGGCTGTTGTGGATGCTTGGCCCTGCCACTGTTGCTTTTGCTATTCCTGTGTATGACAACCGTCGTCTTATTCAACGGCATTGGTTATCCATGTCAATTGGTGTTCTTACGTCCATTTTTGTAGCCATAGGAAGCTCTGTTTTGTTGGCCAAAATCTTTGGCCTGTCAGCGATTTTGCAAAAAAGCTTAGCAATGCGTTCTATTACGACGCCTTTTGCGGTTGAAGCGAGTAAATTGATAGGTGGTCAAGAAGATTTAACGGCATTATTTGTCGTGATGACTGGTGTCATCGGAATGGCTGTTGGAGAAGTAATTCTTACCGTTTTATCCATTCGTTCACGCTTGGGTAAGGGGTCAAGTCTGGGAGCTTCTGCTCACGGAGCGGGTACTGCAAAAGCCTATCAACTGGGAAGTTCTGAAGGGGTCATATCCAGCGTTGCGATGATGCTCGCGGGTATGATTACTGTGTTATTGGCACCCGTTATTGGCCATCTTTTATGGTAAACAAGGGTTTTCAGTTTGTACCTATTGTAGAAACAAACTGAAAACAAAACCTGAAGAAGGGAAGCTACTGTGTTTCTTTTAATTTGTTCTCTAAATCTACTTGTACGATTTTCAACGCATTTAGCGCGGTCTCAGGATCAATGTCGTTTGATTCAAGCAGGTATATGAGATCGACAGCTAACTTTATTTCTGCTGGTGCGTCCTCTAAAGACGATTTAGGTTGGTCAGACATTATTGATGTTTTTCCCTGTGAGTTATCTGGTTTTCTAGCTTCACTAATGCTGCTTCACAGCGTTCCAGTCTTTGTTCTGTCGCGAGCAAAACCTTCTGTGCCTCCGCACGCATAAAACTTGGTGCTGACTCTACGGCTCTTTGTTTATCAAGTACCATTTCTCGTAAGCGTCGCGCCCACTCCTGGTGCTGTGCCAGTTCTTGGTACAGGACATTGATAGGTTTGCGGAAGTGGCTGCTGTGTTTAATTTCGTTTTTGCGGATTTTTGTCGTCGATATCTCGCGTTGAATCGCAGCAATTTGTGCCACTAAGCGCTCGGTTAGGTATTCAGCGCGAAGTGCGGTTAACTTATCATCATTTTGTTCGCGTACGATAGCCGCTAATGTCGCTTTGGCTTCTTTTACACACGGGGTTAATAAGCGAGAACGACAACTAAAGAGACGCTCGTCAAACAGTGGCACATGATGCTCGCCTCTTTGACGATCCAGCATCGCGGCTTGCTTTGCCATCTGCTCTAAATGTTCTGAGAGTTGCTCGATGTTCATGTTAAACCTACAAACCAGGCGTCATAAGCCAATTTGATCGCAAGGATACTTACTACGGTCACAAAAACGGGACGAATGAACTTGGCTCCAAAGTGGATCGCGGAATGAGCGCCAACAAATGCGCCTGCCATTAAGCATAGACCCATCGTTAAGCCTAAGACCCAGTTGATGTGTCCTAATACAGCAAAGGTAATCAGCGACGTAAAGTTACTGGTAAAGTTCATCGCTTTGGCAAGACCAGAAGCCAGCAAGATGTTAAGGCGATACAATGCCATGGAACTCACCGTCCAGAATGCCCCTGTACCTGGACCCGCTAATCCATCGTAAAAACCGAGTGAGAATCCTTGCGCACATTGCTTTTTATGCAAAAGAGGGCAGGGTTCTGGGATCGGACTTTGATGGGTTGCGTGAGGCGTTTTATGGAAGATGGTATACAAAGCGGCTGCCAAAATGATCAATGGCAACACTTTCTCTAACCACTCTGTACTGATCGCGTCAACAAACAAAGTGCCTAATGCTGCCCCGATCAATGTAGCAATAAAGGATCTACCCCAAGACCGCGGGCGAAATAAGCGCTTTTTGTAGTAGGTGAACGCGGCGGTGGAAGAGGCAAAGGTTGCAGCAAGTTTATTCGTACCCAAAGCAATATGAGGGGGTAATCCCAAAGACAACAAAGCAGGTACAGTCAGCATGCCGCCACCTCCGGCAACCGCATCAATAAATCCAGCAACAAAAGCGACAAGCGCCAACACCAGTAACATGCCTGGCTCAATCATTTCCATAAATGGTTATTCTTCTAATATTCTATTTTACGTTTAAATGGTGGCAGCGAGTCGATTAGGGCTTTCCCATAACGTTTCGTGACGAGGCGTCTGTCTAGAATCGTTACTCTACCAGAATCCCGTTCTTTACGCAGTAATCGACCAACGCTTTGGATCAGCTTTTTGCTAGCATCCGGTACAGTGATCTGCATAAACGGATTACCGCCTTTCTTTTCTATGTACTCGGAATGCGCTTGCTCGACTGGCGAGGTCGGTACACCAAATGGTATTTTGGTAATGACCAGGTTTTCTAAAAGCTCACCAGGTAAATCAAGACCCTCCGAAAAGCTGCCTGTACCAAATAGAATGCTGGTTTTATTTGATTCTATTAGCTTTTTATGTTTTTTTAGAATTTCCTGACGTGAGCTTTCCCCCTGTATTTGCAAAGCCCAACCCCGTTTAATGAAGTCTGAAGCTAAAGCTTCCGCGACCTGGTTCATTTGCCAGTAGGAAGAGAATAATACCAAGTTAGCTTTTTTGTCTTCTAAGTACTTAGGCAAAATATCAATAAGATATTCAGTAAACTGCGGCGCGGAGGGTTCATATTTCATCACCGGAATATGCAGTTCTGCTTGGTTCTGATAATCAAATGGAGAAGCCAGGGCCAAAAATTGAGTTCCTGATTCCGCTTTACCATTAATGCCTGCTTGATGACAAAAATAGTCGAAAGAGTTTAGTGCTCTAATCGTTGCGGATACCAATACGGCTCCCACACAGCGGCTCCAAATCTGTTGATCAAGCTGCCAGCCGATTTCCAGCGGGGAAACGCTGACGACGAAGTCTCCCTCACGATCTGGATGTTTTTGTAGCCATCTCGCCAGAGGTGCGCCTTTTTCGCGTGTAGGCTCCGCCATCAGGCGCCAGACTTGGGCGAGATTTTCCAAGCGTTGAATATAAAACCCCAGCTCAGCTAATGCAGGTTCGGCCAATCTAGCGGAAAGCTCACCATCTTTGACACGTTCTGCAATAAGATCGGCTATTTTTGCCACACTTTGATTGGCTTTTTTGCTCGCTTGTTTGAGATCTTTAGATTGATTTTCTAGCCAGGAGGGCAGTTCACCATGTTCAAAGCGATAAATCCCTTCTTCAAAGTGTGCAGGGTCGAACTGCTTGGTTAATTGGCTAAGCTCTGGAATCAACGTTTGGACTGATTCTTGTAAATCGTTACGGAATCTCGCCACGCGTTTTTCATCGGCTAGTGACGAAAACTTACTAATCGACTGATTGAGCTTTTCTAACCATGCCGCAGCGCCTTTCAAACTCGCTGATGCTGAAGCATGATCGCGGGCTACATGAGGTAAATGGTGCGCTTCATCAAACACATAGATGGTGTTTTCTGGTTCTGGCAATATTACGCCACCACCCAAATCCGCATCAGCCATGACCAATGAATGGTTTGCAATGATTACGTCGTTTTTATCCAGCTCTGAGCGAGCCTTTTGAAATGGACACCCACGATGGCCCGGTAAGCTGTTATTGCAACTGTGTTTGTCACTCACTATCAACTGCCACAGTTGGTCATCGATAGGTTTCGGCCAAGAGTCGCGGTCGCCATCCCATTTGCCCTGAGCAAGTGAGCGATACATCGTCTCTAGCAACTCAATGTCTTTCTTTTTAGGTTTGGTTTCAAACATCGCCAACTGGCCGCCATCAACACCGCTGGCCGTCGCCAACTTTTCTGCACAGCAATAACGTTGTCGCCCTTTCGCGAGAATAAAAGAAAACTCTCTATCCGTTATGCGACGAAATAGTGGTAAATCCTTGTTAATGAGCTGCTCTTGTAAGGCCACGGTCGCAGTGGAGATCACCACTTTGCGATTGTTGAACACGGCGACAGGAATTACCGCCATAAGGTAGGAGAGTGATTTACCGATTCCGGTACCCGCTTCCGCAACCAGCATTCGGTTAGACTTATGATATTGACCACACAGCGTTTTGGCTATTTCTGCAACAAGATAGTTTTGGGCGCGCCTTGGAACAAAGTTATCAAGCTGTGCTTGCAGATTTTGATAACTATTGCGAATCGATTTTTGAATGTTACTGGTCAGCATACGGGCCTCAAATGCGTTGGAGACGCATAGTAGCACACATCACTAGGTGTAAGTTAGTTCACAAAATGGAATGCTTTTGTTGTGAATGTCGATCCTCTTCACAAAAAAAAATTGAACCTTAATCAAGTGAAATTAATTTCATTATATGAAAAATATAAAACTCCAAATACATGAACTCCACAGTTAATTATTCTGACTTTCTGTTTAATTAATGACCAAAACAATGATGATATTTTCGTTGTCTGCGAGTGTGTAAATTATAAAAAATCAAGGTGATTGATTGGAAGTTAATCGCATAACTAAAATAAATAAAATCAAGCGTATGATTTAAAAGGATATTTTTGTTTTTTTACATTTGGATTTATAAAATTTGACAGGCAGAATAATCTTTTGCACTCTAGAGCTCAGATTTTGGGAATGCATTGCGTAACAGTTAGTTAACGCCGCATACCAAAAAATATAAAAAAGGGAACCGGAAAAGGATATCCCAAACTAAGAAAAGGCAGTGGATTAATCATGAAAAAGACTCTTTTAGCATTAGCAGTTGCAACTGTATCTACTTCTGCGCTTGCAGCAGGCAACATCTACGATGACGGTACGACTTCATTCAACGTTAAAGGTGAAATCGATACTTTCCTAAACGCTGGCGAGCGCACAACTACAGCGTTCGATGGCACTACTAGCAAAGACGAATCTGATGTAGACGTAGATCTTTGGGCAAAAATCCAAATCGATGCTGCTCACAAACTAAACGACGACGTAACGCTATTCGGTTCGTTTGAAATGGAAAACGGCAACGGTTACGGTGCATTCAATGGTAAATTGGATGATGACAACTCAGTGTCAACTGACGACCTTTACTTCGGTGCTTACATCGGTGAGAACTTTGGTATTGCTGCTGGTGAAGTTGGTGACTTCGGTGATTCACTAGACGCAGTGACTATCGATAACACAAACGAAGGCTTCAGCTACATGGATGACTTTGTAAACTCACTTGAGAGCAAAGGTCACGCTATCTCACTGAAATACACTACTGGTGGTCTAAAACTGATCGGTGATGCTTACCTTTCACAAGAAGAAGATAACGATGTAGCGTACGGTGTGTCTGCTCAATACACATTCAACGAAATGTTTACTGCAGGCGCTACTTACCAAGACCAAGGTAACCGTGGTTTTGGCACTGATCACCAAATCATGGGTGTTGCAGCACGTTTCAACGTAGCTAACTTCGGCGCGGCAGTGAACTACATCTTCGAAGACATCGATGGTGCGGATGACCTAGAAACAATTTCTGCTGCTCTTGATTACCAAATCGACAAAGCACGTCTATACACAACATTCGGTTTCACTGAAGACGAGCACGATGGCGAGCTAAACTACTACACTCTAGGTGCTGACTACGCGGTATCTAGCAACCTACTAGCATTCATCGAATACACTGATTTCGACAATGACGCTACAGTTACTGATGTAGCTAAAGTAGAAGCAGACGGCGCAATCGCAGGTCTATACTTCACGTTCTAAGACTTGATGCTAAGTTGAGTTTTAAATACAAGGTCGCATTTATGCGGCCTTTTTGTTTTACTCAAATCTAAATTTCTTGTCTTGCAAAATAGTATGGCGGTAATCGCTGTTTGGGAGTTTGTACTGAATACTTTTGCTGTTATTCTCAGAAAAATATAAAAGTAGTGCCCTCGCTTCATCAGCCAGCAGGCGGTCAGTACTTAGGGTTGGACATAAATTCAACGATTTGATGTTGATGATTTTAAAGGTTTAAAAAATGAATCTGAATATTTGGACTACAGCATTAGCCCTTTCGGTTGTTGCTACAACGGTGAATGCGGAATCAACCGATCAGAATGGCGTATTAACAACATTTCAAGCTGAGCAAGGCGTTGAAGTCTTGTTTGTAAACAGTATAGATGCAGATGATTTATCTTCACCATTTATGCTTCCTGCGGGTAATAATCAGCTGGTTATCAGAATTGACAAAGCCATCGGTCGCGGAGACAAACGTACTCAAATTAAATCCGCGCCTTACATTATCAACGTAAACGTTGGTTCCGGAACGCTTTATATTGACTCTCCAAGCTTTCAAGATGCACGTGAAGCCGAAAAACTGTTCTCAAATGACCAGTTAGAGTGGAATGTGACACTGAATGATCAAGCCATTGATTATAAGCAATACAAAATGCCAGGTAACAAAGGCATATTCCCTTATGCGAATCTTGATCAACAGCTCGCGAAATACAATCTTGCCAATGGTTTGCCGGTTGCTAATGCCACAACAGCAGAGACTTCTGTTAGTCGTAAAGTAGACAGCCCGGAACTCAATCAAGCAAAAAATATTTATCTACAGATGTCAGACAGCGACCGCACTGAATTCCTTAAATGGTTGTCTGAGAAATAAGTCTTTATGAGGGCGGGGGGACAGAGTACTCCCGCTCTTCTAATGCCGCTCGCTACTGTAACATTGGAAATAATGTTCATTGCGGAATAGATAACAGCCCTTATACTTCGATTTCTCGCCACTCTCCCGGCTGTAGATCACCCAGTTTGATACTCCCCATTGAATACCTTACCAAGCGCAGAGTAGGGAAGCCGATATGAGCAGTCATGCGTCTCACCTGACGGTTTCTGCCCTCAATAATAGTAATTGCCAGCCATGTGGTAGGAATATTAGCGCGAAAACGTACTGGTGGTATTCTGTCCCAAATTGCTGGCGCTGCCATGATTTCAACGTTTGCTGGCAGAGTCATACCGTCTTTAAGTTCTACACCTTTGCGTAATTTATCCAGATCGGCTTCTTGAGGCGCACCATCGACTTGTACCCAGTAAGTTTTAGGAGATTTAGACGTAGGCTGGGTCAGCTTTGCTTGCAAAATGCCGTCATTAGTGAGCACCATCAGCCCTTCACTATCGCGATCCAGTCGGCCAGCAGCATAAACATCTTTCACTGGAATATAATCGGCAAGTGTTTTGCGCCCGTCACCGTCGGTAAACTGGCTAAGCGTGTCATAAGGCTTATTGAAGATGATGACTTTACGGTCTTTTGGGGTGATACGTGGCTTTTGACTTTGTGATGCACGGGTAGGTCGGCGTCTATTCTTTGCTTGTTCTTGCGTACGATTTGATTGTCCGGAATGTTTTAAATGTCCCGCTTTAGATTGATGACTACGACGACCTTTTTCAGAACCTGTGCGAGATGACATGTTAACTACCCTACAAAAATGTAAATGAACTGTGTTTGAAAGTTTCAACTTTTCTTATGATCGGATATCATTTGCGCGCCTAAATTTAATAAACGCGAACAGAATGATAGACTATTTCGTGTTAATTGTTTAATTATATCAGTGCACTCATGGATTCAGAGCCCAGCGCTTCAAACTATAACAAAGGGTGCACACCGCGTGCCTGGCTATCTAGGAGCAACTTGCTTCTAAAGCAGGGCTGTGCGTCGAATAAACCAACTCAGATCTTGAGTTGATCAACCAACAAGTTGATTAAATAATAGGGAAATTTCATGCCTACAGAAAAGCCTACAATTATCTACACCATCACTGATGAAGCACCGGCGCTAGCAACTTATTCATTACTTCCAATCATCCAATCGTTTACTGCATCGTCTGGCATCAATGTAGATACTCGTGATATTTCACTAGCAGGTCGAATTATCGCTAACTTCCCAGAGCATTTGAAAGAAGAACAACGTGCTGGCGACGCGTTGACAGAGCTTGGTAATCTAGCGCAAACACCAGAAGCGAACATCATTAAGCTGCCAAACATTTCAGCCTCTATTCCGCAGTTGAAAGCGGCAATTAAAGAGCTTCAAAGCAAAGGTTACGATCTACCTAATTACCCTGAAGAACCTAGCACTTACGAAGAGAAAGCGATTAAAGCAACGTACGACAAAATTAAGGGTAGTGCAGTAAACCCTGTTCTGCGTGAAGGTAACTCAGATCGTCGTGCTCCACTTTCTGTTAAGAACTACGCAAAGAAAAACCCGCATTCAATGGGTGCATGGTCTGCAGACTCTAAATCACACGTAGCAAGCATGTCTGGTGATGACTTCTTTGGTAGCGAAAAATCGACCACGATTTCAGGTGCGACAGACGTTAAAATCGAATTTGTCGGCAATGACGGTACAGTTAAAGAGCTTAAAGCGGCATTCCCTCTACTGGACAAAGAAGTGATCGACAGCTCAGTGCTGAAGAAGAAAGCCCTTGTTGAGTTCTTCGAAAAAGAGATCGCTGAAGCAAAAGCGCAAGATGTGTTGCTGTCTTTACACATGAAAGCGACCATGATGAAGGTTTCAGACCCAGTCATCTTCGGTCATGCAGTAAAAGTTTACTACAAAGACGTATTCGTTAAGTACGGCAAGCTATTCGAAGAGCTTGGTGTTGATGTGAATAACGGTCTTGGTGACGTTTACGCAAAAATTGAATCATTGCCAGCGGCTCAAAAAGAAGAGATCGAAGCGGCAATTCAAGCGGTGTACCAAACTCAGCCTGAACTGGCAATGGTGGACTCTGACCGCGGTATCACTAACCTACACGTACCAAGTGACATCATTGTTGACGCATCTATGCCAGCAATGCTGCGCTCTTCTGGTCAGATGTGGGGACCAGACGGTAAACAGAAAGACACGAAAGCATTGATACCAGATCGTTGCTACGCAGGTATTTACCAAGCGGTTATTGATTTCTGTAAAGAGCACGGTGCATTTGATCCAACAACAATGGGCAGTGTGCCAAACGTTGGTCTAATGGCTCAAAAAGCAGAAGAGTACGGCTCACACGATAAGACATTTATCCTAGACGCAGCAGGCACAGTACGTGTTGTTGATACAGCAGGTCAGGTTCTACTTGAGCAAGCGGTAGAGGAAGGCGATATCTTCCGTATGTGTCAGGTGAAAGATGCGCCTATCCAAGATTGGGTGAAACTAGCAGTTACTCGTGCTCGTGCAACGGGTGTTCCTGCAGTGTTCTGGCTAGATGAAAACCGTGCACACGATGCTGAACTGATTAAAAAGGTAAACGCATACCTGCCTGATCACGACACTGACGGTCTGGAAATCAAGATCCTGTCTCCTGTAGACGCTTGTAAGTATTCGCTTGAGCGCATTAAAGCGGGCCTAGATACGATTTCTGTAACGGGTAACGTACTGCGTGACTACCTGACAGACTTGTTCCCAATTCTAGAGCTCGGTACATCTGCGAAGATGCTTTCGATTGTTCCGCTGATGAATGGCGGCGGCCTGTTCGAAACTGGTGCTGGTGGTTCTGCTCCGAAGCACGTTCAACAAGTAGAAAAAGAGAACCACCTTCGTTGGGATTCTTTGGGTGAGTTCTTGGCACTGGCGGCATCACTTGAGCACCTAAGTGTGGTAACGGGTAATGCTAAAGCACAAGTGCTTGCTGATACTCTGGATAAAGCGACAGGTGAATTCCTGGATACCAACAAGTCTCCTTCTCGCAAAGTTGGTGAACTGGACAACCGTGGTAGCCATTTCTACCTTGCTTCATACTGGGCGAAAGCATTGGCTGAGCAAACGGCGGATGCTGACCTTGCTGCTGAGTTTGCACCAATTGCTAAAGCATTGTCAGAAAATGAAGAAGCGATTGTTGCTGAACTCAACAATGCTCAGGGTGTGAAAGGCGAGCTAGGTGGTTACTACTTACTTGACGATGCACTGACATCTCAGCTAATGCGTCCAAGCGCGATTCTGAACTCAATCATCAACAAGTAACCTAGGTTAAAACGCATCATTCGTGGTGCGTTTTACAGAAAATAAGAAACCCGCTGACTTGGCGGGTTTATTTTTCTCTTCGTAAAGCGAATTAACGCTTACGAGAGCAAAGATTTCTATTCTACAGCGCTTAATTATTTCGCTTGGTCTTCAATCGGCACTACGCTGCTGGCGTGACAGCCTTTTGGACCTTTTTCGATCTCGTATGAGACTTGTTGGCCTGCTTTCAGTGTACGATAACCGTCCATCTGGATAGTTGAGTAGTGGGCAAAGATATCTCCTTCTTCTTCGTCTGAACAGATAAACCCAAATCCTTTGGCATTGTTAAACCACTTTACTGTACCTGTAGCCATGCTTTTACATCCCTCATGCATTTTTTACTGATGTTGTTACTATCACCAAGTCAGACCTTTAACTTGGTACTACTATTTACGACTTGTGACAAACGTCTCTATTATGCTTGTCTCGCTGACGTCAATCTTCGTCTCGGAGCTACTGTACTGTGTGACGAGTTAGCTAAGATGAGGATTTATGCATCAACACATTCCACTGTAGTCAATGAATCCATACAGTCAATAGTGCATTGCAACAAACAGAAACATTATTGAAAACAAATCACTTTTGAGATTAACAATTTTGCAAACAATTTTTCTGATGTACGACGATGTTTAGATATATTAGCTAATAAAAGTCGATGTTGAACAAGCGCCATACTGCATGCTTTGCGTGTAGTAGTGAATTCGACTAATTGAATAAAAAATGATGTTTTCGTGATAAATATCGGATTATTTCGAACGAATTGGGAACTAAACCGGAAGAAATTCATTATTGGTCTAGCAGGTTCCAGAGTGAAAATTTTGTAGAGAATGTGTGAATGGTTTGAGTAATAACTGATGACATGTCGATAAGCATCTTTTATTTGCGCGCCCGCTAGAGGTGCATTAGTCTCTATATAAGGTAGTAACTTTTATCGATCAAAGTTCTATTTCGGTGTCACTTCTCACTACACCGCTCGGCATGCTTGTGGTAGATTGTTTTTATAGGTCGAAAACATCAACCCTTTGATACGATATCTTTAAAAGTGCCATGAGTAAAAATTTTGAATGGGTCACTCCGGACTCTGATCTTCTGGAGCGAGAAAGTACAAAAATTCAGCCACCTAAGCTGTATAACGTTGTACTCAACAATGATGATTATACACCTATGGATTTCGTCATAGAGGTACTTGAGCGATTCTTTTCTCACGATATTGAAAGAGCGACTCAAATAATGCTCAAGGTTCACTATGAAGGAAAGGCAGTTTGCGGAACTTACAGCGCAGAAATTGCCGAGACAAAAGTAGCGCAAGTTACGATGTACGCAAGGGAAAATGAACATCCGTTACTTTGCACTATGGAGCAAGCGTAAAAGAAGACTTGCTCGAACAACCCAAGTTGTCTTTTCGGGAGGTACTTATGCTAAACAAAGAACTAGAGTCAAGCCTTAACAGTGCATTTGCTCGTGCGCGAGACAAACGTCACGAGTTTATGACTGTCGAACACCTCCTACTCGCATTGTTGGAGAATGATGCAGCTAAGGAAGCGCTTATCGCCTGCAAAGCAGATCTTGATGCTTTGCGTAACGAACTCGATATATTCATCGATCAAACGACGCCCCTCATTCCTGACAGCGATGAGACACGCGAAACCCAACCAACATTAAGTTTTCAACGCGTACTGCAACGAGCAGTGTTTCATGTTCAGTCGTCTGGAAGAAATGAAGTTACGGGTGCGAATGTATTGGTTGCCATTTTTAGTGAGCAGGAATCTCATGCAGCCTATCTTCTGAAGAAAAATGACATTTCTCGCTTAGATATCGTTAATTTCATTTCACATGGTATTACCAAAGCTTCTGGTGCGAGTGAGGATCCTTCCTCATCTGATTCTTTTGGTTCAGACAGTGTTGAGGATTCTAATTCCGACGAACGCTTAGAAAGCTTCGCAACCAATCTTAACCAAGTCGCGAAAGAAGGGAATATTGATCCGCTTATTGGTCGAGATAAAGAACTTGAACGGACCATCCAGGTATTGTGCCGTCGCCGCAAAAATAACCCGCTATTAGTGGGTGAAGCCGGGGTAGGTAAAACAGCAATTGCTGAGGGTCTAGCCTGGAGAATCGTTGAAGGTCAAGTGCCTGAAGTCATTCAAAACAGCGTAATTTATTCTCTTGATATCGGTTCGTTGCTTGCGGGTACAAAATACCGAGGTGATTTCGAGAAGCGTTTCAAAACCATTTTGAAACAGCTTGAGAAAGAAAAAGATGCGATTCTCTTCATTGATGAGATTCATACCATCATCGGCGCTGGTGCGGCTTCTGGTGGTCAAGTTGATGCTGCGAACCTGATTAAACCTCTGTTGAGCAGTGGTAAACTTCGCTGTATTGGTTCAACCACGTACCAAGAGTACAGCAACATTTTTGAGAAAGAACGTGCTCTTTCTCGTCGCTTCCAGAAGATTGATGTCGTTGAGCCATCGCTTGATGATACCACTAAGATTTTGATGGGGCTGAAACCTAAGTACGAAGCGCACCACGAAGTTCGTTACACCAATAAAGCACTCCGTGCTGCTGTGGAGCTATCGGCTAAGTACATTAATGAACGCCACCTGCCTGATAAAGCGATCGATGTGATTGATGAAGCGGGTGCGTGTAGTCGTCTGGCTCCTGCTAGTCGTCGTAAGAAAACAGTGGGCGTGGCCGAAATAGAAGCCATGGTTGCCAAAATGGCACGAATTCCAGAGAAGTCAGTGTCCTCTTCAGATAAAGATATCCTGAAGAATCTCGACAAGAAGATGAAGATGCTGGTATTTGGTCAGAACAACGCAATCGACGCGCTGTCGGAAGCCATCAAACTGACCAGAGCGGGTTTGGGTGTAGATAATAAGCCGGTTGGTTCTTTCTTATTTGCTGGGCCTACTGGTGTTGGTAAAACCGAAGTCACTGTTCAGTTATCTAAGCTGCTCGGTATTGAACTGCTGCGCTTTGATATGTCTGAGTATGGTGAACGCCATTCGGTGAGCCGTTTGATTGGTGCTCCACCGGGATACGTCGGTTATGATCAGGGCGGTTTGCTGACTGATGCGGTTATCAAACATCCTCACTCAGTCGTTCTGTTAGATGAAATTGAAAAAGCGCACCCAGACATCTTTAACTTGCTACTGCAAGTCATGGATAACGGGACGCTGACAGACAACAACGGCCGTAAAGCGGACTTCCGTAATGTGATTCTTGTCATGACCACCAACGCGGGTGTTGCGGAAACCGAGAAAAAATCGATTGGTTTGATTCAGCAAGATAATACTCACGATGCGATGGCGGAAATTAAGAAAGTGTTTACACCTGAGTTCCGTAACCGTCTTGATAATATTATTTGGTTTAATAGCCTTGATGAGACGGTTATCCATCAAGTCGTTGATAAATTTATCGTTGAACTTCAAGTGCAGTTAGATGCTCGTGGCGTTTCAATGGAAGTGTCGCAAGATGCTCGCCATTGGTTAGCTATCAAAGGTTACGATAAGGCAATGGGTGCTCGTCCAATGGGGCGTGTCATTCAAGAGCAGCTTAAGAAACCTTTGGCTAATGAACTATTGTTTGGTTCATTAGTTGATGGTGGCACCGTGAGGGTAACGCTTGTCAACGACGCACTTGAGTTTGAATACTTAAGTGAAAAAGAAGCGGCGATGCACTAGTTTCATATTCACTGATACGACAAAAAGATGCGGATGTTCGCATCTTTTTTGTTTTTGTAGGCATCGATATTGCGTCATTCGAAACGAACATCAAGCGATAAGAGGCCTGCTCTGAAGCCACAAATCGCCATATTTCAAATTCACAAATAAAAAACGGAGCCATGTGCTCCGCTTTTTATTTGCATTCGAAAATCAAAGATTAACGAGCACGGAAGACGATGCGGCCTTTAGATAGGTCGTATGGAGTCATCTCTACAGTTACTTTGTCACCCGTAAGGATACGGATGTAGTTCTTACGCATCTTGCCAGAGATATGAGCAGTCACAACGTGGCCGTTTTCAAGTTCAACACGGAACATAGTGTTTGGTAGAGTGTCAAGGACAGTGCCTTGCATCTCGATTACGTCTTCTTTAGCCATTTAATCCTCTTTAGAAATTAGGCAAATATTAGCGGGCGGTATTGTGCCGCTAAATAGTAATTATGTAAAGTTGGGGCGTATTCTACCCTTGCCAACGCTGATTTACTAGCCTTTGGTGCCGTTGAAAACGTGTTTTATAGTTCATTGCCGGACATTCATCAATCTGATAACCCAAGTATAGCCATTGTTGTTGGTTTTCCTGACAATACTGGATTTGATACAAGACGGCCAATGTTCCAACGGACAGCGGATGGTCAGGATCGAAGAAAGTATAAAACGCACTTGAGCATTGCTTCATTACGTCAGTTACGCCGACGGCAATCAATTTGTCTGATTCATCATAGACATGTAAGAAGAGGGTTGTGAGCCAGTTTGTTTGTGCAAAACGAGCAAACTCATCGCGCTTTGGAGGATACATCGTCCCGTTCTGATGCCTTTTAGAAATATACCTGCCGTAAAGATCAAACCATTCAGCGTCCATTTCCGGTTTCATTTCCCAGCGAAAATGCTGAACTTTTTTCAGCAATCGCTTCTGACTTTTCGATGGAGCGAAATCTGCTATCGCGATACGTATAGGCTGGCACGCGTTACAATGCTCACAATGTGGCTTGTATATTGTGTCCCCGCTGCGACGAAAGCCATTTGCCATCAGGATTTGGTAGTTCTTTTCCGTGTGTAATTCGTCATCAAGTGCGACGGCAACTCGTTCTTGCCGTTCTGGTAGATAACTGCACGGGTGATTCGTCGTTAAGCCGATACGAATGTGTTGTAGATCTGAGCTCATGATACTGAATTCCGCAAAATTTGAGGCTCAAAAGTGCCTGAAGCTGTTTGCTTTTCTCTTAAAGATAGTAGCTTTTGCATGAACTCGTCTCTGTCCAATTCAAATGCTCCAAGAGATGCCAGGTGCGGGTTCATCACCTGACAGTCAATCAGTTGACCTTGCTTTACTTTCAAGTGATTACATAAATACCACAAGGCAATCTTTGATGCGTTATCCTTTAAGCTAAACATAGATTCACCGCAAAAAAGTTGACCAATACTTAATCCGTATAAGCCGCCAACTAATTCATGGTCATCCCATACTTCTATAGAATGGCAATGGCCGAGTTTAGCAAGCTCGACATAGGCTGCTTGCATGTCCTCGTTTAACCAAGTTTCACTTGCAGGACGGGTTGATGAACAGAGTGTGATGACTTGTTCCGTTGCGTGGTTCAGGGTTACCTGATAGTTATGTTTGCGTTGAAATTTTTTCAGGCTTTTTGATGGCTTAAACGTTTGAGGATCAAAAACAGCCCTTGGTGAAGGACTCCACCAGAGGATAGGCTCGCCGGGTCCATACCACGGGAAAATCCCCTGGTGATAACCTTTGAGTATTCTCATGGGGTCCAAATTACCACCAAAGGCCAGTAAACCATTAGGTTCGCGCAGTGCCTTATATGGGGATGGAAAGTTGAATGTGTTATCAAGTTCCGTTAAATAAATTGCCATACAGAATTCATTACCAACATTTACGCCAGAGGAGTTTGTGATGACCCGAACACAAAACAGAGTGAAAGCATGGTTTTGGATCATACTGCTTTTGCCATTATTCGCCAATGCAGCGTACGAAAGAAATGTTGCAAAGCCGGTAAATCAGGTGATCTATGGGACCGTCGATTCGGTCCGATACATTACTCAACAGGAGGTTGTTCAGTCTAAAAGTAGTGGTTGGAAAACGTTACTTGGTGCAACGATTGGAGGTTTAATCGGGAATCAATTTGGCGGTGGAACGGGCAGAGAGGTTGCTACTGCTGTCGGCGCATTAACAGGTGCTGCTGTCGTGCAAAATCAAAGTATGGGCCAATTTACTGTTGAATCTCAGTTGGTTGAACTGTTGATAAAGGTTGATGGCGATAAACTCATCAATGTGATTCAGGATGTCGATAAGAACATGCTGTTTAGCCGTGGTGATGAGGTTCGTATCTTGTATTTTGATGATGGTGTACGGGTAGATACGGTCTATTAAGTCTGTGCTTTCAGGTAAATAGATACGTTGACTAATTATTCATAAATTAGCGTAGATTTGCTCTGGTTTTGTATTGGTTTTTTCGTTAGTCTGAATCCACGAAGAATTGTTCAGCTCTCATCAAATCGTGAAATGAGAGCACAAAGGATTATCAACTTTCAATGGAAAGCCTAACGTTACAACCAATCAATAAAATCCAAGGGGAAGTAAATCTTCCTGGCTCAAAAAGTGTTTCTAACCGAGCGCTTTTGCTTGCGGCTCTAGCCAAAGGTACCACTCGCCTGACCAACCTTCTTGATAGTGACGATATTCGTCATATGCTTAATGCTCTTACCACGCTTGGTGTTCAGTATCAGTTGTCTGAAGACAAAACTCAGTGTGTTGTTGAAGGGCTTGGCCATCCGTTTTCTGTGTCTGAGCCAGTAGAACTATTTTTGGGTAATGCGGGAACGGCAATGCGTCCGCTGGCTGCTGCACTTTGTCTGGGCGAGGGTGAATACGTATTGACGGGTGAGCCGCGCATGAAAGAGCGTCCAATCGGTCACCTTGTCACTGCGTTACAGCAAGCTGGTGCCAATATTGAGTATCTGGAAAACGAAAACTACCCGCCATTAAAAATTGTGGGCACGGGTCTTAAATCGGGCACAGTGTCGATTGATGGTTCCATTTCAAGTCAATTTTTAACCGCTTTCCTGATGTCAGCGCCACTTGCAGAAGGTGAAGTTCGCATTAAGATCGAAGGTGAATTGGTCTCCAAACCCTACATTGACATTACTCTTCATATCATGAAGCAGTTTGGTGTTAATGTCGTAAACAATGACTATCAAGAATTTGTTATTCCTGTAGGTCAGCATTACGTTGCACCAGGTGATTTCCTGGTTGAAGGGGATGCGTCTTCAGCGTCTTACTTCCTGGCTGCCGCCGCGATTAAAGGTGGTGAAGTTAAAGTCACAGGCATTGGTAAAAACAGTATTCAGGGCGACATTCGATTTGCTGATGCGTTAGAAAAAATGGGCGCAGAAATTGAGTGGGGTGAAGATTACGTCATTGCACGTGCGGGCAAGCTAAAGGGGATTGATATGGATTACAACCATATCCCTGATGCAGCAATGACGATTGCGACCACCGCTTTATTTGCTGAAGGTACAACAGCTATTCGCAATGTTTACAACTGGCGCGTAAAAGAAACCGATCGCTTGTCTGCGATGGCAACGGAACTGCGTAAAGTCGGCGCAGAAGTTGAAGAGGGTGAGGATTACATTATCGTTAAGCCTGTCGCGCAGCTAAAACATGCGGCGATTGATACTTATGATGATCATCGTATGGCAATGTGTTTTTCATTGGTTGCCTTGAGCGATACCCCCGTGACAATTAATGATCCTAAGTGTACGTCGAAGACATTCCCGGATTACTTCGATAAGCTTAAATCACTGAGTTGTTAGCTGTTTTTCGAATAATAAAAAACCAGAGCATGTCGCTCTGGTTTTTTATTTCACAACTTACGGACTATTTGATTAGCGTAAATTCTTTTGAAAGGTGATGCGCCAGATATTTGAACATGTTGAAAACAGCCGTGGTGTTCATCGTTGGCATCCCTTTTTCGTCAAGAAAATACTCGCCTTTAAATACTAAAACGTCATCTTTTTCTTCTACACTTGTCGCGCGCATACCCTTGATGTAATCATCGTGTTCCTGGATGATTTGGTTCGCGATTAAAAGAAGGTCGAACTCTTCAATAAACTTTCTATCAGACATAACGTTCCCGTCATTCATTACTAATTTAGTGCTAAGAAGTATACCTACATTTAACATGGTCTCACAGGCCCAATCTACAATGGTTTGCAAAGACCAACTCGGCTTCGAAGGCTGGAGGCTGAAGTTAGTTGGTTAACGCCCGCTCGTCATGAGAGAAACCTAAGGTTACACTCAGTAAATAAAAATATTTTGTGATGAGTAACAAAATTTCCTGAATTCGATTAGCAGTAGTAAAGTTTGCCTGCTTAGATATGCCGCTCAAGGTCTTTCTTTTTGATGTATAAAGACGATGAATTGTCAACCAATCGGATCTGAATTTCAAAAAAGCAGTTGATCTTCTTTTCATCTCGCACAATAGTAAAAAAAGAAGCAATGAAATAGAACATTATGCGGGTGGGCCTCAAGTCGGGGTTCTACCCGCATTATTATGAAGGACGTTAGAGTCAGTTATGGGTAAATCACTCGTTATAGTGGAGTCACCAGCCAAGGCAAAGACAATAAATAAGTACCTTGGAAAAGACTTTGTTGTGAAGTCTAGTGTTGGTCATGTGCGTGATCTGCCTACGGCTGGTCAAAGCACTGGTGAAAAAGCTGCTGCCATTTCTACAAAAGGGATGAGTGCTGAAGAAAAAGCACGAGTCAAAACAGAGAAAGATCGCAAAGCGCTGATCAAAAAAATGGGGATTAACCCATATCATGACTGGGAAGCGAACTATCAGATTCTTCCTGGCAAAGAAAAAGTTGTCAGTGAACTACAAAAATTAGCTAAAGATGCTGATTGCGTTTATCTCGCAACCGATTTGGACCGCGAGGGGGAAGCAATCGCATGGCACCTTCGTGAGATCATCGGTGGCGATGAAGAGCGATACAAACGAGTAGTCTTTAACGAAATTACCAAAAATGCTATTCAGCAAGCTTTCCAGACTCCTGGTGAGTTGAATATGGATGGCGTTAACGCACAACAAGCACGTCGATTCATGGACCGTGTGGTTGGTTTCATGGTTTCTCCACTGCTGTGGAAGAAAGTCGCACGTGGTTTGTCTGCGGGGCGTGTTCAATCGGTAGCGGTTAAGTTGCTGGTAGAGCGTGAACGAGAAATCAATGCGTTTGTACCAGAAGAGTTCTGGGATATTCACGCGAATACTAAGACAAAAGACAAGTCTGATTTCAAACTGCTCGTTGCGCAGAAAGACGATGTTGCGTTTAAGCCAGTCAACGAGACAGAAGCGAAAGCTGCAGTTTCAGTGCTTGAAAATGCAAGCTACGAAGTGTGTAAACGCGAAGACCGTCCGACGAAAAGTAAGCCGTCAGCACCTTATATTACTTCAACACTGCAACAGGCGGCGAGTACGCGCTTAGGCTACGGTGTTAAGAAGACCATGATGCTGGCGCAGCGCTTGTATGAAGCAGGTTACATCACTTACATGCGTACGGACTCGACTAACCTGAGTACCGAAGCAGTAGACGCCGTTCGTGACTACATCGGTTCTGAATTTGGTGATAAGTACCTACCATCGAAACCATTAACCTACGGTAGCAAAGAAGGCGCACAAGAAGCGCACGAAGCAATTCGTCCTTCAGATATGTCTGTGAAGTCCGAGGACTTACAGGGTGTTGATACTGACGCTCACAAACTTTATTCGTTGATCTGGAATCAGTTCGTTGCGTGTCAAATGACGCCAGCAGAGTATGATTCTACGACCATCAGCGTTAAGGCGGCAGAATACACGCTTAAAGCGAAAGGTCGTATTCTTAAGTTTGACGGTTGGACTCGTGTACAACGTCCAATGGGCAAAAACGAAGACACTATCCTGCCAGCGGTTCAACTTGGTGACAAACTCGATCTTGAATCGCTAGATCCGAAGCAGCACTTTACCAAACCGCCAGCACGTTTCACTGAAGCCGCATTGGTTAAAGAACTGGAAAAGCGTGGTATTGGCCGCCCGTCTACTTACGCTTCCATCATTTCTACGATTCAAGATCGTGGTTATGTGAAGGTTGACCAGCGTCGTTTCTACGCTGAAAAAATGGGTGAAATCGTTACTGACCGTTTGGATGACAGTTTCAACGATTTGATGAACTACGACTTTACTGCTCGTATGGAACAGAAACTGGACCAAATCGCAGAAGGAGAAGTGAACTGGAAATCGGTACTCGATAACTTTTTCGCTGACTTTACCGGCGATCTGGAGAAAGCGGATCTTGACGAGTCAGAAGGTGGTATGAAACTGAACCACATCGTAATGACAGACATCGAGTGTCCGACATGTGGTCGTCCAATGGGTATTCGTACCGCATCTACCGGCGTGTTCCTGGGATGTTCTGGTTATGCGTTGCCACCGAAAGAGCGTTGCAAAACCACGATTAACCTCGGTGATGAAGAGGGCATCATCAATGTCTTAGAAGAAGACGTTGAAACGGCAGCACTTCGCGCCAAGAAGCGTTGTCCGATTTGTGAAACGGCCATGGATGCTTACCTTATCGACGATAAGCGCAAGATGCATGTTTGTGGTAATAACCCGAACTGTGAAGGCTACATTGTTGAATACGGCGAGTTTAAAGTGAAAGGCTACGATGGCCCAGTTGTCGAGTGTGACAAGTGTGGTTCGGACATGGTGCTTAAGAATGGCCGTTTCGGTAAATACATGGATTGTACGAGTGAAAATTGTAAAAATACTCGTAAGATTCTAAAAAATGGTGAAGTCGCTCCACCGAAAGAAGAACCGGTACATTTCCCTGAGTTTCCTTGTGAAAACTCGGATGCTTATTTTGTACTGCGTGATGGCGCGTCTGGTCTGTTTATGGCCGCGAGCAATTTCCCTAAATCTCGTGAAACCCGAGCGCCACTCGTGTCTGAGTTAACCCGTTTCGTAGAGCGTTTGCCAGAGAAGTTCAAGTACTTGGCAACTGCGCCACAGGAAGACCCTGATGGTCGTCCGGCAGTGGTTCGTTTTAGTCGTAAAACGAAAGAAAACTATGTCCGTACAGAAGACGATGGTAAGCCTAGCGGTTGGACTGCACTGTACATCGACGGCAAATGGGAAGTGACCGACAAGCGCAAAAAAGCAAAAGCAGAAAGCTAATTTCGATGATTTTTGATGAGTAGTAGGGCAGCGGATTCGCTGCCCTATTTTTTTCAGTTTTGCCTCTCTACCACTGTCATTCCAAATGTACGTTCACTCAAATTTCCGGCAATTTAATTTCGGTTTTTTGAATCTCATTTCTTTAAGTGTCCTGATTTCATTTTATAGTCATATGTATGACGTAATCTCAAACGCTGTGCGATTCCAACTTAAACAAGCAGCCTGGAAAGTTTAGAGATAACGAGCTCAATAAATTGAACGCTATTGTGTAGTTATTCAGTTCGTAAATTGTTTTCAGAATGTAATCCATTACTTGGCCTTGTGTGATCTACATATCGTATTGGGTAACTAGTACCTACCTTGCACACAGAATGGCGTATTTAAAATTGTAATTAAGATTCTGCTTGGATAATTTACTACATAATAAATGCAACTATATGCATTATTTAGCGGCGAAAATTAAGAACTATTTTTGGCTCAAAGGAAGCTGACAGGGTACATATACTGAAAAAGTGTTCACTCTTTGCGAGCAGAGCTAGGGTGAGAACACACGGTATTCCCTTCACCGTAATAAAACGCCTTTGCCGTTATTACCCCAATTCGGGATGACGTCGAGTGCGAATTAAGAAAGTAAGTACGCCTTAGATTAAGATATTGTGCATAGAGATAAATGCCATATCTATTATGTCCGCATGACAAGAGCTCAGAGAAGCCAAATACGGACTAAAATAATGTTCACTTGATACCCCAATTTACATTCGATCAGGTGGACATCCATTCCAAGCTATAACGATATGGAGAACAACAATGGCTGGTGTATTGGGAATGATTCTTGCTGGTGGTGAAGGCTCTCGTTTGAGACCTTTAACTGAATCTCGTAGTAAACCTGCAGTACCGTTTGGCGGTAGCTATCGACTGATTGACTTTGCGCTGAACAACTTCGTGAATGCGGATTTGATGCGCATTTATGTGCTCACTCAATTTAAATCTCAATCTCTGTTTTATCACTTAAAGAAAGGTTGGAATATTAGTGGGATAACGGATCGTTTCATTGACCCAATCCCGGCGCAAATGCGCACTGGTAAGCGCTGGTATGAAGGTACAGCCGATGCCATTTATCAAAACTTACGTTTTATGGAGCTATCTGAACCAGATCAAGTTTGTATATTCGGCTCTGACCACATATACAAAATGGATATCAAACAGATGCTGGACTTCCATACCGAGAAGGGTGCGTCACTGACGGTTTCTGCTTTACGTATGCCGCTGAGTGAAGCATCCCAGTTTGGTGTGATTGAGGTTGATAGCGAAGGTCGTATGATTGGCTTCGAAGAAAAACCTGCAAATCCAAAATCGATACCAGGGGACCCTGATTTTGCACTGGTGTCGATGGGGAACTATGTATTTGAAGCCGAGATTCTGTTTTCTGAACTGATAGAAGATGCGGATAATGAAGAGTCTTCGCATGATTTTGGCAAGGATATTATCCCTAAAATGTTCCCTCGTGGTGATGTGTATGTTTACGACTTTAGCACCAACCATATTACCGGTGAGAAGGAAGAAGTGTATTGGCGTGATGTCGGTACTATTGACTCGTACTGGCAAGCCCATATGGACTTGCTAGCGAAAGATGCACCGTTCTCGTTATATAACCGTAAATGGCCACTGCATACCTACTATCCACCGTTACCACCTGCAACGTTTACCGATTCCGACAACGGTCGAGTGCAGATTATCGATAGTCTGGTCTGTAGCGGCAGCTACATTCGTGGCTCTAGAATAGAAAAATCTGTGCTTGGTTTTAGAAGTAATATTGCATCTGCTTGCGATATCAGCGAATGTGTACTCCTTGGTGACGTTAAAATCGGTGAAGGCTGTGTTTTACGTCGAGTAATCGTGGACAAAAACGCTGATATTGCACCTGGCACTCAAATTGGGGTAAATCTTCAAGAAGATAAGAAGTTATTCCATGTGTCAGATGACGGTATTGTCGTCATTCCTAAAGGAGCAAGAGTTGGCTACTAACAACTTATCTATTCTGTTTGTAGCGTCTGAAGTCGAAGGATTGATCAAAAGTGGTGGCTTGGCAGATGTTGCCAAGGCACTGCCTGAAGCTCTTCACCAACTTCAGCAAGATGTACGAATTACCATTCCAGCGTACAATGGTATTAAAAACTTGGCTGATGCTGAGGTCTTGTTAGAGACGCAATTAACATCATGGCCACATACAGAATATCGAGTATTGAGGCTTTTTCTCGGTGATGTGCCGGTCTATTTGATAGATTGCCAGCCATATTTTAATCGCCCATCTATGTACGCGGAAAATAACCAAGCTTATCCGGACAACGGAGAGCGTTTTGCTTTCTTTAGTGCTGCGTGTTTGGATATGTTACCAAAACTGGATTTCAGACCAGATATCGTGCATGCCAATGACTGGCACACAGGACTTGTTCCGTTTTTGTTGAAACACCGCTATGGTTCAGATCCATATTTCGTGAATACACACAGTGTGATTTCTATCCATAACGCAGTGTTCAAAGGTGTGTTCAGCTACGATGATGTGCAATGCCTTCCAGAGTTTCAGAGCCGAAGCGTTCACGATGCCGCAGTAAGTTCAACTCACATCTCAATGCTGAAAGCGGGCGTGATGAATGCTGATAAAATTAATGCCGTGAGTCCTACCTATGCTGAAGAATTGAAAACAGAGTTAGGCAGTCACGGAATGTCCTGGGAATTTCAGCAGCGAGCGCACGACTTAGTCGGTATTCTCAACGGTTGTGATTACTCGGCGTGGCATCCTGACACAGACAGTTACCTACCATCTAACTACCAGGCAAACTTCGACAGCATGGTGGCAGGCAAAAAAGCGTGTAAAACTGCACTGCAACAAAGGTTACAGTTAGCTGAATCAGATTGTGCGATGTTTGGTATGGTTTGTCGTCTTACTATGCAAAAAGGGCTGCATTATTTGCTGCCTGCATTGGCGGATTTCCTCAAACACGATGTACAACTTGTTTTGGTCGGAACGGGAGATCCTTCTCTGGCTGCTCAGGTGCGTGATGTTGCGGCTGAGTACCCTAACAAATTTGTCTTTGTTGAAGCTTATGATAACGAGCTAGCTCACTTAGTTGAGGCTGGGTCCGATTTCTTTTTGATGCCTTCTGAATTTGAACCATGTGGTTTAAATCAAATCTATAGTATGGCTTATGGCACCTTGCCTATTGTGCGCGGTGTAGGAGGCCTGAAAGACAGCGTCAATGACTATGATTCTGACCCTTCTAATGCTACGGGGTTTGTCTTCTATGAGCCAACACCGCAAGCGTTGCTGTTAGCTATGCTCAGGTCTCTACTGCTTTATATTCAAGATAACGCTGAACTGAAGCGAGTGCAGCTCCATGCGATGCAGCAAGACTTCTGCTGGCGAAAGGCCGCGGAAGAATATTTGCAGCTTTACCACTCAGCGTTAAAGCTGTTTATTCCGCATTGATGCCATTTAAGCTAACCTAAAATTGTAACAAAAGGCACCGGTAAAGGTGCCTTAGTTATCTAGAGTGGGCGGAGTGTGGTAGGATTACCTCACTCAATTGATAAACTTGTTTTTTACTTTGGTATATGACTCAGCCACTACTTTTCCATAAAACCTATTTGCACCCTACCAGTAACGAGTGGGTCGTTTTTGTGCATGGTGCTGGTGGCAGTTCTTCGATTTGGTTTAAGCAAATTAAAGCTTATAAGCAGCACTTTAATTTGTTGTTGATTGATTTGCGAGGACACGGCAAGTCAAATCAGTTGTTAAAAGAGCTGATGACGAGTCGTTATACGTTTACTGAAGTTACACAAGACATTTTAAAAGTATTGGATCATCTGAAAATCCAATCGGCTCACTTTGTCGGGATGTCGTTAGGCACGATCATCGTGCGAAATATTGCAGAGTTGGCGTCTGAGCGGGTTAATTCAATGGTATTGGGTGGGGCGGTGACTCGTCTCAACATTCGCTCACAAATTCTGGTAAAGCTGGGTAACTTTGGCAAACATATCTTGCCGTACATGTGGCTGTATAAACTGTTCGCCTATATCGTGATGCCACAGCGTAATCAACGAGAGTCTCGTCACTTGTTTATTCGAGAAGCTAAAAAGCTTTGCCAAAAAGAGTTTAAGCGCTGGTTTATTTTGGCGTCAGATGTGAACCCGTTGATGAAGTACTTTAAAGACCGGGAATTAGAAATTCCAACGCTCTACCTGATGGGGGACAGGGATTATATGTTCATCCAGCCAGTGAAAGAGATGGTTGCGGCACATAAACTGAGTGTATTGCTCGAAATCCCAAATTGCGGTCATGTTTGTAATGTAGAACGTCCGGAAGACTTCAATCAGCACTCGATTGAGTTCATCAAGCAACAAAGTTTAGTTGTTTAATCTATAAGGTTCTAGGTCCTAGGTTTTAGGCCCTAGGGGGAGCTCTCTTTCTGTACTCAGTTTTCTGTAAGCGAAGCGCTCTGTATCCCCATACAACAAATACCAACGTTTAATCAAAGCACCGCAGTTCCAGCGAGCAATCCTAGGATCTAGGATCCAGGGCCTATCCCCTTAACTACCTAGAGCCTTTGGTCTTACTTTCTTCATCACCCATTTGGCAATGATAGGAAACAGTCCCAGCAAAGCAAATGAAGCTAACACACCAGGTGAGACGATATCTGACAAGCTTTCGATATTGGCCAATTGTGTCCCTGCATTGAGATAGACGGCCGTCCCTGGGAGCATACCGATTTGGCTCGTGAGATAAAAACGGCCAACGTTCATCGGAGTTAATCCCATCAATAAATTGATCAGGAAAAAAGGAAAGACGGGAATCAAACGTAATGAAAGCAGATAGGACGAGCCATCGTTTCCAACACCTTGGTTGATAGCTGTGAGCTTTTTCCCGAACTTGGTTTGTACCCAGTCTCTTAATAGGTATCGGCTACTCAGGAAAGCAAGGGTTGCGCCTATGGTACTGGCAAACGAAACCAAAACTAAGCTTATCCAAAAACCGAATAGAGCAGCACCTAATAGAGTAACGACTGCTGCACCGGGAATAGAGAACGCTGCGACAGCGATGTAAGCCAAGAAATAGAGGGTCGTTGCAATAATAAAATTTTGTTCGATATAGGCATTCAGTGCCTCTTGTTGAGATTTAGCGTTTTCTAATGTTAAGTTCTGACCAAAGTTAACGGCTAAAAGAATGACCGTTAAGAGCAGTATTAACCCAAAAATGAGTTTTCTGTTCATAATCGTACTCCAGTTGGGTTACTTTTCTCTAAAACGTTAACAGGTACCATTTGGGAGGAAAGGGACCTGCTAACTATTGTATGTTTTACAGACTAATAGACAGGTTAAGGTCTAAAAAAATTTCAAAAAAAACCGCAGACTAAGCTGCGGTTTTAAAACTAATATCAGAAAAGCTGTTAAGAAAGCGCATTTTTCAACTCTTCTCGGCGAGACTGGGGAACGACGCTCCAATGAGTGCCGTTAATTGCGCCCTCTAAGGCCCAAAGCAGCTCAATGCTTACCTTTGCAGAATGTGAGTCACGTATCGCTTTATAGGCGCTTAGAGCGCCTTTCTGTTCTAACTGCTCTACTGATTCAATACCCGCCTTCTTTAGCATTCGCTCGGTAGCCAGCCTCAGGTTGGGCAAGTCTTTCAATCTGTTCGGCTTAGTACTGGCTTGTTGCTTTTTTTCTAATTTGGCCTGTGCTAACGACTGCTGCGCTACTTCTATCAAACGCTCACTTGATTCCCATAAATCATTGGAAATCGCGTAGTATTTAGTAACGACCGGAAACCCACGCTTTTTATATACGTAGGGTTTGAGTCCTTGCGTCTCGAAGTTAGATGAAGTTTGTTGGTCTGCTCGGATGTGAAGTTGATCATTCACAACCAGTGCAAACATCGTCTCATCAGCGAAAAGTCCAAAGCCACCAAACATTGAGCGCGACTTGATTGTACCAAGTGCCTCAAATAGCTTCATAGAATCTTTGAGTATCGGTTTATCCATGATGTGTTATCTCGGTGTAATTAACATTACGCCACCAAAAGTCAGGTCCGAGAGGTTAGCAAATACATACAGGAACAATGTCATTAAAGGGTAAACTCATCATATGTATATTTGCCATCGGTAACCCCGCTACCTTCCATTAATCAAATGGTTCAGGCCGGAAGCTTTGCGTCCCACCCTTTCGGATGGTTTGCCCTGTGCGTGACCTGTCGAGAATACTTTGTCTCTTGAATTAACATCACATTCTAGCGAATGAAGTGTGATGTTAGTTCAGGAAAATTAATCAAGATTATGTCTTGGTGTTCATATCTTGGGCAAAGGTTTTTCAACGAGAGGTATGGGTGTGAGAAAAGGACTACACGCAGCTAAAACAGCAACTTACCAAACATTTAACTTTTAGTCGTAGCGTTATTGAGTAAAAGGCTTATGTTGAGACAAAAAATAAGCGCTCCGGAGAGCGCTTGTTGCCAATTAATTGAGCTTTTTCACTGTATTACGAACGACCAGTTCTGGCTGCATTTCGAAAATGCGCTTCTCGTGCTCTTTGTCTTTAATGCGTTCAAGTAAAATTTCGAATGCATTTTTACCAACACGGCGTTTCGGTTGGTGAATGGTCGTAAGTGGCGGAGAAAAGTATTCTGCCAATTCGATATTGTCATAACCAACCACGGAAACATCGTCCGGGATCTTAATGCCATTTTGTTGTAAACGACTCATTAAGCCCAAAGCCATTGTGTCGTTGAAACAGAATACTGCGGTAGGACGCTTTTTCATTGCGGTAATTTTGTCAGCAACCAGAACCGCGGTATCACATTCAAAGTTACCTTCAAGAATCCAATCTTCGTTTACGGGTATATTCGCTTCTGCCATTGCTCGGCGGAAGCCCATAATGCGCTCTTGGCACGCGAGTTTTTCGAAGTGACCACTTAAGCAGGCAATATCAGTATGACCGTTGTCAATCAGATACTTAGTTGCGATGTAGCCGCCTTCTTCTGAGTTATCCATGATCTTGTCGGCTTGTGAGCTCTCAGGGCCCCAATCCATGACCACTTTTGGAATATCAGAATGACGGTCAAGCATCTCTTTTAGTTCTTCCGTCAGGTCTGAACACATCACTAAAATCCCATCCACACGCTTTTCAGCCAGCATTCGAATGTAATCGCGTTGCTTTTCGTAGATACCACCGGTATTACATAGGATCAGAGTGTAACCTTGACGATAACAGTAGCTTTCAACACCATCGATAACTTCTGAGAAGAATAGGTTAGTCGATTGAGTTACCAACATTCCGATGGTACGAGTTGAGTTACATTTCAAGCTACGAGCAACTGCGCTCGGTGCGTAATTGAGCTCATCAACTGCTTTCATTACTTTTTCTTGAGTTGCTTCTGCAACAAAACGCGTCTTGTTGATGACGTGCGAAACTGTAGTAGTAGAAACGCCGGCTAATCGAGCAACGTCTTTTATAGTGGCCATAAAGGTGTCCTGTATCGAGCTACTAATATACCTTGGAGTATAAAACCTTTTACTGAGTGCCTTTTGTAAACTTAGTGCCGCATAAACGTGTACGCTGAATCTGTTTCGCAGTGACAGCTCCGAAAACGGTAGAAGGTCTGTAGCAATACGGTTGATGAATATTATCGTCTTTCTCTGAGCGAAGAAGAGAACGTCAACCTAGTAAGAAAACACAAAAACCGCTTTATTTCAGCGGTTTACATAAAAATCATATTTAATCGTTTGCGTTCACATTTTAGCCCTATGTGGGTTGGCTGGCAATGACTTCAGCAGCAGATTTGTGTCTTTTATGTCACATTTTGATTGCTAAAAAAGCAAGCAATGGGACTCAATGAAGGGCAAACGAATAAAAATTGGGGAGCGCGAAAATAGGCTCCCAATCATTGGTGGCAATTATTCACCAAGAAGGTAAGCGCTGTCTAGTTTGCAAAATGCAACTAATAGTTGCGCGACGCTTGCGTAGAAACCGAAATCATCCATTTGCTGACATTTTGCTGCAAATTGTGGCAGCCAAGATAAGAGTTGACGTTCGATGAAATCATTCTGATTTGAGAAGGCTTGTTCCATATGTTTTTCTTGTTCGAGCTCATTGGAACGGATAATCATGCTGCCTAAAAAATCGAGTTCTACGGCTAAGTGATCGGCAGGTTCGTTAAGCTTATCGTCAATTGGTACGCCGAAATCAGCCATCAACTTCTCCATCTCTTGTGTTGATTTGTTATTCAGTAAACCTGTTTCGCAAATGTACAGGGAAGCATAAGGCGGAGCCCCATACTTTTCTGTTTTTAAGAACAGTTCACAAAAGTCGGCGGCGAGTGCGAGTTGGGCATCTTTACGGTTTTGTAATCGGTTCAGTGCATCTACCAGAACGTCAATTGAAGGTTTTAGAGTGTCATTTTCACTTAAGCCAGCTAAAAAACTCCGAATTTCAACACTGTGGTAAGCTTCCAGCTCTTTGTCTGCCAGTTCTTTGACAAACAAGCTAGAAAACCACCAGTAAATTTCGGCGCGTTTTTCATTAAAAGCTTTCACTTCTTGCATTCCAGGCTCCTCAATGATGTTTTATGTGTCGCATCATAAAATCACTAACGGATGTCCTTTAAGTGTAATCAATTAATAACGACAACTATGATGTTTTCTGGCCAATTATGTCCGTTTAATAATGACGTTTCGCAAGCTTGTTTTGAATCAAAAAAAGCGTGAAATCTTGCCTTTAAATCTGCCAGTGACTAGAAATGTGAATAGTTATGAATAGAATACATCTTGGATAAGCAAATGACGGAAAGTGGTGTAAATGAGCTATCACGTATTAGTCGTAGAAGATGATGTTGTCACGCGTAGTAAGCTGGCGGGATACTTCCAAAACGAAGGCTACACCGTTAGTGAGGCAGGGAGCAGCGCAGAAATGCGTGAAACACTGCAAGCGGGTGATATTGACCTGATTATGCTGGCTATCAACTTGCCGGGTGAAGATGGCCTGATGCTTACGCGTGAATTACGTAGCCAATCCGATATTGGTATCATATTAGTCACAGCACGTACGGATAGTATCGACAAAATTGTTGGCCTTGAAATGGGGGCGGACGATTATGTCACAAAGCCTTTTGAACTCAGAGAGTTATTGGTTCGCGTTAAAAATCTGTTGTGGCGAATTTCGACCGCACAGAATGGTTCGAAGTCATGCGAAACCAACGAACAGCACATTGTCCGTTTTGGTGAGTGGACATTTGATATCCAACGCCGCGCTTTGAGTCGCAGTGGCGAGCCCGTTAAACTCACTAAAGCAGAGTATGAGCTCTTGGTGGCGTTATCCTCTTACCCGAATCAGGTCCTAAGTCGTGAACGTATTTTGAATATGATCAGTCATCGAGTGGATGCGCCTAATGACCGTACCATTGATGTCTTAATTCGGCGTATGCGCGCCAAGATGGAATATGATCCCAAGAACCCACAAATTTTTGTCACGGTTCATGGAGAAGGCTACATGTTTGCCGGTGATTAATACCAAAAAGAAAAGCTCAAGAAAAAGGAGAGCAACTGAATCTGCTCTCCTTTTTTGTTCCGCTAAATTACCTTATGTAATGCACTCTATGCATTCGCTACTGAGGCTCTACCATCGGAGTCTCACCAACGGTGTCTCGCAGGCGTTGCCAGATGCTGCCAAGATATTCATGCCAGAAAAGTTCTGTTTGCTCTAGGTAACGAGCCTTTGGTGAGTATTTATCCCAAGCTTGGTTCACTTCTTCAATCGCCAGGAAGTTGGTCGGCGCCGGGATCGGTCTAATACCTGCTGCATTAAATTCATACAGTGCGCGGCTCATATGGCTGGCAGAGGTAACCAAAACGATTTCCTTTTGCTGGACAAACGCTGCAGCCTGCCGAGCTTCTTCCCAGGTGTCTTTCGCATCTTCTAATAAAATAATGTCGGATTTCGCCACACCAAGCGCTAGAGCAACGTTCGCCATCATACGTGCATGACTGATTTCGGAACCACCGTCATAGCCAGATAAAATCAACTTTGCGCCAGGGTACATGCGCAAGATACGAATGCCTTCGCTGAGACGCATCAGTGCGGCACGACTTAACTGAGAAGTCGGTGGAATTTCGTCATCGATAACGTGGCCATTTCCCAATACCATGACGTAATCGATTGTGCCAGAGACTGGCAGAAATGCTTTGTGCTCACGCTCTAAAGGCATAAGAAGCTTAGTTGAGACAGGTTGGAAGGCTACAAGGAAAATGCCAACTAGAGAGAATAATACAACGAAGCAGCCAGTTTTACGTTTCATGGTAAAACTAATGAGAGCAAGGCCCAAGAAGCCTATCAGCAACAGTGCTGGTAGGGGCATCAGCAAGGCTGACATTACTTTTTTCAGCTCAAACATACATAAATAGTCCGAAAAAACATCAATTGATAATAAAAATGAGGGTACCCCTCTTTATTCCTGCTTTCCTTGTGCCAGAATAGCGGCACAATCCGTTATGATAACTCAGCAGAAGTGACAGAAGACCGCAATTTCGACGATATCGCCCACAAATTTGCAAAAAATATATACGGCTCCGACAAAGGAGAGATCCGCCAAATCATTGTGTGGGAAGATTTTCTACAGATTCTAAGTGAATTAGACGCCGGGCAGCAACCCCTTGAAGTATTGGATGCAGGTGGTGGTTTAGCACAAATGTCTCAAAAGCTTGCTAAGCTCGGACATCGTGTTGCTTTATGTGATCTATCTTCGGAAATGCTGCAACTAGCCAAACAGGATATTGAAAATAATGGTTTGCTTGAGCAGTATCGCCTGATTCATTCACCGGTACAGTCCATTGGCGAGCACATGGAAAACCAGGTGGATCTTGTTATGTTTCATGCTGTGATGGAGTGGCTGGTCGATCCTAAGATGGCACTCGAAACGGTATTGGAACAAGTTAAACCGGGGGGTATTGCATCAGTGATGTTCTACAACCACCATGGTTTAGTCTACAAAAACGTGGTTTGTGGCAACATTCCTCATATTTTGGACGGCATGCCTCACCGAAAAAGATTTAAACTACAGCCGCAAAAAGGATTGAAGCCAGAAGAAGTCTATCAATGGATAGAAGATGCTGGTTTCAGTATTTGTGGAAAGTCTGGTATTCGCTCATTCAGTGATTACATCGGGAATGTGCAAAATATGGGTGATTATCAGTTTGAAGATGTGTTGGCGCTAGAAAAACAACTTTGTAGACAAGAGCCATACCTCTCATTAGGCCGCTATATTCATGTGTGGGCCAAAAAGAAAGAACAACAGGAATAACAATGAGTGAGATGACTCTCAATGCTGCAGAACAACCTATTGATGAATTGGTTGGCTGGGTAAAGCAGCAAGATTTCTCGTTGAACCTGACCACAGAGCGACTGGCGTTTTTGATTGCCATCGCGGTATTAAGTAATGAAAGGTTTGACGATGAATTGGGTGAAGGTGAATTGCACGATGCATTCACTATCGTCACTCGATTTTTTGATGAGACGGGCGAAGCGTCTGCTTTTCGTGCAAACAATGCTATTAACGAGATGGTTAAGCAGCGTCTTATCAGCCGTTTTGTCAGTGAAGTGACCGACGGTGCGAGTATTTACCGCTTGTCGCCGTTAGCGATAGGTATCACGGATTATTACGTACGTCACCGTGAGTTTTCTAAGCTACGCCTTTCTATTCAGCTATCGATGGTTGCTGACGAAATGGCAAAAGCGATTGAAGCGGCACAAAAAGGTGGCACGCCGGGTCACTGGAACAAAAACGTGTATGGGGTACTTAAGTATTCTGTTGGCGAAATTTTCGACCAGATTGATCTGAACCAACGTGTTATGGATGAGCAGCAGCAATCTGTGAAACAGCAAATTGCCGATCTGCTCAACAAGGACTGGCGTGAAGCGATTAATAACTGTGAAGCGTTATTGTCCGAAACGTCCAGTACGTTGCGTGAACTTCAAGATACACTGCAAGCGGCCAGTGATGAGCTGCAAACTCAGATCCTCGATATTCAGGAGCTTGTTTATGGCGATCCTGAGCTTGAGTTTATTGAAGAAGCACTGTTTGGTCTGCAAATGAAGCTGGACCGAATCACGAGCTGGGGTCAGCAAGCGATCGACCTCTGGATTGGCTACGACCGACACGTACACAAGTTTATCCGTACCGCCATCGATATGGATAAGAACCGTGCGTTCAGTTCTCGTTTGCGTCAATCCATCAAAGATTACTTTGATATGCCTTGGTATCTGACTTATGCAGATGCTGAGCGATTATCCGACCTTCGTGATGAAGCCTTGGTACTACGTGATGACGAAGTAACCGGCCAAGTTCCGATGGAAGTGGAATACGAAGAGTTTCAACAAGTCAATGATGAGTTATCAGAGCGTATTGGTGACATGCTAAAAGCCCATAAAGAGCAGGGCACACCAATCGACTTGAGCGTGGTGCTGAGAGATTACCTAGCACAACATCCATTTACTCATCACTTTGATTTAGCTCGAATTATTGTTGATCAGGCTGTGCGTCTTGGCTATTCAGAATCGGATTATCAAGCGATTCAACCAGACTGGAAATCAATCAACGAATTTGGGGCAAAGGTACAAGCGAATGTCATCGACCGATACTAATGAATACATGCCAGATAAACTGGCTAAAGCAATTTCTAACCCTCTGTTCCCAGCGCTAGACAGCATGCTTCGAGCAGGGCGTCATATCTCAACTGAAGATCTAGACAATCACGCATTGTTGTGTGATTTCGAAGTTGAGTTGTCTTCTTTCTATCAGCGCTACAACACCGAACTGGTGAAAGCGCCTGAAGGTTTCTTCTACCTTCGTCCACGTTCTACTTCTCTGATTGGCCGTAGTGTCCTGTCTGAGCTGGACATGCTGGTAGGTAAGGTATTGTGTTTCTTATACCTCAGTCCTGAACGTCTGGCGCATGAGGGTATCTTCACTAATCAGGAACTTTACGACGAGATGCTTGCACTCGCGGATGAGAAGAAGCTGATGAAGTTGGTAACCAACCGTGCAACAGGCTCAGATCTTGATAAAGAGAAGTTATTCGAAAAAGTTCGTACCTCGCTGCGCCGTCTGCGCCGCCTTGGCATGATCATCAATATTGGTGAAACCGGTAAATTTAGTATCAGTGAAGCCGTATTTCGTTTCGGTGCTGACGTCCGTGTGGGTGATGATATGCGTGAAGCGCAGTTGCGTCTGATCCGTGATGGTGAAGCTGTGGTTCATACCAAAGAGCCAAGTCAGGGTAGCCTGCTGTCTGAAGAAGACCAAGAAGATCAAACTGAAGAAGAAATGACAGAAGAGGGCGAAGCATGAGCATGATTGAACGCGGTAAATATCAATCGCTGACCATGGTCAACTGGAACGGCTTCTTTGCCCGTACGTTTGATATCGATGGTCTGGTTACCACGCTTTCTGGTGGTAACGGTGCAGGTAAATCAACCACAATGGCGGCATTTATCACCGCTCTGATTCCTGACCAAACACTACTTCATTTCCGTAACACCACAGAAGCGGGCAGTAGCCAATCGTCTCGCGACAAAGGTCTTTACGGTAAGCTGCAACCGGGCGCGTGTTACGCCGCGCTGGATGTGGTGAACTCTCGTAACCAACGTCTGCTGTTTGTGGTAAAACTGCAGCAGGTTGCTGGCCGTGATAAAAAAGTCGATATCAAACCGTTCGTTATCCAAGGTCTTCCAAGTCATGTAAAACCAACGGATGTGCTGGTTGAAAGCGTCTCTGCGACACAAGCCCGCGTGCGTCAGATCAACGAAGTTAAAGACGTTATCTCTGAATTGGAAGGCGTCCAATTTAAAGCCTTCCCATCGATCGTCGATTATCACGCACAAATGTTTGAGTTCGGTGTGATTCCGAAGAAACTGCGTAACTCTGGTGACCGTTCTAAATTCTACCGTTTGATTGAAGCATCACTTTACGGTGGTATCTCAAGTGCGATTACCCGCTCTTTACGTGATTACCTTCTGCCACAAAACGGTGGCGTGAAGAAAGCCTTCCAGGATATGGAATCCGCACTGCGCGAAAACCGTATGACGCTGGAAGCCATCAAAACCACGCAGGCAGACCGTGATTTGTTCAAACACTTGATCACAGAGTCAACCAACTACGTGGCAGCCGACTACATGCGCCATGCGAACGATCGCCGCAATAAGCTAGAGCAAACGCTGTCGCTGCGTTCTGAGCTATTTGGTTCTCGCGAGACCTTGATTGAGCAAAATAACTTGCTCAACAGAGTACAAGAAGAGCTAGAGCTTCTGAACGAATCTGAATCAGCGTTAGAGCAAGACTACCAAGCTGCTTCGGATCACTTGCAACTGGTGCAAAACGCGCTGCGCCAACAAGAGAAGATTGAACGTTACCAAGAAGATCTTGAAGAACTCAGCGAGCGTCTTGAAGAACAAATGATGGTCGTTGAAGAAGCGCAAGAACGCGTGATGCTGGCTGAAGAACAGGCGACGGTTTCTGAAGAAGAGGTCGACAGCCTTAAGACACAACTTGCCGATTACCAGCAGGCGCTGGATGTTCAGCAAACTCGCGCCCTTCAGTACCAGCAAGCGGTTCAGGCACTTGATAAAGCAAAACTGCTACTCGGTGATGACGGTCTGACAGCTGAATCCGCGCAAGCGTTGGTGTCTGAACTGAAGAACAAAGAGTCTGAAAGTACCAACGCACTATTGTCTGTTAAGCATAAGCTGGACATGTCGTCTGCGGCGGCGGAGCAATTTGAAACGGCATTGAAGCTGGTACAAAGCATCGTTGGCCAAGTTGAGCGTAAAGACGCATCTGAACAGGCGAAAACGGCGATGACTAAAGCGCGCGAGTCACAGCAAATTGCTCAGAATGAGCAGCAGTGGCGAGCACAGCATCGTGATCTTGAGCGCAGTCTAAACCAACAGCGTCAGGCTCGTGAGCTGGTAAATGAATACCAGAAGCAGTTCCATGTTGAGCTAACGGACGAAATCACTTTCGAACAGGAACGTGAACGTCACGCGATGCAGATTGAATCGCTGGAAATGACACAGGAAGAAGTGCGTGAACAACGCAGCGAACAGCGTCGTTTAGAGCAAGATGCAGCAGCGGAAATTAACAAACTTGAAGCGATTGCCCCAAGTTGGATTGCGGCAAACGATGCGTTAGAAAAACTGCGTGAGCAAAGCGGTGCAGAGTTAGAAGATCGCCATGCTGTGATGACTCACATGCAAGTGGTTCTAGAGCAAGAGAAAGAACTGTCTCTGGCAAAAGACAAACTGGCAGAACGTCGCACCCAACTGGAAAGCGAAATTGAACGTCTGGCATCGCCGGGTGGTTCAAATGATCCACGTCTGAAAGGTCTGGCGGACACGCTGGGCGGTGTATTGCTATCTGAAATCTACGACGATATCACCATCGATGACGCGCCATACTTCAGTGCGATGTATGGGCCGGCTCGACATGCTATTGTGGTTTCTGATCTGTCTGGTATCGAAGAGAAGCTGGTAGAGCTGGATGACTGTCCTGAAGATTTGTACATCATTGAAGGTGACATTGATGCCTTTGATGACAGCTCATTCAATGCGGAAGAACTGGAAGGCGCAGTATGCGTTCGCATGAACGACCGTCAGATGCGTTACTCGCGCTTGCCAGAAATTCCATTGTTTGGCCGTGCGGCGAGAGAACAACGTTTAGAACTGCTGCGCAATGAGCGTGAAGAAGTGGTGGAGAAGCACGCGAAAGCGGCATTCGACTCACAGAAGATGCAGCGTCTGTACCAGGCGTTTAACCAGTTTGTGGCTCACCACATTCAAGTGGCGTTTGAAGCAGACCCAGAACAAGCATTGGCTAATGTGCGTGAAAAGCGCAACCAAACTGCTCGTGTACTGGCTGATTTGGAATCGAAAGAACAGCAACATCGTTCACAACTGCAAGCCAGCAAGCAAGCTTTATCGTCACTCGACAAGCTCGCTCCAAACATGGCATTGATTGAAGACGATACGCTGCAAGCGCGTTTTGATGAGTTGGAAGAAAAAATTGCCCAACTGTCAGAAGCGAAAGCGTTTCTGACCAATCATGCGAAAGCGGTGGCGGAACTTGAAAAGATTGCTTCAGCACTGGATGCGGATCCAGAGCAGTTCGACGCACTAGAAGCAGAGTACAACGCGGCAGATGAGCAACTACAAGAACTCAAAAAGCAAATCTTTGCTTTGGCTGACCTGGTGGAACGTCGTCACTACTTTACGTATTCAGATTCGGTGGATCTGCTGAACCAGAGCAGTGAATTGAGTGAGCAGCTTAAATCTAAGTTGGTTCAGGCTGAGAAAATGCGTTCTCGCTCTCGTGAAGAACTGAAACAAGCGCAAGGTCAGATGAACCAATACAACCAGGTATTGGCGTCTCTGAAGAGTTCACACCAAGCAAAACTGGAAACGGTTCAGGAGTTCAAACAAGAACTGCAAGAGTTTGGTGTTAACGCGGATGAAGGTGCAGAAGAGCGCGCAATGCGTCGCCGTGATGAACTGCACGAGCGTCTGTATACGTCTCGCAGCCGTAAGAGCGAATACGAACGTACTATCACTGCTACTGACCTGGAGATGAAAGGCTTAGCGAAACGTCTGAAGAAAGTTCAGAAAGACTACGTAGAGCTTCGTACCTTTGTGGTCGCTGCAAAAGCAGGCTGGTGCTCAGTACTTCGTCTTGCACGTGAAAACGATGTTGAGCGTCGTCTTCATAAGCGTGAGCTGGCGTACATGTCTGCAGATGAACTGCGTTCGATGTCGGATAAGTCATTGGGTGCGCTGCGTTTAGCGGTTGCGAACAATGATGATCTGCGTGACGCACTGCGCCTGTCGGAAGATAACTCTCGTCCTGAGCGTAAGGTTCTGTTCTACATTGCTGTTTACCAGCACCTGCGTGAGCGTATTCGTCAGGACATAATCCGTACTGATGACCCGGTGGAAGCGATCGAAGAGATGGAAGTGGAGCTGGCGCGTCTGACAGAAGAGCTGACTCAACGCGAAAACCGTCTGGCAATCAGTTCCGAGTCGGCTGCAAGCATCATCAAGAAAACGATTCAACGTGAGCAAAACCGTATTCGTATGCTTAACCAAGGTTTGTCGAACATTTCGTTCGGTCAGGTTAAAGGTGTGCGTCTGAATGTGAAAATCCGTGAAAGCCATGAAGTGCTACTCCACGGTTTGTCTACTCAGCAGGAACAACACAAAGACTTGTTTGAGTCTACACGCTTTACCTTCTCAGAAGCGATGGCGAAGCTGTTCCAGCGTGTGAACCCACATATCGACATGGGGCAACGCTCTCCTCAGGTTCTGGGTGAAGAGTTACTGGATTACCGTAACTACTTAGAGCTGAGTGTCGAAGTCAATCGTGGTTCTGACGGTTGGTTGCAAGCGGAATCCGGCGCGCTATCTACAGGTGAGGCGATAGGTACCGGTCAGTCAATCCTACTGATGGTGGTTCAAAGCTGGGAAGAAGAGTCGCGTCGTCTGCGTAGTAAAGACATTATTCCATGTCGTCTGTTGTTCCTTGATGAAGCGGCACGTCTGGATGCGAAATCTATCTCGACGCTATTCGAATTGTGTGACCGTCTGGACATGCAACTTCTGATTGCCGCACCAGAGAACATCAGCCCAGAGAAAGGTACCACCTACAAACTGGTACGTAAGGTGTTTAAAGATCATGAACACGTACATGTTGTAGGCCTGCGTGGTTTTGGTCAAAGCAAGAAAGCAAAGAGCGAAGCTCAGGAAATGGTTGAAGAGCTGGAATCCTAATCTCTAAAACAGACAAACGCCTACTAATAACTTTAGTGGGCGTTTTTTTAGTGCTGGATTTATCTTCAGTTTAAATCATAGAGGTTTCTGTCGATTTTGTTTGGCGGTATTGCCTTGGTGAACAGCCACTCCACTTGCGAAATGCATGACGAAAGTTTGCACTGTCCGAAAAGCCAATCCGTTCAGAAATTTCCTCAATACTAATCTGAGTTGCAGCAAGATAATGGCGCGCTAAGCGGAAGCGAACCTGGTCGAGAATTTGCTGATAGCTGGTACCTTCTGACTTAAGGTGACGGCTCAACGTTCTTGAGGACATTCCCAGCTCTGCCGATAAAGACTCACTAGACGGGTAGCATCCAGGACGTTCGACAAGCATCTGAGTTATCTTGTCTTTTAAGCTTGCACTACCAGAGACTTTCGCCAGCATTTCATCACAAGATTTCAAGCACAATTGCAATGTGCTCGGATTGGCTGCCGGTAGCGGCTCGTAGATGCTTCTGGCGTCAAATTGCCACTCAAGACACTCACTATTGAATTCAATGTCACAGTGAAACACCTCTTTATACAAGTCAGCGTATTCTGGTTCTGGATAAGGGAAGCGAATGACCGTTGAAGGGAAAGGGTGTTGCATCACTTCTTCACACAAGTTCTGAATGACCGAAAACCAGTACTCACAACAGAAAGGCAGCAGAGACTGAAGATCAATTAACTGCTCCGCACGAAAATAACCCAAGTTATCTTCAACCCACATTTTCTTTTTCAGAACCGGACCTGCAAGACGCAGATATTTAAAGCCCATCACTAAGGCATCAAGTAAGGTATTGCTACTCAAAACCGCATAGCCAAGTACGCCGAAATCGCTGAATTTTGCCTGTTGCCCGACCTTAAGCCCTAATCCTGGCTCTTTTGCGTGGGCAAGCGCGTTATTAAATATGACCAGCTTTTGTGTGAGGGTGATATGAGTATCCGGTGCATAAAGCTGAGAGGCATTGATGTCACTGCCGTCGAGCAATGTCTCAACGCTCACCTCAGGCTCTAAATATCGTTTGAGCAGCTGTAAATCTAAGATGCCAAAAGCCTGTTTGTCTGGCTCGTACACAGCGGTGTATTCCATCGTATTCCCCTCTCACATTCTGCATCATCCTAGCGCTTATTGGAGTGCTATTCTGTCACTACCTTCTCAAAGTTGTCCGAATATCACCGGTTTTTGTCAGTTTGTAACCTGTGTTTAATGTTATCAATATGTTGTAATTTAATAAATTGTACATTGGGAGACAGATATGAGTGCATTGGAATCGCACGCTGATGAAATCGTGTGCAACCAGAACATAGAGGCGGAATCCGTTCCGGTAAAGAGTGAACTGGCCGCTTGGTTTGCTGAACTTCAATCTGCCTATCACGCAGAACCGCTGGCAACATTGGAAGTCCGCAGACAGCGATTACTTTCGCTGAAAAAACAACTTTCTCGTTATCAGGATATTTTGGCTGAAGCGATGAGTGAGGATTTCGGCGGGCGTAGCCATACGGAATCGCTAATGGCAGACATACTTGCGCCGATTCTCGATATCAATCACGTCGTGCGCCATTTAAAGGGTTGGATGAAACCGAGTAAAAGACCAACCGAGTTGCTATTCAAAGGCAATAAACTGGAAGTGCGATACCAACCTAAAGGGGTGGTTGGCATCATTTGTCCCTGGAATTTCCCGATTTACCTTTCTATTGGTCCTCTGATCACGTCTTTGGCCGCAGGGAATCGCTGCATGATAAAAATGCCACCTAATTGTCCGGCTACGACAATTCAACTGCAGAAGATGTTAGCGGAAATCTATCCTGAGAACCTGGTTCGAGTGGTGGATGGCCGTCACCCCGAAGCGATGGAAATATCTCACCTCCCATTTGATCATCTTATCTTCACTGGTTCGCCAAAAAGTGGCCGAACGATCATGGCGAATGCAGCGGCAAACTTAACCCCGGTGACGCTTGAGCTTGGCGGAAAATCTCCAGCAATCGTATTTGAGGATTACGATATCACTAAAGCCGCGGATCGCATTGCACATGGGAAGGGAATGAATTCCGGTCAAATTTGCATTGCACCGGATTATGCCTTTGTACCAGAGAGTAAACAGCAGGCTTTTGTGGATGCCGTGCAGCTCGCTCATCAAGCGATGTATAAGCAAATAGGTTCGAATAAGGACTACACCTCTCTGGTGGATGAGGCGCAGCATCAACGGTTTCATGCTCTGTTGAGTGATGCCCGCGAAAAGGGGGCGACCATTATCCAATGTATGGACGAGGGGGAAGGGCGTAAAACACCGCTCTATATCGCCACCAACCTGACAACTGATATGCGTATTTGTCAGGAAGAGATCTTTGGCCCGTTGCTTCCCGTTCATACTTATCAATCCATTGATGAAGTCATTCAATACATTACCGAGCGTCCTCGTCCTCTTGCCTGTTATCTGTTTACTAACGATGAAACTCAGCGTGAAACCGTGCTAACACGCACGCACAGTGGCGGTGTTACCGTGAACGACTGGGGGTGGCACGTTCTCAATCACTCTGCGCCATTTGGCGGTGTGGGTAATTCTGGAATAGGTAATTACCACGGTGAAGAAGGTTTCAGAGAATTGAGCCATGCACGCACCGTTTTGAAAGTCAGAGACTGGTTTCCAACTCAGCTTTTTACTCCTCCGTACGGAAGAATGGTTCAAAAGCTGATATTGCGAATTTTTGTCGGCAAGCCAGATCCGACGCTAAAAAATAAATAATAAGTTTCATAACGTATTTTTTGTTGGCAGGGACGCAGAAGGCTTATTAGGCAGTAAGTCAATAAGAAGGCAATAAGGCTGCGTCTCCCTCTATTTTTGCCAATACCGTGCTTGGTTGCACCTCACTTACCAATATTGATTCAAAGGATGAAATATGACGAAATCAGCGAAAGGAATGCACACTTATGCGTCGTATGTTTTGTCGAGTGGCGTTACAGAAGGATGCCAGTGGAAAAACACTCAGATTAGTTCGCCATTTTGGGGAGGTCGATGATGGACAGTTACGATTACATCATTGTCGGCGGTGGCTCTGCGGGCTGTGTGCTAGCATCGCGTTTATCTGAAGACCCGAACGTTTCTGTTTGTTTGCTTGAAGCTGGTGGTAAGGACAACAGTGCCTTTATTCATACTCCTGTCGGCACGGTTGCTATGATGCCAACGAAATTACATAACTGGGGATTCAAAACGGTACCACAACCTGGCTTAAATGGTCGCTGCGGCTATCAACCAAGAGGTAAAACGCTAGGTGGTTCGAGCTCAATCAATGCGATGATGTATTCGAGAGGGCATCGCTATGACTACGACTTGTGGGCAAGTCTTGGCAACACGGGTTGGAGCTACGATGAATGCCTGCCATATTTCAAAAAAGCGGAAAACAACGAGGTTCACCACAACGAATATCATGGTCAGGGTGGGCCTTTGAATGTGGCGGACTTACGTTCGCCGAGTAAGCTTATCGAGCGATACTTGTCGGCATGCGAGTCCATCGGAGTCCCGCGTAGCGCTGATATCAACGGCGAACAACAATTTGGCGCAACTTACACTCAGGTGACTCAACTCGATGGTGAGAGATGCAGCGCAGCAAAAGCTTATTTAACGCCTCATTTACACCGGGAAAATCTTACGGTGCTCACCAAAGCCACCACGTACAAAGTGCTGTTTGAAAGCAAGCGTGCTATTGGCGTCGAGTACGGTTTAAAAGGGCAACGTTTTCAAATCAAATGTAATCGGGAAGTCATACTTTCTGCGGGCGCGTTCGGTTCACCGCAAATCTTGCTTTTGTCCGGCGTTGGAGCCAAAGCAAAACTCGACAAGCACGGTATTGAGCAAGTTCATGAGTTACCAGGTGTTGGCGAAAACTTACAAGATCATATCGACCTCGTACACAGCTACAAATGTCTTGATAAGAAAGAAACGTTTGGTGTGTCGTTACGTATGGCTTCTGAGATGGGTAAAGCGATACCTCAGTGGATGAGCCAGCGCAGCGGCAAAATGAGCAGTAACTTTGCTGAGGGGATTGGTTTTCTCCGCTCTGATGACAGTATCGATGTGCCTGATCTGGAGTTCGTGTTTGTGGTGGCCGTGGTTGATGATCATGCGCGTAAGGTTCATGTCAGTCATGGCTATAGCTCACATGTCACATTGCTCAGGCCCAAAAGCATAGGCACAGTCAAACTCAATAGTACTGACCCTTATGACGCACCATTGATTGACCCGGCATTTTTCAGCCACCCAGATGATATGGGAATCATGATCAAAGCATGGAAGAAACAGTATCAGATGATGGAGAGTCATGCATTTGATGAGGTTCGGGGTGAAAACTTCTATCCGGTTGACGCCAGCGATGACAAGGCCATTGAACAGGACATTCGTAACCGCGCTGATACCCAATACCATCCGGTGGGGACGTGTAAAATGGGCACAGAGGATGACCCGTCGGCTGTGGTTGATAAAGATTTGGTTGTCCACGGCTTAGAAGGACTCAGAGTCGTAGACGCATCGATCATGCCTACGCTGATAGGTGGGAACACCAATGCGCCGACCATTATGATTGCAGAAAAAATTGCAGACCGTATGAAATCAGAGAACGCATATCACGCTGAGCGGGAAGTGGTGGTCTCTCTGGTTGGGTAATCGGCAGTCGGGCGATAATTCCGTCCCCAATAAAAAAGCCGAGGCTGTAGGACGACAGTCTCGGCTTTTGCGCACTTAGATGAAGCTAAAGTGCTATTCGTCTGAAACGTCTTTAGTAACCTCGATCATTTCAGCAAGCTCTTCAAGTGCTTGGATAGAGATCTCAGACAAGCGTTGTAAATGCTGATCTAAGGTTTCCTTATCGACAAGCGATGGTTCTTTATTTTTTATTTCTTTTGTTAACATTTCTCAACCTCATAAGTTGAGTAAGGGGAGTCCTAATGATACTCAAAAGATTGAGTATAAATAAAACCATAGGTGCTTAATTGTTAGGCAGATCATCGATTTCGACAAGATTAGGGCAGGTTTACTTAGCAAATGTGGGATTGTGCCCAAATATGAAAACTAAGCTAGCAATCATGAGAATGAATGCTAGCTAGAGGTTATTTGGGTATATTTAGAACAAAGGCTTAACGCCGAACTTCTCTACCGCGTACGCAACGCGTTCATGTGGTTTAGGGTATTCTGCCGGAGTGCCAAGACTCTCGATATGTTTTAAGCGAGGAAGCAGACCCGCGCCATTGGCGATTTGGATTGCCAGACCCGGACGAGCATTGAGCTCCAATACCATTGGGCCTTCATCTTTATCCAGTACCATGTCTGTCCCCATATAGCCTAACCCAGTCATTTCCCATGCACTGGAAGCCAGTTCTAGCAGCCGTTGCCAATGGGGAACCTGTAGCGTTGAAAGGTCTTTTCCTGTATCTGGATGATGAGTGACAGGCTGGTTAAATTGCACTGCACGAATCGCTTTACCCGTCGCAATGTCGATACCTACCCCAACCGCACCTTGGTGAAGGTTTGCTTTGCCATCGGAAGCCGCGGTTGAGCAACGCATCATTGCCATAACAGGGTAGCCTTTGAACACGATGATACGGACATCTGGCACACCTTCGTAGCTAAAACCATCGAAGCAGTCATCAAACTTAATCAGGTTCTCAACAACAGCCACATCGTTTTTCCCGCCCAGAGAAAAAAGGCCAGCCAGTGCGTTACTGATATGACGTTCGACTTCTTCTTTGCCTATCGTTGCGCCGGAAGGCTTGGTGTATACCCCGTTTTTATGGGAAGTGATAACCAGAATCCCTTTACCGCCACTGCCCTGAGCTGGTTTTATTACAAAACCAGGCCAGTTGAGAACCATGTCGTGGATAGTTTTTACTTCTGCCTGGCTGTGAATAACGCCGATTAGGGCAGGGACAGTTGCCCCTGCTGCCTGCGCAATAATTTTTGTTTTCAGCTTGTCATCGACCAACGGGTATTTAGAACGATCATTGTAACGACCAATATAGCTGTGGTTACGCTTGTTCATTCCCATGATGCCTTTGTGGCGAAGTTTTGCTGGCGTGGTATAACGTTCAAACATCGTTTAATCCTCCGCTAGCGGTTTGAAACGACGAAGTTCTGTCAAGCGGTAACCAGTGTAAGTACCAAGTAGTAGAATCCCTGCCAGTACGATTAACTGCAGACCAATAAAATTAAACGTCAGGTGCTGGATGTACGAATTGGTCATCGCCAGGTAAACCAATACTGCGGTCAGTAACGAACCACCACCTTGCATCGCCACTTCTTTCGCACCTTCCTCTTCCCATAGAATCGACATACGTTCGATAGTCCATGACAAGATGATCATCGGGAAGAAGGTAATAGTCAGACCTTCTGTCAGACCAATTTTGAATGCAATGATGGTAAACACTGAAATGATCATAATAACAGTGATAATAACCGCAGATATCCTCGCAACCAGTAGTAAGTTAAGCCGCGACAAATAGCTGCGGATAATTAGACCAGTACCAACAATAAGCAAGAAGCCGATAATACCCGTTATCAGCTGTGTCTGCACGAATGCCACCGCAATAAGAACCGGCATGAAAGTACCTGATGTTTTAAGGCCGATGATCACACGCAGGAACACCACAATCAGCGCACCAATTGGGATCAGCATGATGGTCTTAAACATAGCTTGCTCTTCAAGTGGCAAACTATGAATAGAAATGTTCATCAGACCATCAGCTTCAATTTTATTGTTGGTTGCTTGTTGAGGTGTCATCTCTTGTTTGATCATTGAGAAATGAACCTGGCTATTTTTACCACCAACCAAATCTAGCAGGGATACGTTAGATTCATCCCATATCAGTAGGTTAGGCTGCACCGCTTTGCGTTCAGAGTTCGGTGAGAAAAGAACCCACTCTTTACCCGACCAAACTTGTACCATTGTCTGAATCGCCTGGCGTCGGCGTCCATCTTCAAGTTCGATAACACCGACGATTTTACTTTGTACATTAGCCGTCAGGAGAGTTTTGTGTAACGCATCGGTGCGATCGAAGTCGTTCAATAGCAGCGCAGCGTTCTGGCTGTCGGGATCGTTCAATGCTTTAATCAGTTCACGTGCGAACGTCACATTGTCCGCTGAACGGCTCATCGCTTGTTCAATCAGGGCGTTTGCTGCAGCTTGTTGTGGTGCTGAAAGTGTTGGAGGGATAATTTCTTCAGCAGGCGGGAGAGGGGTAACCTGTGCTTGCGGATCTACGAGAAATTGTGCTTTGTAGTAAATGGTCTGAGGCCCTCGGGCTTGACGGATTGACCATTCTGCGCGACGTCCGGAGTCTGAGTTAATGTAAGAGACACCGTAACCTGAAGAAGAGGCGGATTCGCCGATAAGTGTATAACCGCTTTGAGTATGGGGAGCAGCCAGTGAAGCTTTGACTTCGTTGCCGTTTGCACTAAATTCAATACGAGCTTCTACATCCCATACCTGACGTGTTTCACCCGGAGTCCATGGTACGCCATAATTTTGGTGTCTGAACACACTCAAAGCGATGCCCGCAACCACCAATAAAATGACGGATACGTAAAACGGTATTTTTGACGTCATAATCTACCTTATTATTTTTTAATCTTCTTCTGTTTGGATATATGTACGGCTAACATCCACTAACGCGATGTCGCGTATAAATTCTCTACCTAGTAAAATAGGATGGTTCATGTGAGAGCGATCTGCCAACGTAAATTGCGCTTTTTCATGGATTTTCCCAACTTTGACCCACAACTCAACCACGGCACGGCGATCAAGTTCTTCATTTGCCGATTGGCGAATTTTCACATAACGCAGTACCGGTGCTTCGATCCAAATGCTTTTTTCTTCTTCGGACTTGGTGTTGTCCGCAAGGTGGAAGCGAACCCAGTTCTTACCGTTTCGCTCAAACTCTTTGATGTCGATGGCGTTTAATGAAGAAGTGTCTGCACCAGTATCAACACGGGCATCAAAGCTCTGTTTGATAGAATCTATCGTTACTTTTTCAATAGAGCCCAGAACAATGTCATGAGTTGGGGTCGCTTCTACTGGAGGTGGTGCCGGAACAACGATAGGTTCCTTTGGTTTTTTCACCTCTGCCAGCACCTTATCACGAGCAATAAGCAGTTCACCCGTGAGCTTATCGATTTGGTCTTCAAGGCTATTAATGTGGTCTGATTGATTATTCAACCGCTGTTCCAGAGTAGTGATGCGATTATTGACATTCGCTTCTGTTGAGTGGATGGCAGCTAACGTTTCATAGTGGTATTGTTCGCCTTTGGTAAGTGCGCATCCTGATAATAAGACGATAGCAACAACCGGAGTCAATCGTAATAACATTGAAGACCTTGGAATGGATTAAGTTGTTTGATTTTTTAAGAGTTTAGCTTAGATCAATTACCCCTCACAAGTAAGAATCTTTCTCTATCTCTTATACAGTGAGGAATAGTGATGAAAAGCTTAGAATCAAGGATATGAAGTGCGCATATCCTTGATGAGAACAGAAGAAAGAGTAATGTCTTAACAGCAACAGTAAGTTATGACAATGTCAGAAATCTCAGTTAATTAAGGTTTGCGAGCAACAAGGACTGCACGGCGTGGGGCCGGATAACCTTCAACTGTTTTACTTGGGTCGTTTGGATCTAAATAGTCTGGCAATGAGTTGTGTGTCATCCAATCTGTTGAGCGCTGCTCACCGACGGAAGTGACGTTCTCATCAACGATACGAACATCTTCAAATCCAACCAACTCCAGCCACACTTTTAGTGCCTTCGCTGATGGGAAGAAATACACGTTACGCATCTGGGCATAGCGAGATGTCGGCACCAGTACCGCATTTTCATCGCCTTCGATCACCAAAGTTTCCAACAAAAGCTCACCACCTGAAACCAGCTGGTCTTTCAGTTGAATCAGGTGATCCAGAGGAGAACGACGGTGATATAGAACGCCCATGCTAAAGACCGTATCGAACGCTTCTAGTTTTGGTAGTTGCTCGATACCTAACGGTAATAGGTGCGCACGTTGATCGCCGCCCATCAGTTTGCGGATCGCTTCGAACTGGATCAGGAATAGATGGGAAGGGTCAATACCAACACACAGACGCGCCCCTTCACCTAACATGCGCCACATGTGGTAGCCATTGCCACAGCCGACATCGAGCACACTGCGGTTTTTTAGCGGTGAAATATGCGGAAGTACGCGATCCCATTTCCAGTCACTGCGCCATTCGGTATCAATGTGAATGCCGTGAACCGTATATGGACCTTTGCGCCATGGGTGGAAAGTACGCAGCAAGCTCTCTAACTTTTTCAGTTCACCTTCATGAAATGGTGTGTCATTGCTGATGGTGACCGAGTTCTTAATATCTACCTGATTCGGCGAGCCTTCAGGAATTTTATTAAGTGCTTTCAACCAGCGACCAAAGTCACCGTGCTCTGCATTTTGCCAGTCCGTTAGCTGTTGTGGTAACACGTTGAGCCACGGTTGAAGACGCGTGTCCTGGGCAATCAATTGATAGAAATTTGCAAAGTTAAACATAGTTAGTTAATCGCTGAGTTGATGGTGTAAAAGTAAAATTTATCTGAGCTCGAATGGCCACTAAACCGCAAACCTATTTGTTTGCGGACCTTATTTGATTGCAAACATAGAGCCAAAGTTAAAGCACTGGAACCAGACGTCATAGCTCGAGAACCCAATCTTTGCGAAGCGCTCTTTGTGGTCTTTCTTGGAATCCGGACGCATCACATTTTCAATCGCACTGCGTTTTTGGCTGATTTCAAGTTCGCTGTAGCCATTCGCTCTTTTGAAGTCGTGGTGGAGGTCAATCAGTAGCTCATTAGACACTTTGTCTTCAAATACGAACTTTTCAGACAGAATCAGAATGCCGCCCGGACGCAGACCCGCGTAAATTTTTTCCAATAACGAGTAGCGGTCTTCTGGAGAAAGAAACTGTAGCGTGAAGTTAAGGACGACAACCGATGCATTTTCAATTTCGATATCACGAATATCCGCCTCAACAACGTTGACTGGTGTGTCGCTGCGGTAAGCATTTACGTGTAACTTGCATCGCTCAACCATCGCTGGGGAGTTATCGACGGCGATGATTTGGCAGCCTTCTTGTTTGATGTGACGGCGCATCGAAAGCGTCGCAGCACCTAAAGAGCACCCAAGGTCATAAATATTTGAGTGAGGCTTAACAAAGCGTTCAGCCAGCATGCCAATTGCGGAAATGATGTTGCTGTAACCCGGTACCGAGCGCTGAATCATGTCAGGAAAGACTTCCGCCACGCGCTCATCAAACGTGAAATCCCCAATTTTATCGATTGGAGCCGAAAAAATAGTATCTGGATTGCTCTTAGGGTTCATAACCAAATCTCTGCATACTCGCTGACGGGACTATTAGTTTTCAAAAACGCCTAGTCTTCAAAAAACGTCAGACATCAAAAAAGGCGCGTATTTTATGAGAAATTCGCGCCCCTGTCATGTATTGCTTTAGATTGCATCAGAACATCTGTAACTGGGCATTGCCATCATTGGCAGGGAAGGAAGCCAAATCAGGGAGTGTAATGTGCTTTTGTAGATTCTTATATATGTTTGCAGCCAGTTCTGGTGCGATGATGTTGTCGGCGGTATGGATCATCACATAAGGCTGTTTACCTTCGTTAATCCACTGTGGAAGTTTGCTCAGCCAAGGCTTAAAAAAGTCATAATTCTGCTGTTCTTCCGGGTGACCGATAAAGCGGATCATCGGGTGGGAAGCAGTGGCAATCGCGTGTACTGGCACTTTGGGCTTTTTCATCTGCGCATCGATGATTGCTTCACTATTTGGTTTAGCTGCAAACACAGGTCGGCTGTCCATAATGATTCGGTCGATACCACTTTCAACTAACCACTGGTTGAGCGCTCGCTCTTCGTCGCCTTTTGAAAAAAAAGCCATATGGCGTACTTCCACACCAAGTGGGAAATTTGACGGAAAGCTGGTACAAAACTTCTTCAAACGTTCAAGGTATTCTGGGCCAAAAGCGGCAGGTAACTGAATTGTCCACTGACCGACTCGTTCATGAAGAGGCTCCATGACCTTCATAAAATCACGCAGTTGCTCGTCACAGCCTCTTAGCATGTGCTCATGAGTGATGGCTTTAGGTAGCTTAAAGGTAAACTTGAAATCGTCGTGTGTTGCTGATTTCCAGTTTTGAACAGTATTAAGTGTAGGCGTCGCATAAAACGTGGTGTTGCCTTCTACGGTATGGAATACCTGAGCGTACTTCTCTAAACGCTCTGCTGGCTTTGTGCCACTACCGTAAAAGCTTTGTTGCCACGGGTTATGTGACCACATTGTTAATCCAAGTCGAAGGGGTAACTTATCCATTATTCTTCTTTACATTTAATCCTGCGTTCACTTTACGAGAGTTTTGCTGAAATAGGTAATTTCAAGTTATAATCAGTGCCAATTTTTCGCTTTGGTGCGCTTTTGCACAGTTGTTGTACTAAAAAGCACCAAGGAATGATAAAACACACTTAATTGTACGTTGAGTAGTCGATTTTAATAGACTTTCAGCGTATAACGGAATCTTTACTCTGCTTAGCAATGAAGCTGACAGAGCGTAGTCAATAATTTTTGAGAGATTGGGAATTTCATTATGCGTACCCATTACTGTGGTCACCTGAACAAGTCCCTTGCAGGACAAACTGTAGAACTTTGCGGCTGGGTTAACCGTCGCCGTGATTTAGGCGGTCTTATTTTTATCGATATGCGAGATCGTGAAGGCATCGTTCAGGTAGTTGTAGATCCAGATATGGCAGATGCGTATGAAGTGGCTAACACCCTTCGTAATGAATTCTGTATCAAGCTGACTGGTGAAGTTCGCGCTCGTCCAGAAAGCCAAATTAACAAAGATATGACGACTGGTGAAGTTGAGATCCTTGCAAAAGGTCTTGAGATCATCAACCGCAGCGACGTTCTGCCTCTGGATTTCAACCAGAAGAACTCAGAAGAGCAACGTCTGAAATACCGTTACCTTGACCTACGTCGTCCAGAAATGAGCGACCGCATCAAGCTACGTGCTAAAGCGTCTAGCTTCGTTCGTCGCTTCTTAGACAATAACGGCTTCCTGGATATCGAAACGCCAGTACTAACGAAAGCGACGCCAGAAGGTGCACGTGACTACCTGGTACCAAGCCGTGTACACAAAGGCAGCTTCTACGCGCTACCTCAGTCTCCACAGCTATTCAAACAGCTGCTGATGATGTCTGGTTTTGACCGTTACTACCAAATCGTTAAGTGTTTCCGTGACGAAGACTTACGTGCTGACCGTCAGCCTGAATTCACTCAGATCGATATCGAAACGTCATTCATGACGGCTGATCAAGTACGTGAAGTAACTGAGAACATGGTTCGCGATATGTGGCAAGAGCTACTAAACGTAGACCTGGGTCAGTTCCCAGTAATGCCATTTAGCGAAGCAATCCGTCGTTTCGGTTCAGACAAACCAGACCTACGTAACCCACTAGAGTTAGTCGATGTTGCTGACCTGGTAAAAGACGTAGACTTTAAAGTTTTCTCTGGTCCGGCAAACGATGAGAAAGGCCGTGTTGCGGTAATCCGTGTACCAGGTGGCGCATCTCTGACTCGTAAGCAAATCGATGCGTACGCTGAGTTCGTAGGTATCTACGGTGCGAAAGGTCTGGCTTGGATGAAGGTTAACGACCGTGCTGCAGGCGTGGAAGGTATCCAGTCTCCTGTTGCTAAGTTCCTAAGCGAAGACGTGATCAACGGCATCCTTGACCGTACACAAGCAGAATCTGGCGATATCATCCTATTTGGTGCTGATAAAGCGGGTATTGTTGCAGAAGCACTAGGCGCACTACGTCTGAAGCTAGGTAAGGATCTAGAGCTAACGAACGAATCTGCATGGGCTCCACTGTGGGTTGTTGACTTCCCGATGTTCGAAGAGGATGACGAAGGCAACCTGCACGCAATGCACCACCCATTCACAGCACCTCTTGGTGTGAATGCTGAAGAGCTAAAAGCGAACCCAGCAGCAGCAAACTCTAACGCTTACGATATGGTCCTAAACGGCTACGAAGTCGGTGGCGGTTCTGTGCGTATCCACAACGCTGAGATGCAAGCAGCAGTATTCGATATCCTGGGTATCGATGCAGACGAGCAACGACTAAAATTCGGCTTCCTATTGGACGCTTTGAAATTCGGTACGCCTCCACACGCTGGTCTTGCGTTCGGTCTTGATCGTCTGGTTATGCTGCTATGTGGTACAGAGAACATCCGTGATGTTATCGCGTTCCCTAAAACGACAGCAGCCGCGTGTCTACTGACTGATGCACCAAGCCTTGCAAACCCAGCAGCACTAGAAGAGCTGGCGATTGCGGTAACGGTAGCAAAGGAAAAAGACGCAGAGTAAGCGCACAACAATTGAAGAAAACTCCCGCACCTTGCGGGAGTTTTTGTTTTAATGAATTAACTATATTCTAATAAATCTAATTAGTTGTTGATTAGGAAACTTCATGTCAATTATTTTGGGCATTGACCCAGGCTCTCGTATTACTGGTTACGGTGTCATCCGCCAACAAGGTCGCCATTTACAGTATCTTGGAAGTGGCTGTATCCGGACTTCAGAAAAGGAGCTACCGGGTCGACTCAGACAAATTTATGCAGGTGTTACTGAAATCATTACTCAGTTTCAGCCAGATGTATTCGCAATAGAACAAGTTTTTATGGCGAAGAATGCTGATTCCGCGCTGAAACTCGGACAAGCACGTGGCAGTGCTATCGTGGCTGCTGTGAACGCGGACTTACCGGTTTATGAATACGCTGCCCGCCTTATTAAACAGGCCGTCGTTGGAACTGGTGGTGCAGATAAAACCCAGGTCCAGCACATGGTTCAACATATGTTAAAGCTGCCAGCAAAACCACAAGCGGATGCGGCAGATGCCTTGGGTGTGGCAATCTGTCATGCCAATACCAATAAAACCCTTGTCGCTCTGGCTGGAAAGGCGACCAGCGCACGAAAAGGGCGCTACCGCTAAAATTAACTGGATGTCTATCCAGTTCTTTATTATCCTGTCGCAAATTCATTTCCAAAGAGTATTTATCGTGATTGGACGTCTTCGCGGCATCTTGCTTGAAAAGCAACCACCTGAAGTTTTAATAGAAGTTAATGGCATTGGCTATGAAGTTCAGATGCCAATGAGCTGTTTTTACGAGCTGCCAAACCTCGGCGAAGAAGCCATCATTTATACTCATTTTGTTGTCCGCGAAGATGCTCAGTTGCTTTATGGTTTTAACACCGTAAAAGAGCGTGCGTTGTTCCGTGAAGTGATCAAAGCGAACGGTGTGGGGCCTAAATTGGGATTGGGCATTCTTTCCGGTATGACTGCAAGTCAGTTTGTCACTTGTGTAGAGCATGAAGATGTATCGACGCTCGTGAAATTGCCGGGTGTTGGTAAGAAAACGGCCGAGCGCTTGGTTGTCGAAATGAAAGACCGTCTGAAAGGGTGGGGAGCTGGCGATCTGTTCACGCCATTTACCGATGCCGCGCCGGCGGATTCTGCTTCGGTTGCGGCTAATAACGCCGAGGAAGAAGCAATCAGTGCGCTACTTGCTCTGGGTTACAAGCCTACGCAAGCTTCCAAAGTGGTTTCTCAAATTGCTAAACCGGATATGAGCAGTGAGCAACTGATCCGTGAAGCACTAAAATCAATGGTGTAATGCTTGTCCGAAGGTAACGATTTACCCGAGATAACCATTTTCTCAAGTTAACCCATTCTTTCAGGTAACCATTTTTCAAGGTAACAAGATGATTGAAGCTGATCGTTTAATCGCTCCAGAAAACCCCGCATTTCGTGACGAAGAGGTCATCGACCGAGCTATTCGTCCTAAGAAGTTAGAAGACTATCAGGGGCAGGATCACGTGCGTGATCAGATGGAAATCTTCATTAAAGCGGCACAGTTGCGCAATGAAGCGCTGGATCACCTGCTCATCTTTGGACCGCCAGGTTTGGGTAAAACCACACTTGCCAACATCGTTGCGAATGAAATGGAAGTGAATATTCGCACCACCTCTGGCCCGGTACTGGAAAAAGCGGGTGACTTAGCGGCGCTGCTCACCAACTTAGAAGAAAACGATGTGCTCTTTATCGATGAGATTCATCGTTTAAGCCCGATGGTAGAAGAAGTGCTTTATCCAGCGATGGAAGACTACCAGTTGGACATCATGATTGGTGAAGGTCCGGCTGCTCGCTCTATTAAAATTGATTTGCCGCCGTTTACTTTGATTGGTGCGACAACCCGTGCAGGTTCATTGACGTCACCGCTGCGTGACCGCTTTGGTATTACGCAGCGTCTTGAGTTTTATAAAGTGAAGGACTTGCAGGACATCGTTCAGCGTAGTGCGAATTGTTTAGGCCTCTCTATGGAGCCTGAAGGTGCGTTAGAAATCGCACGTCGAGCTCGCGGTACTCCACGTATCGCAAACCGCTTACTGCGTCGCGTGCGTGATTACGCCGAAGTGAAAGGAAATGGTCATATCTGTTCTGATGTCGCAGATAAAGCGCTCAACATGCTTGATGTTGATGCTCAGGGCTTCGACTACATGGACCGCAAGCTGCTTCTGGCGATTATGGAGAAGTTTGGTGGCGGTCCGGTTGGATTAGATAACATGGCCGCAGCGATTGGTGAAGAAAAAGACACCATAGAAGATGTGTTAGAGCCTTATCTTATTCAGCAAGGTTATTTACAACGCACCCCTCGTGGAAGAATTGCCACTGATAGAGCTTATCTCCACTTTGGTATCGAAAAGTAGCAAGCTTCATTTATCTATCAAAAATTCGCTATTGCTGCTCGCTTAATCGCGAGTGGCACATTCAATTCATCCCCTTGATTCAGAATCTACTTCCGACCCTCATATCTCTTAGCACGCTTGTCGTCGATTTCTGGTCTCGCTTAAGCAATCTGGAAATGACGGCGCTGGGTAAAAGACAGTTCACACACAATCTATAACTCTCTTTAGACGAATATCATTAGTGCAAAATGCTCAGCCTTTTTACTTTAGTGATCTACATCTCATTATTAGGATTTCTCTAAATTTCATTTAGTTAATTAAAAAGTGTTATTTGTTGCGCTAGTGTTTGCCTGTGACCCGAAAAATTCTCCTACGATTACTCAGTATTAACATTTGCGTCAGCTATTGTTTGATTTGCGTCAAGGTGATGGATTTTCGTCCAGGTTCTGTGCATAAATATTGATGTGCATCAAAGCGGAATCTGGCTATAAATCTTTTGAAACAATCGGCTTTTACAAGTAATATTAGCCGCAGCTATATTAGCTGATGCTTAACAATTAACTAACCAACGAAGTACATTTTTGCAACAAAAAGTTGTGACAATTCAACATATTTCATGTGTGAATAACACATGATTACGGATTGCAATATGTAGAGCGTGTCATTCAGCCGACACATAGGAGTTATCATGATTGACGTAGTTGATCTATCGCGGTTGCAGTTTGCAATGACAGCGATGTATCACTTCCTATTCGTACCATTGACCCTTGGTATGGCCTTTCTTTTGGCCATTATGGAGTCGTTGTACGTAATGACGAACAAGCAGATCTATAAGGACATGACCAAGTTCTGGGGTAAACTGTTTGGTATTAACTTTGCACTTGGTGTAGCAACTGGCCTTACCATGGAGTTCCAGTTTGGTACGAACTGGTCATATTACTCCCACTATGTCGGCGACATCTTTGGCGCACCACTAGCGATAGAAGCACTTGTCGCGTTCTTCCTGGAGTCAACTTTTGTTGGTCTATTCTTCTTCGGGTGGGATCGTCTATCTAAACGCCAACACTTAGCCGTAACATGGTTGGTGGCGTTAGGTTCAAATTTCTCGGCACTGTGGATTCTGATTGCGAACGGTTGGATGCAAAACCCTGTGGGTGCAGAGTTCAACTTCGAAACTATGCGAATGGAAATGGTGAGCTTCGCTGAAGTTGTGTTTAACCCGGTAGCTCAGGTTAAATTCGTTCACACTGTGGCTTCTGGTTACACGTGTGGTGCGATGTTTGTTCTAGGCATCAGTTCATACTACCTACTGAAAGGTCGTGATATTGCGTTCGCTCGTCGTTCATTTGCAATTGCTGCGTCTTTTGGTATGGCTGCTATCCTTTCTACCATCGTTCTTGGTGACGAATCAGGCTATGAGCTTGGTGAAGTACAAAAAGTGAAGTTGGCTGCAGTAGAAGCAGAATGGCACACCGAACCAGCACCTGCGGCGTTCACGCTGTTTGGTATTCCGAACCAAGAAGACATGCATACTGACTACGCAATTAAGATCCCTTACGTAATGGGTATTATTGCAACTCGTTCTATCGATAAGGAAGTAACGGGTTTACGTGACCTGCATGATCAACACTTAGAGCGTATTCGTACCGGTATGTACGCATACGAGTTGCTAGAGAAGCTTCGTGCGGGTGATAAGTCTGCAGAGAACATGGCGGCGTTCGATGAAGTGAAAGGTGACTTAGGTTACGGTCTGCTTCTAAAACGCTACACAGAGAATGTAGTTGATGCGACCGAAGAGCAGATTCAAGCGGCAGCAGATGATTCTATCCCAACCGTGTGGCCGCTATTTTGGTCATTCCGTATCATGGTTGCTTGTGGCTTCATCATGCTATTTGTCTTTGGCTTGTCTTTCTTCCAAACATGTCGTCAGAAAATTACTCAGAAACGTTGGTTGCTTAAAGCTGCATTCTTCAGCATTCCACTTCCTTGGATCGCTATCGAAGCAGGTTGGTTTGTCGCGGAGTTTGGTCGTCAGCCATGGGCGGTTGGTGAAATCTTGCCGGTACATGTTGCCGCTTCAGCTCTGAGCGCTGGCGAAATCTTAACTTCGCTATTTGCAATTCTGGCGCTTTACACAGCATTCCTGATTGCAGAAGTTTACCTGATGGTGAAATTCGCTCGTAAGGGTCCAAGCAGCCTAAAAACTGGTCGCTACCACTTTGAGCAAAACGCTAACTCTGTTGAAGACAAAGTTAGTCGCCAAGTAGAAGCGTAAGACAAGGAGACAACAAGATGTTTGATTACGAAATCTTGCGATTCATCTGGTGGGTACTGATCGGTGTTCTACTAGTTGGTTTTGCAGTGACTGATGGATTCGATATGGGTGTGGGCGCGCTTGTACCTATTATCGGTAAAAGCGACACACAACGTCGCGTAATGATTAACTCAATTGCCCCACACTGGGACGGCAACCAAGTTTGGCTTATCACTGCTGGTGGTGCATTGTTCGCAGCATGGCCTCTAGTCTACGCAACGTCATTTTCAGGGTTCTACCTGGCCATGATCCTGACGCTTGCGGCGCTATGGCTGCGTCCTCTCGGTCTGGATTACCGTTCAAAGATTGAAGAGCCAAAATGGCGTAGAAACTGGGATATTTGTATCTCAATCAGTGGCTTTGTTCCGCCAATTATCTTTGGTGTAGCGTTTGGTAACCTTTTGCAAGGTGTTCCATTCCAGTTAAGCGATTTTCTGATGCCAACGTATCACGGTTCATTCTTTGGGCTGCTAAACCCATTCGCTCTGCTATGTGGTCTGGTAAGTCTGTTCATGATCCTGATGCAAGGTTCAAGCTGGCTACAAATGAAAACCACGGGTGAAGTTCATACTCGTGCGCGTAACGTTGCTCAGTTGACCGGTCTGTTAACGGTGGTTGCTTTTGTTATCGCTGGTTTCTGGGTTCAGAACATTGAAGGCTACGTCATTGTCGGTGGTATTGACACCAACGCTGCATCTAACCCGCTGAACAAAGAGGTGATTCGCGAAGCAGGTGCGTGGATGAAGAACTTTGAAACCTACCCACTGCTATGGGCTGCACCAGCACTAGGTGTTGTGATGCCACTTCTTACTGTATTGGCTTCACGCTTTGAAAAGTGCGCAACTTCGTTCATCACTTCAAGTCTTGGTGTTGCAGGTATTATCTTCACGGCTGGCTTTGCGATGTTCCCATTCATCATGCCATCAGACCTAGTGCCTAACCATAGCCTGACGATGTGGGATGCGACTTCATCTGAACTGACTCTGAACCTAATGACAGGTGTGGCATTTGTTATGGTACCAATCATCCTTGGTTACACGTCTTGGACTTACTACAAGATGTTCGGTCGCTTGGATGACAAGTACATAGAAGACAACAAAAACTCACTTTACTAAGGAGCTATTACTATGTGGTATTTCGCATGGATTCTAGGTGTACTACTAGCTTGTGCATTCGGTATCATCAATGCTCTTTGGTTAGAGCACTCAGAAATGATGGATAAAGACAGTGAGTGATCTCGCTGATAAGGTAGCGAAGTTACACCAACCAACCGATAAGACTCTGTTGAGGGTCTTATCTCTCATCCTCGGCTTTATGCATGTAGGATTGGTGATGTGGGATCCAGAAGCGTATCATCAGGCAATTGGTGGTTTTAACGCAGTGATCGCGCCAGCACTGATTTGGGCAGTATGTTCAAGTATGGTATTTGGCGTGGGATTCAAACCGAGAAGCTGGTATTGGCAAGTGTGGTTTAGTCCTTACATTTCTCTCGCTATCTTATTTTACTTAACCGCTCGTTATTTCATGTAGCTTGAAATAAGTTGAAATAAAGTCGGTTATTAAATCATCAAGTAAAAGCCAGGCAAGTTGTCTGGCTTTTATTTTTTCAACAAAAATCAAAAAATTTTCTGCTCACTCAGTATCAATTACATTTGCTTCAGTTATAGTAACTACTTTAAAGAATTGAATATATTGGTACTCTCTTGCAAGGCACATCTAACTCATTCTGCTGGCCGATCACTGTGTACTATGAAGACACGGATGCGGGTGGCGTTGTATATCATTCAAATTACCTGAAATTCTTTGAGCGTGCCCGTACAGAAATGTTGCGCGCGAAAGGTATTTCTCAACACGTGTTGCTGGAACAAAGCATTGGATTCGTTGTCCGACACATGGAGATCGATTTCAAGCAAGGAGCAAGACTGGACGAACAGTTGACAGTTGTAACCCGAGTGTCAGAAATCAAACGTGCGTCTTTACAATTCTGTCAAGAGTTGGTCAATGATGATGGGGGCATATTGTGCAAGGCCCTTGTTAAGGTAGCATGTATCGATAATAAAAAAATGAAACCAATAGCTATTCCAGCATTTATTAATTCGGAGCTAACAAATAGTGACTGCTGATATTTCCATTTTAGACCTCTTTCTAGAGGCGAGTCTGTTAGTAAAACTTGTGATGCTGACTCTGCTTGGTATGTCGATTGCTTCATGGGCGATGATCATCAAGCGCAGCAAAGTGCTTTCGCACGCAACAAAAGATGCAGAATCATTTGAAGACAAGTTCTGGTCAGGCACCGACCTTTCTCAGCTATACCAAAATGTGAAAGGCCGTAAAGAAGAAATCATCGGTACAGAAGAGATCTTCTATGCCGGTTTTACCGAGTTTGCTCGTCTGCGTAAGAGCAACGCAAACTCTCCAGCTTACATTATGGAAGGCACAGGCCGGGCAATGCGTGTTGCCGTTGCTCGTGAAGTGGATGAATTAGAGACCAGCTTGCCTTTCCTGGCGACTGTCGGTTCTATCAGTCCATACATCGGCCTGTTCGGTACCGTTTGGGGTATCATGCACTCGTTTGTCGCGCTGGGTGAAGTAAAACAGGCAACGCTTTCTATGGTTGCACCAGGTATCGCCGAAGCGCTAATCGCAACGGCAATGGGTCTGTTTGCTGCAATCCCTGCGGTAATGGCCTACAACCGACTAAGCAACAAAGTAAGTAAGCTTGAACACACTTACGCGACTTTCTCAGAAGAATTCCACAGCATCCTTCATCGCCAGGCGATGGCTGGCAGAGACAGCGCAGATAAGGAATAAAGCATGGCGGGTTACCAACCTAAAAAGCGAAAAATGACAGCAGAGATTAACGTTGTTCCTTATATCGACGTAATGCTTGTATTGTTGATCATTTTTATGGCTACCGCTCCATTTGTGACACAAGGTGTTGATGTAGAACTGCCGAAAACGTCGAACGCAACACCAGCACAAGATCTAGCGGGCGATACTGACAGCAGTTTTATCATTATCGAAATTGATCGCGATGGTAACTTAGGTTTGAGTGTCAACGATGAAGAAGTTCAACGTGGTTTAACGCTGCAAGATGTCATTGTACGTGTTAAAGCAGAACGCTCACTTAAGCCTGATTCGCCTGTTGCGGTAGGCGGTGATGCAGCTACGCCTTATGCGGATGTAGTCCTTTTACTTGATGAATTGAGTCGTGCTGGTATCCCTAAAGTAGGGCTCCTGACCGATATCCGGGAATAGACGCCAAGCATTCATGAAAGAAAGAAAGAATCAGACGAAAGAGTACTCCAAGCCGGTAATGATATCGGTGGGTTTGCACGCCCTTTTGGTAGTCGCATTGCTTTGGGGTACTGATTTAACAATGTCAAAACCTGAACCATCCGGACAGATGGTTCAGGCTGTTGTTATTGATCCTAAGGCTGTGCAACAGCAAGCGAAAGAGATTCGTCAGCAGCGCGAAAAAGCCGCTAAGAAAGAGGAAGAACGTCTTGATAAATTAAGACGTGAAGCTGAGCAGCTGGAAAAAAATCGCAAAGCGGAAGAAGAGCAAATTCGTAAGCTAAAAGAGCAGCAAGCGAAAGATGCGCAAGCGGCACGTGAAGCAGAAGCGGACCGCAAGAAAAAAGAGCAGGAGCGTAAAACGGAAGAAGAACGCGTTCGCAAAGAAAAAGAACGAGCTGCTAAGCTTGAAGAAGAACGTAAAGTCAAAGAAGAGGCTGTACGTAAAGCGGAGCAGGAGCGTGTAGCGAAAGAAGCAGCGATTGCAAAAGCAGAACAAGAACGTGTAGCTCGTGAGAAAGCAGCGAAAGAGGCTGAAGACAAAGCTAAACGTGAACGTGAAGCCGCGCAAAAAGCAGAGCAAGATCGCATCGCCAAAGAAAAAGCAGCCAAAGAGGCAGCTGAGCGAGAGCGTAAAGCAAAAGAAGCTGCAGAAAAAGCTGAACGCGAACGCAAACAACAAGAAGCGGCATTGGATGACATTTTTGCTGGACTGGAAAATGAAGCCAGTAAAAACAGCGCGGCACGTAACCAATTTATTAACGACGAGCTTTCTCGTATGTCATCCATTTATACTCAGAGCATTCAGCAAAAGTTGATTAAAGATGACTATTTGCTGGGCAAGGAGTGTAAGGTAAACATCAAACTGATTCCTACCGGATCGGATATGATGGTTTCTGGTGTTACCGTGCTGGGTGGCGATACGCGAGTTTGTGCAGCAGCCAAAAGAGCGATTGCACAAGTTGGGACGTTCCCTAAATCGTCAGAAGCTGCGGTCAATGAAAAACTGAAAGACATCAACTTAACGGTTGCTTTGGACTAAAAGGAATAAGACGTGATTAGACGCCTTTTACTAGGAATGTTTGTACTGCTCAGCAGTATGACGAATGTAGCGCACGCTGCATTGGAGCTGGTTATTACTGATGGTATTGATTCAGCAAGACCAATCGCTGTAGTTCCATTTAAATGGGAAGGTGCCAAGGCTCTTCCTACGGATATTTCGGCTGTGATTGCTTCTGACTTGCAACGCAGCGGAAAATTCAGCCCGGTACCAACCAACAAGATGCCGCAAACGCCTTTTAATGAGTCAGAAGTGAACTTTGATTCATGGACCAGTCTTGGTGTGGACGCACTGCTGACGGGTTCTATCACACAGAACGAGCAAGGTAACTACGTGGTTAATTACCAACTGGTTGATATTGCTCGTGGTCAGTTGACTGGCGGTAAGGGACAGGCATTAGGAACTGATGGCGAATTAGTGCTATCGAAAGACCATGTCTTGTTTAATAAAGTTGCCACCGTCGAGGCATCGCGTATGCGTGAATATGCTCACCGAATTTCTGATTTGGTTTATGAGCAACTTACGGGTGACCGAGGCGCATTCATGACGCGTATTGCTTATGTGGTGGTTAACGATACTGATCGTTTCCCTTACCAACTGCGTGTTTCTGATTATGATGGTTTCAATGAGCGTTTAGTGCTTCGTTCTAAGCAGCCATTGATGTCTCCATCGTGGTCTCCGGATGGTCAGAAGTTGGCTTACGTTAGCTTCCAGAATGGCCAGTCTGAGATTTACATTATGAACATCTACACGGGTGAGCGTGAAAAGATTACGTCATACCCTCGCCATAATGGTGCGCCAAAATTCTCGCCAGATGGCAGTAAACTGGCGCTGGTTCTGTCTAAGACGGGGTCACTTCAGGTATATACTTTTGACTTGAAATCTCGTCAGCTCACAGAAATTACGAGTGGTAGATCAAATAATACAGAACCGTTCTGGTATCCGGATGGAAAATCGCTAATTTTCACATCGGATAGGGGTGGTAAACCTCAGATTTATAAAGTAGATTTGGGCAGCGGTACAACTGATCGATTAACTTGGCAAGGTAGCCAGAATCTGAGTGGTCAAATCACTCCTGATGGTCGATTCCTAGTGATGGTGAATCGAAGTGATTCGGGTTTTAACTTGGCAAAACAAGATTTAGAAACGGGTGCTCTTCAAGTACTAACTAAGACTTTACTTGATGAGTCTCCGAGTATTGCCCCAAATGGTGGCATGGTTGTGTATAGCTCGATGTACAATAAACAAAACGTTCTATCGATGGTTTCAATTGACGGCCGATTCAAAGCGCGATTACCAGCGACAAACGGGCGCGTTCGAGCACCTGCATGGTCACCATTTTTGTAATAATAAGATTGATTAATAAAGGAAAATAAGATGCAACTTAACAAGGTTCTAAAAGGGCTTCTAATCGCTCTTCCTGTAATGGCTATGACAGCGTGTAGTTCAAGTGACGACGCTGCTTCTAACACAGGCGCGGCGACTAACGGAAGTGGTGTAGTGGAATCTACAGTAGTTTCACCTATCGACCAAGCTGGCCAGCTAACTGAGCAAGAGCTAAAAGAGCAAGCACTTCGCGAAACTCAAACTATTTACTTCGCATTTGATAACTCTACTATTGCTGGTGATTACGAAGAGATGCTAGCTGCTCACGCTGCATACCTAAGCAAGAACCCTGCTCTACGAGTTACTGTCGAAGGTCACGCGGACGAGCGTGGTACTCCTGAGTACAACATCGCTCTAGGCGAGCGTCGTGCTCAAGCGGTTGCTAACTACCTACAAGCACTAGGTGTTCAAGCAGGCCAAATCTCAATCGTTAGCTACGGTGAAGAGAAGCCACTTCTTCTGGGTCAATCAGACGATGTGTACGCTAAAAACCGTCGTGCGGTTCTAGTATACTAATTCGAGGAAATCCTCATGTTGTTCAGTAACACTAAGCGCGCTGTTGCGCTTACGTTACTGGCAAGTGCAGCGAACTTCGCGTTCGCTGCACCAGCTCCAGTATCCGATCTCAACAGCACATCTTCAGTCTCTAAAAGTCGTTCATCCGAAACGGATGTCGAGCGTCTAGAGCGTCTGCTACAAAGCCGAAACCGTCTTCAGTTCCAGATGCAAGAGCAAATTGACCAAATGTCACGAGAGATCAGTGATCTAAGAGGTCAGTTGGAACGAAATAACCACGAAATGCAGCAAATGTTACAGCGTCAACGAGAGCTGTTCGTCGAGCTTGATCGCATGCGTGGTGATATGAAGTCTGCGCCAGTATCTCAACAAGACTCTGAGCCGACCGATATCGGCGGACAATACACACCTAATGCGGATGAGCAAACGGCCTATCAAAACGCTGTAGACCTTATCCTCAAGAAGCGTGACTACGCAGGTGCTATCGCTGCCTTTCAGCAGTTCCAGAAGGATTATCCTGATTCCACTTATTCAGCAAATACACACTATTGGTTAGGCCAGTTGTATTTTGCTAAGAAGCAGGATAAAGAAGCGGCTCAAAGTTTTGTCGCGGTGGTTTCTTACAAAGATTCCAACAAGCGCGCAGACGCATTGGTTAAGTTAGGCGATATCGCTGAGCGTAACAATAATGCTGAGCAAGCAAAGAAATTCTATCAGCAAGTCGTTGATGAGTACCCAGATAGTGCCTCTGCGAAAATCGCGGGCCCTAAGCTGAAATAGTCATCTTAGGTTTATAGATCTTAGGGTTATAAAAAGGAGCTTCGCGGCTCCTTTGCCTTTCTTGGCTAAATACTTTTGATCGAGTGTTTCTATTTGACTGGATAGAAGTGTTCATTTTCCAATATTCAGGTTATGAATATCAAAGATATACGTCTAGACCGCTAGAAATTCTAGTTACAGGTTGGTTTTTGAAAATCAACGAGGTTACAATACGCGGATTAAAGGAAGTTGCGTAGAGCAAGAGCAATGAGCCATATACTAGATAAAATAGACACTGTTTACCCATTCCCTCCAAAACCAGTTCCGTTGAGCGCTGAAGAAAAAGCGTCTTACATCGAGCGCATAAAAAAGCTGCTTAAGGAAAAAGACGCTGTACTGATCGCCCATTATTACACTGACCCTGAAATTCAGGCGTTGGCGGAAGAAACCGGCGGTTTTGTTGGTGACTCGCTGGAAATGGCGAAGTTTGGTAACCGTCACCCGGCCAGCACACTGATCATCGGTGGTGTTCGCTTTATGGGTGAATCAGCTAAGATACTAACGCCCGAGAAACGCATTCTTATGCCAACTCTGGAGGCTGAGTGTTCACTCGATCTTGGTTGTCCTGCTGATAAATTTAGTGAGTTCTGTGATGCTCATCCTGACCATACGGTTGTGGTTTACGCCAATACTTCGGCTGCGGTCAAAGCTCGTGCAGACTGGGTGGTGACATCTAGTATTGCTCTTGAGATTGTCGAACATCTGGATGCAGAAGATAAGCCAATTATCTGGGGGCCAGATCGTCACCTTGGCTCTTACATTGCGAACAAAACTGGCGCTGACATGCTGCTATGGCAGGGTGAGTGTGTGGTTCACGATGAGTTTTCTGCTGATGCACTACGTAAGATGAAGAGCGTTTATCCTGATGCGGCGATTCTTGTTCACCCTGAATCTCCAGCGAGCGTTGTAGAACTGGCAGATGCTGTTGGTTCAACGAGTCAGCTGATCAAGGCAGCAAAAGAGCTTCCTCATAAGCAAATGATTGTTGCGACTGATAAAGGTATCTTCTTTAAGATGCAGCAGCTAGTTCCTGAGAAAGAACTTATCGAAGCGCCAACAGCGGGTGCAGGCGCAACATGTCGCAGCTGTGCACACTGTCCTTGGATGGCAATGAACGGTTTGAAAGCGATTGAACAAGCACTGCGTGAAGGTGGAGAACAGCATGAGATCTTCGTTGATGAAGCGCTGCGTGTTAAGTCTCTTATCCCATTGAACCGCATGTTAGATTTCGCTGAGCAATTAAACGTGCAGGTAAAAGGTAATGCGTAATATTTCGCATTATCTAAGACGAATCTCAAAAACCAGCCTAATATGGCTGGTTTTTTTGTGTCTTACAATCAATCGGTTACTATTAAACAACGTAATACATTTAGGAACTGAATACTTATGGCAGTGTGGCTGGTCGTTAAAAAGTGGCTAACTTCGCACGTTTTTAAGTTAAGCACCCGCAATCTCTTCGTTCTTAGCCTGTTCTATATTAGCCTCTCTTGGGTGTTACTGGTTCTGGCAGGCGAGAAAGAACTCACCGATAACTTTTCCAGCTTTATTTACTATCTGATGGTAACGGCGAGTACGGTTGGTTACGGTGACCATTCTCCAGTGACAGACTTGGGTAAATGGGTTGTTGTATTGTTCGTTATTCCCGGAGGCTTAAGCCTGTTTGCTGCGCTTTTAGGACGAGTAGCTGGGGCGGCAGTGGATTATTGGCGAGCGGGTATTATCGGTAAACGGAGAGTGAGAGTGGAAAACCATATTGTTTTGTTAGGCTGGAACGGGTCAAGAACGATGCACCTTATCCGCATGTTACAGCACGAAGAGGCAGGTAAACGTCCAATTGTTCTGTGTAGTCGTTCGGATATTGAAAACCCTTTACCGGGTGAGATTCACTTTATCAAAGTGACCAGTTATACCGATTCACAGGAGATGACCAATGCCAACATAACAGAGGCAAGCTGTATCATTGTTGATAATCTTTCTGATGACATCACTCTCTCTGCGGCGCTTTATTGTGCCTCAGTAAATCCTGATGCACACTTACTCGCCTATTTTAAGGACGAGGCGTTAGGTCGTTTACTGAGTCAGCATTGTCCGAAAGCGGAGTGTATTCCGGCTGTGGGCGCAGAGATGTTGGCTAAGGCTGCTGTGGATCCTGGCTCGAGTGCATTACATCAGGAATTACTTGCCTCAACTCGCGGCATGACCCAATACTCGGTGATTTATCCAGAACACCAACCAATGACGAAGATCGAAAACATCTTTAGTTTTATTAAAATGCGTCATCATGCAACGCTTATCGCTTTGGATTCCGGTAATGGTATACAGCTTAACCCTGATTTAATGACCGACGTCCCCCCTAATACCAAACTGTTCTATATCGCAGATGAGCGAATTACAAACTTTGCATGGAATGAAATGAATAAGGACAAGTAATGCACATTATCGCAGACCTGTTGGCGGGTTTTCCCAATTTTTTACTCTATTTTTCAGTGTCGATTGTCTTTGTTCTGGCATTCAAATTTGTCTATATCAAGTTAACGCCTTATGACGAATGGCACCTGATCAAAGAAGAGCAAAATACAGCGGCAGCCGTGGCGTTAAGTGGTGCTTTTCTGGGGTACTGTCTGGCAATTTCGGGTGCGGCGAAAAATTCCGTCAGCATTATCGATTTTATGGTGTGGGGAGTGGTTGCGCTGCTCGCACAGCTCATCGCGTTCGGTATTGTCCGCTTCATTCTGATGCCAAAAGTCTCCGAACAAATTGAGAACAATGAATTACCCGCAGGTATCGTGCTTGCCGCAGTATCGGTGTCCGTCGGTCTGCTTAATGCCGCTTGCATGACCTACTAGGAGGAACGATGAAACGCAGCTCTAACGTTAAACGTTCTTCTATGGATAAAAGCTTTAAAATCGCTCGGATCATCCCATTTGCTGCATTTGGGGGGATTTTTTACCTTGCTACTCAGGAATCGACAACCGAAGGTGCGATTTACCTTGATGCCAGCGAGTGTCAATCCGCTGAGCCCGGATTCAGCGAGCAGTGTGACATCGCGTATCAGGAAGCAATGGCGAGGGCAGAACAAAACGCGCCACGTTATACCAGTGAATACGAGTGTAAGAATGATTTCTACCAAGACGACTGTTACTACAGTTCGAGCTATCACTCCTATGTTCCTTTCGTCAGTGGTTTCTTTTTCAGCCGTGCTCTTAGTAACCTGAAAGGCTATAACAAGAGTTACTACTCAGAGCCAATGTATCGTTACAAGTCGAAATACTACAATGGAGCGGGGCAGTTTTATGGCTCATATCGAAATCAGTCCACCAAAGTCGCGACCAGTAGATTAAACAAAAGTGGTGGCGGTACGATTGGGCGAGCCATGTCTCGTGGTGGTTTCGGCAAAGCCGTTTCAGTCAGTCATGGTGGTTAACAGACATTATGTTTCGACGAGAAATACAAGAACGAGAAAACTGGCGTGAATTAGCACGTCAGTTTGGTTTTGGGTTTCATTCTATGTACGACCAGCCTTACTGGGATGAGTCGGCTTACTATCAGTTTACCCTTGAGCAAATCGAACAGGATCTTGAAGCTCCGACAGAAGAGTTGCATCAGATGTGCCTTGAAATCGTTGATGAGGTAGTACGTAGCGAGCAGTTACTGACTCAGTGTGCGATTCCCGAAGCAATGTGGTCACAAGTGGCCTCTTCATGGCAACGTAAAGAGCCGTCGCTCTATTCACGCATGGATTTTGCCTACAACGGATCTGAGCCAGCTAAATTGCTGGAGAACAATGCGGATACGCCGACGTCATTGTTTGAAACCGGATTCTGGCAATGGGTGTGGTTAGAAGATGTCGTCAACAAAGGACGCATTCACCAAAGCGCGGATCAATTCAATATACTGCAAGACTTTCTTATCGAGCGATTTGCTGAAATCGCTAAGTTTCAACCGGGACAAACCCTGCATTTTAGTTGCTGTAAATATACCGAAGAAGACAAAGGCACCGTGCAATATTTAGAGGATTGTGCGCGAGAAGCAGGCCTGTCGACCGCTTTTGTTTATATTGAAGATATTGGTGTAACGGAAGAGGGATTATTTGTCGACGCTGATGACCGGGCCATTCGCTGGATGTTCAAACTCTATCCATGGGAGTTTATGTTTGACGACGAATTCAGCCATTATTTGCCGACCGCGAACGTCAATTGGCTGGAGCCGATGTGGAAATCGATTCTTTCGAATAAAGCGCTGCTGCCGTTACTTTGGCAACGCTTCCCTAATCATCCCAATTTACTACCAGCGTATTTTGCCGATGATCCCAAAGCGTCCAGTATAAAAGACTATGTGATTAAGCCGCTGTTTTCCCGTGAAGGGGCGAACATTGAGATCGTCAAAAATGGTCAATGCGTGGTGAAAACGCCGGGGCCGTATGCATCAAGTAAAAGGATCATTCAGCAGTATCATCCTTTACCAAAGTTTGGCTCAAGCCATACGTTAATTGGAAGCTGGCTGGTTAATGACAGAGCAGCAGGTATTTCGATTCGTGAGGATAGCAATTTAGTGACTCAAGATATGGCCCGTTATATTCCCCACGTGATTCTGTAGCTCCGGACTCTTTCTCCGGGTTGCAATAGGCGGATTCGCGAAGTTGAAGATAAGGAGCCTCCCCAATCGAGAGGCTCCTTTAATGTTAATGAATATGATTATTTGCTTCGACAGCGAGTTCTATTGCTACTTTTCCTGCGTATTTAAATTCAAGCGTCATAGGAAACCGCTAGCCCTGTTTGAATGATTGCTTGGGATTGAAGATCATCAAGTGATAGCCGCCCGGCTCAAACATCACACTTTTCATTGTACTTACACGGACATTATCGATTTTCTTCATTTTCATCATGCCATCACTCATTTCATGCTGATGAATTTCCACTCGCTCAGCAACTGGTGTTGTCGCGCTGATCAAAAAATCATCTCTGGTGGATAGGTTCTTTAGCTGAAAGAAACCAGCGAGAACGGTTGCATTGGGTGGCGCTTCCCGGCTCCAAGGATGGTCGATTTTAATGCTGTTTGTCGTGTATTCATGGGCACTGGCTGCGGAAGTGAGCAGTGCTGCGATACATAACGTGAAGCGGCTGAGGTACTTTTTCATAACTGTCTCTATTGTATCTATTGAGTTGACCATGTCACGCCGCCTTGATACACAAGCCAAAACGCGGTGTGTTCGCTTTGTAAAATGGATTCGTAGCTGCTTTGCAATCGCAACAGTTGATAAGGGGCAAAACGCCAGTTAGCGATAGCACTGAATCGCTGTGGAGTATGGCCTGTTGCATTTAATACTGTTTCGATCGCTTCGCTTGTATTGGTGACGTCGTTATCGGTCAGAAGCCAGTCATAGCGAGCGCCGAGCTCAAGATTGTTGTACTGCCAACTTACTTGTGTGGTAATACCATGTTGAAATGCATCGAGTTCTGTTGTGATTTGTTGCGAGTCGATTAGCTTAGAATCAATAGATTGGCCCATCCATTCAAGCTCCCAATTAAAGTCATTCCACTCCAGGCTGCCGCCAATACTGACCAACGTGGTATCACCATCAAAAATGAGTGTGTCAGATGCTTGAAGAGAGTGCGAATGCCCGTTGGTGTCTTGCTGGTTTCTCTGCGCTGCTTCAAAGTAGGCGGCACTAGAGACGACTTTCAGTTGGTAATCATTGCGAAAACGGAACCATTGATAATGAAACCCGTAAGCGGAAGGTGACGCGGAAATCTCATCAAATTGAGCAGGGAAGTTGTTTCCCCGTCCAATCCAGAAGGTGAGATCGTAACTATTCTGAGCATAAGTTATTTGCACGCTGTCATCGGTGTATTGGCTACCCAGAAAAGCCTGCTGAGTCAATGACGTATCTAAAAATCGCCAATCATGCTCATGAGTACTGTTGTACAGACCAATTTGACTGAGTTGGCGACCGACGCGTAACGTCCAATCCTGATGAAGATAAGGCTGAAGCCATAGCTCTTCTAACTCGATAGATTCGCCGTGATGACTGCCTATGATCAGTTTTGTCGCCAGAATGTTATCTAAGCTGGCTAAAAAACCGAGTTCACCATGCATAAACTGTAAGCCTTCTTCATAGTGGAAAGCACTGTTGTCCGTTATGACACCGGGAATTGTGTAGGCGGACTCACTGTCCGTTTGATAGTAACCAACCTGAGCAAAAATATTCGTCTGGAGATTCACTTTGTCCAATAGGCCAGGCTCTGCCCGCAGAGGATTTACGATAAATATTAAGGCGAACAAGATGAGTGAACGAATCATTGCGCATCCTCCTCAATAAATGGGTTGGCATAACGGGGATTAGAGATGAATACCTCATCGCTTAACGCATTTAAAAACGCCAGCATGTCTTCTTTTTCCTCATGGCTCAAAGTGAAGCCCTTAACAAATTCACTTTTATTCGGGTTATTGCGCCCGTCTCCCTGATTTTCTCCTGAAGTGATGTTTCTTCCGCCACTGGCGTAGAAATCCAATACTTCACCAAGAGACGCGATGCTTCCATCGTGCATATACGGTGCGGTGTAAGCGACATTTCGCAGCGTTGGTGGTCGGAACTTACCTTTGTCTTTCGTATCTTGTGTTACGGTGAACAGACCATTGTCATCTACGGGATAACTCCCTTCCGAATCAAGGCTGTATAACCCCGTATTGAAGAAAGGCCGAGAGACAAACACAGAATCATCGTGCAGAGTCGAATCACTAAAATTGAATCCGCTGTGACAATGGAAACATTCCGTTTTCTCGCTGTTGAAGAGATCTTGCCCACGTATCGCAGCGCTGCTCATCGTACCGCGATCAAAATCAGAGTCTTTTGAAATCAATGCACGAGTAAACACACCAAGTGCTTTGATGATGTTAGGGAAAGTCACCGTATCCTGTTGGTCGGGAAACGCGGCATTAAATAAATTTTGATAGCTGACATCAGTCTCAAAGCGTTGCAGAATCTCTGTTCGATTTGAGTCGTTAATACCCAGTTCGACAGGGAACTCTCCAAAAAGTGGAATCACCAACTGTTGCTCAATCTCTTTTAAGACTGGGTTTGCCCAGGTGTAAGACGCGTTATAGGCAACGTTGGTTAATGTTTGAGAGTTTCTATGCAGCACTTCACCCGTTGAACCGGTTGGTAGCTTTGCCCCATCGGAAAACGCCAGTGCCTGCTGGTGGCAGGACTCGCACGACATTGTCTGATTGCCAGAAAGTTTGGTGTCGTAAAACAGATGTCTGCCAAGTTGAAACTTTTCCTCCGTTGCCGGGTTATCTTCCGGTTCTTTAGGGTGAGGAAGAGAGCCGGTTTGAAAGTCAAAACCAGATTCATTCACTGAGCTTGATGGTGTAGCGTCATAACTCGATTCGCTGTCACAGCCTACGATCGTGAATATCGTGAGCGATGCCAGCAAACCGAACTTGTGGCTTGCTGACATAAGACTTACTCCACCGATACCCAGGATTGAGAACTACTGCAATCACCCGCAGTACATTCACCGGTGACTACATCCAGTCCGAGGTTTGCGAACACTTCCTGACATTCCGGATCGACACTTGATGACATACAGCCGAGCGGAGTGTCAGCGGTGTTAAATGTGATATCACTATTCGCGACTAGGCGTTGGTAATCAAACACAATAACGTTGGTCGATGGCTTGAAATCATCGAACTGGTAGTGAGGACGATTCGGGCGAGATGAATCACAGTCAACAGTTTCTGTATTCGCGTCAATCACCTCACATCCCGTTGTTCCCAGGTGAATATTCCAGCCAGCTACATCCATGCGCAGGTGTTTATGTCCGTTCTGCCAGCTCCAGTTCATGCCCATCACATCGAGCGGAGAGATTGCGTCATCACCGTCTATACCGACGTGGTTCAACTCAGCAGGAACACCAAGAGTAAAGCGAACACCGGTGTAGTTTCCTTGTGGTACTTGCCCTGTGATCTGATGATTCAGTGCCTCGTTACCATTTGCACAGCTATCCGTTCCCGTCTCAAAATCCAACAGCGCGACATTCTTATACTGCCACTTACCATCTTGGATGAGCTTGAGTGGAGTTGCGATACCATTGTCATCGATCAGTTCAATTTCAGAGATGTACATACGCACATCGGTAAATTCAGGCTGAGTGTTATTGACTCCCGCGATTGCCGTGTCCATTAACTGACACTGAATATCTTGCTCGCCAACTCGCGCCGCAAATTCGAGGGTAACATTCTGAATGGCCGGCTCAGCTGTTGCGGCAGAACTGGAACCAGATCCACCGTTACATGCGGCAAGTAGGCCAACGCTAAGTGCAGTAAAAAGTGCTTTTGGAGTTTGTTTTTTGTTGAACATGGACTTTCCTTTCTAATTATTTTCCTTGGACGTCAATAATCATTCAGACGTACAAATACCTCCCGCAGCTTTATAAACAAAGGCGGGTATCGTGGTTTGTTTATTTAGATAAATTAGGCGAGCGGCATCAGGGCCAAACTACGCAAGGAAAGTCTGAGGTGGTGACTGTTTAGGTGCTAATGAGAGATAGATTTTGCGCTGGCAATGGATATGCGAATAGTCGACATAGCGTATCGAAACACGACACAGCCAAAGAGCAATAGCAGCAATAACCATCGCAAGAACTGATATTGAAAACTGACATACGTCTAACAGCGGGCAACTGAATTTAAGTGGATCATGAAATTCAGCGTTGGATGGTGAGCTGATGGTGTTATCTTCAATCAGCTCTTTGATGTCTACCCACTTAAAACCTTCTGCAGTACAGAGAAGGATCTTTTCTCCCTGTGCTCCAGACAGCCAGTTTTTGTTATGAACTTGTGATGGGTTGAGTGCCATCGTCGCCAGCAAATAGATCTGAAACAGCAAAGCGGCAATGACGTATAACGCCATTACTTTTTGTTTTATTTGCCGATTTGTCGCTATTTGCATCACAACATTCAATTAACCAAAATTGGGCGCAGATACTAACAAAGAAAGTAAGGGATTGTAATATTGTTTTTACAAAATAGTGACATGTGTAATTGGCACGAATCATTTATCTCAGTAAATGTCGACGCAGTGAATGTTTTTTTTGGGGGGGGGAATTGAAATGTAAAAAAGCCGCTAATGGGCAGCGGCTTAGTGAGAAATGATTACTGATCTTCCGCGAGCGCCATGCCACGTTGAGTCAGACCACAGAGCATCATTGGCATCGCGTTGAAGATTTCTTCAAACTGCTCTAACCCTACCATGCCTTGTTCAGCTAGTGCCTCAATGGTCGTTTCTGGATCATAAAGCATAGTCAGAGAAAGCAGCACGCCACCAAGTAGGGCATTATCTTCACTCTCTTCTGGCATCAAGGTTTCCCAATCGTCACGGGCTAATTGCCAACCCTGTAAGACACCTTCACAGAAATCACGAGTGGTGGCCGTCACGATATCTTGTTCATCCAGTGCACAACCAGCAGGCCACTCCCAGCTACCTTCTAGCAGCGCAGGGCGAGTCAGATTCCACATTTGTACAATCTCATCAATGTACTGTTCTAGCTGCTCACCATCACTGAAAGGTGCGGTTTCTTCTCCACCCCAAAGGAATGGTAGCCACTCTTGCGGCATCAAAAGATTTGGTGCAGAGGCCATCGCGGTGATAAAGCCTTGAGTTTTCGCTAGATTTAATAGTTTTTCATCGAGTTCTGGAAGAGAAAGAATGTCTTGTAGTTTCAAAATAGAATACCATTTGTTCATGGACTGGTTTGTTGCGGTCATCTTACCAATCAATTAGCGATAAATCGATATTAGGGAAAATTTGTTAACGCTCATGGAAATACGCTCATCACTCCGAAGAAAAAGCATTCTCGCACTCACATTCTATCTGTGCTTCTTTATCGCAACAGTTGGTTCGGTGGTGTACTTCGTGCTGGAGCCGCCTGTCCGTGAAAAATTAGAAAGAAATCTAGAGCTAAGAACGCAGCTTTTAGCCTCCCAAATCAAAGAGCCGTTACTTACCTCAACCAGTGTTCTCAATAGTCTGGTTGGGATTGCTCAGACTCCAGACCAAAGTAACGCTCTCAGTACGATCATTCCGCAGATATTGCGTTTAAGCGATGACATGATTGTCAGTGGAGGTGTGTGGCCAAAACCTCAGCACCAAGAGGACAAACCGAAGTATGCCAGTCATTTCTTCAACAAGAATTATGAAGGTGGCATCGATCAAATTCATTCTTATAACAACCCTGAATCCCGGGGGTATGATAAGGAGGACTGGTATGTTGCCGCCGCTGACCAGCCATCAGGTTCTATTCAATGGTCTTCAGTCTATATCGATACTTTTACCCAAGTTCAAATGATTACCGCGTCCGCACCTTATTACCGAGATGGTGAGTTTGCGGGAGTGGCAACGGTCGATCTCTCCTTAGAGGCATTATTCGAGTTTATTCGTGAGCATACTAGCCAATACTCGTTGGGCGTGACTATCCGTGACGCTAATTTAAACGTGATAATCGAGCACAATTTCCAACTGCGAAAAAATATGCACATCAGTGAACTCCTGTTTGAAGAGTTCAACTGGGAAATGGAAGTGGTGAACGCAAAAGCTCGCGTTGCGGATCAGGTTTTCTCTCAGGTCATGAGTGTCGAGAGTGGCATCATCCCGTTTTTGCTGCTGTGCGTACTGGTCGGCTATTACCTACTTAATCGTTATATTGTGAATCCAATAGTAAGGATCGCAGCCGAAGTTGACGACTCAAAAACAGGCGGGATCATCGACATAAATTATGACAGTGACGATGAAATAGGCCACCTCATCAACAAATTTAATGAGAAAACAATCTATCTGGAACAAGAGAAAGTTAAAGCTTTGGCCTCAACCAATGCGAAATCAGCGTTTCTGGCGACGTTGTCTCATGAAATCCGCACGCCAATGAACGGGGTTTTAGGTACAGCGCAGCTTTTACTGAAAACCGAGTTAACTGATGATCAAAGAAAGCAGCTCATTATGCTGTATGAATCTGGGGATCATATGATGACGCTGCTTAATGAGATTTTGGATTATTCCAAGATTGAGCATGGTCACGTGGAGTTTTCTAACTCACCGTTTCCAGTCGCGTCCATCATTGGAAGCATCAAAAGTGTTTACCACACATTGTGTACAGAGAAAGGATTGCAGTTACGCCTAGTCTCAAGAGTGCCTTCAGACCGCTGGTATAACAACGACAAAGCCAGATTACGCCAAATCCTTTTCAATTTGCTCAATAACGCGGTCAAGTTTACTGAGCATGGTGAAATAGAGGTGACGTTAAGCGAGCGTGTCAGCCAAAATGCAGCAACACTAACCATGGCAATTAAAGATACGGGTATCGGCATTTCTCAAGAGGCGCAGAAGCGCATTTTCCGTCCATTTGAGCAAGCCGAGTCATCGACGACCAGAAGATTTGGCGGCACAGGGCTTGGACTGGCGATTGTCAAAGAGATTGCCGAGCATATGGGTGGCAGTGTTTGCGTTGAAAGCCGCCCTAACGTCGGTTCCACGTTCACTGTAGAGATTGAATTGAGTCCATGTGAACCGGGCACAGTGGAATCCGCTATTCAGTATAAGTTGGATTGTCGCGGGTTAAGAGCTCTGATTGCTGACGATAACACCACGAATGCCATGATCATGGAAGCCTTTTTAACAGCGAAAGGCTTTGAATGTACGAGAGTTGAAAATGGTCAGTTAGCGGTCGAGCAAGTAAAAGCTCAGCAATTTGATTTGGTTGTGATGGACAATCATATGCCAGTTTTAGACGGCATTGGTGCCACAGCCGCCATTAGAGCGATGGACTCTCCAGCGAACTCTGTACTTATCTTTGGTTGTACTGCAGATGTGTTTAAAGAAACACAAGACCTCATGATGGAAGTGGGAGTGAACCACATCATTGCTAAGCCTGTTGTCGAAACTGAGCTCGATAATGCTTTGTACCAACACGCAGACTTACTCTATCAATACCAATAACGACGGCAAAAAACACGGTGTCTCACCATGCCCTGAACATGGACTCCCTGTTCAGCAACTTCTTCTAAACTCCAGTTAACTCTGAATTTTTACCTGTTAGTAGCAGAAGCGATCTATTCGGACGTTTGGAGTTGACATTTTATTCTAAAAAACTGTCATTTCTCATGTTCTAACCTCTTTATATATTAAAGAAATCTGGTTTTTTACTCCAATTTTGAGCAAAAAATAGCAATTTTCAGCCGAGTAGGTGAAATAAACTACTTTCATTTCAATTTTTGGTTATTAATTTACTACTGCATTTTAAAATCAGATACATAAACTACAATTGTTGTGTTCTAATAGCGTCATTATCTGGATGATTGGCCGATATATAGTTAATCATCTCTAATTGTTAATTAATTGTAGTATTTGATTTTAGAGGTTGATAAATGAAGTCTCGCGGACCATTTTGTATTCGTCATGCCGCAGCGGATACTTTTGCTATGGTGGTTTTTTGCTTTGTCACAGGGATGATTATCGAGATTTTGATTTCAGGGATGACCTTTGAACAGTCTCTGGCATCACGTACGTTATCCATCCCCGTAAACATTGCTATCGCTTGGCCATATGGTGTTTTTCGTGATTGGGTGTTACGCCAGGGCCATAAAGTTTCGCCGTCTTCATTTATGAAAAACGTGTCTGACCTAGTTGCGTATGTGCTGTTTCAATCACCGGTATACGCGGGCATTCTACTTGCCGTAGGCGCATCTACTGATCAGATCATCACTGCGGTTGCAAGTAACGCTGCTGTATCTTGCGGAATGGGCATTCTGTACGGCCACTTCTTAGACATGTGCCGCCGTTGGTTCCGAGTTCCTGGTTACTACCAAGGCGTTTAATTGCCCCTGTTTTGTTCAATTTAGTTACTTAGTGAGCAAACAACAGAAAAACAGGGCTTTTTTTCATGTTTAGCCTTGACCATAGGGCTCATAATCATTAAATTAGCGCCTCGTTAGCCAATGATGCTAACCACAATTTGATTCGGTGAGTTGTCCGAGTGGCTGAAGGAGCACGCCTGGAAAGTGTGTATACGGCAACGTATCGAGAGTTCGAATCTCTCACTCACCGCCACATTTGCTGAAAAAGACGTCCTAGGACGTCTTTTTTGGGTTATAAATCAAGAAATTACCTCTCATTAACGTCCACGCGCCTCACTAAAATCCACGCATTTGATGTATAAGACAATGTATAGTTTACTTTCCTTGTCGACAGCGTTATACATTTTTTTACGAGAAATCTTATACCAAACGTATACTCCGATAGGGCGAGTTAGAATACGGTAACTTTTTGGTTTACATCTCGTTTCTTCGAAAAAACGTATAACGAAAATTGAGCTCAATGAAGTCAGAAAAAGTTATACATTTTTGATAGAAATGAGGCGGCTATGAAGCGAAAGTTAACAAGTAAATTTGTTGAAAATGCCAAGGTCACAAACGGCAAAGATTTTCAAAGATTCAGCGACGGTGATGGACTGACTCTGGTTGTGAGGGCCTCGGGAACCAAAACGTGGCAATTTCGGTTTGTTAAGCCCGACGGGCGGGATGCAAATCTAGGGCTAGGGCGGTACCCAGAGATCACGTTGTTGGATGCACGCAAAACCGTAGCGGAATTTAGAAAACTCAGAGCACAAGGCTTAGATCCAAGTGTGGTGCAGCGCAATCGAAAAATAGAATTAAAACGTAGCGCCAGTAATACGGTTAAACAAATAGGTGAGATGTGGCTAGAAAAAGCGGCTACACGCGTAGTGCACAAGACCGCAGAGGGTTATCGGCAAAAGCTCAATAAACATATTTACCCTAAATTAGGCTCTATCCCGGTTTCCGAAATCAAGGCTGCGATGCTGATTGATGCGATGCGACCGCTGGAAAAGAAAGGGAAGTTGGAGACAGTGACTCGTACTATCGCGCTGTTTCGTCGGCTCATGAACTATGCCGTTAATAATGAATACATTGACCATAATCCGATAGGTAGCATGGCTGACGTATTTGAGAAGCCCAAGCGGGGTAATTTTGCTTGTATTGATATCAGCGAGTTGCCCGACTTATTGACCATGGTCGTACAATCGACGATGCGACCCGCCAATAAGTTGCTTTTCGAGTTCCAATTGCACACGCTCACTCGCTCTAAAGAAGCTACCGGCACTCGTTGGGAAGAAATCTCTTTTGAGGAGCAAATATGGTACTTGCCAGCGGAGCGTGCGAAAAATAGGTTAATGCATAAAATTCCTCTTACACCCGAGGTTATCGCTATTCTGAAAGCTGCTAAGCATCTATGTCGCGGCAGCGAGTACGTGTTTCCTTCAAGAAATTGTCTTAGAAAGCCCGTACATAGTGAGACGGTAAATGCTGCTTTTAAAAGGATGGGGCTGGGAGGGAAGATGACATCCCACGGTACGCGTTCGCTCGGCAGTACAACACTCTATGAGCGCACAGACTTTGAGTCGGTAGTCATAGAAGCCCTGCTTTCTCATACTGACAGAGATGGTATTCGGGATGCCTATAACCGCAACAAGTTTTTTCAGAAAAGAAAGCGGGCGTTAGAGTGGTGGAGCAAGCATGTTGTCGGTTTGACACATGGATTAACAAGTTACTCAACAATCGAGTTATAGGTATTAAGGAAAGGGCACTAGAGAGACAGTGCCCTAGGTTTTTTATCAATCTATCTCGTCTAAGCCACTTTGCAAAAGAACCTCGTTAATTTCACTCAATAGCCAGCCGGAAGCCCTCTTACCCAGTTTTATAGGCTGGGGCAAGCGGCCTTTCTCTATTTGAGCGTAAATATGTGACTTGGAGACGTTTAAGATACCGGTCAGCTCTGACAGTCTGATCACGCGTTCTTTCTCAATTTCACCTTGATACTGGTTACAACCCTTTCTCTTGTTTATCACATCACACAACCAAGTAAATACATCGTCTTTTCTGTAAAGCACTAGGTTACTTAGATACTGACTGTCAATTTTTTCTGGGAAATTGGGCAACTGAGGTATCGTGGCTTCAGAAACAGACAATATTTCGCAAATTTGATGCTTTTTGAACATATAAATAAATTCCGATTTCATTAATAAGAGAGTGATGAAATAAATGAGAGCTAAACACAAAAGCTCATGCTAGCTCTTTGTAAGAGATTTGAGGTTGAGGAAGTTAAGCTACTTTTCTGATGCTGGTAAAAGTTTTAGGCGTATAAGTTCATTTTCAACAGCGTCAGTGCAACTACAATCCTTAGTGATTTCTTCGTACATGTTTCCCCAACGCTCGAGGACAACGCGGCGCTTGCTTATAAACTTACTGCGATTGTAGATTTCTCGAATGTGATCTTTATCTGTGTGAGAAAGTATCATTTCGATGATCAATGATTCAGTGATGTCGAGCTCTTCATGCATTTCGCTACTAAAAATAGAACGAATACCGTGCGCTGACATTTTGCCTTTTAGTCCCTTGCTTCGAAGCAATTTTCCTATCGCATCTTTGCTGATCGGTTGATTAAAACTTTGGCGAGGCGAAGGAAAAATATAAGGACTTCCATTCGATACTACTTTAGCCAATTTCAATACTCGGTGAGCTTGTTGCGACATCGGGATAATGTTCTCAAGACCATTTTTTGAAAGCGAAGCTGGGATTGTGATAGTCATATCGTCAAAGTTGATATTGTTCCACGTGTTTTGCGTTGCTTCTTGAACACGCTGCGACGTTAAAAACAAGTAATCCCAGACTAGTTTGATCTGTAATGAGCATTCTGAGTCAGCTATAAGTGCGCTAAGAGCTGAGATCTCTTTGAACTCCACTGAGGCATGTGCTTTAGTTTTATGCCTGATGAGAAAGTGCCCAATCGTACTGAAGTCAATCTCATCGATTCCGTAGCGCAAGTTACCGATATAAAAAGCGCGACTGAGTAGTGAAATTACTTTGCGGTGTTGGGATTTATATCCTTTCCGATCTAGAGTTCTTGCGAAGTCGTACGCATGCTCTGCAGTAAAGGATGCAATGGGTATCGCTCCGATAGATGAATTCAAGAGGTATTTTTTAGCGCGGTTAAGCTCACCTTTATAAGTATTTTCTTTCCAAGTCGGACGCTTTTCTCTCAGGTACTCAGCGATTAATTCAGCGACAGTTGTCGAACTTTTGCCAAGGATCTTATTTAGAACATACTTCGGTTCTTTGCCTTGGTGTCTTTTTTCAGTCAGTGTCTCACGTAGTTTTCTGGCTTCTTTCAGACTGACAGAATCAAGCGAACCAAAAGTTAGAAGGGTTTCTTTACTGTTCAAGCCTTTAATCCTCATATGCCAAACCTTACGGCCAGTCGGGTACAGCATTAAAGCGAGACCACCCCCATCGTATAACCGTCGGGATTTGCCCCCCGGAGGACATGATGCATTTTTAATAGTGATAGCAGTAAGCAAATTTTTTTTAGACATGAGGCTCCCTTTTTTTGTGTTTTGATCGTTGACATATGTACACGTAAAGAGATTCGGGAACTTATCGGGGTCATATTTTTGCGTGATTTCTCGAGAAAATAGTGTTTTGAGAACTTGACTGGACGGATGTGTTTAGGTTTGGTGAAGGCCGCATGAACAGAGCTAATGCTTATTGTCAGATGTAAACAGATATACAACCCAGTGCAATGGGCCTGATATGATGATCGTCTTTTTTTGTGTTTCAACAGATTTTAAAAACTATTCATATCGACTTATTACAAGAGTCCAACGACGCACATCGCGCGATGTGACGAAACATGAATTTTAAATCTTGAAGGAGAAGATCATGGAAAAAGACTCAAAAGACCAACAAGGCTTGGTCAATGCCACACAACAAGCAGAGCAAAGGCCTTATGGTATTGCTGAACCATTAACAGATGACGCTGCGGTGAAAGCAGAGCCTGATGTGAACGAGGAGTTTTTACGATTCTATTCAACTTATCCCGAACACCGCCGAATGGATGTATTAGATGCGGAAAGATCATGGCATAACGCTGCATTGACTAATGAAGAAGTCATTGTATTACTTGAGTGGTTGAGAGAACGTCAGGAAGAAGATCCATCGTGGCACCCTCGAGCGACGGGGATGTTTGTACCCAAACTGGACAGTTTTCTAAAACAGCGCTGGTGGTTAAGTCCTAAGGCTCGCAGAAGACCATAGATAACATTTGTTCTCGATTTTTGCTTTATTTACGAACGGACGCCATTTGCCTAGGAGAGCGGTGGCGGTCCATTCGTTTGTCGTAAGCAATGCTTAATGACCGAAATCACAAAGCGAAGTAGCTAACTTTGTTGTTCGAGGAGGATTGGCTGCTGATGTTGTCAAAGAGTGCCTTTCTTTTTGGCGTAACTCCGTATTAAGCTCTTTGATTTCAAGCTTATCAGCTTTGACCTGTTTCCCCGCGCTTTACTCTACATAAACCCTTGCAAACATTCTCTGTGCCAGCTTTTGACTGGCTCAGGAAATAGACCTTTTTCACAACAATATTGGCAGAGTTCACTCTCGGTCATCGAGTAAGTCTCGGCGACGATGGCGAGTTTAGTTTGAGCAGACCAATGCTCTGATGAAGTGTTGCTGTTTGGCACAGTTACTCCTGAACATCTGTGCTCCAGCCGCCAATGATACAGGGTCACGGTGCTAATGTTTTCTTCTTCTGATCGTTTGCTCACTGATATTGACTTTGATTAGCTTAGTATAAAACCGTTAACGATAGTGCCGAATTTGTTGTAACTAGTTGGATTTGTTGTCTTTTATTGTTGTGCGGTCTGTTGTACTATGTCGCGCCTATCTAACATGTAAAAGAATCGAATCAATACATCTGTAATCTATAAAAGAGGCGCTATGGGTTTAGCTGAGGTAATAAGTGCGATTGCATTAGTCGTCGCATGTTGGGCATTAAAGCTTCAAAGGAATGAAATAATTAAAAATGGCAGAATTAGTGCATTGAGTCATACATCTAACTTGCTTCAACAAAAAATCGATTTCCATTCAAAGATAATTGATGCCCTTAAAAAGCAAGGAAAAGACTTTAAAGGTCATTCACAGAGAGTGAATGACGAATTACGTCCTTTAAAAGAAAAAGTAGATTGTGAGTTGTTAGACCTAATGGGACGTCACGAAGGAGTAATTAAATCAGAGGAAATTAAGAGTGCGATAAGTGCTAAAAAGCGAAATTGATTTCTAATTTTATAGACCTCATGTCTATACCAATATTTAAATATAATTGTTGTAATTTTTAGATAAAGGACGATGAATGGAGTTTTTTCCTAAACAATATTCTACAAAAAATCGAGGTGTAGTGGTCAACAAATTCCGGACACTATCTTAAGCCGATTTTCGGCACTTACTGGTCAACTGCCCTTCATTTACTTGATGAGGCTGTTGCCGGTTGTAGTAGTCCATCAAGTAATAGCTGATGTCTTTCTTAGCTTGGGTTTGAGTCAAATAACCTGTTGCTGGTATCCACTCGGTTTTCAAGCTTCTAAATAACCTTCCCATTGGTACATTATCCCAGCCGTTACCACGACAACTCATGCTTTGAGTTTACGATATCTCCAGAGTATTTGACGAAATTTACGACTGCTGTATTGGCATCCTTGGTCTGAATGGAACATTACGTTCATAGGTCTACCTCGTTGTTCCCAGGCCATATCTAAGGCTTTAGAAGCCAATTCAGCGTCAGGTTTATCCGATAAAGACCACCCCACGACGCTTCAACAGATTCGGGATATCTAGTCGCTCTGATTTGGCATGCTTATATCGAAGCGAGCCTGGTTGATTGCTCATCAGTCCGGCTTCTCGCATTATGTCTCTCATCTTGAATCGCCCGATTTCGATGTTTTCTGAACGCAACATAGATACGATAGTACGACTACAAGCAGAACCTCGACTTATGCTGAAGAGTGCTTTAATTCGGCTAGCGAGCCGAATGCGATTGGCATCCGGCTTTCTCTGCTTAAATTCGAACAGGACGAAGCGACATTGAACAGTTCACACAGCGTCTTAACCGATTCATGCTCCCTCAACTGGTCAATTACCGAGAACGTTCGAGTTCGTCCGACATTAAGAGAGCTGTGGCCTTTTTGAGTATGGATTTTTATCTTTCCAGCTGACTAATACAGGCTTCTAACTGCTGGATTTTCTGTTGTTCAGGCGTGAGAGCTTTGACTGGTGGAGTCGTGCCATCACGCTCAATCCTGAGTTGATCGACCCAGTGTCGTACAGTTGTTTCACCAACATCCATAGAGCGGTCTGCTTCTGGTATTGAGTATCCTTGATCAAGAACCAAGCTTGCAGCATCCATTTCGGATTCAGTAGAAAATGTACGTCGTTGTCGTTTTGTCATTGAACACCTCATTTATGGTGGAGACTTTACCACCTAATTTGGTGTCCGGGATCATTAAACCACTACACTTTTTAATCTTGCTGAAGAGTTCGGCAATTTATTAAAACTATATGATGCTATATGCATATTTTATCGAACTACAATAGCACCCTTACCAACACCCTCGTAAGCCACCACTTTCAAAGTTTGAACGCTACTCATAGACTTTTGGACTTCGTCTGCAATGTAGTTAGCTAACAACTCTATCGTGGTATCACTGTTTATTAATTCAGTTTCGCATTTGGCTATAGCAAGCTCGAATTTACCTTGAGGTGCGGTATAGCAAAAGCCAAAATGGCTATCGTCTGTGATTTTAATAGCACGTTTATTCAGAGTTAACATTTCCACACTAACTTGGTCTTCTACTGAGCCCAGGTAGATATCTTTCCAACGTTTAGCAAAAGCTGATTCGCGTTGATGATCTCTCTTTCCGTTAACGATAAGCTCTATTGGTGAACGGTGTCCGTGAGCAATTCGTTGACAATTGCCGTCATGCTTTTTTAGCCCATGTGAGTAATGGTAGAAGGCTCCGTCGATATTTTCGTGTCTGAGTGTTATTTCTATGCCACTTATATTGTCTGGTAAGTGTGACTTCAATAGTTGATATAAATGCTTTGTTACGGTTTCAACTGTAACGGCATTGCTATCGATCAAACAGTAAGCTTCTTCAGGGCAGCATAGGTGGATACTTTTTTCACCACGCATTAAGTCTAGCGTTAAATAGCCAGAATCAGATGGTTCATAGTGAATAGCGGCGTTTCGCATCGGTACTATTAGACGGTGGTCTACATACTGGTCTACAAGATGTTTAATCTGTTTTTTAACCTGTCCAAAATCAAGCACCATGCTCATTTCGTTTAGTGCGCCAGATAGAGATATGTCTAGAATCCAACTTTCTCCAACCATTCCTCGCGTTTCACATAGATATGAAGCATCGATCACAGTTAGGGCTTTGACAAATAGATTCAAAATAAAACCTTAATGATATTGATAGTCTTTTTTGTAAATGCTTATTATACCTTAAGATGGTCCACATGCATGGCTCATTGATACAAACTCTCGATAACGAACAGTCTTTTCTTGTTTAAAAGTTACGCTTCGGGTGAGTTCCCTGTCAATTATGGGCTTGTTTTAACTATGTTTTATTGGTTGAGTTAGAATTATTTTACACCATAATTATGAATCATAAAGCTAGGACCTACCGTCAATAAAGTGGTAGCCTAAAAGACAGATATCAATACTAGGCCTTTGGGACCTGGTTGCTAAAAGCGGTCAGTGAGTAGCACTCACAAAGAAGGACACGTCATGGAGAAATGTTAATGGATGCGTATAAGTTAAGCTTGATAGGTTCTCGTTTATTTCAATACGAGGTTAAGCCATTTTTAATAGGTGTGTCTAGCGGTCAGATTGCACCAGAGACTGATTCTGGTGATTGGAATGAATTGAAAAAGAAAGCACAGAACAATCGTGTGTCTGATGATGAATTGAGAGCTATGGTGGATATGTGTGGCTACGAAAAGCTCGGATTATTATATGAACTGATGGATGAGTTAGAACGATAAGAGAAGGCAGGTGCCTTCTCTTTCTTAAGCTTAATCAATATAGATCGGATAGTCGTTACGCCATCCTTTTTGGATCTCATACAATCTCAGTATATTCGTTGCGAACAGTTGCTTTTCCGAGGTTGTGTTCTGAAAATCATTCCATCTACGAGTATACTTTATCTCAAGTTGTTCTCCATTACTCCCTTCTTGGTTTGTGCGTAGCAAACCAAGTTCCCAATGCTCGCGGCTAAAGTGGCATTGATCCTTAATCAAAGATAGTTCCTTGATAAAGAAAGTCGGAGATGGTAATTCAGACGTAAGAATTGATTCGTTGCTTACGTTTTTTGATGGAGTCATAAATACTCGAAGCATATGACGGCAAAGGTAGGAAAAGCCGACGATCGAAGTACCATGCGTAATGTAGGTACGTTTCATATCGCGAGATTTTTTAGCCCAATCTTCGTGGAATACGGTACTAACAGCTACCCAAAAGTTTTTAAGCACTTGAATGAACTTTTCACGAGAAGGTTCCTCTAGTTCTTGATATACGCGTACGCCAATAGTATTCAATATCTGGCGTTGAACATTGGTAACAAACTCGGTAATAGATGACTCTGCAATCATTCCGTCTTTGTTGCCGTTTGACTTTATCAAACCATACAGTGGTGATTCTAGGTCGCGGAAACCTAACTCTTCACACATCGAAAGTGGGAATGCTTTTTCCGCAAGGGCTGGTGGCTTGTAAATATCATCGTATAGTGCAAGAGCATTTAACTGAACAGAGGTCAGGGGTTTGCCTAAATTTAGGATCAGGAACTGCTGAATATAGTCAGACTCATTCTCTGAAATAAAGATAGAAACCGGTAAAGGGTAGCTCTCATGATGACTGTTTTTGACACCGCCTGAACGTTGTTGACCGTCAACAATCGCACCTGGTAGTTCACTAGATGGTTTATCTGGGTCATACGGTACAACTAAGTGCCCGAACTCTGAACCTTCCGCGATAGGCTCAAATTTTACTGAATGATCAAAACCAATAACTAGGTTTGCTAAAATTGTGGAGTTTTTAGATTCAACATAATCGGTGATGGATTCGATATGTTTAGGCAGTTCGCTACGCTGATAGCCATGAATATACTCACCTTCACGAGTGATATGCACAATCTTAGCGACGTCACGAACTTTTTTACCTTCAACCCAGCCAGTATAAACAGTAACTCCGTTTACAACTTCTTGGATTACTTTAATTCTTAATACTTCTGACATGGGTTATTTTACTTCTGACTCAAGTGATTTAATAACGCGATTCTTGTACTTAGTTACAATCGCTAAGTTGTGGATACCGCGGCGGCGGTTTGTTTGGTTTGAACGGAATATAATATTCATAAGCCCACCTTCACAGATCCCACAAGTACATTGACGCCACTCACGCTGCTTTAGGAAAGTACGATACTTTTCTTCGCTATTGGCAAAGGTTGCCACTTTCGATGGAGTGAACTTTGATGGCAGGTAGGCTTCATTGGTCACTTTTTCATAAGCGATGAGTGCTTTTAGTGTACCTTCCAAATCAAGCGCGGTCTCATCATAGTGCTGGAGTTTTTTCAGACAGTCTTGCTCTAGACGCTTTACACACTCATTTACTGATAACGCCGTATTCGACAGGTTAATATCGTACTCGTTATTCTCACCCATAGCTCTAATGTGGTTATGAAGTTCGTCACGATATTTTTCTATGTGATCCTGAACGTTTTTATGATCACACTGACGTGCTCGAATCATTAATGATTCTTTGAATTTGGCATGCTTCTCATCTTGCGGTAGTGAGTAGTACTTGCCTCCTTTTAGTCCTTGCATTAAAGGAGATGTACTGTCAGCACTCGTTACACCAGCCTTAATGTAACTTGGAATATTATCAAAGCGGCAAATACCTAGTAGATGAAATTCTGTGTCAGGGTGGCGAACTTCACTTAGCTTTTCTAGGAGTTCAAGGATTTCATCAGTTTTGGCTTTGATCATACCGCCTATAGTTATCCTACGGTAACCCATCTCTTGAAGCTCTTTGACTGAGCGTATGAAAGAGGGGACATCGTAACCGTGGGCGACTCCGTAGGCTTCAAATGTATAGTCTTTCGCTTTATCAAAGAAAACTTTAGCATTATCCAAAGTGATTTTTATACGACGTTCACTCTCTTGTATTAGTTCGTGAAAGGCGTGCGAGCCATTGTTCTTTATAAACTCATCTTTTGATTCTTCACTCTTGAAGTATGGGAAAACAATATGGTCGAGTGAAATACCATAATCAAAGCCACCACGGTGATAAAACTCGATCAGTTCTTCAACCGTAAATGGAGGCTCTTTTTCTGCATGATAGTCGAAGGCACCACAGTCACCCATTAACTTGACGTTCTCGAACTTTCTGCTATTGAGACGTAGGAACTCACGTGCGCCGTTGAAATAGAAGTCTTCGGTCAACTCTTGTTCGTAGTACTTGCCGCGCTTTTGCATTGTTCCTACGCCAGCAAGAGATACCAGCATACCGTCGTAAGGAAGATCAGTTAAGATCTGGTGAGGGTAGTGATCATCATCATACTGGCGGTGATTTGGAGTAGGGTAATGGTCTCTCCCATCAAAGTTGGGGTTGACGAAATCTTTATTGTCAGGAAAGTAAAAGCGAAACTCAGTCACGTTAAACCTTTGTTAATTTGATTCGATTGTAAAGATCGCGAAAACGGGTATCCATACAAGCGTTGCCTGCTTCTTTGTATTGTGTGAAGAGACGACCTTGACCCACGTTACCTTGCTCCAGCAATGCTTGTTCAATAAATGCAAGAATGAAGTCATCATCACGCTTAACTCGAGCTGGCTTTATGGGGACCGTTATAGTTTGCAACTCTTTATTTAGGGCCGCGATAATAGCATTGAACGGTTCGTTTGTAAGTCTTAATTGCTCAACAAACATATACAATGCAATTGAAGTGACATTTCTATCGCTAATCGCTAAGGCGCTCTCTTTGGCTTTAGAATGGCTTAGCACATTGCGTGACGTCTGTACGAAGCGACATTCATAAGCCTTTAGTTTTTGGGGAATACTTGACGAAATGATCACTATACGCTCATTGTCGAACGCATCGTTTTCTAGCGTAAAGAGCAAATCATCTTGTACTGCTCTCAAATACTCATTGCTTAGGCAAAAGATAAACTGGTCTCCTGAGTGCGCGTTTACATACTCAAAAATAGAAGTTCCTGGCAATTCAGATTGACATACCGAAGACCACCACGAGGATTGAGGAGAGGGGACTCGGTCTTTGTTTGCGCTAAAAGTCGCATTGTAACTAGGCAACTCAGTGTTACTCATCACTAATCCAAAACCTGCTGACAATATAGATAGTTTGAACTGATTTTTTTCAGCTAGCTTTTTGGCATATAGAAAAGCTTGGCCATTGTATAAGCGTGAGGTTGGGTGACGCTCTGACGTTTGCTTGAATGCGTCCAACCAAGAGTTTAGAGACTGATTTAAATCAGCAGTGTTATGTTTAGAGAAACACATCTTTTCTGGTGCTGAACTCGTTTTCTGTGCACTGCACGGGACTAATAAATGTATCTCTGGCATATCTATCTCCTATCAACAACGCAAGATTCTATCTTCAACCCACGTCTTTCTCCACTCTAACTAGAGTAGCTGAATGTACTAAATTCGTATATGCTTTATTTCGGAGGTGAGTGTATGAAGTTTTTTTTCCCAGATAGTCAGGACTTTGTTGATCCTAACTTCGATTTTGTCTCTGAGAAGCGAACTCCTCTTAGGGTAAGGCAACGTGACGACGTTTATGCACATGAAATAATCAAACGTCCTTATGATGGAATATTAATATCAAAGGCTATTGTCGAAGGCTTACCAGGTCGAGCAAACAAGACACGCTACTCAGAAGGACAAAAATATCGGTTGTTTAGAGAGGGGGCTCACCGCTTCTTTCGTCTCGATAAAGGATATGAAGTTATGGGGGATAGTGGTGCTTTTTCATATATTAAAGAACCAGAGCCACCCTATAGTGTCGATGATCTGATTGATTTTTATGTAAAAACAGAGGTCAACCAAGGCGTCTCATTAGACCATATTGTTATGGGCTATAGAGATGAACGGAGTCGTGATATCGAGTCTCTTCCTGAAAATAAAGAATTACGTGTTGAAATGACACTTGAGAATGCGGCTGATTTTTACAAGAAGGCCAAAGGAAATAATTTTATCCCTTATGGCGTCGCGCAAGGTTGGGATATTGAAAGTTACGTAAATTCAGTAGTCAGTCTGCAAAAGATGGGGTACGGGCATATTACCCTAGGGGGGATTATTACTCTTGATTCAACTCAGATATGTCGCCTACTGGAAGAGCTGCAAAAACACTTAAAACACAATTTAAAACTCCATTTGCTTGGTATAGGAAGGTTAGACTTTCTGCACAAATATAAGTCCTTGAATGTTTCAAGCATTGATACAACAACCCCTCTGAAGCAAGCATTTCTAGATCAAACAAAAAACTATCGATTGGGTGATAAAGCTTATAGTGCGATACGAATCCCTCAGTCGGGTGATAATCAAATGGTTAAACGAGAAATATCCTCTGGTCGACTTGATCAAAAACAAGTCAAAACGAAAGAAAGGGAGGCACTGGCGGCATTGAGGGCTTTTGATGTTGATGAACTTGACTTGGAGACTGCATTAGAAGTGGTTTTGGACTATGAAAGTATGCTTTCTGACCGTCGAGGTAAACTCTATTCCTTGTATCAAAAGACATTGAAAGATAGACCTTGGAAAACCTGTAAATGCCCTATCTGCCGAAAGTTAGGTATCGAAGTTGTGATTTACCGGGGTTCAGAGAGAAACAAACGTCGTGGCTTCCACAACCTTAATGATTTCTACACTGAAATGGCTAGGAACTTTAAATGATAAAGAAAATTGCGCTAAAGGTTGAACAATGTTGTGATGTTAACCTGTTTGTTACAACGATGAATATTGCTGAAATAGAGTCAATCTGTACTATTTCAAGAATATTCCGCTCTGAGGATAATACTCTTAAAGGCTATCAACGAACTGAGTTGCGTAAACATGTCGAAAATATTGCCACATATATTGATTCTGATAATGCAGTTATTCCAAATTCTATCATTATGTGCCTCACATCGAAGACAGATATCGTGCCCGTCAAAGATGGAGTGTATGAATTAGAAATACCTAAAGACACCAAAAGCGCTGTTTTAGTTGACGGTCAGCAAAGAGTTGCTGCACTTAGGTTATCTGAGCGTAAAGATTTCCACTATTCAGTGTGTCTTTTTATAAATGATGATGCTGAATTTGAAAGACAACAATTTCTGTTAATAAATTCTGCAAAACCATTATCTCGCAGTTTGATTTATGAATTGCTACCTCATGCTAGTGGCGTTTTTAATGATGATTTGACACGTAAAAAATTACCTTCCCTGATTGTCCAGTTGTTGAACTATGAGCCTAAATCCCCCTTAAATGGGTTGATCAAAATGACCACAAACCCTGAGGGTCTGATAGCTGATAATTCTTTGATGAAAATGGTAGATAATAGTTTGAGAGAAGGTGCGTTATACGACTTCTGTGAACTGTCGACAGGAACATATAAAGCCGAGCAGTGTGAAGAAGCGGTTAAGATACTTTGTATTTTTTTCAAAGCTGTTAGAGAGGTATTTAACGATGATTGGGGGAAAAGGCCTAAGGACTCACGCTTGTTTCACGGGGTCGGAATAATTTCCTTGGGTCAATTGTTTGATGAAATTTACTATTCTTATCAAACGAAAAAAAACCAAGATATCTTTTTTGAATATTGCGTGAAACAACTCTTTCGTATGAAGCCTTACTGTTCATGGAGTCATGGACACTGGGAGTTTGGAAAAGACTCTGATGGTGAAAGTATCGTGAGAAAATGGAACCAATTACAGAATTTAAGTCAAGACATATCAATGGTCACACGATATTTGATCACAGTATACGGCAAATTAGAAAGGGGTGTCCCAATTGCTAAAGGTCAATGAAATTTTCGAAACGATTCAAGGTGAAGGGATGTTTACGGGGGTTCCGTCCATCTTTTTGAGATTACAGGGTTGCCCTGTTGGGTGTGCTTGGTGCGATACCAAGCACACATGGGTAGTTGATATAAACAATGAAACCTCGTTTGAAACGGTGAAAAACAAGCAAGTTGATGATGATAGTTGGTGTCAAATTACGGTTGAAGATATCGTGAAAGAATGCATTACGCATTATAACGCAAGGCATGTAGTAATAACTGGTGGAGAGCCTTGCATGTATGATTTAAGGCCACTTACATTTTTACTTGAAGAATCAGGTTTTACAACACAAATAGAAACAAGCGGTACTTTTGAAGTTAATTGCAGTGAGTCTACGTGGGTCACAGTTTCTCCCAAGTTGGATATGCGAGGGGGATTGATTATGAACGAACAAGCTCTGTACCGCGCAAATGAGTTGAAGCATCCAGTTGGGACTCAGAAAGATATTGATAACTTACACGAGATTCTGACCAAGTTTGAACTAAAGGATGATTTGGTCATTGCACTTCAACCCATAAGCCAAAAAAAGCGAGCCACAGAGATGTGCATAGAGGTTTGTATCAAAAATAATTGGCGTTTATCTATACAAACACACAAATATTTGCAGATAGCATAGGGGAATAAAAATGAAAAAGGCAGTAGTTGTATTTAGTGGTGGTCAAGACTCAACCACTTGTTTAGTGCAAGCGTTGACACAGTATGATGAAGTTCATGCAATAACCTTTGATTATGGCCAGCGACATAAGTTAGAGATTGAAGTAGCAAAATCATTATGTGAGGAGTTAGGTGTAGCAGCGCATAAAGTTCTAGATGTATCTTTACTCAATGAACTCGCTATCAGCTCTTTGACGCGAGACGATATTCCTGTTTCCCATGAATTACAAGCTAATGGACTACCAAATTCATTTGTGCCTGGGCGTAACATCCTCTTCCTGACCTTGGCGGGTATCTATGCTTATCAAATTGGCGCACATGCAGTTATAACAGGGGTTTGCGAGACAGATTTTTCAGGCTACCCAGATTGTCGAGATACTTTTATCCAGTCAATGCAAGAAGCATTGCAACAAGGAATGGATTACGACCTTGCTGTCATTACCCCTTTAATGTGGCTAAATAAGGCGCAAACTTGGGCTCTAGCAGATCAGTACGGAAAGTTAGACTTAGTTAGAGAAAGAACATTAACATGCTACAACGGAATTATTGGAGAGGGTTGTGGCGCTTGCCCTTCCTGTAAACTAAGAAGTGAGGGACTCACTCAATATTCAAACAACAAAGAAAAATACGCGAAAAAAGCATAGGCAATTATGATAGAACTCTCTCATGAAGCGCGCCTAGTTAGAGATGCTTTACGCGAATGCGGCCTTGAAACACCGAAGAAAGAGCAAAGCTTAGATCGAAGTCAGAGGTTAGATTTAATTTCGAACGCCGTACGAGACATTCTAAACGCTTTGTCATTAGATTTGAGTGACGACAGCTTATCCGAGACGCCCAATCGAATGGCAAAAATGTACGTCGATGAAATCTTCTCTGGCTTGAACTACGAGAACTTTCCCAAAATCACCACTATCGAGAACAAGATGTATGTCGATGAAGAAATCGTAGTCAAAGATATCTCATTTACTAGCACTTGTGAGCATCATATGATCGTCATTGATGGGATGGCAACTGTTGGCTATATACCAAGCGACAAGGTGATTGGTTTATCTAAGATAAATCGATTGGTACGCTTCTTTGCTCAAAGACCACAAGTGCAGGAAAGACTAACAGCCCAAATTTTTGTTGCTCTAAAAACTTTATTGGGTGTGGAAGATGTTTATGTGAAGCTTGAAGCTACACATTATTGTGTGAAGAGTCGTGGGGTGAAAGACGTAACAAGTAAAACTACTACTGTAAAAAGAGGTGGTAAGTTTAAAGAAGTGAAACTCGAACCATTCTAGTTCTAAAGACAACAGTGAATGTGATCCCTCGTGTATAGAGGGATTTTTTTGCGAATCTTTTTCTTGGCGACAATATGTGTCTCCTGCCTATGCTAATTTTATGATATGTTGTTCACATTAGATAACGAACGTGCATTTATCCTAATCATTTCATTTTTATCACAGTTTAGAGATAAATTCCCCAACATTAAATTGATGACATAGGAAATCTAAATTGGAAGTAGGTCAGTTTGTACGTGTAGAAAATGGCTTAGGGCTAGGGAAAATTTCTAAAATTGATGGAGAGTCTGTTTTTGTCACTTATTTTGACTCTCCTATGTGTATGGTAGTGCATGAAAAGCAGTGCCATATCAATGCTGTAGATAAAGCGTTGTTACTTATCGAAACGGTTGTTTCTTACTACGAACATGCAAGTGAAGAGTGGCTCACGGGGCGTATTGTTGGTGAAGCACCTCCACCGGCTGATTACTTAGTGCAGTTCCCAAATGATGAATATCGTCATTTGCCACAAGCTGACCTTTATGTTCGTTGGGATAGACCTCTTTCATCTCCCATTGAATGGCTAGCGCATCAACAAACCTACACTCCTTACTTTCATGAAGCTCGTGTCGATTTTCAAAATCATATGCTCGATCAGCGTGAAGCATGTGCTGGTGTTACTGCAGCATTGTCTTCATCAATCGAATTAGAGTCACACCAATTGGCCGTGGTTCGCCGTGTTCTCTCTGACCCTATCCAGCGCTATTTGCTTGCTGATGAAGTTGGGTTGGGTAAGACTATTGAAGCAGGGTTAATCCTTCGTCAACACGTACTCGATTATCCCGACTCTCACAAGGTTTTAGTCTTAGTCCCTGAAGCTCTTCATCAACAATGGGTCCGAGAGCTTTCTCAGCGCTTTCATTTAAGTGAATTGTTAGATAAGAGCGTTATAGTTCAGACTTATAACCAGTACCTAGTGGATAAGACGACCTTTGATGCAAACCTAGTATTGATTGATGAAGCGCACCAAATTGCTGGGTGGGGGTGGTCAACTTCACAACAACAGCAACAAGCTTATCAACGTATTGCTAAGCTAGTGCATATGAGTAACAAGCTACTGCTACTCTCGGCGACGCCGCTGGTTGGTAATGAGCGTAACTTTTTAGCAATGCTGCATCTGCTTGATTCCGATAGTTACCGCCTTACAGAGAAAGGTGTTACTGAGTTCCGTAAACGAGTTGAACAGCGTGAAAAAATCGGTGGTTTGATTCAGTCATTTACCACTACTAACATCAACCTAAAATTGCTCCAGCACCTAAAAATCCTTAAGAGCACACTAGAGTCCGATAAAGTCTTCTTGGCACAGGCTGAAGAATTAGAGCCTTCGCTTGCTGCATCTCGTTTCAATAGCAATCGAAGTGAAAAAGCCGATAAATTGATTCGCCAGATTCGTAATCATATCGCTAATCGCCATGGTGTACACCACCGTATGTTGCGTAATCGTCGTTCATCTGAGGGCATCTCTCAACTACTTCCTGGCTTGGCTGAACAAGGTCTTGAACGTATGACCTATTTTAGCGCTGGATTAAATGAAGCACTGGAAACATGGCATCAGCATATGCTGATCAACGACCCGTACAGCAAGCGCTTTGCAGCGATATATATGATGTTTGTAGAGGCAAGTCTAGGGTCTCCACAAGTGTTATCCCAGATGGCAAATTCTCGCTTGTCTAATCTAGAACTGTCTCAGCAAGACTTCCTGTTGTCAGATCAGCAACGAGAGCAATTATGTTCAGCGTTAGTGCCGGATGAATCTGAATTACTTGAACAAATTGTTGAACAAGGCGAATATGCACAAGAGCAATACTTAAAAGTACTAGTTAAGCAACTTGATTCGCTGATGAATGATACCAGAGCAGGTGTGGTTATTTTTTGTGATCATCCTTGGTCAGCAGATCAACTTAGCGCCGATATTTGCTTTAACTACTCACGCAAACAAGTTCAGCGTTATAATCCAAATCAACCACTACGTTTTGGTAAGGACCCGGAATGTCGTGTGCTTATTTGCGATCGCCGCGCTGAAGAAGGGATTAACTTACACGGTGGACATCGTGTAGCTATCCACTACGACATTCCACTGTCTCCTAACCGCATGGAACAGCGTAATGGGCGAATGAACCGTTATGCTGCAGATCAGTTTGCTGCACCTGTGCGTAGTATGGTCATTGAGTCGAATGATGCGCAATCATTTGCGACGTTATGGATTAATGTGTTGGACAACTCGTTTGAGATGTTCAAGCAATCTATTGCAGGTTTGCAGTTTGTTATTGAAGAGCAGATGAATCTAGTGACTGAGGAATTGTTCCTAGAGGGGATTGAGGCACTACAGAATCTCGATGAACGTCTTGTGGGTTCAGGGCAAATATTGGAATCTGAATGGACAAGAATCCGTAATCTAGAAGCACTGATGGCTATTGATACGGATGTGCAAGAAGCACAACAGTTTGCCTATAAACTGCAAGACGTTGATGAGCGAGAAGACGAGTTTCAGGAAGTTGCTAGAGCGTGGATTAGCAAAACGTTAGGTTTTGGCTCGTTCGGAGACCGTTATGTGTATCTTCCACCTCAGCAATCAGGTCGAGCTACCATGGTCAATGTACATATGCTTAGAGAACATTGTCTTTTGGGGTTTGAATCAGAAAATGAAGAGTTTCCTACGCCAACTACTTATCCAATGGATTACATTCGTAGCGATGCGCAAAGTGCCCATAAACGTGTCGCACGACTAGGTGAACCCTTCCACGATGCCATGCTATCGATCTTGCCATATGAAGCCCGAGGCTTAGCAAGTGCAATGAAGCGTGAAGTTAAAACGATGGATAAAGATGGTGAAGGCGTCGTTTTTTGCCTTGAGTACTTGGCGACCACTGAGTTTGACCCGAATGACGAATATGCGTCGACTCTAGTTCGAATTAGTGATCAACTTATGCCGCCTAAACGCTTTACCCTATGGCTGAACGCTCATGGTGAACCATTACCTGAGGAAGCAGTTAATTTCTTTGCACAAAAATATCGCAAGAAAAGCGATGGTGGTAGTGATACTAACCTAGCTAAAACATGGTCAGATATTGACTATTTGTTTTCGAAGGATGAATGGCGTGAACAGTGCCTTGCGATAGAAGAAAGTGCGTTGGTTTCGTTGGCGACCAAATATCACGATATTCATCGTACAGGTCAGAGTAACCTAGAAAACTACCTTGCATCGGACCCAAACTTGCCTGAGAGCTTTGTTGCTCAACTAAGACAAGCCTTTGATCAACCAGTATATGAATGCTTGGCTGCTAAAGCGGTATTTTTGGTCTCTGGTCAGTCGTCGTTAAATTAAGTAAAGATTAGACAGTAACATGCTGCAGTTTTTCCATTCTGTCCTGAAACAAGGCAGTCATAAGGGCTTCGATAAGCCAGAGAATATGACGACCGTAGAGAGTCGTGTGTGGCAATGCTTGGAAGAGAATAGCCAACCACTGGACCGTCGAGGTGCGATTGTTCATTGGCTACAGCAACAAGCAGTACAAGACCCAAGTATCGAAATTCGTGTACCTACCGAAATATACAATCGAACGTGGCCCAAGGAGCAAGATTGGCAGCAAAGTGGAATAGATTGTCAGCGTTTAGGCGAAGTTTATCTACTTAGTATTGGCAGCATGTGGCAGCCTAGTTGGCTAGAAGATGGCAAAAAGCCAGTTTTTACTGATACATGGGCAGAAAAGCAACGTCGCATAGTGAGTGCAGTTCCAATTGATCCTGGCGTAAAAAGGGTTATGGGAGATGCTTATACACATTATCAGGCTCCGGGTCAGCGTGATGCAGTGCGAGCAGCGTTAATGAGTGAACCTGGTAGTACGTTGTTGGTGAACCTGCCAACGGGCACTGGTAAAACTCTGGTGGGGCAGGTTATGACGATGTTTGCTCCGCGAGAGAATGCGTTGAGCATCGTCATTGTACCCACTATAGCACTTGCTCTTGAGCAAGCGTCACGATATCGCCAAGAGATTTTACGGCAAGGTGGTCGCGCGGAAGACGTGTTAGCTTGGCACTCGGGGTTAGAGCCGGAAGAACGTAGTGAAGCTAGAAAGCGTATTCGGCAAGGTACCCAACGTCTTATAGTCACCTCTCCAGAGGCTGCTTGTAGTTCACTCACACCTGTACTTTTTGATGCCGCCGAGAATGGCGGTTTACGTAACCTCATAATTGATGAAGCACACTTGGTTATTCAGTGGGGGACGGGTTTCCGCCCTGAGTTCCAGCAACTTGGTGGTCTTGTTCGTGGCTTGCGCAATGCCAGCATAGCGAAAGGTGTGACACCTTGTTCAACCATTCTGATGACAGCCACCCTGACTGAAGATACTCGTCAGGGACTACGTGACATCTTCGACAGTCACATGACGGAAGTACATGCATGTCACCTTCGGCCCGAGCCTTCTTATTGGAGTGCGAAAGCTCCAGATTTAGAGACGCAAAATCAATGGGTGATAGAAGCGTTAGCTAACGCTCCACGACCACTGATTCTTTATTTCACAAAGCCAAGTGAAGCTAGACAATGGAATCGATACCTTCAAAATCAAGGCTATGGTCGAGTTGGTGAGTTTACTGGTAAAACGGGTAAAGAGAAGCGGGCTCAACTTCTCGAGCAGTGGACCAACAGTGAACTGGATATTATGGTCGCAACCTCTGCATTTGGGGTGGGTATGGATAAGAATGACGTTCGCTGTGTGATTCATGCTACTTACCCGGAGAATATGGACCGCTATTACCAAGAGGTTGGTCGTTCTGGTCGTGATGGTAAAGCGGCGACTTCCATCATGATCTATACCGAAAAAGATGCTCAGTTAGCCAAAGAAATTGGTACCGAAGCAGTCATCAGTGTCGATCTTGGTCATGAACGCTGGGAAAGCATGTGGGAGCGAGCGGAGGCATTGCCTGGAGGAGAGTTGTATCGTGTTAATTTGAAGCACCTTGTTAAGCGACTAAAAACCCAATCAAAAAGTAATCGAAGTTGGAACTTGCGCACCATCTTATTGATGGTTCGTGCAGGAGTGATCCAACTTGATGCAGTTCGACAGCAGATGCCTGAACAATTAGAAGGCCAGTCGGACGAAGAGTATGAAAAAGTATTAGAAGAGGCGATGGATCAATATCGTAACTCTTTGGTCGTCAAACCTCTGGTGGTAAATCATACCGATATTGGGTTTTGGAACGAAAACGTCGAACCTTTCAGAAAGGTCATTGCTGATGCATCTAACTCGAACTTTGAGGCACTGCGATCATGGCTAAAAAATACGTCAGGTCAGTCTTTGTGTCAGACGCTAACTCATTTATATCAATTACCTGACACTATGACAATGAAGGCTTGTGGTGGTTGTCCTTTTTGTCGGCAATCCTCCGGACAACTACTCGATTATAGCTTACCAAAGAGCCGCATTAATCGAGATTTTCTTCAGGACTCACCTAAAGTTTGGAGTAACTTAACGGGTATTAAAGTTCGTCGGGGGTTTCTAATGTATAAACGCCCTGATGGTTCAAAAAAGGAAATACGTAACTGGGAAAGACATGTTATCGACGTAATCAAGCAACTATATCGGGTCGGGTTGATTGCAAGCATTCGATTAACCAGAGAAGAATATAACGTACTTGAAAAGGCATCGTTACGTCAAGGTGGTCTCCCATCTCACCTGATCGTACGTTTTACCGATGAAGGCAGCGAACTACCAGCGCCGCAATGGCCAGAACTTTGGATTCCATCATGGCGCGATGGAGAAAAACACTTTGCTATGCCACGTCCGCTACGAGGCCCTAGTAAAAGCCCATTGCAGTTAGCTTTGGTACCTGATGACATGGTTGCTCCAAACCATCCTACAGGTGAATTATTTGTGTTGTTGGATAACAAAAACTGGATACGTACCGAGAATTTGCTGCAATCCATTAGAGACAATATATAATCATATTCGCCTTACCCCTAGGACAAGGCGTTTTTGCAAGAAACTTATTAAATTTAAATAATTTAGCTAGCTTAATATACGGCAGTGTTTAAGTATAAAAACGAATAAAGACAAAAAAAAAGAAACAAAATTAGATGATATTTTTTCCTAAAAAAGTTTACGACAACGCAGGTGAAGACGCCGTTTGGGAAGAGCTAAAAAAGTCGCTCAAAGGTGTCGATGGCTTTGCCTTAAACAAGGCTAACTTATATTTTGAAGGTAAGTCTTGGTTCCAGCCAGATATTATCGTGGTTTCTCCTTATCTAGGTATCACGATAGTCGAAGTAAAGGGTTGCAGAATCCATGATGTTGAGCAGGTGACCCTTGGAACTTGGTCAATGAACAAATCATTTTATGCGGATGAAATTAATCCTTTCGATCAGGTACAAAAACAAAAGTACCGCCTTATTGATATTCTCAAATCTAAAGGCATCAATTTGCCTGCCAACGCAGTAAAGCACTGCGTGGCTTTGCCATTTATTTCAAAGCAAGAGTGGCAAGATAAAGGATTTGCCAATGAATACCATGATAAACTCATCCGGTTCTCGGATAAGAAAGACAGTAGCGCGATTGGCCGAGGTCAGCCTAAAATTTCGCCATCGCTTTGGTTAGATATCTGTAATGCATTTGGTGTGAAGCCAATGCATAATTTTGATTACGAGAAAAAAAACCAAGGTCTACTCGAAAAACCGAAAAGTTCGTCCAACAAGGGCAAACTGGTTTGTGTTCAATATAAGGGCTACGCTCCTAGTAAAGAAATGACTATGGAGTTTTTAGGCGAGACATTTAAACCAGAACAAATCAATGATTCGTGTACCTATTTAGTTGCCACCGCAGGTTTAGAGCGTTTGCGCGGGAGAGAAAACTCAGGAGCTGTAGAGCAGAAGGGTAACCTGTTGTTCGATAAGGTTATCGAGAAAATGATGAATAAACGTATGTTGAAAAAGGCGGATACGATTATTCTTCTGCGTCGCATCATCAATGCTGAGTTTGCTGATGATGAACCTCGCAGGCAGCAACTTAATGCAGACGTCTATGACCTATTCAATAAAATCTTAGAACTTGATAGTGCAGAGTTTGACTTATCAAACAAGCATAGTCGTGAAAAAGCTGCATTAAGTTGCACGAGTCTAGCCTCTTTCGAGGAATTTGCCAAACTAAAAGAGTCGTTAATACAAGCATTAAGTGAGCATGACGCACATGATGTTATTGGCACTAGTAATCAAGCAATTTTAGACTGGTTAAAGAATGAATATGTACCCCATCCGACGATCATTATGGAAGGCTTCACCCGTTTAACACCTATTCAAAAGTTATATGTAGACCATTGCTTAAGCTTTGGTAGCACTGTCGTTTTTCTCTACAGTTACGATGAGCAGCAAAAATGGGGGTTCAGTAACCAAGATCATATTGTCAGCGCCTTTAAAGACGCAACAGTTGAAACGCTGCAGTACCATGACAAACCCTTGGAATCAGAGAATGACCTAAATGCGTTGAAAGGTAACCTTTTTGAGTTGCAAACCATTACAGACAACAAGTGTAAACTTCACGAGGATGATCACCACTACAGTAGTGAAGATGGCAGTGTGACCGCAACAGAGTACAATTTTATTAGCCAAGAAATTGAAGATGTTTGCGCTAAGATCAAATCACAGGTCAAGGGTAAGTCTACACGAAAGAAGAAGATCGCGATTGTCACTCGCGACCTTGGCACCTATGCCCCGCAGTTCATCAGTAAACTGCAAAACGATGCGGATTTAAATCAGTACTTGGATCTTCCTCAACGAAAACTCCTGCAGACACCTTTTGGGCGCTTCATCTTAAGCCTATATAAGATATGGGATCATGAAAACGAGCGTCTGGTCGTGGATTGCAATGTCTTTAGTGACATCATTGCATCGGGTTGGTTAGGGCGAGGATTGCGTGAAACACTGGCTGATTTTGAATTTATCAAACCACTTTTCAGCAAAAGTCAGACACTACAGCAATGGGAGCATGTTCTAACGCGAACTTATAACGTAAATGACAAAGATAACAGTCGTTTTCCACTCGCCTGTCTTAAAAATCGTGACATCTTATTTAAACAATGGTTGGGAGCGTTAATGCACCTCGACACGGTTTGTACGCGACTGTTTAATAAGGAGTTAGGTAACCGCGACATTGCACAGCACATCTCATTGCTTAGTGAGGAGTTGGAGCGTTTTCTTGAAGATAACCCCCTTTCTGGAACTGAAGCAACACTATTGAAACAGCTAAAAGATGTTTTTAACGATCTCGAAAAGACGGAAAGTATCACGCTTACTCACCAAGAGTTTGGCTCAATCATCAACAGCTTGGCAACAACTGAAGAGCAGATGATTGATGAGCATGATCGAAACTGGAGTCAGGATAAAACTCAGATCAAGATTGTAATGCCAGAGTCAATTGATGGTCTGATGACTAATGGCCCCGATGGTTATGACATCATTTATTATGTAGGAGCAGATAACCAACGACTACCAAAAAAATCGTCCAACGACTGGTTATTTGATAGTAAAGAGTTGCTGGGTGATTTGGAGGTTAACGATTCCAATAAGTTTGAACGTTACTTGTTTCTTTCTGTATTTCGTTGTGCCAAAGAACAATTCCACCTTAGCTTTAGTCGCTATGATGGTAGCCAAAGCAACAGCAAGTCAATCTATTACACTTTACTGGCGAAGAGGTTAGCAGTATCTGAAAACCAGAAGACTGCAGACTCAAAACAGATTGCGTGGAATTGGAACGCAGCAGCCAAAGTTAAGATGGCTGGTGAAGTAAAGAACGTATCCGTTGCTGAGATGATGGTATATACCCTGTGCCCTTACCGTTATTTACTAGAAAAAGTCTCGAGTCGGGCTGGTTGCTATAAAACGGAGTGGCAATTGACGCTTTACTCGGGTTCACAATGGGAGCAGGGTATTCTTTTTGCCGCAGCGACGTCTGGAGAAGTTATCAGTGAGCAGATGCTTAAACGGTTAAAAAGCGATGTCTGGCAGAGCAAAATAGCGCCTTATTACCCATACATATCAGATCTCGAGGCTGATACCAGGGAGAGTTACCTACAACTTTCAAAGCTAGAGCAATATTCAAAAGTAACGTTTGATAATCGATATAAATTTAAAAATCTAGGGGAAGGATTCACACTAGAGTCACCAAAGGAACAAAGGTTCTGGGGAAAAAATACAACCAGCGAAAACGATAATCATTTGTTTCAAACCGTGATAAATAATGAGTTGCTACTGCCTGTAGCTAAAGATAGTGATGATGCAAATGATACCCCGCAAGTTCAGGCACAAAAGGTATTTTTTGATGCTAAAGCTGAGATGAACCAGGAAGAACAAGCTGCCTTTATTGAGAATATTCGCGAGATGAGTCGTCAATCATTTGTCAAACAACCAGGAAACCACTGTAAGTTTTGCCCAAGTAACTTGTTGTGTTTACCAATGAGCACTGAGGAAAATTCAAATGCAAAATGAAGCGTCTAGACTCCTTTCTGAATTGAATTTCAGTGTCACACCTCAACAAGAAGAGATCATTGGTTCGGTTATTGACCCTAGCAAAAAAATGACCTTAGTCAGTGCAGGTGCCGGCTCTGGCAAAACACACGTCAGCGTTGGTGCTTTATTGGCCCTGCTGAAGGTTGGTGGTGTTATGGTTGATGAGATTGTAATGATCACCTTTACCAATGAGGCAGCTAACAATTTGCGTAGTCGTTTGGCGGACGAATTTGATGCTCAGTTAACTCGGGCAAGCAAAGAAGATGATATCTCTAGCGTTGAGTTTTGGTTAGAACAACAAGAGCGGATCGCAAACACTTACATAGGAACCATACATAGTTTTTGTTCGAGAGTTCTAAAAGAGTTCGGCTATGACCTCGGCATTTCTAAAAATGCAGAAATCAAAGTGAGTCCTGAACTTAGAAAACAGGCGATTAAGCAGCAAATTGATGAGCTGTTGAAAGGGAGTAAACCTCACTTTCTTCCTGAAGATAGTGGTCTAAAAGACTATCAAACGGTAAACCTAATTGATAGCGTGATTGAGCACTATGGCAACTTAGGATTTGACTCGGCAGCAGTGCTTGAGGCGACGAAAAATAAGCAATCTAAGGATCGGTACTATGACAATCGAGTGGCTACCGCTCAGTTAGTTCATGACGCACTTGAGACCTACCGCCGAGAAAAATATCAGCAAAGCTGTTTAGATAACCATGATCTGATCAGTCAAACGCTACGCTTGATTCAATCCGATCCTAAGATTAAAAAACGTCTGGGAGCGCGGTACCGCTACCTATTTGTTGATGAGTTCCAAGATACTGATAAATTGCAGATCAATATTGTTCAAGAGTTAAGAGACGAGGTCGCGCACGTATTGCTGGTGGGGGACACCAAGCAGGCGATTTATGGATTTCGCGGTGCTACCAGTAACTCATTGGGGAATGTTGCTGAGAGAAACGGTGTATCGTGCCTTGAACTCAATTACTCAGGCCGAGCTGCGCAGTCATTACTTGATGCTCAAAATACCTTGTTTGAATATATTGAGGCTGCTGAAAAGGAACGTTTTTCTGGTATCAATCAGCCGTTGAAGTGTGCGGAATACCCGCGAGATATTTATGCCTTGCCTGCTAGGATGCCATCTCTATTACACATAAAGGGACAAGATTCGGAGAGTGCCACCGAGTTGGCAATTAAACGCCTGTTAAGTCATACCTATATTAAGATTGAAAAAGGTACGCAGCATGAGCAGGAAAAACCGGTAACGCACGATGATATCGTGGTACTGGTACGCACCAATGAACAAGCAAAATCTATGTTCAATTATTTAGATGCACAAGGCGTGGCCGTCTCACTTTCAAGTGGTGAATCGATCTTTGCGGAAAAAGAGATTACAGATACACAAAAAGTCCTCGAGTGTATTTTTTCGTATCCCGATAGTGCCTCAATGTTGAATGTGATGACGACCTCATATTGGGCGAATCATAATGACTCAGACAATGGTGAGATTGCTTTACCACTAAACGTGACTGAACAACTTGCAGCACAAGAGATCAGAAATAAGTTTGATCAGTCTAAGGTTGGAAAAATCATAGTTGAGCTCAGTGAGAAATCTAAATACCTTTCGGTGATACAACTAATTGAAGAACTCTACAGTGAGTTTCAAGTCCGTGAACGTTGCTATGTTGATAATAATACCCAGGGGGTATTCAATCTTGATTACTTACTCTCTTTTGCGAACAGTCTGACTATGGATAGTGCTTCTCTTTCATTGCCAGTATTTATTGATACTTTAGCGACAAAAGTCCGCTCCGGTGCCGAAGTTAAGGGTCTACCGAAAGGGTTAAGCTCTGAAGCAAAAGGTAAGATTGAGATCATGACAGTACACCGCTCGAAAGGAGATGAATTCAAGTTTGTTATCGTTCCTTATATGGAGCGCAATGCAAATACTGGTACCCGTCCAAAATTCATTGTTGATCAAGAGCATGGATTAGACATTAATCTGTTTGCGAAGAATAGTGAGAAGAAGACAACTTATAGTAACCAGTTTGATGCTTTAACACAGCGCCATACTCAGGATCTGTTACCTGAAGAAATGCGCAATTTCTATGTCGCACTAACACGCGCTGAGTTACAATTGTTGCTCATCTGTGGCGATGATAGTGAACTCAAAGATACAAACAACTATTACGCATGGCAAACGGCTTACGACAAAGCATGTGTACATGCTCAAAAGCAGGGTTCGCCTTTGATTACCAACAATCACCGGCAGATGAGTTTTGTTGATGGGAAGCTTAAAGCTCGACAACAAACCACTTAGCCAATACTCCCCTGGTACTAACGCCTCTTCTCGAAGAGGCGTTATTGTTTTAAGGTAAGCCAAGTAGTCAGTTTGAATTATGAGCATCCGATCAATTTACCGATACCTGTGCTTTATTTTTTTCAAACAATAACTTATATTTTCTATCGTTAATTTGGCGTAATACTACGTTGGGTTCCTACCTAAAGACTGCTGTCCCCCTGTCTAACTCATAAAAATCACTTTCATAAACTAGGTTTCTGACTTAGCCCATTACGCTAATCATCTATTCAACTCTAAAGTACTTTTGGTACAAAATTGTTGGTTGATTTATTGCGTTTAAAGGAGACCTTGAAGGTGCCAATTACTAATAATGCCCACGGTGGCAGTCAGTTTGAAGTGCTGACTGTTATACGTAATGTCCTTGAAAGAAACCGACGAAAACCAATGACAAAAGATGCCATTGTTTCTTTGTGCCGTCCTGAAACTTTGGCGTCTGGCGACAGTGCACGTTCAAAAGTAGAGCTAGAGATTAATGCTTGGACAAGCCTAGGGCTACTCAGTCAAGCCGAAGATGGTTTGGCGCTGAATAGTGACTATTTCGCGGATGCTAATGTATTGACATCAACAGGTACTCGCCGTTGCCTGTTAGCAGAGGAAAATAATCTTAATCTTGATGCTCGCGACCAACGAGCAGTAGATCTAACCAAACTGGTATGCATGATACTGAGCATTGATGTGTATCGACACCCCGAAATCCGCTCAAATAAATTAGAAGACATCGTTAATAGCTATCTGAGTGATTTCCGGATTAATGGCAATGAAACGACGGTTGTGCCTAACTATTTGCATTGGCTAGGTTATGCTGCGCGCATCGGTAATGGTTCATACACCATTGATCCGACGATTGCGATTAAAGAAGAGCTACTTGCAGCTGACAGCCCAATCGAAAAAAACAAGCTACTCACTATTGAAGGCTTTCTGCAGTTGCTAGCGAAGCGTCTTCCGGTACTTGATGGTGGAACTTATCGTGTACATATAGAGCAAGGTATTAACAGTAAGAATTGGTCCAAACCATCGGATAGTGAGTTATCTACCTCACTTTCTCGTGCACTGCTGCGCCTTCATCACTCGGGAACGATACGGTTGCAAAAATTGTCAGATGCAGGCTTACGAAACCTAAAGGGGCCAAACAATAAAGTATTAATGGGTGTGACTCACGTGACAGTATTGGGAGACAAATAATGGCGGTATTACAAAACTATTGGCCAGAAAGTAGTCGAGTTGAAGAGTGTATCTTGACCGAGGCCGAGTCTCTATCCAGCAGTTTGCTAATTGCTGTACATGAGCCAATGCGCCTAATTAAGCGCCAACACACAACAAGTGACGAGCAGCGTGCAGACGAACAAGCGCTGTTTGAATTCCTCCTAAAGCACAATCGTCCAATCCCAATTACAGGTGCGGCAGGTGTGGGGAAGTCACACATTATTCGTTGGTTAGGTGCACAACTTAAGCGTCAACCTGATGCTGATAAATATCGCATAATTTACATTCCCAAAAGCTCTTCAATTGCTGATGTGGTCCGTTTACTTACTGACGGATTAGAAGGTGATGTTTACGATGAAATTCGCCGAGCAATTAACGGTATTAGCCAAGAAATCAATGTTCGACATGTAGCGGAGCATCTCGCTCTAAAATTGCGTTTGTGTTTGGATGAAGAGCTAGAAAAAGTCAACAGAATGGTTGAGGAGCAAGGCGGTGGATCTTCTCCTGAAGAGGAGGAGTGGCTTGAGAACGTCTTGACGCATGGTGAAGGCTTACAAGCGTTGCTACAAGATAGCCACCTGACCAAACATTTCACGCGCGAAGGTGCTTGTCTGTACAACATTGCTGAACGTCTAACACTAGGTGTTAAAGATGAGCAAGGTTTTGAGCAAGATTACCAAATGAAACCCGAGGATTTTGAAATTCGGGATCAGTTGGCGCCAGCAGCACAAGAGGTGCAAGAGTATATCAGAAACAACTTGTTGTTGACTGAACTTGAGGCTCGTGAGGGGGCTGCTTGGACATTGAACCAAGTTCTGTACACAGCATGCGGCAAAACGGTCGAAGAAGTCCTAAAGATCAATCCAATGACCATTCAGCAGGTTGTTCGTAGCATTCGCCAACAGCTTTACGCTGAAAATGAAAACAATGAGTTGGTTATTCTGATTGAAGATTTCACCACGACCACTGCCATCCAAAAAGAGTTTATTGAATGTCTGATGGAAGAGGAGAAGCACCATGAGCGTGAGCCTCTTTGTCGCTTAAAGTCTGTGATTGCAGTTACAGAAGGTTTTGCTGGTTACTTACATGTACGTGATGGCATTTTAGGTCGGACGGGTTATGAGTGGTTGATTGAGTCAGCTAGCCAAAATGAGGCGGAGACGATGCAGCGTATCGTCGATTTTTGTGGCCGCTACTTAAATGCAGCACGCTATGGTGAAAGTGAGTTAACGCGCATCTTTGAACAAACTGGCAATGAACAGCAGTGGTTACCGGTGTGGCATGATGCCGAGATTACGGAAAGTGCTCACCGCGCGCGTTTAGATGCGTTTGGCTACTCCCGACAAGAACATCCACTGTTTCCATATAACCGATTTGCTCTTGAACAACTGGCGCGTAAACATTGTGTTGCTGATGGGTATCTTCAATTCCATCCTCGTTCTATTTTGCACTATCTACTACGTGATCCACTACAGCAAGAGCGAAAAACCTACTTAGCGGATGCGTTTCCGCCAGCAAAATGGCAGGGAATTATTGGCAATACTGCGGTTGGCACACAATTTAATATTCTGTCACAACCAGAACGTGCGAAGACCGTAGCAGCAATTTGGGGCGGAAACCTATCAACGGTTCAAGCGCTAAGTAACGCCCTACCTTTAGAGGTTTGCGATGAGTTTAACTTATCTGATATGAGCCAAGTATTAGGTTCATCAGGCGTGAAGACGCCTACACCTCAGTTGTCGACTCTAAAGCCAGATCCTATCGGACAAGGTGATGAGGTAATTCCACCTAAGCCACAAGTTGATATTCCTGAAGTCGATCATGTCGTTGTAGCAACGGAACCGCCTGAATTGACCGATTGGCGCAAGGTCCTTGATGCATGGCACCAAGGTTTAGGGTTAAAGCAGAACCTTGCGGCTGATATTCGGAAATGGATTGCAGAAGGGTTAAATGCAACCATTGACTGGGTGCATTATGCATGTAGTCCTGAAAAGGTTTCACCAAAGATGATTCATCTCCCAACAAAGACGGGGAACATCGGGACGCAACCAGTGCTTGACTTAAACAGTGACACACTGTTTGAGAGCAAGGGAGAGCAATGGATCCCTGCATTTAATGCGATGGCGGCTTATCAATATTATAACAAGACTTGGGAATTTGAAGGCGGGGATATTGCATACCTTTACTACCAAAACTTCTTTGATGATGCCGCTTCACAAGTTATTGAACACTTGGTAAACAAGGAGCGAAAACAGTTATCTCGTGTGGCACATAAGTTGTTACAAGGGGCGAATTTTATGGGTGCAGAAGGAGCGAATGCGCGCGAAGGGGTTAAACGCCTTGAAGCGATGCTGTTGGCAACCGAAGAACAACGCGAATATAAATTGCTGGGCGGTCTTGAGGAACAATGGGGGGTGGTGACCCGTCGTCGTAAAGAGTTACGTGATGAACTGATTCGATTAGCTGCAGTGAAAAAGCCAAGTGCAGAGCCTTACGCCATTGATGGCTTGATGGTTATTGAGGCCTTGAAGCAACCGAAAATTGATGAGCCAGATATCATCAAAAAGGTGTTACAGGAATTACCGAAACTGCGTAATCAAGTTTTACCTACGGCAGAGTTGTTGCGTGAACTGTTTGATAGCGATACAGATTCGATCGAAGCGGCAGGTGAGATGATTCAGGAAATTCTATCACTGGCTACCTACGCTGACGTGGTGCGTCCGACAGAAGCTTCGATTAAACTTCGTGATGGACTTAAAATTTGGTCTGAGGAGAGTCGAGTAAAGCTAATTAAAAACTTAAGTAGCTTACAACTGCCAGAAGCGAACGAGAATGAAGCCCGCTTGCTAAAAGAGATCGTATCGGTGGATGCAGAGCAATTTGAAATGGCAAAGCAACTATTCACGGATTTCGAAACGTTTGACAAAAAGACGTCCGCTTTCTTGATGACCAAGATCACTAATGAAGGTGGTGATGAAATTGAGCAAGCTCAGCAGGACGTATTTACCCAACTAGACCAGATTGAGGTGCGACTAGAGGAGTTAAGCAAATGAGCGTGCAGATGAACAATCAAAATAACAACTCCTTTAGCGGCGGAACCTTGCTTGAACGCTGTGAAAAGTTAAACCAACTGCTCGAAAACTACGATCAGTTGAAGCGTAAAACGCAGATCCGTGACGATTATATGTTCTTAACCAAAGGTCTAACGGAAGAAGCAGCCAAACTACAGGTTCAAAGCGATGCTTACCTGCTTTTGCTTGGCAATGTCCACTTTGATGGAAGCGAAGCAATCATTGCTGAAATGGAAGGTGACCCGGTGGCAAGTGTGCGCTATGCATTGCAGAATTTCCGTCAGGCGTTTATCGAACAAAAGAATGACGTGCGTAATTCCCAAGGGCAAGAGTGGGCTAAACTCCGTGCGGAGATGGAAGCACTGACCAATGATTTCAAAAAGCACGTAACCCCTGCATGGGTCATTTATGTAAAAGAGCTTCGCGATAGTTGGTATATAGACGAAAGCTTACTTGGCAGCCAAATGCATATTGATGAACGTAGACGTTTGTTTGACGGTTATCTGCTAGAGAAAAACGAATTCGAGAAAAAAACTAAGTGTATTCCGCATTCACAGCAAAAATTGGATGAGATTCACGAGCGTCAGGCGCGTCTGATCGCGCTGCGAGGACAGATGGATCTCGACATCCCGCCGGCAGTAAATGAGTTCTTAATGGCGTCTGGCCGAAGTAAGGGTGCGCCGTTGCATTTGCTGACTAAAGAAGTACTAGATTGGCTGACAGAAAACGATGATGTAAGTCGCTATCGTATTAAGCGAGGCTAAGACGGATATGGAAAAGTATTTTGTTTCTATTCTTGATGAGCTGGAAACCCGTGAGTCTGCCCTACTAACATGGGGTAATACGCAGGGGTATTTTGCTGAAGACGAGTTGGTTGAACTTGTCGAAGGCATTATTGGCGAAGATGAAGACGCCTATGATGTGATTGATGAGATGGTTGCGAAGGGATTAATGGTCTCTTGGTCAGATGATGATTCTGGCGAAGAGCATTACCGTACCCGCATGGCTGAAGGGGTGCGTCTTTTCAGTACCCTTCGTCAGATGTTTCCGAAGCACGTCAACGGTGATACTTGGAAACAAGCGGCAACCTTGGTGTCCGACTATCGCTTTTTGCGCCGTAAGCGTAAGTATCCGAAGCGTAATGTACCGACTGAAACTGTTATCAATGCATTACAAACTGACGTTGCTTTATCCGCCACAGAAAGTGAGTTGCTAAAAGAGTTGTTGCGTCATGATGGCGGTTATTATGATTTGGCAGAGTTTCAGAAGCGTGCCTGTACGACGGTATTGAGTGGTGTTCGCAGCCGTAGTGCATCGGGTTCGATCGTTTGTGCAGGCACAGGTAGTGGTAAAACGTTAGCATTTTACCTTCCGGCATTGACTCATATTGCGAATAAAAAAGTCGCTGGTCGTGGTGGTTATGTTCAGGCATTGGCGATTTATCCGCGAAATGAGCTACTTAAAGACCAGTTCATTGAGACCTGGCGTCAAGTTCGTAAGTTGGATGGAAAGCTAGCACAAGCAAAAATTCGCATCGGCGCGTATTTTGGAATGGCACCGATCAATTCGCGGTCAATTACCGCCAAAAGTCGAGGGTGGAACAAGGTACCTGGTGGTGTGATTTGTGAGTACATCCCATGTCCTGATGAGAAGTGCACGGGCCGCATGGTATGGCTCGATACACAGCGTGAGCAAGGTATTGAACGCCTAAGTTGCGAGAATTGTAGTAGCGCTATTGAGCCCGATGAAATCAGTCTAACCCGTGAAAGCATGCATAAGTCACCGCCTGACTTGCTGTTTACCTCAACAGAGATGCTTAATCGTCAGATGGGCAACCCCAATAACCGTCATATCTTTGGTATCGGCGAGCGAGTCAAAGCGCCGTCCATGGTGCTGCTTGATGAGGTGCATACATACAGCGGCGTCGGTGGCGCTCAGGTTGGGATGCTACTAAGACGTTGGTGTCATTTAGCCAAAGCAACACCACATTTTGTTGGTCTGTCGGCAACCCTAGAACAAGCGACTCGTTTTTTTGCTTCCTTAACTGGATTGCCAGAGCACTCAGTAGTGGAGGTTAGTCCTACTGAAGCAGAGATGGAACAAGAAGGTGCAGAATATATGTTGGCGCTGCGTGGTGATCCGGCTTCAAGTTCGAGCCTGTTATCTACGACCATCCAGACATCAATGCTAGCAAAACGCATTATGGATGAAGGTAGGAACCCGAAAAGCAAAGGGTTGTTTGGAACACGTAGCTTTGTGTTTACTGACGATATCGACGTCATCAACCGTCTTTATTTTCAGTTGCTTGATGCGGAAGGTCGTTATTCTAACGGCAATATTAACCAGACTAAAATGCCGCTTGCATCGCTTCGTTCCCCGATGAACGCTGGTGATGAGCAGTTTGATTTCGGGCAAAACTGGAAGTTAGCTAATCAGATTGGTCATAGCTTAGATACCGTTGACCGAGCAAACATCAAACGCACCTCATCTCAAGATGCAGGTGTGGACCAAGAAGCCGATGTGATTGTCGCGACAGCCTCGCTTGAGGTTGGTTTTAATGATCCAACAGTCGGAGCTGTGATCCAGCACAAAGCACCTCGAGACAATGCTCAATTCTTGCAGCGTAAGGGGCGTGGGGGACGCCAAAGAAAAATGCGTCCATGGACGGTTGTGGTGCTGTCGGATTATGGTCGTGATCGTATGGCGTTTCAGTCTTATGAAGACCTGTTCAATCCGGAATTGAGGGCAAGACGTCTGCCTGTTCACAACTCTTATGTTATGCGAATCCAAGCCGCATTCGCGACGATGGACTGGCTATCTCAGCGACCAAAAGTTGCGTTTTCATTATCTGGTGGTGGCCTGTGGAATGACTTATCGTGCCCGCAGAAAAGTCCTAAACGTCAACAGCAGGTTCGAGTCGAGGTTGAAGAAGTCCTCAGTGACCCAACTCGTGCGAGTGAATTGATGGAATTTGTGAGTAAAGCGTTGAGCTTAAACTCTTCTAATCCAGAGCATAATCGCCTGCTTGACTCACTGTTTTGGCAACCGCCACGTGCAATCATGACAGCATTCTTGCCAACCGTGTTACGTCGTCTAACCACCCGTTGGGAAAAAAATGGTGTTCCTGGCAAGGATAACTGTCGTGACGCCGCTCCGATGCCAGAGTTTGTGCCGTCAGCGTTGTTTAATGATTTGAGCTTACCAGAGTTGGAAATCAATCTCTCCGCCGCTGATCAATACCAGAATGACGATGCGCCGTTAATGCCTATTCTTCAAGGGATGCGAGATTTTGCTCCAGGACGTGTGAGTAAGCGTTTTGCAATGGATCATATCGCGCAGAAACATTGGGTGATTCCAGAAAGCTTCACTCAACCTGTTGCGGGAGACTACCCATTCCCAATCACAGATTACTGTTCGGAAGAGCGCCTTGATGCAATGGGTGAGTGCCAGATAGAAACAGGTACAGGAGTTGAGACGATCGCATGTTTCCGCCCTTATGAGGTAAAGGCTAGTACCCCTAATCCAGAGTGGCGCTTGCTTGATACCACTCAAGGATTCTTAAACTGGCATACTGAGATTCGTCCGCCTGAAGAGCGGAATAGTGCTGAAACTCCAATGCGTAATGCGTGGAGTAATATTTTAAATGGTATTGAGTTCTTTACTCACCACAAACACTGTCCTGTGGAAGTGATTCGACTCACTACCGGTTCAAAAGCGGAGTTGAAGTTCCAGGGGGATACCCCTAGTGCTACGGTTAACTTCGAGTTTGTTCATCAAGAGAAACCTGCAAGTCTTGCCTTCTCATTATGGGTAGATGCGGTCGCATTCCGCTGGAACTTGCCTGAACTAGACATGGTGACGTTGCAACAAGACCCAGAGTTGTTAGCTGGTCTACGCACGGCGCGCTTCATTGATGAAGTTAGCAATGATGGCACATTGACAGATAATGTATTCTTGGGTGGATGGCTTGCAGAGTCAATGCTCGCAGGTCTTTGTTGTGAGGCCATGTTGAGTCAGTGCAGTATTAAACAAGCGAAGGATGCATTGCTAAATGGTACGGCTCAAGTGGAACTACATGAAATCCCAAGACGAATCTTTCAAACGCTTCCGGGTATTGCCATCGAAGATGGCGAGCAAGACTTACAGCAAAATCTTATCGAGTTGCTGGGACGTGCTGGTGTAATCACCAAGTTAGCGAAATGGGCTGAATTGCTGTGGGAGCAACCTGATGATTCTTGGCAGTCATGGATTCAACATTGTTTTCAGAACACCTTAGGCGGTGCGCTACAGCAAACTGCATTGCAGCTTTGCCAAGACGCTGATGAGCAAGATATCGTCCTTGACCTTGATCCTGGACCTGCGCGTCGTGCGCAATTGAGTGAGGGTGAGATGGAAATCTGGCTATCGGAAACAACCGTTGGCGGCGGTGGCGTTATTGAGCGAATTCAGCAGGCCTATAGCGAGAATCCAAAACGTTTCTTTGAATTGCTAGAGTTCAACCTGCGAGCAGGTGATTACGAGGTGATGGACAACCATATCTTTCAGTTGCTTGAAAAGTTGAAAGATCAATCACCACTGACTCAGAGAATGCAGGCAATGCGCCAAGCGTCGGATCATCAAAGCCAGGTAAATGCGCAAAATGCACTATTGGCAACGTTTCAACAAACCGGCTTTATGACCAGTCATAGCTTTATGTCTGCGGTGAATACCCGTTTACTGCGTCCAAAGAGTGGTCAGCAGCAAGATGAAATGTTGTATGAACTACAAGCGAACTGGCGTGCGGAAGAGATGCGCTTAGGCATTGAAGTCCCGCAGCGTGTTTATGCGTTTAGCTGTTCTTTGAACACCCAGTTAGACAATCGCCTGCCAGATGCGAACCAGGTTCAGGGGGATTTACAGACTTGGCGATTTAATGTCATCAATGGTCTGTTGTGGCCGCGCGGCTATTCTGTGCGTGATGCTCATCTAACCTATTACAACCCTTATGCTTTTGCAGGTCCAACAGAGCGTTTACTGGTCAAATTCTTCACGGGTGAAACCTGTGCGACCGTGTCTTATTCTGATGAAAAATGGCTTGAAGCCTGTCATCAAACGTTAGAAATGCAAGGACGTTGTGAACTTATCGCGTCGACGGACCAAGAAGTCAGCCAAGCATTGGCTGAGCTATTGGTGAAACCAGTAGATATGTATGGTTTGTTCTTCTATCCACGCGTATCAGCAGTGCGCCGAGAGCAGCACGAGTTGTGTATCCAACTAGAGATCGTGGAGGCTATACAGTGACAATCAGACGTATTTTTAAGTCAAGAACATCGCGTCAGGGCGAAATTTTGGATGTGCTTAGTTCATTATTGGTCACTGAGGTGATTCAGCCAAGCGAAACCCTTTGGCTTGTTTCACCTTGGGTTACAGATTTGGAGTTGCTTGATAATCGCACCGGAAATTTTGATTATCTTGAACCTGCTTGGGGTCAGCGCATGGTGCAGATTACCGAACTGCTTACACGCATGATGGCCAATGGTGGTAGCTTGAACTTAGTGACCAATGTCGATACTCACAATGATCGCTTTTTGCGTCAGTTGCAGGAGCGTGTAGAGAATTATGGGGTGAAAGATCGCCTGAAGATCGTGCGTAAGAAGCAACTGCATACCAAAGGCATTCTTGGCCGCAGTTTTTACCTTCACGGCTCAATGAACCTTACCCGAGGTGGGGTGGAGTTTAATGACGAGCAGATCAACCTCGATATCGGCAAACAGGCTATCGCTGATGCCGAGCTGCATTTTATGCAGGCGTATGGTGATGATATCAACGTATTGGGGATCTCATAATGAGCATTCCGCAAAAACATGATTTTCTTCAGCGTTTTTACCCTGAAAGTGCGCCTATCTCTTGGTCACAGATCTATAACCGTAGCTTGAATCCAGCATGGTTAACAAAGCTTGAGCCTTGGTTGGAGCACGTCGTTGAAGGTCGCTTCCCAGTGATTCTTCCTAGACAGGGAGAGGATGGTAAGCTGACCTGGTATGCGCTTACCGACACCGAATCGGCTCAGGTTGAGCTAGGGGAGTTATTGACGGCGCATGTCGGTTGCTCTTACACAGATTTTATTAATCAGCCGTATCATCTTGATCCTACTGACTCAATAGAACTGGCATTGATGGAGGCATACACAGGCTTAGGTTCTTTCAGAGTCTTTCGTTTTACTGCAACGGAAGGTCGTGTCGATGAAGTGTTTGATGCGCTTGAGCGTTTACGTAGCCAGTTAGTGAGTCGTCCTGCACGACGCTTAAACTTAGTGCGGCATCGTGGTCGTATTTTACGTGATGTTCACTTTGCGCTTTATCGCCAGAATGGTGCTGATGCTTATCTGCATCTTGCTGAATTGCGTCGCGCTGGTGGTATTGGTGATCAGAATGAACTGTTCCTAGAACTGCGCTGTCATGCGGTAGATGGGCAATGGGACAAGATCATCAACCACCCTAAGCTACATATTGTAATGGAGCTACCTAGACCTCGCGTATTAACAGAAGCCTTGATGGAAGCTGTCTATGGCTATCAACTCCTAGCTCTGGAAATGCAGCAAGATCTAACAGGTCAGCGCCAGTTATTTGATTCCACACTGCTAAAGCCTTATCGCGGTCTGTTTATCACACTACAAAAAGTGACCTCGCCTAACGCAGTGAAAGCGACATTACTGTGGTTACTGTCAGACTCGAAGAGTGACCCCACCGTTAAACGCCGCCGAGCGGAAAAACTCGCTAAGGGTGCGAAGTGTTACACCGATAACGATCGTTTTTGGATTGAGCAACTGCTTGCGCAGTTTTATCAATCTAACCTGGGTGAGCCTGAGGTTATCGAACCTGAGAGCACTTCGACGTCAGCATCAACATATGTACCTGCGCTTAGTGAGTTCCAGCAGTTTAGCTTGTTAGCTGATGAAGACCCGCAAGCAGTGCTTGATGAATTAGTAGAAGGAAATTGGAATGGCGTTTCAGCGCATCACGTTGCCGCTGTGGCTTTGAAATGCGCCTCTTATCTTGTCTCGCCAGAGTCTGCGCAGCAAGCTAATAGCTTGCTTAGTGATCTAGATACTGAGGCTCGTGAGCAGTTATTGAGTAAGCCTGTTTATGCCAAATTCTATTCTGATATTTCTCCACACTTACAAGCAAAGTCCGATGAAATCACGACATGGCATGGCTGGTTAGCGCAATTGATTACTGAGCCTGACTGGCGTGGTGCGCGAACTCTGGCAGAAGACGGCGCTCAGCATTGGCCATCAGATGCGATGAACTGCGAGCAGTTCGCAAGCATGATTGAGAGCTGTGCTGGGAGTGATGATCAGCGTGCCGCACAGGCGTTGCGAGAGCATCTAACATCACTTGCGACTTGGCTATTTAATCATGAACCAACTAATCAATGGCAACTAGTATGGATGGCACTGATCGAGCTGTTAGCACTTGATCAAAATACTTCACAAGAGGATATGATCTTTGCTACGGATCTTGCTCGAGGTTGTTTGCAAGGTACGCTAAGCACCAGTAAGTACAGTGACCTTCTTGATTCTATGGGCTTGCTGCAGGGCGCATGTGGCACCGGGCCGTCTGTTGCTGATATTTGGCTTGATATGCTTGAACTGCTTTTCCTTAATCCTTGCCCTAAGCCATCGGAACGAGAGGAGTTGTTCTTATCGGTGTATAATACATTCTCGATGAGTCCAATGCGTTACTCATACCTGCAATGGCAGACGCTTATTCGCCTCTGTGGTGAAGTTGGAATGTCTTTGAAAATACCTGAGATAGTGCAACCAGAGGCTCAGGATGTCAATTCTGAAAACGCTAAGGTTGATCTCAATGGTAAGCGTATAGCTCTGTATACATTGACGGAGTCAGTTGCTCATCGAGTAAGAGACAGGCTAATGGAATTATTCCCAAATGCAGACGTACGAGTTAACAGCGATAAGGTCGCAACAGAAACGCTAAAAGTGCTGGCTCGAGAGTCGGATTATTTTGTATTTGCTTGGTTAAGCTCAGCTCACCAAGCTTACTACTCAATAAAGGCTGAACGTAAAGGTAAGCCGTTACTCCAACCGCAAGGCAAGGGGAGTAGTAGCATGTTACGTTGCCTACTAGAACACGATTGAGCACGTAACACGAAGGCTTAGTCGTAAGCGCATAGAGCCCTAAGCTAGTATTAGTGAGGGCTCTTTTTGTATCAAGCACATTTAGTTTATTGAAGCAGACAGTGTCATTACATTATGTTCCTAAATTGGTCCCGAAGTCTTGGGACATAAGTCATGGGACACGCACCTAACTCGGATGCTCACTTCATCGTTGATGGCGTGTATGTGAATGAAATGAGGAGTATGAGTGACATTATTGAAAGTGAAGTTGAGATGGTGAGAGGATGAAGAGGTTGGTGGTTTCATGTGGTGAGCTTCGGGTGTTGCTAACGAATAAAGACGCACTATTAAAATTGGACATGCCGGTAAGCAATAACTGACAGGTTTGTGTCAAGAAACCCGTTAGCGGGCAATGTCGCTAACTGTGATCACTAAGCGATTATACCAACCGACTTTGTGGTTCGCCTCTCACGTTTTTACCTCTTTAAACTCGTTCAAAATCTCCCTAAGTTGAATGGACAATGCGATTGAGAGTCGCCTTTTGAGATTACCAAAGAATGTTAATTGCAGGACTAAAAAGCCTTCAGGTAAGTGATGAAAAACGTTAAAAGCCGGAGATAGAAATATAGACGGCTAACGTGTCTATACGAAATACGTTCAATCTAAGTACGTTTATCGGCCATTCGAATCGCCCACAAGCGCAGACAGTTCAAATAAAAACCACAACAGGGTTTCGATGAAAAATAGTTAGGCGTAACAATTTATGCCTCCAGACGAGGCGTTTTTCCGTCCTAATGGTCAATAAGGAGTATGAGATAGAGTTTGCTCCTTTCTCATTGGTACAGGTACTCTCAATGTAAACACGAGCAACTCACGTCAGTATCGGTGGGTTTAATTTCTAGAGTTAGACCCACCGATTTTTTATTTCAAGCTTCTACGCCGATTATGTCTGTATTAGCGTCTATTCTTAGGCTACCGTCCCCTCTGAGCCTATATTCCACCCTCTCGTTTTCGCTCATTTTTATTGGTTCAACATATTCCAATTCTGCTCATCTTTGTCTTACTCCAGATGCAAACGCAATAGCGTTGATATTCTGAGCACACCCGCCATCAAAGGAGAATTTACATGATGAAGAAATTATCGCTCACCTCAAGCTCGATGTTTTCCCCAATAAGGCATCACAATATATGCTTTCAGAGTTCCTAAAGTCGAGAAAGAGGAAACAGCGATTAACCGATGCACAAAGATGCATCACAGCTTCGTCTAATTTTAGTTAAGAAATTAGACGAAGCCGCAAACTTTAACCCAAGCCAGGACTGGTAAGGGGTGCCGAACAAAATGTAAGGAAGTGAATGGAAGTTCAAGCGTTATTCGGTGATTGAGAACGATGGCAGGCGACATTAGTCCGGCGCTGCTATCATAAAGCCCCCTCAATACATAACGTCACTACGCACAAAAAAACACATAGCCACTGATGGAGGATGCAATAAGCCAAAACGGCAGCTGTCGACTGCACCATCAGTCTAAACGAGGATGCAATACGCCCACTGGCCCATAGTAAGATGGGAAGCGTTTACCACTCAAAGTGAGGATGCAATAAGCCCCAGACTTCAAGATGAAGGAACACTTTGACATAACCGACGTCATCATTTATCGAAACAGCCTGTGTGCTGCGCAATTGCTATGTACCAATCTATTAATCAATGACTTTGTGA
>NZ_JBSUGF010000011.1:0-287892 GCF_054064025.1 Vibrio limimangrovi
TTGATTTTTGGCGAAACCAATTATACAAGTTCACCATGCCGATTAAAAAACATCCACCAAAGATCAACAGCCCCTAGGATCCTAGAACCTATGTTTTACAGAATAAAGCGGCTTAGATCTTCATCTTCTATGGTATCGCCTAGTCGTGCTTGGACGTAATCCGCGTCTATCACGAACTTAGAGCCAGTCTGCTCTGTCGCGTCGTAAGAGATTTCGTCCATTAGACGCTCCATGACAGTGTGCAGGCGACGTGCGCCGATATTTTCTGTGGTTTCGTTTACCGTCCATGCAGCTTCGGCAATCTTCTTAATGCCATCTTCAGTAAATTCGATGTCGACGTTTTCTGTTTTCATCAGCGCGATGTACTGTTCTGTCAAAGACGCTTTTGGTTCAGTCAAAATACGTTTGAAATCGTTACTGCTTAACGCTTCCAGTTCAACACGAATCGGTAGGCGACCCTGTAGTTCAGGGATCAGGTCAGAAGGTTTCGCTACCTGAAATGCACCCGAAGTGATAAACAGAATGTGATCAGTTCTGACCATGCCGTGTTTAGTCGATACGGTACTACCTTCAATTAGTGGTAGCAGGTCACGTTGAACACCTTCACGCGAGACGTCCGGGCCCGAGCTTTCGCCACGCTTACAGATCTTATCGATTTCATCGATGAATACGATACCGTTGTTCTCAACGTTAAAAATCGCAGCCTCTTTGAGTTCTTCCTGATTCACCAGCTTCGCAGCTTCTTCTTCTGCAAGTGCTTTTAATGCATCTTTGATTTTCAGCTTGCGCTTTTTCTTCGTGTCACCAGCCAGGTTCTGGAACATTCCCTGAAGCTGGTTGGTCATCTCTTCCATGCCCGGAGGAGCCATGATTTCTACACCCATTTGTGGCGCAGCTATATCAATTTCAATCTCTTTATCGTCTAATTGGCCTTCACGCAGTTTCTTGCGGAAGATTTGACGAGTGTTGGACGTGTCTTCTTTTTGCTCAACCTGACCCCAGCTGTCTCGTGCTGGTGGCAGTAGTGCATCCAAAATACGTTCTTCTGCTTGTTCTTCAGCGCGGAATTTTACTTTTTCCATCGCTTGCTGATGAGTCATCTTGACCGCAACATCAGTCAGGTCACGGATGATGGTTTCTACTTCTTTACCAACGTAACCCACTTCAGTGAATTTCGTTGCTTCTACTTTGATGAACGGCGCATTAGCCAGCTTCGCCAGACGACGAGCGATTTCAGTCTTACCAACACCTGTTGGGCCGATCATCAGAATGTTTTTTGGCGTTACTTCTACGCGTAGGCTTTCTTCAAGCTGCATACGACGCCAGCGGTTACGAAGAGCAATCGCAACCGAACGTTTGGCTTTGTCTTGACCAATGATATGGCGGTTCAGTTCATGAACGATTTCGCGAGGGGTCATTTCAGACATATTCTTTCCTTACTTCGTTACGATTACTCGGTTGGTGCGACCAGTTCTGTAGTTGATTCTAGTTCTTCTACAGTGTGGAAGTGGTTTGTGAACACACAAATGTCACCTGCAATGTTCAATGCTTTTTCCGCAATTTCACGCGCATCCAGATCTGTGTTTTCTAACAGTGCCGTTGCAGCGGCTTGGGCGTATGCACCACCAGAGCCGATCGCGATCAGGTCATTTTCCGGCTGAACCACATCGCCGTTACCGGTAATGATTAAAGATGCTGTTTCGTCTGCGACAGCCAGAAGTGCCTCAAGTTTGCGAAGCGCTCGATCGCTGCGCCAGTCTTTTGCAAGTTCTACGGCCGCTTTGGTCAAGTGGCCTTGGTGCATTTGCAGCTTGCTTTCGAAGCGCTCAAAAAGGGTGAAGGCATCCGCAGTACCGCCAGCAAAACCAGCAAGTACTTTGTTGTTGTATAGGCGGCGAACTTTGCGCGCGTTACCTTTCATTACGGTATTGCCTAGAGATACCTGGCCATCACCCGCGATGACGACTTTGTTGTTTCGACGTACAGATACAATGGTAGTCACAGTCGACCTCTTAATTATTTCTCTTTGGATGTATCACTGTATATGGGGGAGGGGAAAAGGGGATTCAAGGGGGGAAGAGACAGAGTTCCTAGGTGATAGGATCCTAGGTTCTGGGTTTTAGAATTCTAGGACCTCGGAACTAAACTCTTCGTCATCCTGGACAGCGACGAAGGAGCGTGATTCAGGATCTACTTGCCGAGAGTTTGATATTAAAGGTGTTCGCTTAGATTGACATAGTTGCTGTTAGTAGATTCCTGATGTCGCCTAGGCTCCTCGGAATGACGTTGTCGTTGATTCTTATGCCTTGTATTCGGTAGCCCGAAAACCTAGGACCTAGCCCCCTAGGAACTAGGTCCTATATTTTTTAATAATTCTCTTTCCAAATCGCACACGGCTCGATTTTAGCGCGTTGCAACTTATGGCGATCTTTCTCAGCATCGCGTTTAAATTTGTATGGACCTAAAATGATTCGATACCAGGAACTGCCTTCTTTCTTGACTATCCTGCTCGACAAACCCTGGAAGGCGATCGCCAACTTTCGTTCTTCAGCCTGAGCATTAGTCTTGTAAGCGCCGCATTGCATGACGTACGGGATTTTCGAAACCTCAATCTCTTTTGCGACCACTTCGACTTCACGATTAGGTAAGGAGTCCACATAATCCCACTTTTCTTCCGGTGGAGGTGGTAAATCCGTCTTCGGCTTAGCTTTACTGACCGACGTTGTCGGCTGATTCTCGTCCACAGGCTTAGGTTCCGGATCATTGTTGAGTAAGTAAAGCCCATAGCCAAAACCGCCCACTAGCACGATTGCCAGCAGACCGCTACGCCAAGGTATTTTTCTCGAAGGTTGTTTTTTGGTCGACTTTTTTGGGGTTCCGCGCCCTCGTCTCACATAATCTCTGTTTGCCACGGCTACTTCTGGTCATCAAGTATTATTCCGATTATGTTAATCCAGAATGAGCCCAGAAAACACCCTGTTTCTGTAATCTTGTTAGATACATATACAAAAAAGCGGCGCAAATTTAGCACCGCTTTGAATGGATTGCATCTCACGCCACTGGTGAGAAAAATTATGCGCGTTGAGGAGGCGCTGCGCTTCCTCGTACGATCAAATTCGTTTCCAGGAGACGTGAGCCCGAATGCACGTCGTGACCTTTCAGAAGTTCGAGCATCATCAGCATCGCTTGTCGGCCAATCTCGTAGCGCGGCTGGGAGATGGTCGTCAATGGTGGATCGCAGTACTGGGCAAAGTTGATGTCATCAAAGCCCACCACCGACAGATCTTGCGGCACTCGTAATCCCAGCTTTTTTGCTTCCTGAATTGCGCCAATCGCCATCGTGTCGCAGTGACAGAAAATAGCGGTTGGTGGCTCAGGTAGTTCCAACAGTTTACGTACGGCTTTTGCTCCGCCTTCAAAAGAAAACTCAGTGACGATACTGTACTGAGGGTCTTTATTGATGCCAGCTCGGCGCAGTGCTTGCTGATAACCTTGCTGACGGAATTGGCATAATACGGCGGTATCAGGACCTGAAATCTGTGCAATACGCTTATGACCGAGTTGAGTCAGGTAATTGACGGCTTCAAATGCCGAGGTCAGGTTATCAATGTGGACTGTTGGAAGCTCTAGTTCAGGAGCAAACTCACAGGCCATAACCATTGGAGGCAGGTTCTTTTGTTCGGGTTTACTGACGTCAAAAGGTAAATCTGTACCAAGCAGCAGCATCCCATCAGCTTGCTTAGTGAAAACCAGATTGACGAATGAACTTTCACGTTTTTTCTGCTGACCACTATCACCTAGCAACACGAGATAACCGTGTTCCATGGCGGCATCTTCGATACCACGAATGATTTCAGAAAAGTAAGGGTCGCAGATATCTGGGACAATCGTCACAATCGTCTTTGATTCGTTTCTGCGTAAATTACGCGCTAACGAATTAGGTGAGTAACCCGCTTCAAGTACCGCATCTTCCACTCTTTTTCGTGTAGAAGACGAGACTTTATCTGGGTTCATCAGTGCGCGAGATACCGTAGCGGTAGACACTCCCGCAAGTAGGGCAACATCCTTCATTGTCGCCATAGTGTTTAACCTCTCAAATATTCGTCTAAATGACGTTCTTCCCTGAATTAAAATTGCTGTTTTTATTAACAGATTTTTTATTAACAGATAAAGGAGCGCCCATCTCATCACATTGTCGTGTGACTGGTTGGGTAGGCGATGAATAATCGCTGAATCGCTACTTCAATTTGTTGGAATAGTCATGATGTTAATTTAAGTCTTTTGTTTCAATACGCTTTAGACTTGTCTAGATGAGATAGTCTATTCATTTCTATAATGAAAGTTACGGTCTAATTAACAAAAAACGCAATGAAGATGTGATTTTGGTCACATAAAAAGGTAATTCATTACATAGCTAAACGGTTGCTAGCTGAGGTCTTGTGGTTCGATGTCTAAATTCCAGCGTACTTTTTTCGCATTAGGCAACAACTCAATAGCAGGTTTGGCACTGGTTAATAACTTTTGCATTAGGGATCGATGTTGCGTTTGCAGCAAAAGTTGCCAGCGATATTTACCTGCTCGCTTGGCAAGGGGGGAAGGAGTCGGCCCTAGCACCATACAGCTGTCATCAAATAATGGGTGTGATTCCAGGGTAAACCGGACTTGACGCAGAAAATCTTCGACTAGTTCACTTTGGTTTGCTTCTGCTTTGATTAAAGTCAGGTAGCTGTACGGAGGAAGCTGTGCCAGTTTACGTTCTTCCAAAGCGGTCATCGCAAAGTGTCGGTAATCTTTTTGCAGCAGAGCTTGTAACAAGCTGTGCTCTGGGTGATGAGTTTGTAAAATCACTTCACCGGGCTTACTCGCACGCCCAGCTCGCCCCGCGACCTGGATGAAAAGTTGTGCGAGGCGTTCAGAAGCACGAAAGTCACTGCTATAAAGAGATCCGTCTACATCCAACAGAGCGACGAGTGTGACGTTAGGAAAATGATGCCCTTTAGCGAGCATTTGTGTGCCAATTAAAATCTGGTAGTCACCTTTTCGAATCGACTCGAGGGCGTCTTCTAAACTGCCTTTACGACGAGTGCTGTCTCTGTCGATACGAATCGCTTTGTATTCTGGAAAGAGTTGCGCCAATTGATGTTCTAACTGCTCTGTACCGACACCAACGGTCACCAGTTGAGTGGAACCACATCCCTGACACTGATGAATCACCGGTTGCTGTGAACCGCAGTGATGGCAGCGTATTTCGTTACTGTATTGATGAAAGGTGTAGTAGGCATCACAACGTTTACACTCTGCAATCCAGCCACACTCATGGCACATCAGTGCAGGGGAGAAGCCGCGACGGTTAAGGAACAGCATGACCTGATTACCGGCTTTTAAGTGTTTACGCATTTCGGCGATCAGGGACGCGGACAAACCACTCTCTAAATATTGTCCTTTTACATCGAGCACTTTGTTGGTCGTTGGCACTGCTGATCCAGCACGCTGAGTGAGCGTAAGGTGGTGATATTTTCCCGTTAGCGCATTGTGCAGCGTTTCCAGAGCGGGGGTTGCAGAACCCAGTACGATAGGGATCTTCTCTTTGTGTGCACGCATCACCGCAACATCGCGCGCGTGGTAGCGTAAACTGTCCTGCTGTTTATATGACGAGTCATGCTCTTCATCGACGATAATAATACCGAGTTCAGCAAAGGGAGTAAGCAGGGCCGAGCGGGTTCCGATAATGATCCCCGCGGCTTTATCCCGAGCGGACAACCAGGCATTTAGACGCTCGGTTTCATTTAAACCTGAGTGAATCACATCAACAGGCACGTTGAATCGGCGTTTAAACCGGTTAATGGTTTGCGGCGTAAGGCCGATTTCCGGAACCAGTACTAAGGCTTGCTTGCCTTTTTCCAATACAGGCTTGATCAGGTTGAGATAGACCTCTGTTTTGCCTGAGCCAGTTACGCCCTCTAATAAATAGCAGGCAAACCCGTTTTGACTGTTCACGCTGGCAATGGCTAATGCCTGTTCATGATTGAGTTTCGGCTTATCGACGTCACTTTCTACCGAGTGTGACCATTTGGATGTGGTCGGTTTTTTTTCAATTCGCTCAACCCAGCCTTTTTCTTCTAAGGACTTCAGGACCGTTGAGGCGATCTCTTGGTCTACAAATTCTTGGTGAGCTACTGCTCCGTTTGAGAGAATTTGCAGCACTTTTTGTTGTTTCACTGCCCGGCGGTCGAGCCCTTGCATCAGTTTGTTTTTGCCAGATTCAGTGATTTGCCATTCTTGCAGCATAGCAAAATCGGCAGGCTTGCCCTTTCTTAAAGCGCTTGGCATGGCGTTGTGTAGAGTATCGCCCAATGGATATTGATAAAACTGGCTACACCAGGTGAGCAACGAATACAGTTTCTCTGACCAGATTGGCTGAGAATCTAATACTGCCTTGATGGGCTTGAGTTGTTCTTTAGGAAAATCCGAGTGGTTCACCATAGCGGTGACAATACCCACTAAAGTCTGGCGTCCGAAAGGCACAGAGACACGTCCGCCAATAATCGGAAACAGATGTCCCGGGATGGCATAATCGAATTGTTTATCGAGTGGGACGGGCAGTGCCACTCTTGCAATGGATGGACGCATAATTTCAAGCTGTAATATAAAGAGGGAAAGAAGCTTAGAGTCTATTAAAATCAGTAGGAAAATTCGAGCAAAGCCGTTCTTCGGCGCGTGAAAGCGGCTATTACAAATAGACTGGATAAAAAAGTGGCGAAAAAATTGCCAAATATGTTGATCCTATCAATGTGATTCATTACTATATCGCGCCTTGAGATATGGCTTCGGCAATAAGCTGATGCGGTATCGCATTTTACTATTAATTACGTGTGGTGTGCGGCTTAGACTCGTATAGCGACACGGCCTACTATTGAGGTTATCCCATGAAAGCTGGTATCCACCCAGAATACAAAGCAGTTTCTGCTACTTGTTCTTGCGGCAACACATTTGAGTTCAACTCAACTCTAGGTAAAGAATCTATCCACCTAGACGTATGTGACAAGTGCCACCCATTCTACACTGGTAAGCAACGTATCGTTGATACAGGCGGCCGTGTTGATCGCTTCAACAAGCGTTTCGGTGCACTATCAAGCGGTAAGAAATAATAGCGACTGCTATTACGATTACAGTTTAAGAAAAGGACGCCTCGGCGTCCTTTTTGTTTATGAACTTTTTGTTTATGAAGCAACTGGCTGGTGGCCCTAAAACCGTCAGTTAAAACTCAAAAACAACGAGTTAAAAATAGTTGCGATTATTTTTCACTCAGGTCTTGCAACCTAAAGTCTGATCTGTATAATGCAGCGCACTGGTTAAGCCAGTTGTGAACCAATGAGCAGTGAGGAGCTAATAAACTCAATAGTTTATTAGGTAATGTAGACTCAGCTTATGTTCGCGGTTAATACAATTAGCTATCTTTTCTTCGGAAAAACTATCCCCAAAGGTGACTTTGGCATGTAGGGATAGTTAATCGAAAATTAACTGACAATGCGTCCTAATCTTGGATGCTACGGTTTCACATAAATCAATCGGCATTCTCTCGTCTTTACGAGTCTGAGTGGCGATATTGTTTGTGTAATTTTTTACTATTGGAGCTCTGTCTCATGCAGAACCAACGTATCCGTATCCGCCTAAAAGCTTTCGATTACAAATTAATCGACGCTTCTACAGCGGAAATCGTTGAAACAGCTAAGCGCACTGGCGCACAGGTTCGTGGTCCAATCCCACTACCAACTCGTAAAGAGCGTTTCACAGTTCTTATCTCTCCACACGTTAACAAGAAAGCACGTGACCAGTACGAAATTCGTACTCACAAGCGTCTAATCGACATCGTTGAGCCAACAGACAAAACTGTTGATGCTCTAATGCGTCTAGACCTTGCTGCGGGCGTTGACGTTCAAATTAGCCTAGGTTAAGGGAGATTAGAATAATGATTGGTCTAATCGGTCGTAAAGTGGGCATGACCCGCGTATTTACTGAAGACGGCGTTTCTATCCCAGTAACTGTTGTTGAAGTTGAAGCAAACCGCGTTTCTCAAGTGAAAACTCTTGAAACTGACGGCTACGCAGCAATCCAGGTTACAGCTGGTGCAAAGAAAGCTAACCGCGTAAACAAAGCTGAAGCAGGTCACTATGCTAAAGCTGGCGTTGAAGCTGGTCGCGGTCTTTGGGAATTCCGTTTAGAAAACGGCGAAGAGTTCGAAGTTGGTGCTGAACTAACTGTTGAACTATTCAACGAAACTAAGAAAGTAGACGTTACTGGTACATCTAAGGGTAAAGGTTTCCAAGGCGCTGTTAAGCGTTGGAACTTCCGTACTCAAGATATGACTCACGGTAACTCATTGTCTCATCGTGCTCCTGGTTCTATCGGTCAATGTCAGACTCCAGGTCGCGTATTTAAAGGCAAGAAAATGGCAGGTCACATGGGTGCTGAGCGTGTAACGACTCAAAACCTAGAGATCGTACGTGTTGACGCTGAGCGCAATCTGCTTCTTATTAAAGGTGCAGTACCAGGCTCAACAGGTGGCAACGTGATCGTTAAACCAGCTGTTAAAGCATAACGTCTCAGGAGTAAGTAATGGAACTAATGGTTAAAGGTGCTGATGCACTAACTGTTTCCGAAACTACTTTCGGACGTGAGTTTAACGAAGCTCTTGTACACCAAGTAGTTGTTGCGTACGCAGCAGGTGCTCGTCAAGGTACTCGTGCTCAAAAAACACGTTCAGAAGTTTCTGGCGGTGGCGCTAAGCCATGGCGTCAAAAAGGTACTGGCCGTGCGCGTGCTGGTACAATTCGTAGCCCAATCTGGCGTACAGGTGGTGTTACTTTTGCTGCGAAACCACAAGATCACAGCCAAAAAGTAAACAAAAAAATGTACCGCGGTGCTATGAAGAGCATTCTTTCTGAGCTTGTTCGTCAAGAGCGTCTAATCGTTGTTGATAACTTCTCAGTTGAAGCACCAAAGACTAAAGAGTTAGTAGCTAAGCTTAAAGAGCTTGAGCTAACAGACGCTCTTATCGTGACTAGCGAAGTAGATGAGAATCTATTCCTAGCTGCTCGTAACCTATACAAGGTTGACGCACGTGACGTAGCTGGTATTGATCCAGTTTCTCTAATCGCGTTCGACAAAGTTGTAATGACTGCAGCTGCAGTTAAGCAAGTTGAGGAGATGCTAGCATGATCACTGAAGAGCGTATCCTAAAAGTTCTACGTGCACCGCACATCTCTGAAAAAGCAACTATGGTAGCTGAGAAAGCGAACACTATCGTTTTCAAAGTAGCTAAAGATGCAACTAAAAAAGAGATCAAAGCAGCTGTAGAAAAGCTATTTGAAGTTGAAGTTAAGTCTGTAAATACTCTTATCACTAAGGGTAAGACCAAACGTCAAGGTCTACGCCAAGGTCGCCGCAGCGACGTTAAGAAAGCGTACGTTACTTTGAAAGAAGGTCAAGATCTTGACTTCGTTGGCGGCGCGGAATAACAGGAGTAGTTAAGAATGGCTATTGTTAAATGTAAGCCGACTTCCCCTGGTCGTCGTCACGTTGTTAAAGTTGTTAACGCTGACCTACACAAGGGTAAGCCATACGCACCTCTTCTAGAGAAAAACTCTAAGAATGGCGGTCGTAACAACAACGGTCGTATTACAGTACGTCACATCGGTGGTGGTCATAAGCAACACTACCGTCTAGTTGACTTCAAACGTACTAAAGATGGTATCCCAGCGACAGTTGAGCGTCTTGAATACGATCCAAACCGTAGCGCAAACATCGCTCTAGTTCTTTACAAAGACGGTGAGCGTCGCTACATCCTAGCACCTAAAGGTGTTGTAGCTGGTGATGTTATTCAGTCAGGTGTTGATGCACCTATCAAAGCTGGTAACTCTCTGCCAATGCGCAACATCCCAGTAGGTTCAACAGTACACAACGTTGAACTTAAGCCTGGTAAAGGTGGTCAGCTAGCTCGTTCGGCTGGTGCTTACGCTCAAATCATCGCTCGCGATGGTGCGTACGTAACTGTTCGTCTACGTTCTGGCGAAATGCGCAAAGTACTTGCTGAAGGTCGTGCAACGATCGGTGAAGTAGGTAACTCTGAGCACATGCTACGTGAACTTGGTAAAGCTGGTGCTTCACGCTGGCGCGGCGTACGTCCAACCGTACGTGGTGTAGTAATGAACCCGGTTGATCACCCACACGGTGGTGGTGAAGGTCGTACTTCTGGTGGCCGTCATCCAGTATCTCCTTGGGGTATGCCAACTAAAGGCTTCAAGACTCGTAAGAACAAACGCACTGACAAGTACATCGTACGTCGTCGTAACAAGTAATCTATATAAAGAGGAATCGCCATGCCACGTTCTCTCAAGAAAGGTCCTTTTATTGACCTACACTTGCTGAAGAAGGTAGAGAAAGCGGTGGAAAGCGGAGACAAAAAGCCTATTAAGACTTGGTCCCGTCGTTCAATGATCATCCCTACGATGATCGGTTTGACCATCGCTGTCCATAATGGTCGTCAGCACGTACCAGTATTTGTAACTGATGAAATGATCGGTCACAAACTGGGTGAATTCGCACCAACACGTACTTACCGCGGTCACGCTGCGGATAAGAAAGCTAAGAAGCGCTAAGGAGTAAATGATGGAAGCAGTTGCTAAACATAACTTTGCTCGCATTTCTCCTCAGAAAGCTCGCTTAGTTGCGGATCTAATCCGTGGTAAATCTGTTGACCAAGCTCTAGAAATCCTAACGTTCAGCAACAAAAAAGCTGCTGCACTAGTTAAGAAAGTTCTAGAGTCTGCTATCGCTAACGCGGAGCACAACGAAGGTGCAGATATTGACGATCTGAATGTCGCAAAAATCTTTGTAGATGAAGGCCCAACCATGAAGCGTATTATGCCTCGTGCTAAAGGTCGTGCGGATCGTATCTTGAAGCGTTCAAGCCACATCACTGTTGTTGTAGCAGATCGCTAGAGACTAGGAGAGTAAGCAATGGGTCAAAAAGTACATCCTAATGGTATTCGTCTAGGCATCGTTAAGCCTTGGAATGCTACATGGTTTGCTAACACCAAAGATTTCGCTGACAACCTAGACGGCGACTTCAAGGTACGTCAGTTCCTTACAAGTGAACTGAAAAAAGCGTCTCTATCACGCATCGTTATCGAACGTCCTGCTAAGAGCATCCGTGTGACTATTCACACTGCTCGTCCAGGCGTTGTTATCGGTAAGAAAGGTGAAGACGTTGAGAAGCTACGCGCAGCTGTAGCTAAAATTGCAGGTGTACCAGCGCAAATTAACATCGCTGAAGTACGTAAGCCTGAACTAGATGCGCAACTTGTTGGTGACAGCATCGCGTCTCAGCTAGAGCGTCGTGTTATGTTCCGTCGTGCTATGAAGCGCGCGGTACAAAATGCAATGCGTCTAGGCGCTAAAGGCATCAAAGTGGAAGTAAGCGGTCGTCTAGGCGGCGCTGAAATTGCACGTTCAGAGTGGTACCGTGAAGGCCGTGTGCCTCTACACACTCTACGTGCTGACATTGATTACGCAACTTCTTCGGCTCACACTCAATACGGTGTGATCGGCATTAAAACTTGGATCTTCAAAGGTGAGATCCTAGGCGGTATGCCAGCAGCTAACGCTGTAGAGCCAAAAGGCGATAAGCCTAAGAAGCAGCGCAAAGGCCGTAAGTAAGGAGTCGACAGATGCTACAACCTAAACGTACTAAGTTCCGTAAGGTTCAGACTGGTCGTAACCGTGGTCTAGCTAAAGGTACTGATGTAAGCTTCGGCGAATTCGGTCTTAAAGCTGTTGGCCGTGGTCGTCTAACTGCTCGTCAAATCGAAGCGGCACGTCGTGCAATGACACGTCACGTTAAGCGTCAAGGTAAAATCTGGATCCGTGTGTTCCCAGACAAACCAATCACAGAAAAACCACTTGAAGTTCGTCAAGGTAAGGGTAAAGGTAACGTTGAGTACTGGGTAGCCCAAATCCAACCTGGTAAGGTTATGTACGAAATGGGTGGTGTACCTGAAGAATTGGCACGTGAAGCGTTCCGTCTAGCGGCACGTAAACTGCCTTTCAAAACTACATTTGTAACTAAGCAGGTGATGTGATGAAAGCACAAGATCTACGCGAGAAAAGCGTTGAAGAGCTTAACGCTGAGCTTATGAATTTGCTACGTGAACAGTTCAACTTGCGCATGCAAGCTGCAACTGGTCAACTACAGCAGACTCATACTCTGAAAGCTGTACGCCGTGATATCGCACGTGTGAAAACTGTTTTGACTGAGAAGGCAGGCGCATAATGAGCGAAGTAAAACGTACTCAAACAGGTCGTGTTGTTAGCGATAAGATGGACAAGTCTATCACTGTTGCTATCGAGCGTTTCGTAAAACACCCAATTTACGGTAAGTTCGTAAAACGTACGACTAAAGTACATGCACATGACGAGAACAACGAGTGTGGCCTAGGCGACACTGTTGAAATCGCAGAGTGTCGTCCACTGTCTAAGACTAAGTCTTGGACTTTGGTAAAAGTTGTAGAAAAGGCGAAGATGTAATCTTCACTGTTCTATGATAAGAAACGGCTCCAGAAATTATTTTTGGAGCCGTTTATTTTTTGACTACCCATTCACAAAAAAGGGTGGTACAATTCGCGTCCCTTTTAAAGAGGCAGCCCGACCCGTGATGGGTCTAGTTATTAATATTTAGCGGAGCACTAACATGATCCAAATGCAAAGTATGCTGGACGCAGCTGATAACTCAGGCGCACGCAGCGTAATGTGTATTAAGGTTCTGGGTGGCTCTCACCGCCGTTATGCACATATCGGTGACGTCATCAAAGTTACTGTGAAGGAAGCAATTCCTCGCGGTAAAGTTAAAAAAGGTGATGTTCTGAAGGCGGTGGTAGTGCGCACCCGTAAAGGCGTACGTCGTCCTGACGGTTCTGTCATTCGCTTCGACCGAAATGCTTGTGTATTGCTAAACAATACATCTGAGCAACCAATCGGTACACGTATCTTTGGTCCTGTGACACGCGAACTTCGTGGCGATAAGTTCATGAAGATCGTTTCACTGGCTCCAGAAGTTCTGTAAGGAGCACGTAGAAATGGCAGCTAAAATCCGTCGTAACGACGAAGTAATCGTTCTTGCTGGTAAAGACAAAGGCAAGAAAGGTAAAGTAACTAAGGTTCTAGCAACCGGTAAAGTTATCGTTGAAGGTATCAACCTTGTTAAGAAGCACCAAAAGCCGGTACCGGCTCTAGGTCAACAAGGTGGCATCGTTGAACAAGAAGCAGCAATTGATGTTTCTAACGTTGCAATCTTTAACGCAGCTACTGGTAAAGCTGACCGTATCGGTTTCCGTTTCGAAGATGGTAAGAAAGTTCGTTTCTTTAAATCTAACAACGAAATCGTTTCTAACTAATTAGAAGTAATTTGGAGTTCTACTATGGCGAAACTGCATGATTACTACAAGTCGTCTGTAGTCGCTGAACTGACCAAACAGTTCAGTTACACAAGCGTCATGCAAGTCCCTAGAATCGAGAAAATCACCCTGAACATGGGTGTTGGTGAAGCAATCAACGACAAGAAACTGCTAGAAAACGCAGCATCTGATATGGCAACGATCTCTGGTCAAAAGCCACTTATCACTAAAGCGCGTAAATCTGTTGCAGGTTTCAAAATCCGTGAAGGCTACCCTATCGGTTGTAAAGTAACCTTGCGTGGCGAACGTATGTGGGATTTTCTTGAGCGTTTAATTAACATCGCTCTTCCACGTGTACGTGACTTCCGTGGTGTTAGCGCTAAGTCTTTTGACGGACGCGGTAACTACAGCATGGGCGTTCGCGAGCAAATCATCTTCCCGGAAATCGACTTTGATAAAGTTGATCGTGTACGCGGCCTAGACATCACTATTACGACGTCTGCTGGTACTGATGAGGAAGGCCGTGCTCTGCTGGCTGCCTTTAACTTCCCATTCCGTAAGTAAGGTGAAGGGTTACTGTTATGGCTAAACAATCAATGAAAGCACGTGAAGCTAAACGTGCAAAGCTAGTAGCTAAGTTCGCTGAGAAGCGTGCAGCGCTTAAAGCTATCATTAGCGATGTAAACGCATCTGAAGAAGATCGTTGGAACGCAGTTCTTACTCTGCAATCTCTTCCACGTGATTCAAGTGCATCTCGTCAGCGCAACCGTTGTAACCAAACTGGTCGTCCACACGGTTACCTACGTAAGTTCGGTCTAAGCCGTATTAAGGTTCGTGAAGCTTGCATGAAAGGCGAGATTCCGGGTCTTCGTAAGGCTAGCTGGTAATTGCCACTTAATCATTTGGAGTAAATCATATGAGCATGCAAGATCCGATTTCGGATATGCTGACCCGCGTTCGTAACGGTCAGGCAGCAAACAAAGTTGCTGTAAAAATGCCTTCTTCAAAGCTTAAAGTTGCAATTGCTGCACTACTAAAAGCTGAAGGTTACATCGTTGACTTCGCTGTTGAAGGCGAAGCAAAACCTGAGCTAGAAGTTACACTTAAGTACTTCCAAGCTAAACCAGTTATCGAGCAACTTAAACGTGTTTCTCGTCCAGGTCTACGTGTTTACAAGAAGAAAGATCAACTTCCTTCTGTAATGGGTGGTCTTGGTATTGCAATCGTTTCTACTTCCAAGGGTCTTATGTCAGACCGCGCTGCACGTAAAGCAGGTCTTGGCGGTGAAATCATCTGTTACGTAGCTTAATAAGGAGTAGACTATGTCTCGTGTTGCAAAAGCACCTGTCGCTATTCCAGCTGGCGTAGAGGTGAAACTAAACGGCCAAGAAATCACTGTAAAAGGTGCTAAGGGCGAACTAACTCGCGTTCTTAACAATGCAGTTGTGATCGCTCAGGAAGAAAACAACCTAACTTTCGGTCCTAAAGAAGGCGTTGCTAACGCTTGGGCACAAGCAGGTACTGCTCGTGCACTAGTTAACAACATGGTTGTTGGTGTTACTGAAGGCTTTACTAAGAAGCTAACTCTTAAAGGTGTTGGTTACCGTGCTGCTATCAAAGGCAACGCTGTAGGTCTAACACTAGGCTTCTCACACCCAGTTGAGCACGAATTGCCAGCGGGTATTAAAGCGGAATGTCCAAGCCAAACTGAAATCGTACTTACTGGTTGTGATAAACAGCTAGTTGGTCAAGTTGCGGCTGACATTCGTTCTTACCGTCAACCTGAGCCTTACAAAGGTAAAGGTGTTCGTTACGCAGATGAAAATGTGCGTACTAAAGAAGCTAAGAAGAAGTAAGGTAACACTATGGATAAGAAAGCATCTCGCATCCGTCGTGCTACACGCGCACGTCGTAAGATTGCAGAACTGGGTGCGACTCGCCTAGTTGTACACCGTACTCCTCGTCACGTGTACGCACAGGTTATCGCGGCTAATGGCTCTGAGGTTATCGCAGCAGCTTCTACTGTAGAAAAAGCGATCCGTGAGCAAGTGAAATACACTGGTAACGTTGATGCAGCTAAAGCAGTAGGTAAAGCTGTTGCAGAGCGCGCTCTTGAAAAAGGCGTAACTGCAGTTGCATTTGATCGTTCTGGTTTCCAATACCACGGTCGAGTAGCGGCGCTAGCAGAATCTGCTCGCGAAGCTGGTCTGAAATTCTAAGGTAGGGTTGGAAGATGGCTAAAGAACAACAAGTTCAAGCGAATGATTTGCAAGAAAAATTAATCGCAGTTAACCGTGTTTCTAAAACGGTTAAAGGTGGTCGAATCATGAGCTTCACTGCACTAACAGTAGTTGGTGACGGTAACGGTCGTGTAGGTTTCGGTTACGGCAAAGCTCGTGAAGTACCTGCAGCGATTCAAAAAGCAATGGAAAAAGCGCGTCGTAACATGGTTACTGTTGCGCTAAACGAAGGCACTCTTCACCACCCAGTGAAAGGTCGCCACTCGGGCTCTAAAGTTTACATGCAGCCTGCTGCAGAAGGTACTGGTGTTATCGCAGGTGGTGCGATGCGTGCAGTACTAGAAGTTGCTGGTGTACACAACGTACTATCTAAAGCATACGGTTCTACGAACCCTATCAACATCGTTCGTGCAACGATCGATGCACTAGGTAGCATGAAGTCACCAGAAATGGTTGCTGCTAAACGTGGTCTAACTGTTGAATCTATTTCGGAGTAAGAACACCATGGCAACTATTAAAGTAACTCAAACTAAAAGCTCAATTGGTCGCCTGCCAAAGCACAAAGCTACTTTGCGCGGTCTAGGTCTTCGTAAAATCAACCACACAGTAGAACTTGAAGATACTCCGTGCGTACGCGGTATGATCAACAAGGTTTACTACATGGTTAAAGTTGAGGAGTAATCAGAAATGCGTTTGAATACTCTATCACCGGCTGCTGGTTCTAAGCACGCTCCTAAGCGTCTAGGTCGCGGTATCGGTTCTGGCCTAGGTAAAACTGGTGGCCGTGGTCACAAAGGTCAAAAATCACGTTCTGGCGGTACAGTTCGTCCAGGTTTCGAAGGCGGTCAGATGCCTCTGAAACAACGTCTACCAAAATTCGGTTTCACTTCTCGTAAGAGCCTAGTGTCTGCTGAAGTTCGTCTAGCTGAGCTAGCGAAAGTATCTGGTGACGTGGTTGATCTAAACAGCCTTAAAGCTGCTAACATCATCACTAAGAACATCGAATTCGTAAAAGTTGTTCTTTCTGGTGAAATCAGCAAAGCTGTGACTGTTAAAGGTCTACGTGTGACTAAAGGCGCTAAAGCTGCAATCGAAGCTGCAGGCGGTAAAATCGAGGAATAATCTCGAGGAACGAGGTACAGATGGCTAAGAAACCAGGACAAGATTTTCGTAGTGCTCAGAGCGGCTTAAGTGAGCTGAAGTCGCGCTTATTATTCGTAATTGGTGCACTTTTAGTATTCCGAGCAGGCTCTTTTGTGCCGATCCCTGGTATTGACGCTGCTGTACTTGCCGATTTGTTCGACCAGCAAAAAGGTACCATCGTTGAAATGTTTAACATGTTCTCCGGTGGTGCTCTTGAGCGTGCATCTATATTAGCATTGGGCATCATGCCGTATATTTCGGCATCTATTGTTGTCCAATTGCTAACTGTAGTTCATCCAGCGTTAGCTGAACTCAAAAAAGAGGGTGAAGCAGGCCGTCGTAAGATTAGCCAATATACACGCTACGGCACGCTTGTACTTGCAACTTTCCAAGCTATAGGTATTGCAACGGGCTTACCAAACATGGTCGACAATCTGGTCGTTATCGACCAAACCATGTTTACGCTAATTGCTACCGTAAGTTTAGTAACCGGCACCATGTTCCTAATGTGGTTAGGTGAACAAATTACAGAGCGTGGAATTGGTAACGGTATTTCGTTACTAATTTTTGCAGGTATTGTTGCTGGATTGCCTTCTGCAATCGGTCAAACAATCGAGCAAGCGCGTCAAGGTGAATTGCATGTACTTCTTCTGTTGTTAATCGCTGTACTATCTTTTGCAGTTATTTACTTCGTTGTTTTCATGGAGCGTGGTCAACGTAGAATCGTTGTAAACTACGCTAAGCGTCAACAAGGTCGTAAAGTGTTTGCTGCACAGAGTTCGCATCTGCCACTTAAAATTAATATGGCAGGTGTTATTCCAGCGATTTTCGCATCAAGCATTATCCTGTTCCCAGGAACACTGGCTCAGTGGTTTGGTCAGAACGGTGAGAGCAGCACGTTCGGTTGGTTAACTGACGTGTCTTTGGCTCTTAGCCCAGGTCAACCTCTGTATGTAATGCTTTATGCAGCAGCAATTATCTTCTTCTGTTTCTTCTATACAGCGTTGGTTTTCAACCCTCGCGAAACAGCAGATAACTTGAAGAAGTCTGGTGCATTCGTACCCGGTATCCGCCCAGGTGAGCAGACAGCGAAATACATTGATAAAGTAATGACACGTTTAACCCTTGCTGGTGCACTGTACATTACCTTTATCTGTCTGATTCCCGAGTTCATGATGGTCGCGTGGAACGTACGTTTCTACTTCGGCGGTACATCACTGCTTATCGTAGTGGTTGTAATTATGGACTTTATGGCACAGGTACAGACTCATATGATGTCTCAACAGTATGATTCTGTGTTGAAAAAAGCGAATCTGAAAGGATACGGCCGTTAATCCGGCGGTAGACTCAGTTTCATTTACGGAGTTTAGCAATGAAAGTTCGTGCTTCCGTTAAAAAAATCTGCCGTAACTGTAAAGTAATCAAGCGTAACGGTGTCGTTCGCGTGATTTGCAGTGAGCCAAAGCACAAACAGCGCCAAGGCTAATTAGCAGAAATTTTTACTTGAAAACGAAGGTTAGGTCGAGTATATTCCTCGGCCTACCTTTTGCGTGCAAAAGAAGTAGTATCCCGCAGCGTATCCATAACGGGCTTTGCTGCGGCTAATTCTTTTATAGAAACACTTAGGAGTGAATAATGGCCCGTATAGCAGGCATTAACATTCCTGATCAAAAACATGCTGTAATCGCTTTAACAGCGATCTACGGTATCGGTAAAACTCGCTCTCAAGCTATCCTAGCTGAAGTGGGTATTGCTGAAGATGTTAAGATCAGTGAACTAACTGAAGAGCAGATCGATCAACTGCGTGATGGTGTAGCTAAGTACACTGTAGAAGGTGATCTACGTCGTGAAGTATCTATGAACATCAAGCGTCTTATGGACCTTGGCTGTTACCGTGGTCTTCGTCATCGTCGCAGTCTACCACTACGTGGACAGCGTACTAAAACCAACGCTCGCACCCGTAAGGGTCCGCGTAAGCCGATCAAGAAATAATCGGGAAGGTAGAGTACAATGGCTAAACAACCAACTCGCGCTCGTAAGCGCGTACGCAAGCAAGTTGCAGATGGCGTTGCGCACATCCATGCTTCTTTCAATAACACAATCGTAACCATTACTGACCGTCAAGGTAACGCTCTTGCATGGGCTACTGCAGGTGGTTCTGGTTTCCGTGGTTCTCGTAAGTCTACTCCGTTCGCTGCACAGGTTGCTGCTGAGCGTTGTGCTGAAATGGCTAAAGAATATGGCCTAAAGAACTTGGAAGTTATGGTTAAGGGTCCTGGTCCAGGTCGCGAATCTACTGTTCGTGCACTGAACGCCGCTGGTTTCCGCATCACTAACATCGTTGATGCTACACCAATCCCTCATAACGGTTGTCGTCCACCTAAGAAACGTCGCGTATAACGTTTCTAGGACAATTGGAGAAGAATCATGGCAAGATATTTGGGTCCTAAGCTGAAGCTTAGCCGTCGTGAAGGCACTGACTTGTTCCTTAAGTCTGGTGTTCGCGCGATCGATACCAAGTGTAAAATTGATAACGCACCAGGTGTACACGGCGCTCGTCGCGGTCGTCTATCTGAGTATGGCGTTCAGCTTCGTGAGAAGCAAAAAGTTCGTCGTATGTACGGCGTTCTAGAAAAACAATTCCGTAACTACTACAAAGAAGCTGCTCGCCTAAAAGGCAACACTGGTGAAAACCTACTTCAGCTTCTTGAAGGTCGTCTTGATAACGTAGTTTACCGCATGGGCTTTGGTGCAACTCGCGCAGAAGCACGTCAGCTAGTTAGCCACAAAGCTATCCTAGTAAACGGTAAAGTTGTAAACGTTCCTTCTTTCAAAGTAGCGGCTAATGACGTTGTTTCAATTCGCGAGAAAGCTAAACAGCAAGCTCGTATCAAAGCAGCTCTAGAAGTTGCTGAACAACGCGAAAAACCAACTTGGATTGAAGTAGATGGTGGCAAAATGGAAGGTACATTCAAGCGTATGCCTGAGCGTTCTGATCTATCAGCTGACATCAACGAACAATTGATCGTCGAGCTTTACTCTAAGTAAGGTTTAAACTAAAGAGAGGACACAATGCAGGGTTCTGTAACAGAATTTCTTAAGCCACGTCTAGTTGACATTGAACAAATCAGCTCGACTCACGCAAAAGTAACTCTTGAGCCATTAGAGCGTGGCTTTGGTCATACTCTGGGTAATGCACTTCGCCGTATTCTTCTATCTTCTATGCCTGGTTGTGCAGTGACAGAAGTAGAAATTGAAGGCGTACTTCACGAGTACAGCACTAAAGAAGGCGTACAAGAAGATATTCTTGAAATCCTTCTAAACCTTAAAGGTTTGGCTGTACGTGTAGCTGAAGGTAAAGACGAAGTGTTCATTACTTTGAACAAATCAGGCTCGGGCCCTGTGGTTGCAGGTGACATCACCCATGATGGTGATGTAGAGATCGCTAACCCTGAACACGTTATTTGTCACCTAACGGATGACAACGCTGAAATCGCTATGCGTATTAAAGTTGAACGTGGTCGTGGTTACATTCCAGCTTCTGCGCGTATCCATACTGAAGAAGATGAGCGTCCAATCGGTCGCCTACTAGTAGATGCTACTTACAGCCCAGTAGACAAAATTGCCTACGCTGTAGAAGCAGCTCGTGTAGAACAACGTACTGATCTAGACAAGCTTGTTATCGATATGGAAACAAACGGTACTCTAGAACCTGAGGAAGCAATCCGTCGTGCAGCTACTATCCTAGCTGAACAATTGGATGCGTTCGTAGATCTTCGTGATGTACGTGTTCCTGAGGAGAAGGAAGAGAAGCCAGAATTCGATCCGATCCTACTGCGTCCTGTAGACGATCTTGAACTAACAGTTCGCTCTGCTAACTGTCTGAAAGCAGAAGCGATTCACTACATCGGTGATCTAGTACAACGTACTGAGGTTGAGCTACTTAAAACGCCTAACCTGGGTAAAAAATCTCTTACTGAGATTAAAGACGTACTTGCGTCACGTGGTCTGTCTCTGGGCATGCGCCTGGAAAACTGGCCACCTGCATCAATCGCTGAAGATTAATCGATACTAGTTAGAAGGATTAGGTCATGCGCCATCGTAAGAGTGGTCGTCAACTCAACCGCAACAGCTCACATCGCAAAGCGATGTTCAGCAACATGGCTAGCTCTCTAGTACGTCATGAAGTTATCAAGACTACTTTGCCAAAAGCAAAAGAGCTACGTCGCGTAGTTGAGCCTTTGATTACACTAGCTAAGACTGACAGTGTTGCTAACCGTCGTCTTGCATTTGCACGTACTCGTGACAACGAAGTAGTTGCAAAACTGTTTAACGAACTAGGTCCACGTTTTGCTGCTCGTCAGGGCGGTTACACTCGTATCCTAAAAGCTGGCTTCCGTGCTGGTGATAAAGCTCCAATGGCTTACATTGAGCTTGTAGATCGCCCAGCTGCTGAAGAAGCTGCTGAGTAATCAGTTCGTAAGAACGAAAAAGCCGAGCGTTAGCTCGGCTTTTTTGTATCTGTCACTTTTAAACTTTCAGAAATCTAAGCGTGTTAGGTCGTCAAACGATTTACTTCAACAAAGTCTGGCAGTTAACTCACAGCAACTAATAGCATTTAGTTTCTGATTCGTTTGCAGTTCTTGCTTATTCGCCTGACCACAGCCCTGTCAAAGAGCTCAATAGACCTTCGCTTGCACCTTGCTCGTTCAGGTATTGCAAAATAACCGGAGCGAATTGGCTGATCATTGATGAATCCAGTCCTAATGAATCAAATGTGCTTTGCACCGCACTCAGGCTTTCTACATTCCCCAACAAACTTTGAGCACTACTTAGCGTCGATAACCCAGGAACCAGAGACTCAAGTTCACTGCTATTTTCATCAGATAATTCACTTTGAGCTAGCGCCAATAATGCACCGCTACCACCAACAGCTTGCTCCGTAGATACTGAGAGTTGGCTAGTGAGTAAGTCAGTTAGCGGAGACGATTCTGTACTCAAACTTTTTCCGACCATGTCCATCAGCCCACTTTCACTGCTTTTGTCTGTGATGGAATCTAGGAAAGCATGTGCACTGCCGATATTCATTGATAGAAGTGCAAGAGTCAGGAGTGTTTTACGCATAGTACCTCCAATGGTTGAGCGCGTTTTAGAAATTATTATTTTTCACGTTATTAGACTGACAGACAGTGTAGGGGATAAGGTATTTTTATCTTATACAAAAAAGCGGCGCAACAGCGCCGCTTGATAATGTGTAATTGAAACAGTTTTCAATTATAGGATGTCTAGTAGTTCTACTTCGAATACTAGTGCTGCGAATGGAGGGATTGCAGCGCCTGCGCCACGTTCACCGTACGCAAGGTCTTGTGGAATGTATAGTTTCCATTTAGAACCAACAGGCATTAGTTGTAGAGCTTCAACCCAACCTTTGATTACGCCAGTTACTGGGAACTCGGCTGGTTGACCGCGAGATACAGAGCTGTCAAATACAGTACCGTCTGTTAGTTCACCATGGTAATGAACACGTACAGATTTGTCTGATGTTGGGATTTCGCCAGTACCTTCAGTGATGATTTCGTACTGCAGACCAGACTCAAGTACCTTAACTTCTGAACGTAGAGCGTTGTCTTTTAGGAACGCTTCACCGTCAGCTGCAGCAGCTTTTGCCGCTTCTTGACGTACTGCTTCTGCGCGAGTGTGTAGCTCTTGCAATGCTTTGTTGATTTCGTCGATTTCAATCGCTGGCATGTCGCCAACTAGTGCTGTCGCGATACCTGCTGCGATTGCATCTACGTTAAGACCTTCTAGACCAGAACCTGCAAGTTGCTGACCCATTTGCAGACCAATGCCGTAGCTTGCTTTTTGTTCTGCAGTTTCAAATTTAATTTCAGACATGACTGTCGCTCTTGTTAGGAGTGAGAAAGATTACAGGATATCAGTTTCGGGCTAAGGTTTAAATGATTGGCTCAGATTGTCTGGTTTGACCATGTAGGGTGTGACTTATCTCTTACTCCAAGTGAATTTTCTGCTAATTTACACCAAATTCCATTTTACTTGAGTGAAAAACATATACTCTCCGCGCTGGTATTTTTATACTGGCAGCAGAAGTATTAAGGGGCTTATCACAATGAATCGTCGCAGAAAGAAAAAGCAGCAAGTCGACTATGTAGAGTTGATCAAACAAAAGTTCGCTGCTATCGACTGGAAGCAGCCGTTCAATAAAAGTAAGTGGTTGGAACGCGTACAGCCTGTCACCGCGTTTTGGCAGCGCCTGCCTAAATTCCATCAACGAGCACTGATGGTGTTGGTTCCACTCTTTGTATTGCTTTTCATAATACCGATGCCAAAGAAAACGGAAGAATTAGTCGAGCAGTCTCAGCCTGTTGATCATCAGCGAGTTTCTATCGACCTCAATGCGCAGAGCCTGAGCCAACAACGTACATCGCAAAACTCGGGGCCAAAATCTGAAAACTGGAAAGAGTACCAAGTGAAAAATGGCGATACGTTGGCCCAGGTATTTCGTAATAACCAGCTTTCAATGGCAGATTTAAGTTCTTTAGTTAAAATTGAAGGCAGTGATAAGCCACTCAGTCATATCAAACAGGGACAATTGATTCGATTTAAATTCTCTGGTGATGGCCAGCTTGATATGTTGCAACTGGATAAAGGAGATCATTCCGTGATGTTTTTCCGCTTATCTGATGGCAGCTTCGGGCGTAATAAATAGATTTCCGGCAATAAAATTTCCGACAATAAAAAAGACGCGAAGGTATCGCGTCTTTTTTATTGGTCACTGTACCGGATTATTTAGAGAGCTTCTCTGCGCATGTCTACGTGAGGTATACCATCTTCAAGGTAGCTGTCTGAAATGACATTAAATCCGTGACAGGCATAAAACTCTCTGAGGTGTTCCTGAGCGCCAATATCGATGGTTTGTTTAGGCCAAAGTGCTTCACACTGTTTTAATGCTTCTTTAAGTAATTGGTGGCCCAAACCGCCACCGCGTGCTGTTTGCTTGGTAACGACTCTGCCAATACTGACATTGTCAAAGGTGGTTCCTGCTGGTAACAGGCGAGCGCACGCGACTATTTCATCATTGTGATAACCGAGCAGGTGGTAGACGCCATCCAGTGTGTCTTTGCCATCGAGCTCCGGGTACGGGCAGGTTTGCTCCACGACAAACACATCGACACGCAAGCGCATCAGCTCGTACAGTTGATGTGTGGTCAGTTGATCAAAAGGCAAAGTAATCCAGGTGAGCATTTCCATAGTCCGTTATTGATTTCGTGTTACTGACTTTACTCGGTTTTCTGCTAATACTCATTAACAATGGTTAATTTTAACTGGTCTTCCTGACAAATCTGGCGATAATGTGCCCTCTTTTTCATCCTACCTGAGGATATTCCCCTGTGAGCAAACAAACTTTTGACCACGTAGGGCTAAGCCCGGCGTTACTCGCTACGCTTGATTCATTGAATTACACCCATATGACGCCGATTCAAGCCCTGAGCTTGCCTGCGATCCTGAACCAGCGTGATGTAATTGGTCAGGGTAAAACCGGTTCGGGTAAAACCGCTGCGTTTGGTCTGGGGGTTTTGTCGAATTTAAATGTGAAACGCTTTCGAGTGCAATCTTTAGTGCTGTGTCCGACACGAGAGTTGGCAGATCAGGTAGCGAAAGAAATCCGCACGTTGGGACGTGGTATCCACAATATTAAAGTTCTGACTCTGTGCGGTGGTATGCCAATGGGGCCACAAATTGGTTCACTGGAGCACGGCGCTCATATTCTCGTGGGTACACCGGGGCGTATTCTCGATCACCTTGAAAAAGGTCGCATCAATCTTGAAGAGCTGAATACACTGGTACTGGATGAAGCGGATCGTATGTTGGAAATGGGTTTCCAGGATGCGTTGGATGCCATCATTGATGCGGCGCCGAAACAGCGTCAAACACTGCTTTTCAGTGCTACTTTTCCTGAGAAAATTGAGCACATCGCTCAGCGTATTATGCAGTCGCCTGAGATGATCAAAGTGGAGTCGACTCACGATACGTCGAGCATTGCACAGTACTTCTATAAAGTTGAAGGCTCGGAAGCTCGTGATGAAGCTTTGGCAAACCTTCTCCTAACTTACCAGCCAGAGTCTGCCGTTGTATTCTGTAACACCAAGAAAGAAGTGCAAAGTGTAGCGGATGAGTTGCATCACCGCGGTTTCAGTGTGATTGATCTTCATGGGGATTTGGAACAGCGCGAGCGTGATCAGGCATTGGTTCAGTTTGCTAATAAGAGTATCTCAATTCTGGTTGCCACTGACGTTGCGGCGCGAGGTTTAGACGTTGACAACCTGGATGCGGTATTTAACTTCGAGTTGTCTCGCGATCCAGAGGTACATGTGCATCGTATTGGTCGTACTGGCCGTGCGGGTAGCAAAGGTCTGGCTTTCAGCTTCTTTGGTGAAAAAGACGGTTTGCGTGTTGCTCGTATTGAAGAGTACTTAGATATGGATATCGTACCATCGATGCTGCCGGCGAAGTCAAATCAACAGCCGTACCAAGCGAAAATGGTAACGATAAATATTGATGGCGGTAAGAAGCAAAAAGTCCGCCCGGGCGATATTCTGGGTTGCTTAACAGGTAAAGACGGAATCCCGGGGACTCAAGTGGGTAAAATCCATCTGTTCCCAGTGCGCGCTTATGTTGCGGTGGAGAAGTCTGCTGCGAAGAAGGCTCTGCAAACCATCAGTACCGGTAAGATGAAAGGGCGTCAATTCCGCGCTCGTCTTCTGAAATAGCCCCCTTATTTCATCGAAAAGGCTCTTCAAATTGAAGAGTCTTTTTCTTACTTATTCTCTATCCTCTTTGCTCAGACGCGCTTTAATACGGCTCAGGCTAATAGGCGTAATGCCAAGATAGGCTGCAATTTGGTTGTCGGTAATACGTTGTTCCAGATCTGGATAGTGCGCGCAGAACAACTGGTAGCGCTCTTGAGGAGAGTAGAGGAGCATGAAGCGCTCTTTGTTCTCTTTATTCATCAACTGATTTTCAAGCAGTTTTAGATAAATTGGATGTTTGTCCGCTCTCCAGTGATGCAGCGTTTCAACTGGCAAACAAAATAATCGGCAGGCGGCCAGTGTTTCCAGCAAATAAGGTGACGGCTGATTTTTTATGATACTTTCGAAACCAATCACCCAGTCTTTTTCCCAATAGAATTCTTTACTGAACTCTTTCCCTTGTTCTGTCAGATAACTGGCATGACATAACCCTTCAAGAATGAAGTAGATATCTGAAGTTAATTCTCCCTGATGGCAGAGAATGTGCCTTGTCGGAAGTTCAAGCTCTTGCCCGTGTTCGATCAGTTGAGTGGCTTCTTGCTCGGAAAAGCCATGTTGAGTTAAGTCGTAAAATACGTCGTTTAGCATAAAGGTAAAATATCTGACTGTGATTCATCGCATTCTAACGTTTCTTTCGCATTAACAAAAAGGCAAAGGAAAAAGGTTAAACGGCCAATTCACGCTTTTGAATGAGACCAAACAAAAACTTCTTAGCAGATTTTTGAATAAAAAATGAAATTTTAGAATTTCAGGTAATATAAACGCCCCGCCATAATGCCTGCATACCGATATCTATGGATGATGAGCAAACACATGGCAGCGAAAGATTCAGTCACCACTTTTCCCTTACCAAAGCCGCGATTGGTTTCTGATAACCAAACGCTAGGGACATCGCGATTTTCAAAGCGCTCATTGCAGCCTGGTGAAGTTGCGCTCGTTGGTGCGGGTCCGGGTGATCCTGAACTTTTGACCGTGAAAGCACTGAACTGTCTGCAACAAGCCGATGTGGTTTTGTACGACTACCTTGTCTCTGAAGAGATCATGGCCTTGGTCCCAAGCGACACGATTTTAGTTTGTGTGGGCAAGCGTGCCGGACATCATAGTGTGCCGCAGGAAAAGACCAATCAATTATTGGTTGATTTCGCAAAACAAGGTTACCGAGTGGTGAGAGTAAAAGGTGGCGATCCATTCGTGTTTGGTCGCGGTGGTGAGGAGCTCGAAGTTCTGGCTGATGCTGGCGTACGTTTTCAGGTTGTGCCTGGTATTACGGCGGCGGCTGGAGCAACAGCCTATGCTGGGATTCCTCTGACGCATCGTGATTATGCTCAATCGGCCATTTTTGTCACCGGTCACTTGAAAGAAGAAAGTGATGAGATGGATTGGTCAACACTGGCTCGTGGCAATCAGACTTTAGTGATCTACATGGGGCTGATGAAATCACACTATATTCAGAATCAGCTTATTAAACACGGTCGATCAGCCTCAACACCGATTGCCATTATTGAACGTGGTACACAAATAGAACAGAAAGTATTTACGGGAGAATTGTCCCAACTATCTGATTTATCGAAGGATGCTCAATCTCCTTCCTTAATCGTGGTAGGTGAAGTGGTTCGATTGTCTCAAAAGTTAGACTGGTTTTTGTCTAGTACTGAATTCAACAAAAGTGCTATCGCCAACTCCATATAATTTCAGTCCAAAGATTAGAGACGTAATGCGCCTTCAAGCTTAAAAGGAAATACAAAACATGGACCAACAACGTTTAACTCACCTTAAACAACTCGAAGCGGAGAGTATTCATATCATCCGTGAAGTTGCGGCTGAGTTTGATAACCCAGTCATGATGTATTCGATTGGTAAAGATTCATCGGTGATGCTGCACCTTGCGCGTAAAGCTTTTTACCCAGGTAAGATCCCATTCCCACTGCTGCATGTGGATACGGACTGGAAATTCCGCGAGATGATTGAGTTCCGTGATCGTACAGCAGAAAAATACGGTTTTGAGCTTTTGGTACATAAGAACCCAGAAGGTATCGCAATGGGTTGTAGCCCATTCGTTCATGGTTCTTCAAAGCACACAGATATCATGAAGACACAAGGTCTTAAGCAAGCTCTGAACAAATACGGTTTTGATGCTGCTTTTGGTGGTGCGCGCCGAGACGAAGAGAAATCACGTGCGAAAGAGCGTGTGTACTCATTCCGCGATAAAAACCACACCTGGGATCCTAAAAACCAACGTCCGGAATTATGGAAGACATACAACGGTCAGGTTAACAAAGGTGAGAGCATTCGTGTGTTCCCACTTTCAAACTGGACTGAGCTTGACATTTGGCAGTACATCTACCTGGAAAATATTGAGATTGTACCGCTTTACCTTGCTGATAAACGTCCTGTCGTTGAGCGCGATGGCATGTTGATCATGGTGGATGATGACCGTATGGAAATTCAACCAGGTGAAGTAGTCGAAGAGAAAAGCGTTCGTTTCCGTACTTTAGGTTGTTATCCGTTAACCGGCGCGATCGAATCAGAAGCTAATACGCTGACGGGCATTATTGAAGAGATGCTGGTGGCCACATCAAGTGAGCGCCAAGGACGAGCTATCGACCACGATCAGTCAGGATCGATGGAACTGAAAAAACGTCAAGGTTACTTCTAAAGGATCGAAGGAAAGATAATGAACAGTGCAGTTGAAGCTCAATTAGCCGAGCTTGGTATCGAAGGCTATTTAACACAACACCAGTACAAGTCTTTACTTCGATTTTTGACTTGTGGTTCTGTTGATGACGGTAAGAGTACCCTTATTGGGCGCTTGCTCCATGACTCAAAACAAATTTATGAAGATCAGTTAGCCGCTGTGCATTCCGACAGTCAGCGTGTCGGTACAACGGGTGAGAAGCCAGATTTGGCACTCCTTGTTGATGGTCTGCAAGCGGAGCGTGAACAGGGTATCACTATCGATGTGGCTTACCGTTACTTCTCAACGCAGAAACGTAAGTTCATCATCGCTGATACTCCGGGACACGAGCAATACACACGTAATATGGCTACAGGTGCTTCGACGTGTGATTTAGCGGTAATCCTTGTGGATGCACGTAAAGGCATTCTTGATCAGACTCGTCGTCACTCATTCATTTCAAACCTGTTGGGCTTGAAGCATTTTGTTGTCGCAATTAACAAAATGGACTTAGTGGATTACTCGCAAGAGCGTTTTGAAGAGATTCGTGATGCTTACCTGAAGTTCTCTGAAAACCTGACGGGTGAAATTGATATTCAAATCATCCCGATTTCAGCTCTTGAAGGCGATAACGTCGTTGATAAAGGCGAAAATCTGGACTGGTTCCAAGGTCCTACACTGCTTGAGTTACTTGAAACCGTTGACGTTGACCGAGAAAAAGGCAACGGTGAATTCCGTTTCCCTGTTCAGTATGTGAACCGTCCTAACCTCGATTTCCGTGGTTTTGCGGGCACGATTTCATCTGGTTCAGTGAAAGTGGGCGATAAGATCAAAGCACTTCCTTCAGGAAAAACTTCAACTGTTGCTCGAATTGTGACTTTTGATGGTGACATTGAAGAAGCACAAGCAGGTCTGGCTGTCACTCTGACTCTGAACGATGAGATTGACATCAGCCGTGGTGATTTGATTGTTCTTGAGAACGCTCAGGTTGAAACCACTAACCATCTGCTTGCAGACGTTGTGTGGATGACAGAGCAACCATTGCAACCTGGTCGTGATTACGACATTAAGATTGCTGGCAAGAAAACCGTAGGTCACGTTGAGGCAATTCGTCATCAATACGACATCAACAACCTTTCTACGCACGGTGCGGCTGAGCTTCCACTTAACGGTATTGGTTTGTGTGAGTGGTCATTTAACGAGTCTGTTGCAATTGATAACTATCAGGATTGTGCAGATACCGGTGGCTTCATCATTATCGATCGCCTGACGAACGTTACGGTTGGTGCAGGTATGGTGAAAGAAAGCCTTGCAGCAGTAGAGCGTGGTTTGACTGACATCTCTGCATTTGAACTAGAGCTTAACGCACTGGTTCGTAAACATTTCCCGCACTGGGAAGCTAAAGACCTGAGCCAGTTACTCAAGAAGTAAGTGGTTTGCCTGACTGAGTTGCGAAATGCAGTCAGGCGCTTTCCTCTGGAACCAGAATGTTTCGGTGAATGCTGATACCAATCGTAGTAAATAACTGGTCATTCTAGCTTGTTAAAATACTCGATAACTGCGTTAAAATTTTTGATTGTAGAATAACTACTTATCGAAAAATTTTGCCTTGTTCTCAAGCATTTTTCCTACGCTATTTCTGATCACTTACTTACTGTGATTGGTATGAACATTCTGGCGTCCTTTTTCGCTCGCTTTGCTTTTATCGTTCATTTTATCGCTCTGCACAAACGTTATGTGTAGCTGCTTTTTTCGCCCTGATAGGGCTTTTTGGTAAGGAAAGGCTATGTGGGAACAAGGATTTGTACTAGCGATTCTGCTTGGCGTTATTACTTGTTTGCTGGTCACTAAAATTAAGCCTAGCTATATCTTTGCTGGCGCTGCCTTTATTGCGTTCATGGCCGGGATGATGGATTTGAACACCATCGCAGCAAACTTTACCAACTCATCGTTATTAACACTTGTATTGTTAATACTTGCTTCGTGCGCTTTGGAAAAAACGCTGCTTATCAGTTGGGTAAGTCGCAGTATCTCAGAAGGCCAATTAGGAAGTGTTATTGCGAAGCTGGGTTTATCTACGGCTCTACTTTCTTCTTTTACTAATAATACCGCCGTTGTGGTCTCACTGATCGGCGCTATTAAACGCAACCAACAACACGCCCCCTCAAAGTTATTGATTCCGCTTTCATACACAGCAATTTTGGGTGGCACATTGACGTTGATTGGTACGTCAACCAACTTAATCATCAATAGCTTTGTCGAAGATGCTGGCTTGCCTAGCCTGAACTTTTTTACTCCGACATTGATTGGCTTAGCTGTGCTGGGGGGCGGGTTGTTAATTCTGATCCCATTGAGCTACTTGCTGCCGAATTATGACGACCAGACTCAGGAAGACTTGCCTTATTTTCTCGAATCCCGTGTTGAACCTGGCTCTCCATTAGTTGGGCGTACAGTCAGTGAAAACAATTTACGCGCCTTACGTAAACTGTTCTTAGCAGAAGTGGTGCGTGATGGTGAGACTGTCTCATCAGTAGGACCGGATTTTGTGCTCAACGCTAAGGACCGACTGCTGTTTTGTGGTGATGTTGAGAGCGTGGCGACGCTGCAAGAGATCCCAGGCTTGACACTGTTTGGCCAACAACATTTAAACGGGCAGAACTTTATCGAAGTTGTGGTGAGTTCCTCGGCTACTTTTTGTCACAAGACACTTAAAGAGAGCCGCTTTCGTGATCGTTTTGATGCGGTCGTTGTCGCGATTCGTCGTGGCCATGAACGTTTAGAAGGCGGCCTTGGCAACATTATTCTGGCCCCGGGTGACACCTTAGTATTGGTGCCAGGGAAGCGATTTGAAACAGAGCGTCGAGCTCATCGTAAAGAGTTCGTCCTGATTCATGATTTGGATTCGAGTGCCCGTTTAGATGTGCACAAATCTACTATCGTATTACTCGGCTTTGCGGCTGTTATTGGTTGTGCGTTACTCGAATTAGTGCCAATCATTAAAGGGCTGGCGGTATATATCATCGCTTTGATTGCCCTCGGTATTGTTCAACTTGGAGAGCTACGCCGCCGTTTTCCGGTCGATATTGTCGTGATTGTAGGCTCAGCATTGTCGATTGCACAACTTATGATCTCTTCTGGCTTATCCGTCAGAATGGGTGATATGTTCATCCACGCGTTTAATGGCTGGGGTGTGTTTGGTGCTCTGGTGGCGACGTACATCATGACGCTGGTGCTGACTGAGTTAGTGACCAACAACGCCGCAGCAGCGCTCGCTTTTCCTATCGGCTACAGTATGGCGGTAGGGTATGGCGTCGATCCGATGCCATTTATTATGGCGGTATTGTTCGGCGCAAGCGCGAGCTTTATTTCTCCCTACGGATACCAGACTAATTTGTTGGTATACAGCGTAGGTAATTACAAATTGACCGATTATGTGAGAATTGGTGTGCCGATTTCTATTGTGTATTCCGTCTTAGTATTAACACTGATTCCGGTCTTCTTCCCGTTTTAATTCCGATATTTACAAGGATACGTTATGACAACCGACACTACGGTAAAAGATGAAAACATTGTTTGGCATCAGCACTCGGTCGATAAGCAGTTTCGTGCTGATTTAAAAAAACAAAAGCCAGCAGTGTTGTGGTTTACCGGCTTATCTGGTGCGGGTAAATCTACGGTCGCTGGCGCATTGGAAAACCGTCTTGCAGGGCTTGGTTACCATACTTATTTGCTTGATGGTGATAACGTTCGACATGGCTTGTGCAGCGATTTAGGTTTTTCAGAGCAAGATCGCCGTGAGAACATTCGTCGCATTGGTGAATTGGCTAAATTGATGGCAGATGCAGGTTTGATTGTGCTGTCTGCGTTTATTTCGCCACACCGTGCAGAGCGCCAGTTGGTTCGAGATCTACTGCCTGAAGGCGAGTTCATTGAAGTGTTTGTCAATGCTTCTCTGGAAGTGTGTGAAGGACGTGATCCTAAAGGTTTGTACCGCAAAGCTCGCGCAGGAGAAATTCCAAATTTCACTGGCATCGACTCGGAATATCAGGCACCTGAAAATCCAGAAATTGATTTGCCAGCCGGAGAAAAGAGCGTCGATGACCTGGTGGAATTGTGTTTACATGATCTAAAACAGCGTGGCGTGATCCGCTGAAATACCTTTTAGATCATAGGTGGTCAAAAGGTTATTGAACAGGTTGAGGAGCTTTTGGAACATAGGTGGCCAAAAGCTCCTAAAGCGTGACTATACGCTATGACTGATGCTGGTATCGGCTTCAGATTTAACTGTAAACTTATGATTTAAAATGAATAAAATCTTTTCGTAGTACTCCGGGTTGGGTTTGTTACCTAACAGAGTACACAGTTCATTGCCCGTTGGGCTGAATCGATAGTAAAGCAACCTTACCCTCTTCGCATTCGCGTGCAGCGACAAATTCTTGCCTTGATAGGTGAGTGATAAAGGTGTCTCTACACTGATCTCTCCGGACTCAAGTTCAGCACTGTGAAGTAAGCCTAATTCAATCAATACCAGTAAGCTGGAGTAGGGCAGATGGAAGGTGCCCATATTTAAGTTGCTGGTGGCTTCACGCTTGCCAAAACTAAACAGACCATTTTGGGCTTTGTAGCCAATCAATAATTTGCGGCTGCTATCGCCACCAAAGCTGCAGGCAAGAGAAGCGGCTCTTTGCAAGGTTTGTGCTTCTTTTGGCGACATGTCTTTCAGAACTTTGAGTGCTTTCATTGATGTGGAGCCCGGGTTGGTGACCTCTCGTTTCAGCACTTGTGCCCAGAGTTTTTGCATTGAACTGCCGTGAATATCTTGTGCCATCTCAAAAAAGCGATAAAGCCAGTCCTGATCCGGCTCGCCTGCAGTTTCATCTTTGCATCCACGGTGGGCGAGTTTTAAAATCTGCTCGAGGTTTTTCTGGCGTTGTTCCTTGCGTCGTTGTTCGCGAAGTTGAGCTCGTTCAAACACTGATTTGGCAGGAGGCTCGTCTTGCAGCAATGCATCTAAGCCATGGATCTGAGCAATGCTCTGAATACGGCTGGCGCTGTCTTTGATATAAGTGTTTTTCTTGTCGTTTTTAGAACGTTGTTGGGAGTTGGGCTGGTGTACCATCACGCTAGGTTGCTGTACTGATTCTGCCATTTATATTCCTACTCGGCGATCTACAAGTCATGCTTGCCTCAATTTACATTTTAATCCGCCTAACGGCCAGAAAGTGAAGGGCAAAATTAGATCAAATAACGCTATTCAAGATGATAACAAATTGTTAAAGTTGTTATCGTTATTTTGGAGGGGCGATGAAGTTCTCAGAATCAAGCAAACTGAAAAAGCACCTGTCGATAGCGTTTCTTTTAGTCCTGTATGTGAGTGTATTAGCGTATTTGTCGCGCTATATTATCTAGTTCATATATGAAAAGGGCGCCGAAGTGACGCCCTGGGTGTATCTTTTAAAACGGTGACGATTGGCGACTACATATCGTCGTAGCTTTCTATTTTCGTACCTTCTATCAGGTAGGCCGTTTCCGCCAGTTCATGGCTCATGACTTCTGTTTTGAGGGTCCCAACGACGTAAACCACATCCCAAAGCTCCTGTACTGGTGCCCCTTTTGGAAACTTCACATAGATGATCTGATTGGGTGGTGGTGGTGGAACGTGAATACATGCCCCGAAGTATGGCACCAGCAAAAACTCGGTAACGGTTTTCGAATCACCTTCCAACGGAATAACAAATCCCGGTATTTTTACCAGACTGCCGTTCAGTTCGGTTCTTACACCGCCAATCTTAGACTGTTGTGCTGCGCCACCACTATGCTCTGACGCATCAGGCATGCCCATGCTATTAAACATTTTACGCTCCGATTCGGGGACCAGATCTAGCCAGTCGATCTTCAATGGTTCTTCACTTGCCATTACCGGGGCTGTAAAAGAAATCACCAGCAAGCAGCTAGCGAGTATTTTTTTCCACATTTTTATATCCTTATTGTCATTCCGTCGCTCAGTGATTGTCGATAAGCGCGTAGTGCAGGGACGAAACCAATCATAATACCCGCGCATTGTACAAATACGAGCAGCATCCATTCATATGAAGAAAGAAAACTTAGTGTCAGATGTATACCATAGTGTTGCTGTATGATGGGTTGCAATAGCGCCAGAATGGAATAGAGGCCCGCAACACCTGTGATAATTCCGGCTGCCGTCAACAAACTGGCTTCGCTGATCAGCAGAGAGAACACATGTCGAGGTCTCGCTCCCATCGCGCGTAGAATGGCCATCTCCCGGCGTCTCTCTTGCAGGCTGGTTAACAGGCTACTCAACATGCCGAGTAATCCGGCTGCGACGACAAAACCAGACACTGCCATCAATGCCTGCTCCGCGACTGACATCATTCCCCATAATTCATGCAAAGCAACGCCTGGCATGATCGCGCTTAGTGGCTCTTTAGGGTAAGTGTTGATTTGTCTCTGCAAGGCGAAGGTTTGAATACGTGATTTCAAACCGACCAGCATTGCGGTGATCTGTTTGGGTTGAAAGTCTACGGCTTGTAAATCTTCCGCCTTTGGCGTTGCACCTAAATGTGCGCCACTCTCCCAGCCGACGTGAATCGCTTCAATCGCTTCTAAAGAGACATGCACGGTCTTATCGACGGGGGTGCCTGTAGGAGCCAGAATGCCGACAACGTTGAACGGTAGATTGTCATGACGGCTAAAGCCAACATCACTGATGCCATGAGCGATGATGATTTTGCTGTCAATCTGGTAACCCAGTTGTTTCGCTACGTCAGAGCCGAGGACGGTTTCAAATAAGCCATTGAATTCTCGACCTTGAGTAAAAGTAAGTGGTTGCTTACTACCATACTTATAATGTTCGAAATAGCTGTGATTTGTCCCCATGACACGGAAACCTTTATGGGAGTCGCCCAGTGAGATGGGAATGGCCCAATCGACTGAACGATGTTGGCTAAATTCCTGATAGCTCTTCCAGTCGATATTGTTGGTGGCGTTGCCAATTCGGAACACTGAATAAAGCAATAAATTTACCGGCCCGGAACGACCACCGATGATTAAATCAGTACCTGAAATGGTATTAGCAAAGCTGTCTTTTGCCTGAGTTCGAATCCGCTCAACGCCAAGCAATAAGATGACAGAAATCGCGACAGTCATGCTCGTTAGCAACGCGGTTGCTTTGCGGTTCATTAAGCTCTTCCAGGCAAGCTTTACAACGGCGCTCATGATAATCCTCCTAAGTCACTGCATTGGTTGATATCTGGGAGGTTAATCGTGCGGTTAAACAAAGGCTCTAGGGTTGGATCATGACTGACAAACACCAGTGTCGCGTTGACTTGGTTAGCCTGTTCCATCAGTAGCTCAATGAAAGCCATGCGGTTGTCATGATCCAGAGCGGATGTTGGTTCGTCAGCAATCACTAACGCGGGATGCCCCATGAGAGCTCGTGCTGCGGCTACTCGTTGTTGTTGCCCAATGCTTAACTCAGACACTGGACGCGAATGAAGATTGTGAGGCAAATGCAGCCTCTCTAACAACGCGGATGCTTGCTCAACCAAAGCATGATGGCTCGCTCGTTGTGCAATACGATCACGCCTTACCTGGCTGAACTGGCAGGGAAGTAATACGTTTTCAAGCACATTGAGATACGGTAACAAATTGAATTGTTGGAAAATATAGCCAATATGGTCCGCACGAAACTTATCTCTTTGACTTGCCGACAAGGTCGATAAGTCAGTGCTTAATACGGAAAGGGATCCCGAGCTCAGGGTATTGATTCCGGTAAGCAGAGCCAGAAGTGTTGATTTACCACAGCCACTTGGCCCTTTGATAAAAACATGCTCACCAGATGCAATGCTTAAATGAGGAATAGCGATGGTAGCGATGTCAGAGCCTGGCCAAATAAACTCGGCATCCTTGAGCTCTACAACGCTGGTTATGGAATCAGTCATAGATTATCACCAAAGGAATAGCGTGTAAGTATGCACTTACACGCCAGGCAAGTTATTTGATTTTTATCTCGGCGTTATCTTTGCTTAGGTTGGTTGCTGACTGAGTCGTATCAGTAAACAAGTTAACACTGACTGATTCTGTTGCAGGGAACTGATTGAACCAGCCAGTTTTAATGCTACTTAGTTCGCTGACTTGCTCACAGTTGAAGCGATATTGCACAGAAAACTCACCATGACCATTGTGTTCATCATGGTCGTGACCTTCGTGATCGTCATGTTCATCATGGCCGTCGTTATCATGGTGTTCGTCATGATCATCGTGCGCATGTTCATCGTGGTCGTGACCTTCATGTCCGTGGTCGCCATGCTCTTCATGTTCATCATCAAGCGTGTGGTTCACCAGGGCTTCAGTCACATCACATTTGGCTTGTGGGTTGATGGCAAACAGGCTATTCGCGTCTTCCAGTTTGGCGACAACATTTTTTAGAACCTGTTTTTGCTCTGCATTTTCGGGCGGATGTTCGAAACCAACCACATCAGCACCTGGCGCGGTGATTTCAATGAGCAGATCTTTGCCGTCTTGGGCAATGTTAAATTCGATTTGGCCGTGAACGTGTGCATCGTGTTGACGGTATTCTTGTGCGATTGCGCTTGTAGACAGAGATAAGCCGATAACAAGAGCCAAAGTGTGTTTAGATGGCATTTTTTTCCTAATTTTGCGTCTACCAATTTGAGTTAGTATGAATCCAAATTGATACTAAGTCTTTTAATACGTTATTAAAAATCACGAATATTGCGAGTCAATAACACTAAATGATTTGAGTATGAGTGATGACTAAGCAAAATTAGGTGGTGCGCGAGCGGAACTACGGACTTCCTCAATAAGGAGAAAACGTTCGGCCGTGTCGTGGAAAGTGTTGCGCCTATTCGGAACTGTTTGAATGGTCGGCTGAGTCTTTGCCAGACCGTGATTGGCACTGGCGAACATCTGACAGTGATGATGGGCATGATGTTCAGGCGTCATATCCAGCTGATGGAAGATGGTGACAAAATTCCATGCGATCAGCAAAGCCACACTGAAGAGTACAACAGTGCGATGCCAATCTCTTAATGTTGTTTGCCTGAAGTAGACCATCTTTAAGCCTGAAACCTGAGCGAGTGTTATAATATAACACCCATTATTGGTAAAAGTTCACTCTTTTATATGCAATGAGAAAAATCGGATGACGTCGAGAGGTATGACTCCCTGTCCGAAGAGACAAGGAGCCTCATTTCGCTTTAAATGCTTTGTCTTATCAACTCAATTACTTGAGTGATCTCTTGTTGTTCTAATGGCCCTTCTTTAGCGAAGAGCACTTTGCCCTGTTTATCTTGCACGATGATTGCCGAACTTTCTGGTTTTAATTCCCAAGCTTTTGCAACTACGCCATTTTCATCTAATACCATTGATGACCAGGGAAACGCTTGCTTACTCTCTTGAGCTGAGGATTTGACGAAGGATCCCGTGCCCCAAATCGCGTCATCCTGATTGATGATTGTTGTGGTCTGGTAGTTATCTTCAGGAAATTTAGCCGCAGTAATGGCTGACATCAAAGGGGCGTTCATTTCCTTTGCGCTGCTGCGTCCGGCAATCGCTTGAATGACGCGTACTTTTCCCAGCATCTGTTGGGTTGCCCAGGGCTGGAATGCAACGCCTTCACCTTGCATGACAATTTCACCATAAGCGCCAACCTTAACGGCAGGAAGGGTTTCGCCAATGAGTACATTATTTGCGAGTGAAAGACCTGGCATCAGAGCCAGTAAAAGGGGCAGGAGAGTCTTAGTTTTCATATTTTATAAATACCTTGTTATATTTCGTACAAGTGAGGAGCGTTGTAGGTAAATAACCTCGATATGCTCAGTACAGCAAGCCAAGTTTTGTTTACTGAAGTTATCTTGGTCTGACCAGTATATAGGTAGTGAAAATAAATTCACGCAATATTTGTTAACATTTATTTAACGTATGAAATGATGTAATGTTGCGTTGTTACTAGGATTTGCTAGAATGAAGTCGGTCGCAAATTGCGCTATAAGATTGTTAAGGATAGACAATCTGTATTTTCTCAAAGGAATTGAGGTGAAAGATGCTACGTGAATTCGCAGTATATAGACCACTACAGGTGGCTCGCTTTGTAAAGACTCTGTTCAAAGGTCAGTTTTTTATTGCAGGCGTAGGGAGCTTCTATTTTGATAATGGCAAAGTTCTTCTTCCTGACGTAAGTGATCAGAAAAGGCTGTCGGTATTTAAAGAAGTGAATCAGACAATTTCTTCGTTATAAGCACGGTGGTCGGGTTTACAAATGAAGCAATATTAAGAGCGACTAAGGTCGCTCTTTTTAGTTACGCAGATAAACGTTTATTTAACCTTGTAAGCTTGGTGGGAAGCAAACACCGGTACCGCCCAGACCACAGTAGCCCTCTGGGTTTTTCGCCAGATATTGCTGGTGGTATGTTTCCGCAAAGTAGTACACTTCTGCTGGTTGTATCTCTGTGGTGATATTAGCTCTTTGCTCTTCTTGCAGGGCGTATTGATACTGTTGTTTTGATTGCTCTGCGATCGCTTGTTGCTCTTGCGTGTAGGTATAAATAACAGAACGATACTGAGTGCCAAGATCATTGCCCTGACGCATGCCTTGAGTTGGGTCGTGTTTCTCCCAAAATGCGGTAAGAAGCTGTTCCAGCGAAATCACTCGTTCATCGAAGACCACTCTTACGACTTCCGCATGCCCCGTTTCTCCGGTGCACACTTCTTTATAAGTTGGGTTTTGTGTGTATCCGCCTGAATAGCCAACGGATGTAGAAACCACGCCATCCAGTTGCCAAAACAGGCGCTCAGCGCCCCAAAAACAGCCCATGCCTAATAAAATTTGTTGTTGGTGAGGTTGCAATGGTGCAGTCAGGCTCGATTGATTAACAAAATGTGTATCTTCAATTTGCATCGGCTGCTCTCGACCCGGAAGGGCATCTTCTATACTGATTAATGTCTGTTTGTTGAGCATGCTATCTGTCCTTTTAAATGTGTCTTAAAGTTGCGAACGTGTCCTCGTTCGTCTCTATCTGAAGATGTAATGACAATGGTTACGGTAAGGCTTTAATATTACAGACTTAGCCTGAAAATGGCGTTATCATTAATTCTCATTTATTTTAATCTCAGTTAGCTAAAAAACGCATGATAAAAAAAGCTCTCCCGATCATTGTTGTTGGCTTGTTTGTCTTTTCTCACACTGCGTCTGCCAAAGTCGCCTTAAAGCTACAAGGCATTGGCGGTGCATTGGAAGATAATGTCAAAGCTTACCTGACTTCGATTCCTGAAGATGACTATTCGACTTCATTGCGTTTTCAAGCGCGATTAGATGAAAGTATCACTGAAGCACTCAATGCGCTTGGATATTATCATGCCAAAATTTCATACATTGTTCCTGAAAGTAATGATGAGCTGATCATCAATATTGAAAAAGGCTTACCAGTGAAGGTCAAGGTCATGGATGTCGTGATCTCGGGTGAAGCGAAGGACGATGAAGAATTCACGAGCCTTATTAAGGCGTCACCTTTGAAAGTGGGGCGGGTTCTTAATCAGGGCGACTACGACAGTCTGAAATCCGGCATACGGAATCTGGCATTACAGCGTGGCTACTTCAAAGGGGACTATTTACTCAGTCGTCTGGAAGTCGTTCCTGCATTCAACGAAGCGAATATTCGTTTGCATTATGACAGTGGTATTCGTTATCACTTTGGCGCGATCAATATTACTGGTAGCCAGATTTGGGATGAGCGTGTCGCGTCATTGAGTCCGTTTGAAACAGGCGAACCTTACTTAGTCTCAAGTGTTGGTGAATATAACCAGAACCTGTCTAACACCGACTGGTTCTCATCTGTGTTTGTTGAGCCAGATCTGGCAATGCTGGATGAAGGTCGTGATTTGCCGATCAAGGTTTCTCTTGCTCCGGCCGCCAAAAACCAGATAGAAACGGGTCTTGGCTATTCCACTGATACGGGCGTGCGTGGCACATTAAAATGGAAAAAGCCCTGGATCAGTTCTCGTGGTCACAGTTTAGATACGGCGCTTTCTCTGTCTCAGCCGGAGCAAACCATTACCGCAGGTTACAAGATCCCACTTGATGACGTTTTGCACGAGTACTACCAGCTCCAGTTTGGCTTAAAACATTTGGATAACCGCGATACCGAAAGTCTGGAGTCAAACCTTGCGGTAGAACGCCACTGGATTGTGGATGGAGGCTGGCGTAAGACCGTGTACGTACGTCACTTGTACGAGAACTTCTCTCAGGGTCTACAAGAAGATGGTGTGCAGTTCCTGCTTCCTGGGGCTACGCTCTCTCGTACCCGAACCCGCGGAGGCAGCATGCCAATGTGGGGAGATAAGCAAACCATCACTTTTGAATATGGTGATCCGGCCGTTTTATCTGCAACCCGAGTATTTCGCTTCTTGGGACGAACCTCCTGGATTCGTGGTATTGGTGAAAACCACCGTGGACTCTTCCGTCTGGAAGGGGGCGCTAACTTCATGGAAGAGTTCGATAAGTTGCCTCCGTCGTTACGTTTCTTTGCGGGTGGTGACAATAACATCCGTGGTTATGGTTACGAATCCATTTCTCCTGTCGATGAAAGTGGTGCTCTGACGGGCGCAAAATACATCCTGACCAGTACGCTGGAGTATCAATATCGCATCACTGGTAACTGGTGGGGAGCGACCTTCTACGATATTGGTGATGCGTTTGATAATACGCCCGAATGGAAAGCGGGGGCTGGGGTTGGCATTCGCTGGGCTTCACCAGTTGGTCCGGTTAGCTTCGATTTTGCATGGGGATTGGATGACCCTCAGAAGAACGAATTCCGCATCCATTTCTCTTTGGGGCCTGAACTATGATGAAAAAGATGTTTAAGTGGACCAAATGGCTATCGCTAGGTTTGATTGGTCTCCTGTTGTTGATCATCATTTTAGTGTCAACTGTTCTGTTTACTCACCCGGGTTTGAAGCTGGCAATATGGGGGGCAGAAAAAGCGCTGCCACAATTGCAGGTAGAGAAGATTCAGGGCGCGTTATTCCCTCGTTTTTCGATGCAGAACATCAGTTTTGTTGATGAATCGCTGAAGATTGATGCCAAAGTGAATAGTCTGACGCTGGCGATTAACTTCCGCTGCTTCTTCGATCCAAAAGTCTGTGTTGATGAACTGGCGTTGCAAGGTGTGAACTTCCAGATGCCGGAACTTCCTCCTGCGAGTGAAGAGCCAGAAGAAGAGACGCCACCACTGCGTTCTGTCAGTACGCCTGTGCCTATCTTTGTCAATAAGGTCAGCCTTAATGACATCAATCTGAACATCTTGGGCAACCAAGTGGACTGGCAACAGTTCTCGACGGCGTTATCGATGCAGGGTGACCGGTTAGTCATCGCGCCTACGGCATTAAAAGAGATCAATGTTGCACTTGCACCAAGTGAGGCCGAACCTGCGCCTACAGAGGAAGAGGCAACCGAACCAAAAGCCAGCGAAGCAGCAACCGATAATGAAGCAGAGGTAGCTGAAGCTGGAGATACCGCAGCAGAGATCGCTGGAGAGTCGGTAGCAGTAGCTGAGACCGCAGAACCCGCAGACACGACTCCTCAGGATATTGTTCTACCTGAGGTCTGGATTCCGCTGACAGTCGATGCTCGACGGCTTGATATTAATAACTTCAAGTTAGCGGGTGAAACACCGATTATTGTTCATCATCTCGGTTTGGTGGCGCAAGCTGGGGGCGATCATGTTGATGTAAAAACACTTGAGCTCGATATGCCAGAGGTCGAGGCGACATTGAGTACGCAAGTAACGCTTTCTGCAGACTATCCGATTAACGCTCAGTTAGATGCGTTGGTCAAACAGGCCGATGTAAAAGGGCAGAAGCTGTCGTTCTCTGCGACAGGCTCTGTGGGGGATTTGTCTCTTAAGGCTAGCCTTTCAGAGCTAGCCAAAGCTCAGATTGAAGGTAAACTTCAGCCACTTAAAGCTCAGTTACCCTTTGATGTGACCATTAGCAATGTGGAAGCACAGTGGCCGTTATTGGGAGAGAGTGATTATCAGGTCGCCGTCCCAAGTCTGGTGGCGAAAGGTTCCTTAAAGGGTTATGAAGTCGCGCTTGAAACACAAGCGTCCGGTAAGGATATCCCTGCAGTGGATGTGGCCCTGAACGGTAAAGGCTCGTTAGAGCAAATCGATCTGGAAAGCATTGTGGTGAAAACCTTAGGCGGTGAACTGTTCGGTAAAGTAATGGCCAACTGGGCTACGCCAATAAACTGGCAAGCCGATCTCAACCTGCAGCACATTCAGCCGGGTCTGCAATGGCCTGAAGCAGAAGGCGACATCAGTGGCAGTTTATCCACTTCTGGCTCGCTCACCGAGCAAGGTGGCTGGCAGGTCAGCCTTCCTACGCTTGATATCGATGGCATTCTGCGCGGTTATCCACTTAAAGTGAAAGGCCAGTTAGAAGCTTCAGATAAAGATGGTAAAGCCGAGGATATCCAGCTCACAACTCAAGGTTTAGTGCTTGCCCATGGTCCTAACCAATTAAGTGCTAAGGGGAAGATCGATCAACAAATCTTGATGGATGTTGAAGTTAACTTCCCGGATTTTGCGAAAAGTGTGCCTGATCTTAGCGGTAATATGAACGGTAAAATCGCGGTACGAGGTAGTTTAAAAGAGCCGGACATCAATCTGAATCTTGCTGTCAATAAAGTGAACTGGCAAAAGCTTGCTACCGTAGAAACGATTACGTTGAAGGGTGATGTTTCACCACTACCTGCGCCGAAAGCAAAGGTCAGTCTTGTCGCGAACAATATTACCTATGACAGCATGAAGTTCGATAGCGCTGATCTCGAAGTGTCAGGCGATGAAAAACTGCATCAACTTACCTTAGATGTGGTTTCGGATATCGTGTCAACCAGCCTGGAAATTCAGGGGGCACTTGAACAAAAGCCTGAGATGATCTGGGATGGTGCTTTGACTCGTTTGTCGCTCAATACCGTTCAAGGCCCTTGGGCTCTGCAAAAATCGACGGCGGTAAAGGTCAATATCGATAAACAGATCGCGGATGTTCAGGCGCACTGTTGGTTACAAGCCGAGTCGAGCGTGTGCCTGACCGAAAACATCCGTGTTGGCAAAAGTGGTGAGGCGAAGTTAGCCGTAAACAACTTTGATTTCAGTCAGATAAAAACGCTGATACCGGAAGAAACTAAGCTTCAAGGCTCAGTAAATGCGCAAGCATTTGCCAAATGGTCACCAAATATGAAGCCGGAAGTGACGCTGAATGTGGATATGCCTCAGGGGCAGGTACAGCAAGCATTAGAAGAGCCAATTACGGTTGGCTGGGACAGTGTCAGCTTTAAAGCTGCATTGGCAAAGGACAAGCTGGATGCGCAGTGGCTTGTCGATGTCACTGATAACGGTGACCTATCTGGTAATGTCTCACTGATAAATGTCTCTTCTGATGCCTCAGAGATTGCAGGTAATGTGTCACTTTCGACGCTTAATCTTGACTTCTTAGCACCATTGATAGGCCAGTACAGTTCGTTCGAAGCCGTTATGAATACAGATCTGGCTCTGTCTGGTGATGTCATGCATCCTCGAGTGAATGGCCAGTTCCTGATTGATCAAATCAAGCTGAAAGGGGAAGTCACACCAATTGATATCGATTCTGGTCAGGTGGCGATTGACTTTAAAGGTCATCAGGCGGATTTAAACGCTGGCATCAACACCCCTGATGGCAAACTTGAAATCACTGGTGATGCAGATTGGCAAGATTTACAAGATTGGCATACCAAAGCGCGCGTGTTCGCCAAAGCGCTGAAAGTGGATATGCCACCGATGGTGAAAATCATCGTCGAGCCAGATATGACGCTTGAATTGACGCCGAATTTAGCCAAGGTACACGGCAATATTAATCTACCTTGGGGGCGCATCGCCGTTGAAGCGTTGCCGCCAAGCGCTGTTGGTGTTTCAAATGACCTGGTTATTTTAGATGAAAACCTACAGCCCGTGGATGATACGGTTGCTGTGCCGTTTAATGTTGAAACCGATATTAACATCAAGATTGGTAACGACTTCCAGCTGTCGGCGTTTGGTCTGAAAGGCGGCCTACAGGGTAATCTGAATGTTACTCAGAAAGACAAAGGTCCGTTTATCGTCGGTGAAGTCAACATTGTGGACGGTTCCTATCGTTCATTTGGTCAGGACTTGGTGATTGACGAAGGTAAGATCATGATGAATGGTCCAGCGGATCAGCCATATCTGTCCATCACTGCAATTCGTAATCCAGATAACACGCAAGACGATGTAACCGCTGGGGTACGCATAACCGGGCCCGCTTCTGATCCAAACATGGAGATTTTCTCAGATCCATCCATGGCGCAGGCGAACGCGCTTTCCTACCTGCTACGTGGTCAGGACATCGATGCGGAGTCTGGAGGCAATGCGATGACCACCACCTTGATCGGTTTAAGTCTGGCGAAAAGTGGTCGGGTCGTCGGTGAGATCGGCGAAGCCTTTGGCGTACAAGATTTACAACTCGATACCGCAGGGTCGGGTGATGATTCTCAAGTGACGGTAAGTGGCTACATATTTCCGGGCTTACAGGTCAAATATGGTGTGGGTATCTTTAACTCGCTGGGCGAATTCACCGTTCGTTACCGCCTGATGCAAGATCTGTATTTAGAGGCCGTATCTGGTGTAGACAGCGCCGTTGATTTACTCTATCAATTTGAATTTGATTGATAACGTAACTCATAGCTAAGGAGTAGTTATGCAGCATTTGGTTTTTGTTTACGGCACGTTACGTAAGGGAGAGTACAATCACCATTATTTGAGTTCGGCGCAATTTCTGGGCCTTCATGAAAGTGATGCTCAATTCGCTTTGTATGATTTAGGCCCATACCCCGGTGTGTCTAAAGGCCACCAATCCGTACAAGGCGAAGTCTATCTGATTGATGACGAAACGCTGATTGAGCTGGATAAACTCGAGGATGTGCCGGTTGAGTATCGCCGCGAGAGTATTAGCACGCCGTTTGGTCAGGCTTGGATTTATATTTATCAAGATACCGAGCAACTGACAGAAGAGATTGCTTCCGGAGACTGGTGCCAAAGAGTGTAAGGTGCTTGCCTGTGGAACACGCTGCCTCTGGCATACATTGATACCGTGGTTACGACATTGGTCGAATATGGCTTGTTGTGCGTCGGCCCTCACGGAAGCTAAATGTGGATATTAAAAAAGAGCTGCAATTGTGCAGCTCTTTTTATTGGGATAAGTTTGCACTTATTTTTTCTGTGCGCGCTCATAAGATTCAAGGATTTCAGCTTTAGCGGCTTCGACATCTGCCCAGCCGTCTACCTTCACCCATTTGCCTGTTTCCAGTTCTTTGTAACGCTCAAAGAAATGCGTGATTTGCGCCTTAAGTAGCTCAGGAATATCACCCACATCTTGGATATGTTCGTACTCTTTTGAAATTTTAGAGTGTGGAACCGCAACAACTTTCGCATCTTCACCAGACTCGTCAGTCATTTTCAGTACGCCAACAGGGCGACAACGAATAACAGAACCTGGCATCAGAGGGTAAGGAGTAGGAACAAGTACGTCTACTGGGTCACCATCAAGAGAAAGCGTGTGGTTCACGTAACCATAGTTACATGGGTAGAACATTGGTGCAGACATAAAACGGTCGACAAACACAGCACCAGAGTCTTTATCTACTTCGTATTTGATTGGGTCTGCGTTTGCTGGGATTTCGATAACCACATAGATATCTTCAGGCAGAGATTTACCTGCTGGTACATGGTTTAGGCTCATTGGAAACTTCCTTTTCATTGAGGATGAGTGTGACTCATCTTATTACGATTTATTCGCAACTCACTTTAGCGACAAAAACGCGACAGGTAAACACCTGCCGCGTTGGACAAAGGTCTATTCGTCGCGATTCTTTTCAAGGAACTCTTCAACCTTGCGTACCATGTTTTTCGAACCGACAAAGAAAGGCACACGTTGGTGTAATTCTGTAGGCTTGATGTCCATGATGCGATTCACGCCGTCAGAAGCGATACCACCTGCTTGCTCGATTAGGAATGCCATTGGGTTGCACTCGTAAAGAAGACGCAGCTTACCTTGTGGGTGGCTTTGTGTGCTTGGGTAAAGGTAAATACCACCTTTAAGCAGGTTGCGATGGAAATCTGCTACCAAAGAACCGATGTAGCGAGAGGTGTATGGACGACCATCTTCTGGCACATTTTCCTGACAGTATTTGATGTACTTCTTCACACCAAGTGGGAAACGGATGTAGTTGCCTTCGTTGATCGAGTAGATCTTGCCATCTTCAGGGATCATCATGTTTTCATGAGACAAACAGAAGCTGCCGATAGAAGGATCGTAAGTGAAGCCGTTAACGCCGTTACCAGTGGTGTAAACTAGCATGGTTGAAGAACCGTAAATCACATAGCCAGCGGCAACCTGTTTGTGGCCTGGCTGAAGGAAATCTTCTTCTGTTGCTGGAGTACCAATTGGTGATACACGACGGTAAATCGAAAAAATCGTACCTACAGAGACGTTGACGTCGATATTAGATGAACCATCAAGTGGGTCCATTAACACAACGTACTTGGCGTTTTGGTTGAGTTCTTTATTGAATGCAACCGCCTCATCTTCTTCTTCGCTGGCTACGCCACAAACTTGGTCACGAGCTTCAAGCGCTGCTTTAAACTTGTCGTTTGCATAAACGTCTAGCTTTTGTTGAGCTTCACCTTGGACATTCTCTGTGCCGACTGCACCAGTAATATCACCAAGGCCAGCCGCATTGATTTCGCGGTTAACGATTTTCGCGGCTAAACGAATAGATGCTAAAAGAGATGAGAGATCACCACTAGCGTGGGGGAAATCCGCTTGTTTCTCGACAATGAATTCGCCTAGGGTGCGCAATCCAGACATGGTCAATCCTTACATTTTCATTTTGTTGGGGGTGTTGCGCAAGGACACATCTCTTCATGGATGTTAAACGTTTGCGCTAAACGTAATTTTATGTCGAATATCTTTTTAATGGTAATGAAGTAACCGACTGAGATCTCAATTTATTTGTCTGGTCACTGAGGAATTCATCATTGAGTCAGAAGGTTGTACAGTCCGTGTTCACCCTTGTCATATTTTTGAAAGGGACAACAAGAAGAGCGTGAAAGTCACTCGCTTTTCTGGTCGTTATCGCGATAATGAAAACATTAAAGAAGGCATTACAAGGTTAAGTTTATGCACATCCATATCTTGGGTATCTGTGGCACGTTTATGGGCGGCGCAGCAATTTTAGCGCGCCAACTCGGACATAAAGTGACGGGTTCTGATGCCAATGTTTACCCACCGATGAGCACACTGCTAGAGTCTCAAGGTATTGAAATAATTGAAGGCTTCGACCCATCCCAGCTTAATCCTCAACCGGATTTGGTCGTGATAGGTAACGCCATGAGTCGTGGGAACCCATGTGTGGAACACGTCCTCAACAGCAACCTGCGTTATACTTCTGGACCACAATGGCTGAGCGAGTTCTTACTGCATGATCGCTGGGTACTCGCGGTGTCTGGTACGCATGGCAAAACCACCACATCAAGTATGCTGGCATGGATACTCGAAGACTGCGGCTATCAGCCTGGTTTCTTAGTCGGTGGTGTGCTGGGTAACTTTGGCGTCTCTGCCCGACTGGGTGAAAGCATGTTTTTCGTTGTTGAAGCGGATGAATACGACAGTGCTTTTTTCGATAAGCGTTCTAAGTTTGTGCATTATCATCCCCGCACGCTAATCATGAATAATCTTGAGTTTGATCATGCAGATATATTTGACGATCTCGAAGCGATCAAGCGCCAGTTCCACCATTTGGTGCGTACTGTTCCGGGTAACGGTCTGATTCTGGCTCCAAAACAAGATCAGGCGCTGGCTGATGTGCTTAAGCGTGGCTGCTGGACGGAAAAACAGTTCTCTGGTGAAGAAGGCGATTGGCAAGCACATAAACTGGTTGTCGATGGCTCCAAATTTGAAGTGTCACTGCAAGGCGAGAAAGTCGGCACGGTAGAGTGGGACTTGGTTGGCGATCACAACGTGGATAACGCCCTGATGGCGATTGCTGCGGCAAGACATGTCGGCGTAACTCCTGAGCTGGCTTGTCAGGCACTCGGCCGTTTTATCAATACCAAGCGCCGACTAGAACTGAAAGGTGAAGAGCAAGGCGTAACGGTTTACGACGATTTCGCTCATCACCCAACTGCGATTGAACTGACGCTTGGTGGCCTGCGTAACAAAGTGGGTGATAAACGTATTCTGGCTGTACTGGAGCCGCGTTCTGCCACCATGAAACGCGGTGTACACAAAAATACGCTGGCAGATTCACTACACAGTGCTGATGAAGTGTTCTTATTCCAGCCAGATAACATTGAGTGGTCCGTTGAGGAAATCGCTGATCAATGCCAGCAACCAGCGTTTTTTGACGCTAATCTGGATAGTTTTGTCGCAAAAATCGTTGAACGTGCTCAACCTGGAGACCAAATTCTGGTGATGAGTAATGGTGGTTTTGGCGGGATTCACGGAAAACTTCTCGAACAGTTAAAACAAAAAGCTTAATCAGTTATGTCTCACAAAAAAACTCAGCATAAGAAAGCCATTACCTTAGCACTAACAGGCGCTTCAGGAGCGCCTTATGGTCTCAGACTTCTTGAGTGTCTGGTTGCCGCTGATTATCACGTTTATGTTCTGATCTCTTCTGCGGCGAGGGTTGTGATGGCAACCGAGCATAACCTGAAGCTGCCAAGTGGTCCTGAAGCGGCGCAAAAAGCGCTGGTGGAGCACCTTAAGTGTAACCCTGACAACATTACCGTTTGTGGTAAAGATGATTGGTTCTCGCCAGTGGCTTCGGGCTCTGCGGCTCCAAAACAAATGGTGGTGTGTCCGTGCTCGGCAGGTAGTGTTGCAGCGATTGCACACGGGATGTCAGATAACCTGATTGAGCGTGCGGCAGATGTGGTAATGAAAGAGCGTGGGCAGTTGCTGCTTGTGGTGCGTGAAACGCCGTTCTCGACCCTGCATCTGGAAAACATGCATAAGTTGTCGCAAATGGGGGTAACTATCATGCCCGCAGCGCCGGGTTTTTATCATCAGCCAAAGACTATCGAAGACTTAATCGACTTTATGGTAGCGCGAATTCTTGACCATCTTGGTATTGAGCAAGGCTTGGTACCTCGCTGGGGATATGATCAGCGTTCATGAGTAAATAGCAAATAAGTTAAGTTACGCATCAATATCATCAAGGTGGTATTGCTGCGTATAGACCCATTTTACTTTGCTGAACCTAGCATCACGAGGTTATTTGGGTATACAATCCATCCAACTCATCGGGGAGCAACCCCATTTGGTATTGTGTTTATCAATACTTTTGGGCGCTGAGACCTAAGTGCTTAACCTAGTTAGGCTACAGGGACCCGTATTACCTGAACCAGATAATGCTGGCGTAGGAATTGAGCCTGGATATTAGCCATTCCGAATAGCCGCCTCAAACCTGTGCCGCTCAACAAATTTCTCTGAAATAGACATGGAGAGCGAGCAGTGAAAACCACTCTGAGCCTGATTGCCCTGGCCGTAATCACAACGACTTCAGCCTCTGCTGCTGAGAATACTTTAACCATCTACACCTACGATTCCTTTGCTTCCGATTGGGGACCGGGTCCTAAGCTTGAACAAGCTTTTGAAGCGAAATGCGGTTGTGACGTGAATTTCGTCTCCCTGGATGATGGCGTATCGATTTTGAACCGCCTGCGTCTGGAAGGCAGTAACAGCAAAGCCGATATCGTATTGGGTCTGGACAATAACCTGATGGCAGAAGCGAAGAAAACAGGTCTGCTGGCTGAACATAATGTTGATACGTCGAAAACGATTTTGCCAAACGGCTGGAATGACAACACGTTTGTGCCTTTTGACTACGGCTACTTCGCGTTTGTTTACAATAAAGAGAAATTGGCTAATCCGCCGAAAAGTATGAAAGAGCTGGTTGAATCTCGTGATGATCTTAAAGTGATTTATCAGGATCCGCGTACCTCAACGCCGGGGCAAGGTTTGATGCTGTGGATGAAATCTATCTACGGTGATAATACTGCACACGCTTGGCAGCAACTGGCGGGTAAAACGGTAACAGTAACCAAAGGCTGGTCTGAAGCGTATTCTATGTTCCTCAATGGTGAGTCTGATTTAGTGCTTTCTTACACCACATCACCAGCCTACCACCTGATTGCGGAACAGGATGCTAAGTTTGCTACGGCTGACTTTGCTGAAGGTCATTATATGCAAGTGGAAGTGGCAGCGAAGGTGAAAGGCTCGAAGAATGCCAAGCTGGCAGATGAGTTCATGAATTTCATTTTGAGTGATGAGTTCCAATCCGCAATGCCTACTGGAAACTGGATGTACCCAGTGACCGGCGTTGCGCTGCCAAAAGGCTTTGAAACCTTAAATGTACCAAGCAAGTCACTGAGTTTTACGGCAGAAGAAGTAGCGAAAATGCGTAAGACTTGGATCCGCGAGTGGCAAAGCGCCCTGACTTTCTAAGAGTTGTTCTTTTGAATTCCGTACCAAAATTAGGGGTAGGGGTCGCGATAGTCATCGCGGCCTTTGTTCTTTCTGCTCTGGGCGCTTTGATGTTTCAGGCCCCTTCTTTAGATGTGTCGATGATCTGGGATGACCCGTATTATCAACACGTTACCAAATTCAGCTTCTATCAGGCTTTTCTGTCCACGTTGATTAGTGTGGGTTTGGCGATTCCCGTTGCTCATTCGCTTTCCCGCCGTGAATTTTTCGGTAAGTCATTACTGCTCAAACTGTTTGCTTCAACCTTGGTTCTGCCTGTTCTGGTTGGCGTTTTTGGATTATTGGCGATATATGGCAACAGCGGTTTGATTGCCCAATGGTTACAAACTCTTGATGCCAAGCTGCCATTTTCTATCTATGGCCTGAACGGCATTTTACTCGCTCATGTATTCTTTAATCTGCCTTATGCTGCGCGATTGCAGCTTCAAGCACTTGAGTCCATTCCTGCTGAACAACACAAACTGTGCGCTCATCTAGGGATGAGTCATTGGGAGAAGTTTCGTTGGGTGGAGTGGCCGCGTTTAAGACAACAACTTCCTCATGTCAGTGGCTTAGTGTTTATGCTGTGCTTTACCAGTTTTGCTACGGTAATGGCATTGGGCGGTGGGCCTAAATCGACCACCATTGAACTGGCCATTTATCAGGCGATTAAATTTGACTTTGACCTGCAGGCTGGTGCCTTATTGGCACTGTGGCAAATGTTGTTGTGCGGTGTGCTTGCGATTGGTGTTCAGAAGCTGACAAAGCCAGTATCCATAAGCGCTGGAAGTACTTCGGTACAGCAATACTTAACGAAGGATCATGGGTGGTCAAAAGCTTGGGATAGCTTTTGGATCATAGGTGCCTTTTTACTGGTTATTCCGCCGCTGGTCATGGTGGTGTTGAGTGGTATTAATCACCAGATTGGCACTGTATTGAGTGATGCCCGTTTCTGGTCAGCCTTATTTAACTCACTAAAAGTCGCGGGGTTAGCCAGTACCTTTGCCGTTGCTGCCGGTGTTTCTATCTTACTTACCAGCCGACGCTGGCGACTGGATTATAAAAACGCGCGTGCAGATCACATTGAGCTCGTGGGCACCATCATTCTGGTGACGCCGGGATTGGTGATCAGCACGGGGTTGTTCTTGTTGCTGCGTTCCTTTACCGATGTATTCAGTCTGGCATTTTTTGTTGTCATTCTGGTTAACGGTCTGATGGCTCTGCCTTATGTGATTAAAACGTTGGCGCAGCCGATGCTGCACATAGAACAGCAATATCAATATGTCTGCGCCAGCTTAGGAATGAGAGGCTGGCAGCGATTTAAAGTGGTGGAGTGGCGGGCACTGCGTAAACCCTTTGCTCACGCCTTTGCGATTAGCTTTATGTTTGCGATAGGGGACTTAAGTGCGATTGCACTGTTTGGAGGACAAGAGTTTCGAACTTTACCGCTGTATTTATTCCAGTTGCTTGGCAGTTATCAAATGGAAGCTGCGGCAGTCGTGTCGGTAACCTTACTCTTGCTTAGTGTTGGCTGTTTTACTCTGATTGAGAAAGTATTAAAAACGAAGGAGAGCACACAATGTTAGTGTTAGATGATGTGCAATACACCTATCAAAGTGAACTGTTTCGTTTTGATTTAACCATTGAGCGCGGTCAGATTGTCTCATTGATGGGGCCGAGTGGGGCGGGTAAATCGACATTGTTGGCACTGGTCGCTGGTTTTATTCACCCAGATCAAGGTGACATTCGGGTTGATGGTGAATCGATAGTTCGCAAAGAGCCTTACCAGCGTCCTTTCTCTATGTTGTTTCAGGAGCACAATTTGTTTGCTCACTTATCGGTGCGTGACAACATCAGCTTGGGTTTGCATCCGGGGTTAAAGCTTACGGCAGACCAACAGCGTCAGGTAGAGCAAGCCGCGCAGCAAGTTGGTGTCGCAGAATATCTCGACCGTTTGCCAGAGCATTTGTCGGGTGGTCAGCGGCAACGTGTTGCGTTAGCGCGTTGTTTTGTTCAGCCGCACCCGGTTTGGTTGCTTGATGAACCTTTCTCTGCACTGGATCCTGTGCTGCGTGAAGAGATGCTTGGGTTAGTTAAGAGGCTGGCAGCCGAGCGGGGAATTACCGTACTCATGGTGACACATCATCTGAGTGATGCGAGAGCGATAGCAAGCCACTTTGCGTTTGTTGCTGGTGGTAAAATCGAGGCGGCAGGTGATATAAGTGAGCTTACGGTGCAGCATTCTAATGAGACTTTACAAGCATTCGTACGTGCGGCTGGATAAGCTTTAATGAGATAGAAAAAGAAAAGGTTGATGTGAATATCAACCTTTTCTTTTACTGTGACAATGATGTTAGCTCTGCGGTTTCACGACCATCACGTTGACGGGTGAGTACTCGACCACTTTACTCGCTACTGAGCCGAGCATTACTTTATTGATCTTCGAACGCTTATGGCTCGGCATAATGATCAGGTCGACCCCTAAACGCGTGGCGTGTTCAATAATCGTGGTGTAAGGCTTACCTTCAGCCACATGGACACTATAGGTGATATCTTCTTTGATGTTGTCTTTGGCAAATGCCGTTAACTGCTGTTCGACATCTTGCTTCATTTTAAGCGCAGCATCTTTCGGAAAATAAGTCGCGACCATCGACATGTGAATACCAGGTACAACAGTTAACAGATGAATCACCGCGTTAGCTTGCTTCGCTTGCCAAACCGCCAATTCAACCGCTCGGTCTGAGAAGCCTTGATCATTAAGATCAACCGGAACAAGAATTTGTTTAAACATTCAATTACTCTCACTCAGCCCCCAGTCTCCCGGGGGCAAATCGGTTATGCGCTTAGTTGTTCCTTGCGCGTACGACGTTTCTGGTTCATAGCAAGTGCCAGCAGAATCAATAAGCAAGGCACAAATACCCACTCTTTCATTGGACGATCGGCATCTTGAATGACCGATTTGATCTCCCAGTCAAAATCGATACCAGCAGACTCGGCAGGACTACCAAACTCGACCATATCCACGACCATTTTTCCGTCGTTTTCGGTAAGCATCAGACCCATCGATGAGATTCGTTCTTCTGCCGTTTTGGCATTGTCGTCAAACGGCAGCAGCACGGTTTTCTCAATGTTGTCACCTTCCAGGTTCTGTCCGGCGACACGCAGTTCAATTGATTGTCCGACCGGTAGTTTTTCTGCAATTTGGGCAACTTCAACCCCTGGAGAAGCCACTTTAGCCGGGTAGATCATGTCCCACCAGAATCCTGGGCGGAAGAATGAGAAAGTCAGCACTAATAATAGGACGGTTTCCCACCACTTATTGCGAGTAAGCCACCATCCTTGAGTCGCGGCGGAAAATATCAGCATCGCAATAATAGAAGACATGACTGTCAGCGCTAAATGCCACCATGTATCGATACCCATTAACAGCAGTTGGGTATTGAAGACGAACATGAACGGCAGAATAGCGGTGCGAATATCGTAGGCAAAACCCTGAAGACCTGTACGGATCGGGTCGGACTTAGCAATAGCAGCTGCAGCAAATGCCGCCAAGCCGACTGGTGGCGTATCATCCGCGAGGATACCGAAGTAGAACACGAACAGGTGTACAGCAATCAGTGGGATGATAAGGCCATGTGCAGCACCAAGAGTGACGATAACGGGTGCCATCAAGGTTGATACGACGATGTAGTTTGCGGTCGTTGGCAGACCCATGCCCAGAATCAAGCTGATCACTGCGGTAAACAGCAGCATAAGGAATACGCTACCACCGGATATGAACTCGACAAAGTCCGTCATCACCAAGCCAATACCAGTCAGTGTGACCACACCAACTACCGTACCTGCAGCCGCAGTCGCAACACCGATACCAATCATGTTACGTGCACCAGCTACCAGGCTCTCCACGAGATCCACAAAACCTTCTTTGGTATGCTGAGCGAGCTCGCCTTGTTTTGATAGCACCGCAATTAAAGGACGTTGAGTCAGCAAAATGAAGATCATAAAGACGGTAGCCCAGAATGCCGACAGCCCCGGAGAAAAGCGCTCTACGGTCAAACACCACACCAGTACTACGATTGGCAACAGGTAATGCAGACCTGACTTAACCGTTGGACCCGGTTCAGGTACTTCAGTCAGCTCATCGTCAATGCTAATTTCGCCATCTTTAACGTGGTTGGCTGAAACTTTCACCAGTGCCACATAGGTAATTAACAGCGCGATCATCACGATTGGCGTTGCTGCTGCGCCGAAGACATCTTTCGTCCAGCCCACACCGTAGTAGACCACTGCGCTAATGACACAAAGCCCCAAGATTGTACCGGTAAACGACAACAGACTTTGCAGCATAGTCGGGTTATGACGGCGAGGGAGTCCTGTCATCCCCGCTTTACATGCTTCAAGGTGAACAATGTAAATCAAGGCAATATATGAGATGAGGGCTGGCAGTATTGCAGCTCTAATCACTTCAACGTAAGAGATGCCGACGTATTCCACCATCAAGAATGCCGCGGCACCCATGATTGGTGGTGTTAACTGACCGTTGGTTGACGCCGCAACTTCTACTGCACCCGCTTTCGTCCCAGGGAAACCGACACGTTTCATTAACGGAATAGTAAACGTGCCGGTAGTTACTACGTTGGCAATGGAAGAACCCGACACAAGGCCAGACAGACCTGAAGCAACAACGGCCGCTTTTGCCGGACCGCCTCTCATGTGTCCTAGCAGAGAGAACGCCACTTTAATGAAATAAGCGCCAGCACCAGCGCGTTCTAACATGGCACCAAACAGTACAAATAAGAACACGAAAGAAGTCGATACGCCCAGAGCCACACCAAATACCCCTTCGGTGGTCAGCCATAAGTGAGACATCGCTTTATTTAAGCTCGCGCCTTTATGGGCTATGACATCGGGCATGTATGGGCCAGCAAAGGTGTAAGTAAGGAACAGGGCGGCCACAAGCATCAGTGGTGGTCCAAGAGCCCTGCGCGTTGCTTCCAAAAGCAATACCATACCAATGACCGATGCGACGATATCCATGGTCGTCGGTGCGCCGGAACGCCCTGCGAGTTCGGTGTAAAAAATATAGATATAAGCCGCTGAGAAGCTACCAGCAAGAGCGAGAATCCAGTCGACGATCGGAATGTGGTCGCGAGGAGAGTGTTTCATCGCTGGATATGCAGTAAAGGCTAAGAAGACCGCGAACGTTAAGTGAATCGAACGGGCTTCAGTGTCATTAAGTACGCCGAAATTAAAAATAAATGGTAATGGTGATGCATACCATAATTGAAATAGTGACCAACATAGGGGAACAAACCACAGGATTCGTCCTTGTATGCCCGAAGGGCTACGTGCCCCAGTGTCTGCTTGAGCCACCATATCTTGCACATCTTGTGACGGAGTATTGTTCGTCGACATGTACGTTTCCTTATTATTGATGGTTCTGCCTGTTTTATCTGTCGAAAACACCCATCGCCTATATCAGTGTAGTGAATTGAGCGAAGTTTGCTGTCGAGATCCGCTGCCTGAACTCAAAATGAAGCTTGTCAGAACTTTGATTGGCTGCGTTAAAGTGTTTTATTTGGCATTGAGAGGTTTAGAAAAACCGATGAATAAACTCAGATGACCTTAAGAACCAGGTTGTACCGTTTTGCTCATGGGAAGAGATAAGCTCGTGAAGCGCCTCTCATCAAGTAATTAAGTCTGGAATCTTAAGCTACTGCAGTATTAAACAAATATGCTGGCGTAATAACTACAACCAGCATACTGAATAGGGTAGATAACAACGGGTATCTACCTTGACTTGGATGATTATTTAATCAGACCCACTTCTTTGTAGTACTTCACTGCGCCTGGGTGCAGAGGAATTGAAATACCCGCTTTAACCATGTCTTCTTTTTTCAGGTTCGCGAAAGCAGGGTGCAGACGTTTGAAGGTATCAAAGTCTTCGAATACCGCTTTTGCCACGTTATAGGCGACTTCATCTGAAACGTCAGTCGAAGTGACCATTGTTGCTGCTACACCAAAGCTTTTCACGTCTTGATCGGTACCGCGGTACATTCCTGCAGGCACAGTGCTGTAAGCGTAGTAAGGGGTCGTTGAAACGATTTTATCGATCTCAGGACCCGTTGCAGGAACGAGTTTTGCGTCACAAGAGGTGGTTGCTTCTTTGATTGAACCGTTCGGGTGACCAACCATATAAATGAATGCGTCGATTTTGTTATCACAAAGTGCTTGGGAACGCTCAGAGCCTTTAAGTTCAGAAGCAAGCTGGAAGCTATCATTTGTCCAGCCCATTGCATCCATAACCACACCCATGGTTGCACGGTCACCAGAACCTGGGTTACCGATGTTTACGCGTTTACCTTTGAGGTCTTTAACATTGTTGATGCCAGAATCTGTGCGAGCAATGATGTTGAAAGGTTCAGTATGCAGAGAGAACATTGCGCGGAGTTTGTTGTACGGGCCTTGATCTGCAAATTCACTTGTACCATTGTAGCCGTGGTACTGCCAGTCAGACTGAACGATACCGAAGTCTAATTCGCCAGATCGGATAGTGTTAACGTTGTAAATAGAACCGCCAGTTGCTTCAACTGAACAACGAATGTTGTGATCCTTACGACCTTTATTTATCAATTTACAGATAGCACCGCCAGTCGGGTAGTAAACGCCTGTCACAGAGCCTGTACCGATAGTAATAAACTCTTGAGCATTAACTGCGCCAGCGCCCATAACAGCTGCAGCGATAGCACCGACTTTGAGTAGTTTGTAAAATGCCATGAAATTCCCTTCCTTAATATTCATTATTTACCCGGAAATAACCATCAATCACTTCTGGAGTTTCCTGTTTGGAAACGGCGTCTTTTTCAATCCAATTGTTTGAAAAAGCAAACAAATAATAACAAAAACTGGCAGAAAATTATCCGGCTGTTAAAAATTATAGCGAATAAGTCTGAAGTCTTTAAGATGATGTAGTGATTGATCTGTTGTTTTATTCTTTTTATAACAGTAGCTTACGCTTTGAGGTGAGGAAAGGAAGAAAAAACGATTAGCGTGATTTAGATCACAAATGAGTGATTAAAAAAACAACAAAAAAAAGAAAGCAATGATCGAAGGAGTGAGCCATAAAATTGAATTTATCTATAGCTCACAAAGAGTTATTCGACTCGAACTAAGCTTTATCAGCCTGTGTATTCGAACAGCTCACAAACAGATTTAAACAATTGTTCAGTCGAAACAGGTAATGTTGGCGTGATAAAGATAGTGTCGTCACCAGCAACAACGCCAAGAATACCTTCAGATTTACCTAAAGAGTCCAGCATACGAGCGATAAGTTGTGCCGCGCCAGGACCCGTGTGGATAACCACTAATGCGGCGTTGTGGTCTATATCCAGAACAAGTTCACGCAAAGAGCTGCTTGTTGTCGGTACACCTAGCTCTGCAGGCAAACAATAAACCATATCCATTTTCGCATTTCGTGTACGTACTGCACCGAACTTGGTCAGCATGCGAGAAACTTTAGATTGGTTAATGCTTTCAAAACCTTGAAGTTTTAGGGCGTCAACAATTTCGCCCTGTGAGCCAAAACTCTCTTCTTTTAGCAGGGCTTTAAAAGCACGCACTAAGTTGTCTTGTTTTTCAGTATTGCGCATGGTCATTATGATTCTCTTAATTTCGGAACTGCAATTTTGCATATTCTCGCATAGATATTCACATTTTTCCAAAAAGACCCCGGATAATGTTAGTTACATCACTGTAAACGATTAACTGGATGCCATTCTTTCTATAGGGGAGAGGGGGAGGAATTTTGTTTCTTCTAATTTCTTGTCATTTCAAGTGAATAAAAGAATAATCCGGTCGCCGTCTGTGGCACGGCTACAGTGAGTTGCGCGACGTCGCAAAGCTAGCGTTAATTGATTGTAATCAAGTTGTGATTCCGATAGCTTACATCAGTTTGGTTACAAACTACCCTATGAATACATTTATAAGAGAATACTCTCAAGGAGAACTACATGAAAGTAGCCGTTATTGGTGCCGCTGGCGGTATCGGTCAAGCCCTTGCCCTTTTACTTAAGAACCGTCTTCCAGCTGGTTCTGATTTAGCCCTGTATGACATCGCACCTGTTACACCAGGTGTTGCTGCTGATCTTAGCCACATCCCAACGCCGGTATCGATCAAAGGCTATGCTGGTGAAGATCCAACTCCTGCACTTGAAGGTGCTGACGTGGTTCTAATCTCAGCAGGTGTTGCACGTAAACCTGGTATGGATCGTGCGGATCTATTTAATGTTAACGCAGGCATCGTTAAGGCGTTAGCAGAGAAAATTGCTGTAGTTTGTCCTAAAGCATGTGTTGGTATTATCACTAACCCTGTAAACACAACTGTGCCAATCGCGGCTGAAGTGCTTAAGAAAGCAGGCGTTTACGACAAGCGTAGACTGTTCGGTGTAACAACACTTGATGTGATTCGTTCAGAAACTTTCGTTGCTGAGCTGAAAGACAAAGATCCTAGTGACGTTCGTGTCCCTGTGATCGGTGGTCACTCAGGCGTAACGATTCTTCCTCTGCTTTCTCAAGTTGAAGGTGTTGAGTTTACCGCTGAAGAAGTTGAAGCACTAACTAAGCGTATCCAGAATGCGGGTACTGAAGTTGTTGAAGCGAAAGCGGGTGGCGGTAGTGCGACACTGTCTATGGGTCAAGCGGCATGTCGCTTCGGTCTTTCTCTGGTACGTGCTCTTCAGGGTGAAGAAGGCGTCGTTGAGTGTGCATACGTTGAAGGTGACGGTGAGCACGCACCATACTTTGCTCAGCCAGTGAAGCTAGGTAAAGAAGGTGTTGAAGAAATACTAAGCTACGGTGCACTAAGCGATTTCGAAAAATCAGCGCTAGACAGCATGCTAGAAACGCTAAACGGCGACATCAACATCGGTGTTGAGTTCGCTAAATAATCTCGAGTGTTCATCGTTAGTATAAAAGAGCCGATCTTGGGATCGGCTTTTTTGATCTATTTACTTTTTCCTACGTAAAAGAGTTCAACACGATAAACGTAAGGAGGAGTAAGGGATGGAAGCGAGTCGAATCTGTAAAGGTATGGTCGTGGAATGCCAGCAGGGTGTCGGTACGATACTCGCCGTTGATCGTGAAGCGGAAACAGTACTACTGTCCAAACAAGGTACAGATGAACAAATAGCGGTCACGTTTGCTGAAATCGAAGACGATCCGCAGTTACATGGTGGTAGCGAGCGGTATTATTAATCGAGCGCACTACGCAGAAGACATTCTAATAAGGAAGAGCTTGGCTCTTCCTTTTAGTTTCGTCTTGCTGGGTATCTTTCAACCGTGAATTATCGAGTGCGATTGACTGCGACGTGAGCCAGTGTAATAAGCGCTTCTTTGTAATCTGACTCTGGCAGTACGGATAGTTCCGCAATCGCCTTATCGGCTTCATCCAGCGCTTTTTGAGTGGTGTACTCTAGTGAGCCTGCCTCTTTCATTACCGCAAGGATCTCTTCCAGACGTTCCATTCCATTCGCTTTCTCAATCGCTTCACGAATCATCTGAGCATTTTCTGGCGTTGTGTTGCGCATAGCATGCAGCAAAGGCAGTGTTGGTTTGCCTTCAGCCAAATCATCGCCGACGTTTTTGCCCATGTCTTCACCATCAGAGGTGTAATCCATGACATCGTCAATCAGCTGAAATGCGGTACCTAAATACTTACCGTAATTCTGCATAGCGGTTTCAACGTGCTCTGGTGCGTCATTGAGAATGGCGCCAATCTGTGTTGCGGACTCAAACAAGCGTGCAGTCTTCGAGTAGATGACCTGCATGTAGCTTTCTTCTGTCGTGTCAGGATCATTGCAGTTCATTAGCTGCTGCACTTCACCCTCTGCGATCACGTTTACCGCGTTGCTCATCAGTTGGAGGATCTTCATGGATCCTAGCTCGGTCATCATTTGAAATGAGCGAGTGTAGATAAAGTCGCCAACAAGTACGCTGGCGGCATTGCCAAAGGCTGCATTCGCGGTTGCTTTACCGCGGCGCATATCTGATTCGTCTACCACGTCATCGTGCAGCAGAGTTGCTGTATGGATGAACTCAATAAACGCAGCTGCCATGGTATGACCGCTACCTTGGTAACCAAGCGCACGGGCAGACAGAATCGCCAGTAGCGGTCTTAGGCGTTTGCCTCCACCACTAACGATATAGAAACCGAGCTGGTTGATTAAAGAGACATCAGAATTTAATTGGGCTTGAATTGTTTCATTCACTTTTGCCATGTCGTCGGCAGTAAGCGCTTGGATAGTTTTAAAATCCATTATACATCCGGCTGAAGTTAGACCCTGCAAGGCTTATTCGATTTATATAATTGTCGAATAATACACTAAAAAACGTTGATTAATACATTACTAAAGGGCATGATTGCCGCACTTTTCATTGGCGATTAGCTTTTCGCCAATTTTTTAGAAATATGGCTTGTCATAGGGACTTCTCTTCTGTAGAATCTGCGCCCTATTGATGATTAGTTTAGCGCACACCCTCACGAAAGGCTGTGCGGAAAAAGCGGAGTAAAATATGTACGCTGTTTTCCAATCTGGTGGTAAACAACACCGTGTAAGCGAAGGTCAAACTCTTCGTTTAGAGAAATTAGACGTTGAAACTGGTGCAACTGTAGAATTTGATAAAGTTCTTCTTGTTGCTAACGGCGAAGACATCAAAGTTGGTGCTCCTCTTGTAGAGGGCGGCAAAATTGTTGCTGAAGTTGTACAACACGGTCGTGGCGATAAAGTTAAAATCGTTAAGTTCCGTCGTCGTAAGCACTCTCGTAAGCAACAGGGTCACCGTCAGTGGTTCACTGAAGTGAAGATCACTGGTATCAACGCTTAATCTATTAGGAGAGTTTAACAATGGCACACAAAAAAGCTGGTGGTTCTACTCGTAACGGCCGCGATTCAGAAAGCAAACGCCTTGGTGTTAAGCGTTTCGGTGGTGAATCTGTTCTAGCAGGTAACATCATCGTTCGTCAACGTGGTACTAAGTTCCACGCTGGTAACAACGTAGGTATCGGTAAAGATCACACTCTATTCGCTCTTACTGAAGGTAAAGTGAAGTTCGAAGTGAAAGGTCCTAAAAACCGTAAGTTTGTAAGCATCGAAGCTGAGTAATTAGGTTTTTAACCAAATTACTTAATAGCTTTAAGCTGAATTCAAAAGCCCTGCCGATTCGGTGGGGTTTTTTATTTGTAGCAGTCGACATATCGAAGCTTCTCGCTTGAATCCCAGGCGGTTTGAATCTGGGAGCTTAGATCTGTCATCTGCTAAAATTGTCAGATGACAAACTAGATTTAATACCAATCACAGTCAGTAAACAATCCGTTGTTTACTACGGTTGGTATAGTCCACGCACGAAGTAGTCGGAGTAAAAGATGAAGTTCGTAGATGAAGCGGTAGTAAAAGTTCAGGCTGGTGACGGCGGTAGCGGCGTTGTCAGTTTCTGGCGTGAAAAATTCATCACTAAAGGTGGTCCTGATGGCGGTGATGGTGGCGACGGCGGCGATGTATACATCCAGGCTGACGAGAACCTCAACACCCTAATCGATTACCGTTTCCAGCGCTTTTACGAAGCAGAGCGTGGAGAAAACGGTCGCGGTGGTAACTGTACTGGTAAGCGCGGTAAAGATATTGTGCTACGTGTGCCTGTAGGTACTCGTGCGGTTGATATCCACACTAACGAAATTGTTGCTGAAGTTGCTGAACACGGCAAAAAAGTAATGGTTGCTAAAGGTGGCTGGCACGGCCTTGGTAACACGCGTTTTAAATCGTCTGTCAACCGAGCTCCTCGTCAGAGAACGCTGGGTACGAAAGGCGAAATTCGTGAAATCCGTCTGGAGCTACTATTGCTGGCAGATGTCGGTATGCTTGGCTTGCCAAACGCGGGTAAATCAACCTTTATTCGTGCCGTTTCTGCAGCAAAACCAAAAGTGGCAGATTACCCATTTACCACGCTAATCCCAAGTTTGGGTGTTGTGAGTGTGGTTCCTGAGAAAAGCTTTGTGGTTGCTGATATCCCTGGTCTGATTGAAGGCGCTGCGGAAGGTGCTGGTCTGGGTATTCGATTCCTAAAACACCTGGAACGTTGCCGCGTGTTACTGCACATGATCGATATCATGCCGATTGATCAATCTGATCCTGTGCAAAATGCACTAACGATCATTGATGAGTTAGAACAGTACAGTGAGAAGCTGGCAAATAAGCCTCGCTGGTTGGTATTCAACAAAGTTGATCTGATGCCAGAAGAAGAAGCGAATGAAACGATCCAGGAGATCTTAGATGCGCTGGGTTGGGAAGATGAGTACTTTAAGATCTCAGCGATCAACCGTACTGGCACAAAAGAGCTTTGCTATAAACTTGCGGACTTTATGGAAAATCTGCCTCGTGAAGTAGAAGAAGTGGCTGAAGAAGATAAAGTTAACTTCATGTGGGATGATTACCACAAAGATGCGATGGCAGGTAAGGACGTCATTACTGAAGATGATGACGACGATTGGGATGACTGGGACGATGAAGAAGATGACGGCCACGTTGTCTACGTTCGTGACTAATTTTATCATCCGGTTTTTATCATCCGGTAAATAGTTACCAAGAAAATTTAATCAAGCCGCAATATATATTGCGGCTTTTTTTGTATCTAATCATATTTAGAAGGTGTGAATTGCGGCAAAATAGTTGACGTGTGTCGAGATTATGAGGCTTAGCCTGACTTCACGACATGCAATTACCTGGCACCTAAAAGGAATTAGATTTATCTATGGCATTGGAAACTATACCGTCATCAGAGCTGGCGGTATCAAATCAAAGGGCGATTTCTCGCCTGGTTGCTCAAGCGGGACAAATGTTACTTGCTCATGGTGCTGAAAGCACACTAGTGAGCGATATTATGCGCCGGATTGGCCTCGCCTGCGGTGTTCATGAAGTCGCGGTAGCACTTTCAGCAAATGCGCTTGTCGTCACCACACTAATGGATGGACATTGCATTACCACGACGAGAAGTTGCGCCGATCGTGGTATTAACATGCGTGTTATAACGCAAATTCAGCGTATTTGTATCATGATGGAACGAGGACTGCTCGATGCATCGATGGCTCAGAAAAAGCTGAATACGATCAGTCCCGAGCGTTACAACCGCTGGCTGGTCGTTATCATGATTGGTTTTTCATGTGCGGCATTCAGCCACTTAGCCGGTGGTGATATCGGCGTATTCGTGATGACTTTCTTAGCATCTGCCGTCGGGATGATTGTTCGTCAGGAAATTGGTCACCGTCACTTTAACCCTTTACTGAATTTTGCTGCGACCGCATTTGTTACGACCTTAATTTCGGCACAAGCGGAGATTTATCAAATCGGCAATCTGCCTACTGTTGCGATGGCGTCGTCTGTTTTGATGTTAGTACCCGGTTTCCCGTTAATTAACGCGGTAGCCGATATGCTAAAAGGTCATATCAATATGGGGATTGCACGTTTTGTCATGGCAAGTCTGCTGACATTGGCAACCTGTTTAGGCATTGTTGCGGCAATGAGCGTGACTGGTATTTGGGGATGGAGCAGCTAATGAGCATTATCGATTTGTTGTTTGGTCTCTTAAACGACATGTTTTTCGCTGCGATTCCCGCCGTGGGATTTGCACTGGTCTTCAACGTTCCGCAAAGAGCATTAATTTACTGTGCTGTGGGTGGTGCGATAGGTCATGGCAGCCGTTATTTAATGATGCAGTTTGGTGTTCCGATCGAGTGGGCAACATTCTTTGCTGCGACGATAGTCGGGATGATTGGTGTGCACTGGTCTCATCGCTTTTTGGCACATCCCAAAGTCTTTACTGTTGCGGCATTGATACCGATGGTTCCCGGTGTATTTGCCTATAAGGCAATGATAGCGATGGTAGAGATAAACCATTTAGGTTATTCGCCAGAACTGATCGAGATGTGTATGGAAAATTTTCTTAAAGCGATGTTTATTATTGCTGGTTTAGCTGTTGGCCTCGCTGTTCCCGGGCTGTTATTCTATCGTCGTAGACCGATAGTATAAGGACCCGACATGCTCATTAGTATGATTGCCGCGATGGCAGACAACCGCATCATTGGTAAAGATAATCAAATGCCATGGCATTTACCTGCTGATTTCGTATGGTTTAAACGTTGTACCATGGGCAAGCCCGTTGTTATGGGACGTAAAACCTATGAATCGATTGGACGACCATTGCCAGGCCGTCTGAACATCGTGATCAGTCGCGATGATGCTCTGAATATTGAAGGGGTAGAGACAGTTACGTCGATTGAACAAGCCTTAGAGGTTGCAGGTGATGTGGAGGAAGTCATGATCATCGGTGGCGGCTCGATTTATGAGACTTGTTTACCGATGGCAAATAAGCTTTACGTGACTCACATTGAGGCGGCTATCGACGGTGATACACAGTTCCCGGATTGGGGGAGCGAATTTAGAGAGACCTATTCTGAAGCGTATAAAGCCGACGAGAAAAACGCTTACAACATGCGCTTTACGGTTCTGGAAAAATAACATCTCAGAATAAATAGCTCCGAATAAACAAAAAGCACCGTCAGTACGGTGCTTTTTTTTGTTTATTGGGTATGTTTACACTCAGCGTGTTAGATACTTAACTCAACGCCTCTTGTGTAAAGATTTGCTTATCTTCCCAGCGAATCATGGTCAATTCTCCACCCCAAACACAGCCAGTATCCAGACCTATCACCTGCTCACCAATGTGCCCTTGGAGTGCTGCCCAATGCCCGAATAGGACGGTCTTGCCTAGTTCGACTCTCTGTGGAAGGTCAAACCATGGTATTAATTCATCCTTAGGCACTTGTTGCGGAGGAAGTTTGCAATCCATGTCTAATCGCCCGTCAGGAAAACAAAAGCGCATACGCGTAAATGCATTGATGGTGTAGCGGTAGCGATCTAATCCAGTTAGAGCATCATCCCAGTAATCTGGTTTGTCACTGTACATGTTATGTAGCAGCCATGATAAGTGATCGCTTTGCAGGATATTTTCCACTTCTAGAGCACATTGACGGGCAGTGGCTAAGTTCCACTGTGGCGAAATGCCGGCATGGCACATGACAAAATCATCGTGTTCAGCAAGGAGAGGTTGTTTGGCGAGCCAGTGCAATAACGTTTTGCCGTCCGGCGCGTCGAAGATTGGGGCAGTCTTATCTTTGTCTTTGAGCTTCTTCACACCGTGGGCAACGGCAAGTAAATGCAGATCATGATTGCCAAGTACCACCTTAGCGCTGTCACCCAATGAATAAGCAAAGCGTAAGGTCTCTAATGACTTAGGGCCTCTGGCTACGAGATCACCCGCAAACCAGAGTTGATCGTTCTTGGGAGAGAAGGATACGCTTTCTAATAGTCGTTGCAGTTCATCAAAGCAGCCTTGGATATCACCAACAATATAAGTAGCCACTGGTTCTCCAGTCTGATTAATTTAAAACATTTGGTACAGCAAGTCGGAATGGTTCTATCTCTGCGATGAACTCCTGTCCCTTTTCGTCTAGCATCTTATAGTGGCCTTGCATGACACCAACAGGGGTTTCTAGTGCGGTACCACTGCTGTATGTGTATTCATCATTACTTGAGATAAATGGCTGCTGGCCAACCACACCATCTCCCTCAACCGTCATCTGTTTTCCGTTAGAGTCGGTGATCAACCATCGGCGGCTGATCAGTTGTACGGTTTGCTGACTTAGGTTCTTGATCGTGATGATGTAGGCAAAAACGTAGCGTTGTAGCTCAGGATTCGACTGTTCTTCGATGTATTTGGTGTGAACTTGAATTTTAATGCAGGGTTGAATGACGTCCATGTACACTCCTTGAAAACTTAGCAATAAGCCAAACCGTATCGCTTGTCGGTTTGGCTTATCGTTTTAACTAACGTTCTTTCTAACAAACGTTCTGTCTATCAAACTCAGTTAGTGCTGTGGGTTGTCTGCCAGCCAGTTCGCCATAGCGACGAATTGTTGTAGCGTCAGATTCTCTGGACGCATGCCTGGATTGATACCCAGCTCTTCCAACACTTCGGCACTCATTAGTGATTTGTAGCAGTTACGTACGGTCTTACGGCGTTGGTTAAAGCCTTCGCGACATACACGCTCAAGCAAACGCAGGTCTTTCGCCGGGCACGGTAACTCTTCGTAAGGCACCAGACGAACCACAGCTGAGTCGACTTTTGGCGGCGGTACGAATGCTGTTGGCGGCACTTCCAGTACAGGTACCACTTTACAGTAGTACTGAGCCATAACGGTCAGACGGCCATAAGCTTTGCTGCCTGGGCCTGCCGCTAGTCGGTTAACCACTTCTTTTTGAAGCATAAAGTGCATATCTTGAATGTCTTTATGGAATTCAAAAAGATGGAACATCAACGGCGTAGAGATGTTATATGGCAAGTTACCGAAGATACGCAGCTTGTTGTTCGGTTTCACTAGTTGGGTGAAATCGAAGCGCATTGCGTCGCCTTCATGAATCGTTAGTTTGTCTGCCAGATCAGGGTGGTTACGTAAACGCTCTGCCAGATCTCGGTCAAGTTCGATAACGGTGAACTTGTCGACTTCACGGCCTACGGGTTCGGTAATGGCACCAAGACCCGGGCCGATTTCAACCAGATTCTGGCCTGGTCTTGGGTTAATCGCTGATACGATACCATCAATAATGTATGGATCGTTCAGGAAGTTTTGACCAAAACGTTTACGCGCTTTGTGTCCTAAATGGACATCATTTCTCATTGTTTCTTCTCTACCAATTCTATCGCATGCGTGAGCGCTGTTCGGAAACTCCCTGTATCCGCCTGACCTGTCCCTGCCAGCTCTAATGCAGTACCGTGATCCACCGATGTTCTAATAAAAGGTAGACCAAGAGTAATGTTTACTGAACGACCAAAGCCTTTGTATTTCAATACTGGCAATACTTGATCGTGGTACATGCCTAAAACAGCATCAGCATCGTTTAAATATTTTTCATTGAAAATGGTATCTGCCGGCAGTGGGCCGATCAGGTTGAACCCTTTTTCTTGTCGAATCTTTTCCAGTGTCGGAGTGATGGTTTCGATCTCTTCACGACCTAAGCAGCCATCTTCTCCCGCATGTGGATTAAGCCCGCAAACATAGATGTTTGGTTGCTCAATGGCAAACTTTTCTACCAGATCTTGATGAAGAATATCGATGATTTTCTCTAATCGCTCTTCAGTCACGGCTTTTGACACATACGCCAGTGGGATATGTGTGGTTACCAGCGCGACACGAAGTCCTTCTGTTGCCAGCATCATCACGACTAACGGTGTATTAGACTTCTCTGCAAAGAATTCTGTATGACCGCTGAACGCAACGCCAGCGCGATTAATCACCCCCTTATGTACAGGGCCGGTGACAATAGCATCAAATTCGTCATTCATACAGCCTAAAGCGGCTCTTTCTAACGTTTTTAGTACGTAGTGACCATTGGCTTCATTGAGCTGACCTGCAACTACATGTTCTGAGATCGCGACATGATCAACGATGAGCGTGCCCGCCTTTTGCGCGCTAGGTGCTTCTTCTGGCTTGTAATCAGTAAGTTGGACATCAATGCCAAGTAGGTTGGCACGTTCCATTAACATGTTTTTATCTGCGCAGACGACAATTTGGTGTGCCCAGTCTTCCGTTGACAGGGCAAGCACCAGGTCAGGGCCGATACCAGCAGGTTCCCCTGCGGTAACGACAATTCTGCGGATTGAATTAGTTGTCATTGTTGTCATCCACGATTTCAACAAACGCACTTGCGCGTAATTCTTGCATCCATGCGCCTGCTTCTTCATTAAACTTACGATTAAATAGAATGCGGTAAGCTTTATTCTTCATTGCTGAGTCGGTACGGTCAACCTGGCGACGGTCCATTACCTCAACAATATGCCATCCATGAACCGTTTTGAAAGGCTCGCTGATTGAGCCTACTGGCAGAGTTTCAACCTGATGCTTAAATTCTGGTACGTAAAGGTCCGGTGTTTGGTAACCAAGCTCGCCATTTTGCGCGGCAGAGCCAGGATCCTGACTGTATTGAGTTGCCAACTGACCAAATGTGGCTTCGCCTGCCTTGATGCGACGAGCAAATTCGTTCAACTGTTTCTTCGCACCTTCGTCACTCAGTATGACCGTTGGTTTGATCAGAATGTGGCGAGCATTCACTTCGGTTACCGCGACCGTTTCTAAACCTTTCACATCGTCAATTTTTAGAATGTGGAAACCAACACCGCTACGGAATGGACCGATGATGCTGCCCTTGTTCTGCATGTTGATTTGGTCTGCAAAGATGGTTGGCATTTCTTCTTTACGCATCCAGCCCCAATCACCGCCTTGCAGCGCCTTTGGGCCGTTAGAATAGGTGTAAGCCATTTCTGTGAAATCCGCACCATCGTTGAGTTTTTTAACCAATGTCTGTGCTTCAGCTTCTACTTGTGCTTTGTCTTTATCATCAGAGAATCGTAGCTGAATATGACTGATCTTGTATTGCGTCGTCGCACTTGTCTCTTGAGAAAGTTGCTCTGAAAGACTGTCTACTTCTGCTGGCAGGATGTTAATGCGGCGGCGTACAAGTGCGTTACGTGCTTCTGATGCTGCGATTTCCTTACGGATTTGTTCACGAAACTCTGAATAGCTGAGTCCTTCACTTTGAACAGAAGCCGCCAGTTGCTCAACACTCTGGTTGTTGTTGCGGGCAATCTCTGCAATCGCTTGGTTCAGACGGGTATCGTCGATTCGGACACCAATACGCTCAGCTTCCTGGCCCTGAAGCGTATCAATGATCAGTTTTTCAACCACCTGGTTATGCAGAACCTGAGCAGAAGGTAAGCTCTTACCACTTTGGCGAGCATTCGCTTGCAGCGTTTTCATCGCCGTGTCGATATCACTTTGTAGAATCACACCGTTGTTAACGATGACAGCAACCTTATCAAGCTCTACTGGTGCTGCAACCGCCCCGCAAGAGAGCAGGGTCGTAAATAAGATTGATTTCCAAATTTTCATTTAAAATTCCGTCAGTAATTTTTCATTAGTGTCTTATTTAGTCTAAGACGCTTAATTCGCTTAATTGTTCAGATAGAATGGGCGGCCATATTTGATAGCGTTATCAGAGCCTTCCAATTCTTTTGCTGCCGTGCCAGTGGTTTGGTTGGTGGCAAAGCCTTGAATCCCAACATTCACACTAAAGTTGTTCTCGTATTCGGCGGAGGCGCCAGAGCTGCCAATCGTTTGGTCTTCCCAACCCAGCAGTTGGTTCGAATAGGTTAAACCGATATACCAACAATCAGATTGGTAACGTAAGCTCGCTAGCCACTCTAAATCATTGCTTTCATTAAGGTCGTAGTAGTATTGACCACTGGCAGACCAGTTCGGGTTAAATTCGTATGCCGCAACCAGACCTGCCTGAGAAATACCTTTACGAGTAATGGTGTCAAGGTTCTCGACAATGATCGTGTCTTCAATGTACTCACGGGTAACGTAACGGTAGTTACTCTGAATAAAGCCACCATTAAACTGGTACTCAAGGGTACTGTTAGCAAGCTGCATCGCACTCAGGTCGATATCGTATTGGAGACCGCCATGATAGAACAAATAATCGTTGAAATTAAAGTCAGCTTCAATGGCCCATGAAGAGTAGTTTGAAGTCTCATCGGGTTCGGTCGGACTGTTGCTGAGCTTAGTCTTTTTATCGATGTAATAGATTTGACCGAATGAAATATTCAGACGCTCTTTGTAGTCATCATCAAAGAAACGAGTACTTGCACCGTAGCTTAACTGGTTAGCTGAGGCAATTTTATCGATACTGCTGTATTTACGGCTGCGGAATAGACCGTAGTAGTCGGTTTGTAGCAATGTCGTATCGTAGTTGTAGATGTTGGTTTGATCTTCTTTCGGTACGTACAAGTACTGAATTTGCGGTTCGAGAGTTTGCGTGTACCCTTCGATCCAGCTGGTATCTCGCTCCAGATAAATCTGTGCATTGGAACGGAACTCAGGAATGACTCGAGAAACTCGTTCATCGAGCTGCGTTTTCAAGTCGGAGTCGGTAAGACCGTCCAAGTCTTGTGAATAGTAGGTTGCCAGGACGCGAGCTTCCGTTGTCCAGGTTGACCAAGAGTTCGATAGCGGAACTTTAAAGCCTGGCTCTATATGGAAACGGGTTGCATCGGGTTTAGCCTTATCACGGGTTTCAAAGCGGCTGAGTTGAGTCTTTACGTCAAAGTTCAGGTAGTCACCCCAAACTGGCGTGTAGTAGTTTAACGCCAACTGAGGCATCACGCGGTAGGGCTTGTTTTCTTCTTCCAGCAGGATTTGGAAGTCACGAACTGAAAGTGAGGCATCCCAGAAGTCCGAGCGGTATTTTATTTCCCCTTCCTGCATCAGTTGACCGTCTTCACGGTTACCGATATCAGAGTCGAGATCCAGAAAGTAATCGATATCGCTCACTTCTGAGTAATCGATATCGACGACCCAGTTCTTATCGATAATACCTTCATGCGTATATTGGTAACCCCAGCGCGATTTATCATTATACTTTCGGTCGGAATTCAAGTATTCGCCTTTGATTTCGCCTTCTCCCCAACCATCGGTTAGATAACGGAAATCCGTATCGAGCTTAGTACCACGTTGTTGCATGTAGAGTGTGGTGAGGGTCATGTCGTATTGAGGTGCGATGTTCCAGTAAAATGGCACCTCAATTTCCATACCGTCGCTAGAACCGTACGACAATGAAGGGAAAAGGAGACCAGTCTTACGTGTATCGCCAATCGGCATGGTCAGGTAAGGGACATAGAAGATAGGAACGTCTAAAACCTCAAATCGAGGATGATGCAGTGTCGCGGTTTCCTCATCTTGGTCTATGTCAATGCCGGAAGCCACCAGACGCCACGAATTATCTCCCTGAGGACAGGATGTAATAGAACCGTCTTCCAATTCGTAAATCGACTGGCCTGTGCGCGCGATGTATGCCGCCGTTCCTCGACCTTGTTGGCAAAGAAAATGGTAATCGGTGTTTTCGAGCGAAAATGTGTCTTGATCAATATCACTGGTCACGCGATCAGAGCGGGCTTCTACATTGCCGTCATTGAAAGTCACGTTACCTTCAGCGACCACAACATTGTCTTGTTGGTGTAGGGTTACGCTATCGGCTGTGATCTTCTTTTTACCTTGCGTGACTTGTACGTTACCAGAGTATTGTGCTTTATCGCCACTAACGGCTTGCAGTTTGTCGGCTTCGACTACTACTGGTGCATTAAGTGAGTCCTCCTCACCACTTGTTTCGACCAGACATTGATCTGTGGTGGGCATTTCCTGCACACTATCATTGATATTCGCGTCAGCTTGAGTAGTCGGTACAAACAAGGCGGTGCAGATAGAGGCCGCTAAAAATGTGCGGGAGAAATGTTGCATTGAATCGAACTTTCCTGTGTCACTGTTATACCAATCGTAGTGATTAACTTCACTTACTGACTGTGATTGGTATTACTCGATGGCTATGGGCTTGTTGTACCCTAGCGTAATAGCCAAATGAATCAACTACTATTGTTGCTTTTATCCCAGCGTATTGAATTGCTGTGGCATAATGCTGACAAAATAGCTGCAAAGATAGGCAGGCGAAATGGCCTAGCCGAAATAAAACTAATTCCATTATCATAAAGGAAATCGATGCGTCCGGCACTATAAGACCGCCGTCGTCGATAAAAATTCATTGATAGAGAACACATAATGCATATTTTTGGCAAAATTCTGGGTGCCTTTTTTGGCTTGTTACTTGGTGGGCCGCTAGGTCTGCTGTTTGGCTTATTTATTGGTCATCAATTTGATAAAGCGCGACGCTTGAGCCAGGCGGGTTTCTCTACTGGCGGGTTCGGTAAAGGGCCGAGTCAGGCGCAGCGTCAGGAAGAATTTTTCAAAGCAGCCTTTGCTGTGATGGGACATGTGGCAAAGTCGAAAGGTCAGGTCACCAAAGAAGAGATTCAACTGGCGTCAGCGATGATGGATCGTATGAACCTGCATGGTGAACAGCGCCGCGCAGCACAAGAAGCGTTTCGTGACGGTAAGGAAAGTGATTTCCCGCTTGAAGAGGTGTTGGTTCGGGTAAAAATTTCCACCGCCGGGCGTTTCGACTTGCTGCAATTTTTCTTGGAATTGCAAATATCAGCCGCATTTGCTGATGGTGAAATTCACCCAAGTGAGCGTAATGTACTGCACAAAATCGCTCGCGCACTAGGTTTTTCTTCTGAACAGCTAGAGCGTCGCTTACACATGCAAGAAGCGGCATTTCGTTTCCAGCATCAGGGCGGTTTCCACGGTCAGCATCAAGGGCATTACCAGTCGTCTGGAGCAGGGTGGCAGCAAGCGTCTCAGGCCGATCAGTTAGCGGATGCATATAAAATCCTCGATGTTTCAGCAGAAGCGGACAGTAAAACGGTTAAGCGTGCATACCGTAAGCTGATGAACGAACACCACCCAGATAAGTTGATGGCCAAAGGTTTGCCGCCAGAGATGATGAACGTGGCCAAAGAGAAATCACAAGAAATTCAAAATGCCTATGACCTGATTAAGAAGGTCAAAGGTTTTAAGTAATCGCGCTTTTCTATCAACGATGAAATTCAAATAGGGCACTCGGTGCCCTTTTTTAGCTTTTGGGTTACGGGTAACCTAAAGCCCCTCACGCTGATCGTTATCGGTGAAATCAGTTAGCTTGATTCAAGCTCCAGTCGTAGTCGTATTTCACCCGACCAGAAAAGCTATTGTACTGAGGTGCGTATTGTCTGATGTGGTTAAACACTTCTGTCTCGCCGCCAAAATCAACCGCAAACCAATCGTAGATAGACGAGATTCGCGCCGTACCACCTTCGATAGAGACGCCTTTCTTACTGTTAATAAATGCTTTTGCTGCATTTTCTAGCAAAGTCTGAGTATTGTCGGCGGTAAACGCCCGAGCTTGTAGATTCGGACACCCCAAGCTTGCACAGTTAACTGCGTAATGGGTTCTCGGGTCTTGCCAGATTGGCCGCAGAATCCGGTGCTCGATATCATTCAGGGTCAGCTTTTTACCGTTAATCACAACTGCATCCTCATCCCATGGCCCAAAATTAAACAGCCCGCCTAACTTGGTAATGGATTTGATCGGGTAATTATCCAGAATCAAATCCACCGTGATCGCATTGTAGAGGTTCACCCAGTAAGCGTATTGCTCGGCTTTGCGGTAGTGCAGAGGATTGAGGCTCGCGAGGCGCTGAATGTATTTCTTCAGCTTGGTTTTATCTCCTGCTGAGACTTTGCTGTAGCGAAATAGCGTGTTTTCACCATCGGCAATAAGATAGCTGTCGAGTAACTGTTGCCACTCTTGATGGGAAATTTGTGTTGGGCTGGCTTCGTTAGAGTGGTTCCAGTATGGCCACAGGTCGGCTTTAGGTGCGGAATAGACGGAAAAGGAGAGTAGGGCACACAATAACAATAAGCAACGATTCATAGAGATACCTGCGGAGAAACTTTTTGATGTTAGTGTAGACCGGTTTAGTGTTTGTTTTCTTTCTGTAATCGGTTATCTGCAGCCTTTATTCGCCGTCATTCCGAGGAGCCTAAGCGACATCAGGAATCTAATACACACAAACTCTAGAGTAAAGATAGTATGAATGTGTACTGCGTACTCTGGCAGTAGATCCTGAATCACGCTCCTTCGTTGCTGTTCAGGATGACGAATTTCAACCGACGCGTTCTATATTCCGTAAGCAAAGCGCTCTGAAATCAGTTACCTAAAAATTAAAAAGGCTGACAAAAATGTCAGCCTTTTGCTTGTCGATTGAATAAATCGTCTTAGCGCAGGAAGCTCGGGATATTCGCTTCAAACTCTGCAATTTTATCTTCGTGTTGAAGCGTCAAGCCGATGTTGTCCAGGCCATTCAGCAAGCAGTGACGACGGAACTCATCGATTTCGAAGTCATACTCTTTACCGTTAGCGCGAACTTTCAGTGCTTCCAGATCGACTTCAATCTCCGCACCTTCATTAGCTTCAACGTATTGGAACAGCTCATCAACTTCTTGCTCAGTCAGACGTACTGGCACCATTTGGTTGTTGATTGAGTTACCGTAGAAAATGTCCGCAAAGCTTGGCGCGATCATCGCTTTAATGCCGTAATCAGCCAAAGCCCAAGGCGCGTGCTCACGAGAAGAACCACAGCCGAAGTTTTCACGCGCAAGCAGGATTGAAGCGCCCTTATAACGAGGTGCGTTCATCACAAACTCTGGATTTGGCTGCTCGCCTGCATCATCAAGGAAACGCCAGTCATGGAACAGGTGCTTACCAAAACCTAAGCGAGACACTTTTTGTAGGAACTGCTTTGGTATGATGGCATCAGTATCAACGTTCGCTGCATCTAGAGGAACAGCTAAGCCTTTGTGTTGTTTAAAACCTGACATCTGTTCTCTCCTTAATCTAGTTCACGAATATCAACAAAGTGACCAGCGATAGCTGCCGCTGCAGCCATTGCAGGGCTAACCAAGTGGGTGCGGCCATCACGGCCTTGACGACCTTCAAAGTTACGGTTTGAAGTAGATGCACAACGCTCCTGAGGACCTAAGCGGTCGTTGTTCATCGCCAGACACATAGAACAACCTGGCAGACGCCATTCAAAGCCTGCTTCTTTAAAGATCACATCTAAGCCTTCCGCTTCCGCTTGCGCTTTCACTTGCTCAGATCCCGGTACGATTAGAGCCTGAACGTGTGGCGCGACTTTACGGCCTTTCGCGACTGCTGCTGCTGCGCGCATGTCTTCGATACGTGAGTTAGTACAAGAGCCGACAAACACTTTGTCGACTTGGTAATCAGACAGTGATTTACCCGCTTCAAGTCCCATGTAAGCCAGAGCTTTCGCTGCAGACGCTTTTTCGATTGGGTCAGTGAAGCTCTCTGGAGAAGGAATTGGTTGGTCAACCGCGATAACCTGACCTGGGTTAGTACCCCAAGTTACTTGTGGTTTGATGTCAGCAGCGTTAAGCGTTACTACAGCATCAAACTCAGCATCAGCGTCAGTTTTTAGCGTCTTCCAGTATTCTACGGCTGCGTCAAAATCAGCGCCTTGTGGCGAGAATTTACGACCTTTGATGTATTCGAAGGTAGTCTCATCCGGTGCAATTAAGCCTGCTTTAGCACCTAACTCGATGGCCATGTTACACACGGTCATACGGCCTTCCATTGAAAGGTCAGTGATCGCTTCGCCGCAGAATTCAACTACGTAGCCTGTACCGCCTGCTGCTGTGGTTTTGCCGATAATCGCAAGCACGATATCTTTTGCAGTAATGCCCGGTGCTACTTTACCTTTAACTTCGATCTTCATCTTTTTAGCACGTGCTTGTTTTAGCGTTTGAGTTGCTAGTACGTGCTCAACTTCAGATGTACCGATACCAAAAGCTAGTGAGCCAAATGCACCGTGAGTTGCGGTATGAGAATCACCACAAACGATGGTCATGCCCGGTAGAGTAATACCTAGCTCTGGGCCCATAACGTGTACGATGCCCTGATATTTGTGGTTGATGTCGAAAAGTGTAACGCCGAATTCTTCACAGTTTTTCGATAGCGTTTCCATCTGGATACGCGCCATCTCACCAGAAGCATTGATGTCTTTGGTCGTTGTTGAAACGTTGTGGTCCATCGTGGCGAACGTTTTGCTCACTTGACGCACTTGACGACCTTTTTCACGCAAACCATCAAATGCCTGTGGAGACGTTACTTCGTGTACCAAATGACGGTCAATATAAAGAATCGGGGTTTCCCCTTCTGCTGCGACTGCCACGTGTGCGTCGTAGACTTTTTCGTATAGTGTTTTGCCCATTATCACTAATCCTGTGTGTAGCACCTGACAACGGCTCATCAGGTGCGAATAATTATTATCAAGCTGGTTTGCGTTATGAGTTCAAGATGTACTCAGCGATCTTGTCACCCATCTCTGAAGTGCTCAGTGCCGGGTTGTTGCTTGCCAAGTCAGCAGTCAGCTCGCCAGCAGACAGTGCTTTGGATACTGCTGATTCGATATCTTGCGCTGCGGTTTCTTCACCAAGGCTGTAACGCAGCATAAGCGCTGCAGACAGGATCTGTGCCACTGGGTTTGCGATGTTCTTACCTGCGATATCTGGTGCACTGCCGCCAGCTGGCTCGTACAGACCAAATTTGCTTTCGTTAAGGCTCGCAGAAGGTAGCATGCCCATAGAGCCCGTGATCATCGCACACTCATCTGAGATGATGTCGCCGAAGATGTTTGAACACAGCATCACGTCGAACTGTGCTGGATCTTTGATTAACTGCATGGTCGCGTTGTCGATGTACATGTGAGACAGCTCGACATCCGGGTAGTCTTTTGCGATCTCTTCTACCACTTCGCGCCATAGGATAGAGCTCTGTAGAACGTTCGCTTTGTCGATTGAGCACACTTTTTTACGGCGTAGTCGTGCAGACTCAAAGGCAATTTTAGCGATACGTTCGATCTCAAAGCGGTGGTAAACCTCAGTATCAAACGCTTTCTCTGTCGCGCCTTCACCTTCACGACCTTTTGGCTGGCCAAAGTAGATGCCGCCAGTCAGTTCACGAACAACGACGATATCAAAGCCACGCTCAGAAATGTCAGCACGCAGTGGAGAGAACGCTTCCAGGCCACTATGAATTTGAGCCGGACGTAGGTTACAGAACAGTTGGAAATGTTTGCGAAGTGGAAGCAAAGCCCCGCGCTCTGGTTGATCGTTTGGTGGTAAATGTTCCCATTTTGGACCACCGACTGAGCCAAATAGGACCGCATCAGACTCTTCACACGCTTTTACCGTACTTTCAGGAAGTGGACAGCCGTGATTATCGATAGCAATACCGCCAACATCATGCTCTTCGCGCTCAAAGACGATATTGTGCTTTTTCTCGATAGCATCAAGCACTTTATGCGCTTGAGCCATCACTTCCGGGCCAATACCGTCACCAGGTAGAACGGCAATTTTGTATGATTTGTCTGTCATGTTAATCCTTTGATATTGTAATTTTTAGCTTAATTTTAAAACGAAGTTATTCTGTCCAGAGTCCGGGAGCTTCGTTTAAACGGTAGCGATTTTCTTTTGCTTAATTTCTGCAATCTTGTCTGCGCGGTGAATGCTGTTGATCACGTGAAGCAGAGCCTGACCGGACGCTTCAACGATGTCAGTCGAAACTCCTGTTCCATGGTATTTACGGCCTTTGTAGTTGGCGATGATGTCTGCCTGACCCAAGCCATCTTCACCTTCACCTTTTGCTGTCAGGTCGAACTTGTCTAGCACGATCTCGTAACCTGTCACGCGGTAGATACATTGGTATAGCGCATCTACTGGGCCATTACCGACAGCCGCTTCACACAATTCTTCATCACCGCATTGCATCTTAATGCTGGTGGTCGCCATCACGCTGCCAGATTGTACGCTTAAATAGTTCAATTTGTAGAAGTCATCTTCTTCACGCAAGTTAGAGAAGTGCATCAGAGCTTCTAGATCGTAATCGAACACTTGACCTTTGCGGTCTGCCAGTTTCAAGAAGTCTGCGTAAAGCGCATCTAGATTGTACTCTTCTTCTTTATAGCCCATGGTTTCCATGTGGCTCTTCACAGCAGCACGTCCACTACGGCTAGTTAGGTTTAGCGCCTGGTTTTTAAGACCAATTGACTCAGGAGTCATGATCTCGTAAGTGTTCTTGTTCTTCAACATACCATCTTGGTGAATACCTGAAGAGTGGCTAAATGCGTTGGCACCAACGATCGCTTTATTGCTCTGAATTGGCATGTTACATAGCTGACTCACCAATTTGCTGGTGCGATGGATTTCATCATGCTTAATACCAGTATTCACGCCTAATAGCTCTTGACGCGTTTTGATGATCATCGCGATTTCTTCTAACGAACAGTTACCCGCACGCTCACCAATACCGTTGATTGTCCCTTCTACCTGACGAGCACCAGCTTGAACAGCAGCGATAGAGTTAGCCACTGACATACCCAAATCATCGTGGCAGTGCACAGAGATAACGGCTTTATCGATGTTAGGCACACGATTGAACAGGGTTTGGATGATTCCGCCAAACTCACTTGGTACGGTGTAGCCAACAGTATCAGGAATGTTAACCGTGGTCGCACCTGCGTTGATTGCAGCTTCCACCATACGACATAGGTTATCGATTGGCGTACGGCCTGCATCTTCACAAGAAAACTCGACATCGTCTGTGTATTTACGAGCATGTTTGACTGCATTTACCGCCATTTCTAAAACGTCATCATAGGTACGGCGCAGTTTATCTTGAACGTGGATGGTGGAAGTAGCCAGGAAGGTATGAATTCGGAAAGCATCCGCTACTTTTAACGCCTCAGCAGCAGCATCGATATCTTTCGCAACGGCACGCGAAAGGGCACAAACTCGGCTGTTTTTAATGTGTTTTGCAATAGTTTGTACCGACTCGAAATCACCCGGAGAAGAAATTGGGAAACCCGCTTCGATAACATCAACACCCAGCCTTTCCAGCGCATAGGCAATTTGCAGTTTTTCTTTAACCGTCAAGCTTGCTGACAACGCTTGCTCGCCATCACGCAAGGTGGTGTCGAATATTATGACTTGATCGTTCATGTTTGCTTCCTTAATGATTTCTGCACTTTCGCGCTAGTTAATCGTTTACTTCCGGTATTTAGATATAAAAAAACCCGCATTCACATGCGGGTTCTTAGAATTTGGTGTGGTTATTTTTCTTCCACAGCCTACCCGCGCGAACTGGTCACGATCAGGAGGAGGCTAAGCAGGATAGAAAAATGAGCTGACATAGTTGTTAAGCTTTCCACAAAATTAAGTTAAACAAATTAGTACCGCACTCCTTCAACCGCGTCAACCCTAAAGTCGATTTTTTATTCTTATCGGATGAGTCTTTCGCTGCGGATATCTCCTAATCTGGAAAAAGCGGAAGATCAATTTTAACAAAGCTGAACACTCGATAGAGATCAAATGTTCACCCGACGGAAAGGAAAATAGGGGATCACGATTGCAAGCTACCCAGTGAAAGATTGATTTGTTGATTAAGAATCGATAGAGATAGAGTTGATAGTCTAGTGTTTTCACTGGGCGAAGAACACAAAAGGTAAAGATTAATGGCTATAGCAAAACAAATGGGACGTTCAGCGCTAGCATTCACATTGATCAGCTTATCCGGTTGTCAGCTGTTTCAATCTCGAAGTGAGACAACCATCGCACCATTCCTTGCGAATGATCATGCTCAGATTGTTGCGTTGATCCGTGATCAAATGGATATGTATTTGAGTTATGAAGGTCGAGCATCCTTTTTAAATCAAATGTTAGTGGCTTTGGAGTCGGATACCCGGGACAGATTTAAAGGAAAAGATCCCGATACTTATGTGTGGTGGAATATTCAGGTTCAACCCAATGAATGGCATCAGGCTGAGGTTATTAGACTCAAGGAAGAGGGAGTAGAGACTTACAATAAATTAGAGTTTATCGATGTGCCTTATCGATCGAAAGCGGCGATTCACTTGCGCTCAAAACCGAGTTTGGACGGAGAAGCGCTCAGTTTGATCAATAAAGGTGACGTATTCAATGTAATCGCTCAAGCTTCTGATGTGCCTTGGTTTGTTATCGAGAATAAGGGTGTAATTAAAGGCTATATGCAGAAAGATTATGCACGCAGTAATGTGGGAGAGCGGGACATCTTGTCTACGCCACCAAGCTTATTGTTGAAGCAGTCCGAAGTCGTTAAACACAGCGATGGCAATAGTTACAATCTCACCGGAAGCTACACCTGTCGCTTGCTTAGTTACGAGCTGAGTAAAGACGGGGAGTTTACCTCTGGTTCATTCCGGGCATGCCGTAAGCAAAGAAATATCTGGTACATCGACGCGTCACGACCTCAGAACGCAGATACCTTCTAAATTTTCTTAGCGTCTAATGTGTCACTTTTCCATTACCCGGCTGATCTAAGCTGGGTAAATCTCATCAAATTTACTCCTGTCATTAATTGTCCAACTTCCCGTCATGTAGTTGTCACTAAAAACGCCTAGTTTGCAGATAAAGGCGTTGTCAAAGTGAGGGAAGATCTTATGAGAACGATAGAGACGATTACTCAGCCAATTGCAACCATCGCTAAGTTTGATTTAGCCCTTTCTAGCGTTTGTCTTCAGCACCGTTTTAACCAGCAAGTTGCCAATGTTAGTAAAGGGATTTCGCACAGTGGTGATGGCCACCTATATCTGGTTCTCGGCTTATTGGCCTGGTATTTAGATACCGAGTATGGAGTCTGGTTCCTGCTCACAGGGTTATTGGCCTTTGCTATTGAGTTACCCATTTACTGGATGTTGAAAAACAGTTTTAAGCGTCGTCGTCCTGAGGAACTGAGCGCATTATTACCCGCTTTTATTACCCCTTCTGATCGCTACAGTTTACCGTCAGGACATACTTCAGCTGCATTTTTAATGGCCACTCTTATCGAACATTTTTATCCAGAGATAGGTTCGGCCGCGTTTTTATGGGCAAGTCTGATTGGAGCTGCGCGCATCTTTCTTGGGGTGCACTTTTTTACTGACATCATTATAGGTGCAGTGCTGGGCAGCCTTTGTGGTGGATTGGCGATTTCAATCATCGGAGTTTAATTGATGAAAATCCTATACGGTGTCCAAGGCACCGGAAATGGTCATATTGCTCGTGCCAGAGCGATGAGTAAAGCATTTGCGCAGCGAGATGTGCAGGTTGACTTCCTGTTTTCAGGACGAGACCCAGAAAAATACTTTTCGATGGAAGCCTTTGGTGATTATCAAACGCGCCGAGGGTTTACATTTGTCACCGAAAAGGGCTCGGTGAACTATACAAAAACGGCCTTGAGCAATAATCTGATTCAGTTTCTCAAAGAAGTGAATCAGATGGATCTCTCCTGTTATGATTTGCTGCTCAATGACTTTGAACCTGTGACGGCATGGGCTGCGCGCAAGCAAAACAAGCCGAGTATCGGAATCAGTCATCAGAATGCCTTTCGCTATCCGGTGCCATTAAAAGGCGCAAGTTGGCTGGATAAATCGGTGATTGAGCATTTTGCCCCATCTCAGCATCACCTTGGATTACATTGGTATCACTTTGATCAACCAATTCTGCCACCGATTATTCATACTCTGGAAAGTCAGGAGCAGAGTGATAACTTTGTATTGGTCTACCTGCCTTTCGAGTCCATTGAAGATATTGCGGATTTGCTGTTTCACTTTAATCAGCAGTCGTTCATCTGCTATCACCCTGATGTGATAGAACATGAAGTTATCGAGAATATAGAGCTACACCCTTTGTGTCATACCAACTTCCAGCATCACTTGCATCGTTGTAGCGGAGTGATTGCTAATGGCGGGTTTGAGTTACCTTCGGAGGCGTTGTCTCTCGGCAAGAAGTTGCTGCTCAAACCATTGGCTGGTCAATTTGAGCAGCAAAGTAATGTGGCGACACTGGAAGATTTAGGTCTTGCTACCTCAATGGACAGTTTGGATATTTCAACGGTTCGTTACTGGCTGAAGGAGCAGCAGGCGGAAAGTGTTAAGTATCCAGATGTCGCTCAAGCGATAGTGAATTGGGTGCTTCAAGGCGCTTGGGATTCGCAGGAAGAGCTATCCAGGCAATTGTGGGAGCAAGTCGATTTCCCAAGTTATGTCTCCAATATTTAGCCCCTCTCAGTCAATGCCGATGCAGTTATATGACAAGATGTAACTGCATTTTTATTCATATTTTATTCGGTTTGTATTTACTTGCCATTCCATTTTTTAGCATCATTCTGTTCAATCATATTGATGGATTTTCTCTGTCGATAGTGCACCTATTTTTAGGATGAATGCTTCTTTGCCTTGTATTTCGCTCGCCTCAAAACCTTTCCCTCCAACTAACTTAGTGGCGAATGAATGTTTTTATGTTTTTTTATGTTTTTATTAATTAACTGAAATTTAAGGACTAAATACTTGGTCAGCTAAAATTTACTGATTAAATATCAATCCGGTTGCGAAACTCTGATCAATTAGTTGATAGTACGGTTCGAGCCGGAATTATGCGGACGATAAATATAAGAAAAATTGGGTTATCTATTCGTGTAATGATTCGAATCCAGCCGCGTCTTTTGTACGAGATGGGATTCTATTCACAATGAATTCATTCAACCGATTTGCGATTACAAAAGAGGCGCACTCAATGTTAGAGAAGAAAGACGCAATGAGCGCAATTGCTAGCTACCGTATGGAAAGCACATTGCGTGGTGTAGATTTAAACCTGTTGACCGTATTTGATGCCGTGATGCAAGAGCAGAATATTACACGTGCTGCGCATAATTTAGGCATGTCTCAACCTGCGGTCAGCAATGCTGTGGCGCGACTAAAAGTGATGTTTAATGATGAACTCTTTATGCGTCAGGGTCGCGGTATTCAGCCTACACAGCGAGCTCGCCAACTATTTGGCCCTATCCGTCAAGCGCTGCAATTGATCCGCAACGAGTTGCCAAGTTCGGTCTTCCAGCCGGAATCTTCTACCCGTTTGTTCAAGCTGGCCATCTGTAGCCCATGTGATCTGCGTTTTGCGCCCAAGATTATGACGAAAGTGAACCAGCAGGCACCCAACGTTCATCTTCATTTAGATGCTGAATTTGATCGTCTGCTTTCCGAGCGCATGCGTTATCAAGAGATCGATTTTGTGATTGACTACGCTCGCTTCGATGAACAAGGTTTCTCAAGTACTGAAATCTTCAAAGATGAGCTGGTGGTGATTGCTTCTAAAACACACCCACGTGTTCAGGCTACTGTTAGTGCCGAGCAACTGGTTAACGAAAAACACGCGAAATTATCAAAAATTCACGGTCAGCGTAGTTTCTCTGAGCAGGCTTATCGTGAGCTTGATTGTCTGGCGTCATACGAAGGTACGAGTCTGAGCAACCTGCTTTATGTTGTGGGACAGTCCGAGCTGGTAACGATTGCTCCGCGCTGGATGGCTGAAAATGCCGTTAACAGTGATCAGCTGCAAATTCTGGATTTCCCATTTGCGAATAAGGAAATCAGTGGTTTCCTAAGCTGGCATGAGTCGAGTGAAAAAGACAAAGGCCATATTTGGTTACGTGATCAGTTAATGATGATATGTGGCGAAGTGCTTGCATCAAAATAAGTTGATGGCGAGTTGAATGATTAAGGCCCTGAGAGATGAGAATCTATCGGGGCTTTTTTATACGAGTAGCGAAATGGTAACCAAAATCGCCTAAAGTGAACGTTGTCAGTGATATTTGTCGCTAATTATGGATAAGTTTGATTCTCGTCAGTTGCGTTTTTGCACTCTGTGAGTACACTTGCTCGCTCAAATTAGCTTACATCTGTAAGCCAAAGGTAAGTAGACATGGCCAAGTTAGATTTTCATATCGTTAAACGTATTCGTGAACAAATTGCGAAAGGTGATACCCGCATAGCTCTTAAACATAAAGTGGGCAATGAATGGCAAGGTATTACTTGGCAGCAATTTGGGCAGCAAGTGGATAATTTATCGCTCGCACTTTTGGCTCAGGGATTGAGAGTTCAAGATAAGATCGGCATTTTCGCCAACAACATGCCGCAATGGACTATCGCTGATTTCGCCACGCTGCAATTGCGTGGTGTGACGGTTCCTATTTACCCCACGAATACGGCTGCTCAGTCGGCATATATTCTCGACAATGCAGACGTAAAGGTTCTGTTTGTGGGGGAGCAACCTCAATTTGATGCAGCGGTTAGTATTTTCGAGCAGTGCAGTCAGTTAGAATTGATTGTTGCTATGTCCGACGATATCCAGTTGGGAGCGCATGACTTTGCTATCTCCTGGAAAGACTTTGTTGCTAAAGGCACGATGAGTGATCAACAAGAGCTGGACACTCGTTTGGCACAGGCACGAGAAGATGACCTGCTGACGCTGATTTATACTTCGGGTACTACGGGTCAGCCGAAAGGTGTGATGCTCGATTACGCCAACATTGCAGCTCAGCTCGAAGGTCATGATCAGCGCTTAAGCCTGACAGAAGATGATGTCTCGCTGTGTTTCCTGCCACTTTCACATGTATTTGAGCGTGCATGGACCTTTTATGTCTTATATAAAGGCGCAACCAACTGCTACCTGCAAGAAACCAAGCAAGTGCGAGATGCGCTCAGTCAAGTTCGTCCAACGGTGATGTGTGCGGTACCTCGCTTCTACGAGAAGATCTTCTCTGCTATTCACGAGAAGGTGTCCCGCGCTCCGATCCATCGTAAGATCATGTTCACCTGGGCTGTGAACATGGGCGCGAAAATGGCCGTGTGTCACCAAGAAAAACGCAAGCCTTCATTAGTATTACGTAAATCTTATGCTCTGGCAGACAAGCTAGTGTTGAGTAAACTGCGCGCGTTGTTGGGTGGACGCATTAACTTCATGCCTTGTGGTGGCGCAAAGCTGGATGAGACGATTGGCCGATTCTTCCACGCTATTGGTATCAACGTAAAGCTGGGTTATGGCATGACAGAAACCACGGCGACCGTATCGTGCTGGGATGATAAGTGCTTCGATCCAGACTCGATTGGTATGTCGATGCCGGGCGCACAAGTGAAGATCGGACAAAACAACGAGATTTTGGTTCGCGGCCCGATGGTGATGCGTGGCTACTACAAAATGCCAGAAGAGACGCAAAATACGTTTGATGAGCACGGCTTCCTGAAGACCGGTGATGCGGGCCATATCGATGAAAACGGTAATCTCTTTATTACCGATCGCATCAAAGAGTTAATGAAAACGTCCGGTGGTAAGTACATTGCGCCACAAATGATCGAAGGAGCGATTGGTAAAGATCACTTTATTGAGCAGATTGCCGTTATCGCCGATACACGTAAATTTGTTTCGGCACTGATCGTCCCATGTTTTGACTCGCTGGAGGAGTACGCCAAAGAGCTGAACATTGCTTATCATGATCGTGTTGAATTGATTAAACACCATCAAGTGGTCGAGATGATCGAGAAGCGAGTCAATGAGCTACAGAAAGAGCTGGCTAAATTTGAACAAGTTAAGAAGTTCAAACTTTTGCCAAAAGCTTTTTCTATGGATGATGGTGAGCTGACGCCGACGCAAAAACTGCGTCGTAAAGTTATCAATGATAAATACCAGGATGAAATCGAAGAAATGTACAAGGAAAAGCATTAGATCTGCCAACTTAAACTCGATTAGATTTCAAATTGATGAAAAAATCCCCAGAGATGTCCAGTGCGTGTCTGGGGATTTTTCGTTTAGCCGCATTCCTTCTGTATTTTCATTCCATATAGGTGGATTTTTCCGTAATTATCGCGTTGCATATGAAATAATATTCTTTTTTTAACCAATACTATCTCTGATCATACTGTCTATTTTCGCTTCTCTGGCTGCTATCCCTTCTGAGGTGCTCATTCTTAGTATCATGCTAAAAAGTGAGATCTATGTCTCATTAGACCCGTTGATAATAAAACGTTACATTTGTTGGGTAACCTTGCGGGATGTTATTACGAACGCAAGACATAGCCGAAAACGTTGAAGTATTTCGATTAGGCTACGAATAAGCCCTAAACTATGTGAAACCAGACCAAACCGTTGACCTTACGGTGAGGAAACTGGGTAAGGAGAGCAATTATGACAGCAATGTTGTCAGGTGCAGAGATGGTTGTACAATCTCTGATCGAAGAGAATGTATCGCAGATCTTTGGTTACCCTGGCGGTTCCGTTCTAGATATCTACGACGCACTGCACGCCAAAACCGACCAAATTAAACACGTACTAGTCAGACATGAGCAGGCGGCAACGCATATGGCAGATGGCTATGCTCGCGCAACGGGTAAGCCGGGTGTCGTACTGGTATGTTCAGGTCCTGGCGCGACCAATACGATTACTGGTATTGCGACCGCTTATATGGATTCAATCCCAATGATCGTTATTTCAGGTAACGTACCGAACAACCTGATTGGTAACGACGCATTCCAGGAATGTGACATTGTTGGTGTATCTCGCCCAGTAGTAAAACACAGCTTTTTAGTAAAGAAAGCGGAAGACATCCCTGAAACCATCAAAAAAGCGTTCTACATTTCGACGACTGGTCGCCCTGGTCCAGTTGTGATTGATTTGCCAAAAGATGTGTTGAATCCGCAAATCAAGCTGCCTTATCAGTACCCTGAAAGCATTTCGATGCGTTCGTACAAGCCAACCACATCGGGTCATAAAGGCCAAATCAAGAAAGCGCTGAAAGCACTTCTTGAAGCGAAAAAACCAGTGCTTTATGTTGGTGGTGGCGCTGTGATTTCTGGAGCGCACGAACACATCCTTGAACTGGCGGACAAGCTTAACCTTCCTGTAGTGAGCACGTTGATGGGCTTAGGCGCATTCCCTGGCACACACAAAAACTCTCTGGGCATGTTGGGCATGCACGGTACTTACGAAGCCAATATGGCAATGCACGAAGCCGACTTAATCTTTGGTATTGGTGTTCGATTTGATGACCGTACGACCAATAATCTGGAAAAGTACTGCCCTAACGCTAAAGTAATGCATATTGATATCGACCCTTCGTCGATCTCTAAAAACGTTAAAGTGGATTTGCCAATCGTTGGCTCAGCTGAAAAAGTGCTGACCACTATGTTGGGTTTATTGGCTGAGCAAGAGCGTTCCAACGACGAAGAAGCCATTCAGGCTTGGTGGAATGATATTCAGGAGTGGCGTGATCGTCAGTGTCTGGCATATGAAACTTCTCCAGAAATTATTAAGCCTCAACAAGTTATTGAAACACTGCATAAATTGACCAATGGCGATGCGTACGTGGCATCTGACGTAGGTCAGCATCAGATGTTTGCAGCGCTCTACTACCCATTTAATAAACCGCGCCGTTGGATCAACTCGGGTGGTTTGGGCACGATGGGCTTTGGTCTTCCTGCTGGTTTGGGTGTTAAATTTGCGATGCCGGAAGAAGAAGTGGTCGTGGTCACTGGTGACGGTAGTATTCAGATGAACATTCAAGAGTTGTCGACTGCAATGCAGTACGACATCCCGGTGAAGATCATCAACCTGAACAACCGATTCTTAGGCATGGTAAAACAGTGGCAAGACATTATTTATCAAGGTCGTCACTCAAATTCATACATGAGTTCTGTTCCTGATTTTGCAGCTATCGCAGAAGCTTATGGTCACGTTGGTATTCGTATCGAAACGCCAGATCAGTTAGAAGCTGGTCTGCAAAAAGCACTTGATATGAAAGACCGCCTGGTGTTTGTCGATATTAACGTCGATGAAACTGAGCACGTTTACCCTATGCAGATTAAAGGTGAGGGTATGGACAAAATGTGGCTAAGCAAAACGGAGAGAACATAATATGAGACACATTATTTCATTGCTATTGGAAAACCAACCAGGTGCTTTGTCTCGCGTTGTAGGGTTGTTCTCTCAACGTGGCTACAACATTGAATCTTTGACAGTATCCCCAACGGATGATGAAACCCTTTCTCGTTTGAATATCACAACGACTTCAAACGAGATGCAACTTGAACAGATTCAGAAACAATTGCATAAACTCATTGATGTGCTGAAAGTTCAGGAAGTGACCGAGTTTGAGCACCTTGAACGTGAATTGATGATGGTTAAAGTGAAAGCGACTGGTTTTGCACGAGCTGAAGCCAAGCGCACTGCTGACATCTTCCGCGGACAAATTATTGATGTGACCGCTTCTCAGTACACCGTACAGTTGGCGGGAACCAGTGAAAAGCTGGATGCGTTCATTAAAGCGATTTCGGAGGTTACCGAAGTGGTGGAAGTGGCACGTAGTGGGGTAGTGGGCATTGCTCGTGGCGAGCGCGCACTGAAGCCTTAAAGCTAATACCTTTTATACCAATCAAAGCCATCGAAATATTCGGTGGCTTTTTTGTTTTTGGTTCTAAGCATTTTGGTTCCAAACAATCGTGAATCAAACTTAGACGCAAAAACAAAAAGAGGGCATAAAGCCCTCTTCTATTAGTTAACTGATAACAGAATGTTCAGTCTTATAGTACGTGTACAGAAGCTGTGTTCGTTGTACCAGAAGCTACTAGTGCACCTGAAACCATAACAACGATGTCGCCTTTGTTACCAAGACCAGATTCTAGCGCAAGCTCTTTACCAGCAATGTAGAATGCGTCAGTGCTGTCGATAGAATCAACAACAACAGGTGTTACACCTTTAGTCAGAACTAGCTGAGCTGCAGTCTTCTTGTTTGTAGTTAGAGCTAGGATGTTTGCCGTTGGGAAGTACTTACGTACTGAACGAGCAGACTTACCACCTTCAGTTGCAACAACGATAAGTGGAGCAGCTAGTTTTTCAGCCGTGTCTACAGCGCCTTTACATACCGCTTCAGTGATACGTAGGCGTGGGCTGTCTAGACGAGAACCTAGTTCAGCTTTAAGTACTGAATCAGTACGCTTAGCGATTTGCGCCATGATAGTTACTGCTTCAACTGGGTATTTACCTTTTGCAGTTTCACCAGAAAGCATTACTGCGTCAGTACCGTCCATTACCGCGTTCGCAACGTCGCCTGCTTCCGCACGAGTTGGACGTGGGTTGTTGATCATAGAATCAAGCATTTGAGTTGCAGTGATAACCATCTTACGAGCACGGTTACACTTCTCGATCATCATTTTCTGAGCGAAGATTACTTCTTCAGCTGGGATTTCAACACCCAGGTCACCACGAGCAACCATGATGCCGTCAGAAAGCTCTAGGATCTCGTCGAAGTTATCAACACCTTCTTGGTTTTCGATTTTAGAGATGATGTGGATGTTCTCGCCGCCATTTGCAGCAAGTACTTCACGGATTTCTTGAACGTCAGAAGCTTTACGGATGAAAGAAGCTGCTACGAAATCAACGCCTTGCTCACAACCAAATTTAAGGTCGTTTTTATCTTTCTCAGATAGAGCTGGTAGGTTTACTGAAACGCCTGGAAGGTTAACACCTTTGTTTTCGCCTAGTGCACCGTTGTTAAGTACTTTACATTTAACTTCAGTGTCAGTTGTAGCGATAACTTCCATCTCGATTAGACCGTCGTCAACCAGGATAGTGTTACCAGTGTTTAGGTCCGCTGCGAAGCCAGCGTAAGTTACTGCAACAGTGTCTTTGTTACCTACAACTGAAGTGTCAGTTGTGAAAGTGAATTCTTGACCAGCCACTAGATCAACGTCGTTGCCGCCTTCTAGTTTGATAGTACGGATTTCTGGACCTTTAGTATCTAGAAGGATTGCTAGAGGTTGGCCAGTTGCTTCCATTACTTGGCGGAAGTTCGCAATACGAGTGCCGTGTTCTTCGTAGTCACCGTGAGAGAAGTTAAGACGCATTACGTTCATGCCTGCGTTTACTAGTTCAGTTAGCTTCTCTACAGATTCAGTTTTAGGGCCAATCGTACAAACGATTTTGGTCTTTTTCATGGAAGATACTCTCCGGTAAGTATAGTTACAATTTGAAAGTCGGTTATTTACTCTGACGTTAGGGTGTGTATGAGGACATTTTGTGCCTGCCATCTACCGATTTTCCACCACATTTATTAACGTCAGATTCTGAAAGTCTTTCACCAAGTTTAGTCATTTTATGACTAAAAGATCGGCGATTTTGGTTACCTTTTTGTGACTAACCCCGCTTTATATGCAGAAAGGTGCAAAAAAGTAGCCGTCATTTCTGTAATTTTTTTTCTTTTCGGTGGCGAATTCTACCACCTAATGAATCCAATATCACTGTTTAAGAATTGTCTTAGGACAAGGTTTTATCGAGAAATATTAATTTTTTGGATCGAAATAAATGGACATAAAAGTTTCGTTTTAACTATAATAACTTTCAAATCGAAACTTAAAATTAAAGTCTAAATGTCGAAACGAAACACCCAGCTAAGAAGACACGCTATTTCTAACTTGGTCTCTGAACGGGGAGAAGTCAGTGTTGATGAACTGGCGCACAAATTTGAGACCTCGGAAGTCACGATTAGAAAGGATTTAGCTTCTTTAGAAAAAAATGGACAACTTCTGCGTCGTTATGGTGGCGCGATAGCGATCCCAACAGAAGTCATTCATGAAGAAATGGGCAAAAATGTTTCGACTCGAAAGCTTGGTTTGGCAAAAGCGGCAGCCTCTCTGATTCGAGATCACAATCGCATTGTCATAGACAGTGGCAGTACAACTGCGGCGTTAATCCAACAACTGAATGAAAAGCGTGGTTTGGTTGTCATGACTAACTCATTGCATGTAGCCAACGCACTAAATGAATTAGAGAGTGAACCAACCCTGCTGATGACGGGGGGAACCTGGGACACTCACTCAGAATCCTTCCAAGGCAAAGTGGCCGAATCTGTATTAAGAGCCTATGACTTTGACCAGCTTTTTATTGGTGCTGATGGCATCGACTTAGAGCGCGGTACCACCACATTCAACGAGTTGGTCGGTTTGAGTAAGGTGATGGCGGAAGTTTCTCGAGAAGTGATTGTGATGATCGATTCTGAAAAAATAGGTCGCAAGATCCCGAACCTCGAACTTGCCTGGCTGCAAATCGATGTTCTGGTGACCGATTCAGAGATACAAGCCGAACATAAGTTACAGATAGAACAACATGGCGTGAAAGTGATTTGCGCCTGACAAACTGATATTCAAACTAACAACTTCAAATTTCACTTCCCTCATATACAGGCCTTTGCTTGCTGCCTCTATGTGAACTGATGGCTAGGGAAGAACAAAACTACAAACGGAGAAAAACACATGTGTGGAATCGTAGGTGCAGTGGCACAACGAGATGTTGCAGAAATTCTGGTCGAAGGTCTACGTCGTTTAGAATACCGCGGTTATGATTCTGCGGGTGTTGCGATTGTTGACTCACAATCTAACCTGACGCGTGTTCGTCGCTTAGGCAAAGTCCAAGAGCTGGCTGAGGCGGTTGAGAAAGATACTGTCGTTGGCGGTACAGGAATCGCGCACACTCGCTGGGCAACACACGGCGAACCTTCAGAAATTAATGCGCACCCACATATGTCTGGCGATATTGCTGTCGTGCATAACGGCATCATTGAGAACTACGAAGAGCTGCGTGAAACATTACGTGAACGCGGCTACGTATTTGAATCTCAAACGGACACTGAAGTTATCGCTCATCTTGTTGAATGGGAGCTTCGTACTTCGGCAACTCTTCTTGAAGCAGTACAAAAAACCGCGAAGCAACTTGAAGGTGCATACGGCACGGTAGCTCTGGATCGTAAAGATCCTTCTCGCATTGTTGTTGCGCGTTCTGGTAGCCCGATTGTTATCGGCTTTGGTGTCGGTGAAAACTTCCTGGCTTCAGACCAGTTGGCTCTGTTGAGCGTCACTCGTCGTTTCATGTATCTGGAAGAGGGCGATGTCGCAGAAATCACTCGCCGTGAAGTGACCGTTTACGATGCGACTGGTGAGCGCGTTGAACGTGAAATCACTGAATCCAATGCAGAACACGATGCAGGTGATAAAGGTCAGTACCGTCACTTCATGCAAAAAGAAATTTACGAGCAGCCAAAAGCGTTAATCAACACAATGGAAGGTCGCATTACTGCCGATTCTGTTGTGACTGATGCAATTGGTGTGCATGCGGCAGACATTCTAAGCAAAGTCGAGCACGTACAAATCGTAGCTTGTGGTACTTCTTATAATGCGGGCATGACAGCGCGTTACTGGTTTGAAGATATTGCTGGCGTAAGTTGTGACGTAGAAATTGCATCGGAGTTCCGTTACCGCAAATTTGTGACTCGCCCAAACAGCCTTTTGATCACGCTGTCTCAATCAGGTGAAACCGCAGACACGCTAGCAGCGCTTCGTCTTGCGAAAGAGAAAGGCTACATGGCGGCAATGACTATTTGTAACGTGGCTGGTTCTTCTCTTGTTCGTGAATCTGATTTTGCCTTTATGACTCGCGCTGGTGTTGAAATCGGTGTGGCTTCTACCAAAGCATTTACCACTCAGCTATCTGCACTGTTAATGCTGGTTACTGCGCTTGGTAAGCAACAAAACCGCATCAGTAAAGAGAAAGAAAAAGAGATCGTAGAAGCACTGCACGCACTACCAGAGCAAATCAATCAGGCGTTGTCTTTTGAAAAAGAGATCGAAGCACTGGCAACGGATTTTGCTGATAAGCACCATACTCTGTTCCTTGGCCGTGGTGAGTTCTACCCAATCGCGATGGAAGCATCTCTGAAACTAAAAGAGATCTCTTACATTCACGCAGAAGCTTACGCGGCAGGTGAACTGAAACACGGTCCTTTGGCTCTGATCGATGCCGACATGCCAGTGGTTGTGGTTGCGCCAAGTAATGATCTGCTTGAGAAGCTGAAATCAAACGTTGAAGAAGTTCGTGCACGTGGCGGTCTACTGTACGTATTTGCTGACGCTGATGCAGGCTTTGAAGGCGATGACACAATGAAGATCATTACAATGCCACACGTAAGCGAAATCACTGCAGCGATTTACTACACCATTCCAATGCAGTTGCTGTCTTACTACATTGCTCTGATCAAAGGTACTGACGTTGACCAACCACGTAATCTGGCAAAAGCGGTAACGGTTGAATAAGACGAGTTAGAATACAAAATCACAAACGGCACATGCGAGAGTATGTGCCGTTTTTTATACCTTGTTGTACGGTAATGAGCCATGGTTGGTCAATGAATCAAAAGAAGACGTTAGGGTTTATCGAAAAATATCATTTTCCTGAAAGGGTAATATCAATCTCAGTATTCAATGATGGTATCACTCAAAATGAGCAATCAAAGGGTGAAAGCATGAATGATGATGGTCAGTGGAATATTTAGGGAAAGTTAACGTACGAGTCCATTACGTTGAACCAAGATAGGCAATAGTCGCTAAGAGTCAGTCAACGAGGAAGAGTATGGTGTGGTCTACATCAAACTCTTTCTAATTCAGTGGGTATCTAAAAATTCTCAACGGCATGGTAGGTAATGGTAGCTGTAAACAAGGATTAAAAAGGACTTTCCTTGCCAAGTTCATTGCAGATTTCGACAATGGCGAGGGAAAGCCCTGATTTGATGATTTGTTGTTGGCGCTGAAGTTGAAGCTGATAGAACTCCAGATCGATGTCGTCATCCGGTTCATTGACTTCCAGTTGCACCATGCCCATTTTCTTCACTAAATGCAGCTTTTTGATCGGATCGAGAATGTTTGGGTCAGTGAACTCGTAGTCGGATGCGTCGCTGTTGAGTTGGTTTTTGAGCTTAATGATATCTTCAATATCGTGGTAAATATCGTCAGGTAGTACGCCCAAACCAAACAGTAATTTTAGACGAACAGACAGATCGCCCAGTGGGCCTGAGTCTTGTAGTAGCGGGCCGACAACCGATTGAACAGCGAAGTTATCTTTACGGAAAATTCTTTGTATCAGACCGTCGATCGACTTGTTAAAGACGTCGACCGTGGCAATAAAGAAGCCCCGCACTGAGGGTGCGCCGTTGAGTCGTTCAATGATCTCGGTTTCGTTGATGTTATCTGCCATATACTGAGTAGTTGTTAAGTCGTTATTGTAAGGGGAGCATTGCCCCCCTCTGAGTTAATTACAGCTGGTTATAGAGTGCCTCAATATGAGCCACCTCAGCGCTGTCTTCTGCAAGACCTGTGAATTTCGCGAGAGTTGGCTTCACGCCGACTTCTTTTAATGAAGTTTGTAATTCAACCGCTTGAGGATCGGTGTCGTTAGTGTACTTCAACGCCGCCGCTATCCCTTTTAAAAGTGTTTGATTTTCAGTGCCATATTCAATTGTACCGAGTAATGGCTTCACTAATCTATCATTTGCACCTAATTTGCGAATTGGCTGACGTCCAACTCGGTCAACTTCATCAACTAAGTATGGATTGGCAAAGCGGCCCAGAATCTTCTCGATGTAGGCATTGTGCATGTCGCGGTCGAAGCCATAACGACGAATCAGCACTTCACCACTCTCGATCATGGCCTGTTTTACTTCTGCCTGAATCTCAGAATCTTCAATCGCTTCTCGAATGGTGCGGTGTCCTTTCAAGCAGCCCAAGTAAGCCGTAATACAGTGACCGGTATTTAGGGTGAACAGTTTACGTTCCACAAACGCCATCAGGTTGTTGGTCTTTTCCATCCCTGCGATGTCCGGGATTTCCCCTTTGAATTGTTGCTCGTCAACAATCCACTCGCTGAAGCTTTCTACTGTTACTTCCAGTGGATCATCGTTGGCTGCTTCTGCTGGTGGCACGATACGGTCTACTGCAGAATCGACGAAGCCAACGAGCTCATCGGCTTTTGCGTGCAGTGACGCATCAAGATGCTTGTACACTTCGCCTTTTAAATGGGTCGTGCCGCGAACCATGTTCTCACAAGCGATGATGTTCAGTGGTGATTCATTCCCCGCTTCGAAACGTTTGGTGATGCCGGTTGCGATGGTTTTCGCAATGATGTCCAGCACGTTTGGACCAACAGCGGTTGTCACTAAATCGGTTTTTACGATGCGGTCAATCACGTCTTCACTTGCTGAGTTAACTGCGGTGACATGCGTGACTGTGTCGATTTGGCACTCCGTGCCGACAACTTTAACTTTGTATTCTTGCTTGTGGCTTAGCTGATCTACCAGTGGGGTATTAACGTCAGCGAACGTTACTTCTACTTTTGCGTCTGCTAGTAGTTTGCCGATGAAACCACGACCGATGTTACCTGCGCCAAAATGAACTGCATTTTTCATAACTGTTACCTACCAATGTCTGAAAATATTGACTAACGAATCTAGAGTGAGGCCAACCGCATAGGGGGTGACAGCTGACCTCGGTTTGCTCAGGAGCAAATTAAGTGAAGTAATTAAGCGGCTTGTTCGCGGCCAAGGATGTTGAGGATCTCTTCTACATCCGTGGTGCTGGTTAGCTTTTCAATTGCTTCTGGCTCATCGAGCGCGTTCGTAATGGTGGTAATTACTTGGATGTGCTCATCATTTTTAGCGGCAATGCCGATAACCAGTTTCGCTACATCGTCTTTGTCTTCAGTAAATTGGATACCCGATGGGTATTGGCAGATAACAATGCCAGTTTTCTTAACGCGGTCTTTTGCTTCAATCGTACCGTGTGGTACCGCAATAGATTCGCCAAGGTAAGTTGGAACCAATGCTTCACGATCAAACATGGCATCTACGTATTCTGGTTCTACGTAGCCAAGCTCAACCAACTTGTTACCTGCAAAGCGGATGGCTTCTTCTTTGTTGGCAGCACTCAAACCCAGATGAATGTTTTCACGTTGGATTTGGAATACCGATGGCTGCTGCTGCTCAAAACTGTCGTCGTTTGCTGCAAGAACCGAGACTTTTACCATCTGGTCATCGTTCGCAGATGCTGGTTTTTGCGCAGCCAGAAGTTTGGTGACAAGTTGGTTATACATTTCGCTGTCCAGGAAGTTAGTCAGTGAAATGTGGTGTGCATTAGGAGCATGCTTACGTGCACGATCCGTCAAGTCTTTATGAGTAATCACGATATCTGCACTCTCTGATAAGTTGTTAATAGCAAGGTTAGTGACGTGGATGTTCAGACCTGCGTCCTGAACTTTCTTCCGTAGCATGCTCGCACCCATAGCGCTTGAGCCCATGCCGGCATCACAAGCGACAATAATGCTTTGAACTGTCGCAAGGTCTACGTCGCCTTTGCTTTCACTGTTTACCGCTGCATTGTTTTTTGATGCAGATTTCATGTCTTTCATTTGTGACGTTGCTTTTTCTAGCGCTGCTTTATCGCCGTCTTCTTCTGTTGATGTTTGAGTCTTCATTAACAGAGATGCTACGGTGAAGGATACGCCCGCTGCCGCCGCGATAGAGGCTAGAACACCAACGATCGAGCCTTTTTGCGTCATCAATAGTACCGCGAAGATAGAACCTGGAGACGCTGGAGAAACGATACCTGCGTTGAACATAGTGAGAACGAACACACCTGTCATACCACCTGCGATAGCCGCTAGGATGAGGCGTGGGTTCATCAGAATGTATGGGAAGTAAATCTCATGGATACCACCAAAGAAGTGGATGATAGAAGCACCACCAGCAGTCTGACGAGCAGTACCTTTGCCAAACACCATGTACGCCAGAAGAATACCTAGACCCGGACCTGGGTTTGCTTCAATCAGGAAGAAAATAGATTGACCTGTTTCAGACGCCTGTTGAATGCCCAATGGTGAGAAGATGCCGTGGTTAATTGCGTTGTTCAGGAACAGAATCTTCGCTGGCTCAACAAAAATAGAAGTCAGAGGTAGAAGGTGCGCTGATACAAGGAAGTTTACGCCTGCTGCTAAAGCACCAGAAAGTACTTTTACAAAAGGACCGATCAGGAAGAAAGCAAGAATGGCACACAGCATACCGATGATGCCGGCAGAGAAGTTGTTTACCAACATCTCAAAGCCACTTTTCACTTTGCCATCGATGTAGTTGTCGAATTTTTTAATCGCCAAGCCGCCCATTGGACCGACGATCATCGCTCCCATGAACATAGGGATGTCTGTACCGACAATCACGCCCATTGTGGTGATTGCGCCGACTACAGCACCGCGATCGCCGCCGACTAATTTACCACCGGTGTAACCGATAAGTAGTGGCAGCAAGTAGGTGATCATAGGACCAACCATGGAAGCCAAAGTCTCATTTGGCAACCATCCGGTTGGGATGAATAGTGCAGTGATAAAGCCCCACGCGATAAATGCGCCAATGTTAGGCATTACCATGTTAGACAGAAAGCGACCAAAATTTTGTATCTTGATCTTTGCATCTGGTGATATCATAACAATTCCCCGTTCGATGTTCTGATGAATATTGTTGTCGTAAACGGTTCGCCAAAACCGCTTGTTTGATTGCTTAGTACCCAATCAATTTATCACACAATTTCCAATTAGAACTGACAACGGGCTTTTCGTGATCTACACCCGCACTTCTTCAGATAAAAAGCATTTTTTAAGTGATGGCGATCAATTTATTGATATGTAACTTAATAACAAAATGCAGGTTTTAAATCTGTCAATAAAAATCTTAGTGATCAAATCGATCTTATTACAAATTTGAATTGAAAATATAATGTGATCAAAATCACTTGTTATTTATTTCTGGCATCAAATTAAATATTTATATTGATTGATGTCACACTTTGTCTTGGTTTTGTCGTTGGTTAAAGTGTGATCTTTGTCTGGTTGTGATTTTTTTGAAATTTTGTAACGAGATATGCTGCGCAATATCAGCACATAGCGACCAATTGATTGGGTGAATGGGTTTGGTGTCAGAAATATCGGAAACTTTCGGTTATATTTCTTACAAATTAAAAGGATAGTGCACTGCTTGTATCAGCAATGCACTATTTCTCTGGTAAGTTATTTATCGAGGTGTTGTGCTAAATACGTGCGCGTATTTTCCAGCCCCATGTAACGTGCCAGTGTCTTTTCTGGCACTTCGCGTAAGTTCACCATAATTAATCCGTCTAGCGCGTTGTTAAAGGCAGGATCAACGTTAAAACAGACCAGTTTGCCGTTTAAGCTCAAATACTGACGCAGTAAAACAGGAACCCCTTTGCCTTCATCAATTCGAGCGATCACACGAGACAGCAGCTGCAAATCGCCTAACGCGGTGAGCATGCTTGTATTCCAATTCAGATTGTTCTCGGGCAATGGATTGGACGGTGTGACGTGCTCTGCACAGGCGTTGTCGTAGTGGTGTAGTGTCATCGACTGCGCCAGTAATTGACGAGCGGTCTGGCTGTAATCGTTACTTATGCTGACTGGGCCAAACAGGTGCGTGTACTCTGGGTTTCTATGTACGAATGTTGCAATGCCTTTCCAAAGCAGTAGCAGGGCACTCATGCTCTTTTGGTATTGCTCCGCAATCACCGAGCGTCCCATCTCAATCGATTTACCCATCTTGTCGATAAAGCGCTGGTCATAATTGAAAAGGGTGCGAGAGTACAACCCTTCAACGCCTTGCTTCGCCAGTAATTTATCCACCAAACCAAGGCGGTACGCACCAACCATGCATTGGTTATCTCGATCCCAGACAAATAGGTGCAGGTAATCATGATCAAAATGATCGATATCGATCGCTTGCCCGGTGCCTTCTCCAACCTGACGGAAGTTGTATTCACGCAGTCGGCCTATCTCATGTAGCAAGGATGGGATCTGCTGGGCGGAAGAGCAATAGACCTCAAATTCACCACTCTCAAGAAGTTTGGCTTCTGGAGGTAAGTTGTGCAGTTCGTCGAGCAATTGGCTTATCGGTAACCCTGCCGCTATGGGTAGCAACTTATCCGTTGAGACTGTTTGCTGAGTAGCGCTGGAATCACGGTTAAGCAGGTAAGTATTGAGCCTCAGATAATTGACTACCTGATCATCATTGAGATTACTCAGTTCTTTGAATTTAATCGCCTGTCCAAACGATAACTCGATGGTTTGAGCATTCTTGTTAAGCAGCTCTCTTCCTAGCATCAAGGTTCTTAACAAAGGATGAATTTTGCCTGCCATGTAGAAGCGCTTTGAGTTTTGTCCGTTAATAAATACCGGAACCGTCGTTGCCTTGTTTTTACGAATCAGACTACTGACACTGCGGCTCCATTCTTTGTCTTCTAAACGCTGCTGCTTAGCGTCAACCAATTGCGATACTTCACCCGCAGGGAACACCAGCAATAACCCACCATTGGCAAGATGTTTGTTCGCGGCACGCAGTGCTTTGATGTTGGACTTGACGGCGTCTTTGCCTTCAAACACATCCACACCAATAAATAACTGGTCGAGTTCCGGGACGGTTTTAAGATATTGATTCGCCAGGATTTGGATGTCATCTCGAACCATCAGCAGTAATTCAGCCAGTATGACGCCTTCGACGCAGCCGAGAGGGTGGTTTGCAACAATGACGGTAGGGCCTTGTTTTGGAACGGCGTCGAGTGTGCCATGAACAATTCGGTAATCGATACCTAAAATCGACAGCGTAAAGCGTAAGAAGGTTTGAATATCTGCATTAACGGGTCTTTGCGCATAGAACTTATCGAGCTGGCTTAATCCAGTAGCCCACTCAGCGACATTTTCACCAATGCCAAATGGCGTTTTACGAGGGAGACGAAAAGGGGTAGAGCTATCCATATTAACCTCAGAGTATGAGTTGCTTATCGGATAGTAGAAATTGCAGATGACAGTTCAGCGGCAAAATAGTGAGCTTTTGGTGACAAAAGGGTGACGATTTATTGAACGCTGAGGTTAGATTCAGAGGTCGGGGCGGAATTTTTGTTCGTTTTAGATTGGCTTATGTTATGGTAGTTACGGCTCATTATTTGGGCTCTTTACATGCCGTCATATCGGTATTTTTAATCAAATAAAACCACTCAACATCTTCTCTTGTGAAGATGTGGGTACAAGTCCGATTCCCCTGAAATGGTTGAAACGGCTAAGGATATTTATGAATGGAAACAATCTGGATTAAGAATCCACTCGCGATTTACACTGGCAATGAGCAGGACGCTCGCGGAGGTCTGGTGATTCGCGGAAACAAAATTGTTGAGCTGGTGGCACTCAATGCTACGCCTGACACCAAGTTCGATTCTGTGGTCAACGCTAGCCAGCACGTTATCACTCCAGGGCTAATCAATGCCCACCATCACTTTTATCAAACTTTGACTCGCGCTTATCCCGATGCTCTCAATAAAGAGCTGTTTCACTGGTTGAAAAGCCTTTATCCGGTGTGGGCGAACCTTGACCAGGAAATGATGAGTGTCGCCACTGAATTGTCTTTAGTTGAGCTTATGCGTTCAGGGTGCACGACCGCTTCGGATCATCACTACTTATTACCCAATGGCCTGGAACATGCCATCGATCTGCAAGTTGAAGCTGCACATAACCTTGGCGTACGCGCTATTTTTACTCGGGGTTCAATGAGTTTGGGGGAAGATCAGGGCGGTTTACCGCCAAGGCATACTATTCAAACAGAGCAAACGATTGTCGATGACAGCAAAAGACTGATCAATGAATATCACCAAGACCATGATGGCGCGATGATTCAAATAGCGCTTGCGCCATGTTCCCCATTCTCGGTGACTACTGATCTGATGAAAGAGACTGCGCGAATCGCTCAAGATGAGAATGTCATGGTGCATACCCACTTGTGTGAAACCATTGATGAAGAGAACTTCTGTATCAAGCAGTTTGGATTACGTCCGGTCGATTACCTTGAAGATGTTGGCTGGTTAAACGAGCGGACCTGGCTGGCTCATGGTATTCATTTTAACTCTGAAGAGATTCTACGATTAGGTAAAGCGGGCGTTGGGGTCAGTCATTGTCCGACATCCAATATGATGCTGGCCTCTGGTATGTGTAAAAACTTGGAGCTCGAACAGGCCGGTGTGAAAGTTGGTCTTGGCGTGGATGGTTCTGCCTCAAACGATGGCTCCAATATGATTGCTGAAGTCCGTATGGCGATGTACCTGCAACGCCTTCAGTATGGCTCAGCAAAAGTAACGCATTTTGATGCTCTGCGCTGGGCGACAAAAGGATCTGCTCTTGCGATGGGACGACAAGATATTGGAGAACTAAACATCGGTTATCAGGCTGATATTGCTATGTTTAAGCTGGATGACATTCGCTTCTCTGGGAGTCATGATCCGCTGGCTGCTTTACTGCTATGTGGCGCACAACAGGCTGACCGAGTGATGGTCGCTGGCCAATGGCGGGTCCATGATGGTGAAGTGATCGGTGTGGATTTACAGGACTTGATGGTTCGCCATAGCCGCGCCGCGAAGCGACTGGCAGAGCTGTCCGCCAGTTAATGTCTGACTGACCAAAATAAAAAGCCGCTTACAAACCAGTAAGCGGCTTTCTCTATTCTATGTGTGAGAACTACAGAATCGGGTAGATGTCTTGTTCTGTGTGTTCACCCTCAACCACTTCTACAGGCGTATAGTGTTGGTACATCAAGAAACCGTCTTCAGAAGCTTCATGCGCATCCGGAGTATCAATGTATGCAGTACACGTGTAACCGATAGAGTAGGTACCCGGACCTATATAGCCGAACTCGTAGTCGTACGTTAGATTACCCAGCTCATCTTCAGTCTGATTTACAGCAGCAATCGCTACGGGGGTGTTAAATTCAGCAGGTGCGCCTAAGTCACCCATCGTGCTGCTATCCATCTCACCTGCATACAGGTAAACAGAGTGTACCGCTGGAACATCGTTGATAGCATTCCACGCTGCACTGTCTGCTTCACAGGCCTGGTATTGTATCGGGTTTACTTCGCCTCCAATATGGCCAGCCTCTGATGCGTTAACCAAGCTCACCGCATTCGAGTTCATGTTCATATGATCCTGACCCGTTGGGTCGGCCAGACCTTTACGCAAATCAAACTCTACGACGTAGCTGTTGTGGCCTGTGTGTACTGTCACGTACTGACCTTTTTGCGAGAACTTCAGGCGACCTTGATCGCTGGTATCAGGCTTAGTTCCATAACAGCTACCACGGCTGTTAACTACGAGGCCTTTTACTGTACCGTCGGTTTTTTCTACGTAAGAAAGTGTTGTGTCGTTTAGCTGTCTGCCATCTTTTGCGTACAAGCACATTGCATAATCGCCAGGTGCGATAGTTTGCTCGCTAATGATGGTTTCTGCATTGCTACCTTGATACTGCATAAGGTCTACTTGACGTAATGCACCGTCTTCACTGACGTTCATAATGATAGCGTCGCCAGTTTTCTCACCTGTTTCAGGATCGAATGGGATTAATACGACATCTTCAAATGCCAAAACCACTTTGTTTGCATCGTCGACAGGCGCATCGGAAACTGCTAGAGAAAAAGTCGCTGCATCTGACGAAGAGTCGCCGCCATTACAACCAGCCAGTATCAGACCGCCTGTAATTGCTAGGATTGGATAGGTGTACTTTTTCATATTGCCTCTTTTGTTTGTTCTACTATTTGATACAAAGGTTAGTATTAAAAAAGAGAAGAATGTCATTTAAGAGTAATGGCGGAGTTAATCTTGTCATTTGTGTTAAGAAAACGAAGTAAATGTGAACTTAATCTAGCTTGTGAGACGGATAGGGCCCCATATTGCTCTTATAGCCGCAATATTTAGTAGCAGTCAGTTTTTATAAAACTAAGTTCTTATCTGTGTTAATCGAAATTGACCTTAATCAAGCTAAGAGTGCAGTGAGAGGAGTATTTTGGTCTGACATACTACTAGAAGGAATTAGTATCATGGCCTTTAAATACTTCATTAGAGAGCTATTGGGATTAGCCATTGTGATCTGTGTCGTTTTTGGCGTGTTGGGCATCATGCTGGATCTATTCGCACTGACGGCATTTTTTGAGCATCAGAGTTCTATCGCAGCGATATTTTTTAGTGAATCATTCTATTTTATTGCTTTTCTTATTCCTCCATTCTTTCTTTGGAAATTGATCAATCGCCCTGATTTAGTTTTGGCGACCCAGCAATATCTTGAGATGAGAATGGAAGCGGAACGCCAACAAAGTGCTGGTCAGGCGTAGTTTATTCCACGTGGTCATTCTGACTTATCTAAACAACAAAGGCTCATGGATATATCCACGAGCCTTTTTAAAATCTTTCGGGTCAATCAATGAATAAAAGTGGCGAAGTAGTGATTTTCTAGCGGGAGTTATTAGGCTAAGCGTTAGAACGCTGGCTCAATCGTTCCCTTAAATGCTTCGTCTAAGTAGTCGCGAATCGCCTGAGACTGATAGATAGAAACAAACTTTTTGTACTCTTCTTTGTTTTTATCCGCTTCGCGGGTCGCGATAACCATAACGGCTAGAGGCGCTTCTTTAGATTCCAGATAGATACTCTGTTTCTTCGGATCAAGACCGGAAGACATGACGTAATTCATCGTAATAGCTGCAGCATCCACATCGTCCAGTGTTCTTGGCAGTTGAGCGGCATCCACCTCAACGATCTGCAACGATTTGGGATTAGCAGTGATATCTGTTAATGCTGCTTTATGTCCAATGCCCTGTTTTAACTCAATTAAGCCAGCGTCGGCAAGAAGGAGAAGGCCTCGACCACCATTGGTTGGATCGTTAGGTATCGCAATACGAGCATGGTCAGGCAGCTCCTCGAGAGAGCGATACTTGTTCGAGTAAATGCCCATGCGCATCAGGATAGATTTGCCGATAGAAACCAAGTGAGAGTTATGGCTGTTGTTGAAATTGTCTAAAAATGGCTGGTGCTGATAGCTGTTGATATCGATACTTCCATCGCTTAAAGCTGCGTTTGGAGTCACGTAATCAGAGAATTCGACCACTTCTACTTTTAGTCCTTGTTTCGCTGCTTCTTTGGCGACAGCCTCTGCAACTTGCGCATGAGGGCCAACCGTTGCGCCAACTTTGATGACTGAATCTTCTTTTTGCCCGCATGCCGTTAAGCTAAACGCTGCTAAAACGACAAGATACAGTTTTTTGAGGTGACGAAAACTTTCCATAATAACTCCATTCATGTTTTTTGGACGTCTATATGGCTAATCTAGCACGATTATAAGTCGCGTCAATATTTTGATCACAGTGTTTGCATTCCGTTGCATCAACATAAGTTTCTAAGTCTTCGTTCCCGGTTCTACACCATGTTCTATACTCAATTTGGGTCGTACGAAACATATCATTGATGGTTGGTACAGGGAGGTTACAGTGAAATTACCACTCTTAATTTTAATGAGCTACATCCTAATCGGATGCTCATCTGTTTCAGAACAATCTATGTTGGCGCAATCTGGTGAATGGTACAGCGTTGGTTTGATTGATGGTCAGCAAGGCAACTACCAGCGAGCAAGAGTTGAACTCGTAACGTTAAGTGATTTAGGAGAAGAGGAGCTCCAGCAATATAAGAAAGGCTATGTAACTGGAATATCTAGCTATTGTTCACCAGACAGCGCGTACGAACAGGGTAGTTATGGCATTCGCTATCGTGGACAATGTGCTAACACAGAGTTTGAAGATTTAGCGGTCGAAAAATGGCAGGCAGCGTATTCTGATTCATTAGCGATGGAAGCGATGTTATTTGAATATAGCGATTAGGCGGCAGTTTCTGACCTGTGAGTCTGAAGCTCACTATTGTTGGATTTGCAACTGAACCACACTTGTGAACAGCAAAAAGGCGTAGGAGGTGAGAATTCGCTACGCCTTTAGTATTTGGCGTACTTCCGAAGCTTTGAATTGCGGCATAATCTATCTGGCGGCAAGGTTTACTCTGACCACATGCTTTACGCTATCTTTCCCCTCATCCCCGCGAACCCTCCAGTGAAAACTCATCATTTGGTTGTATGACTAGCTGACTGGTCGAATATTTTATAAAGATCAATAATATTAAAATAATGAATGGTTTTTGGTTGAAGTATAAAAACTATTATGCAAAAACTTTTAAAGTATTGGTGGTTATTGCCGACAATAAAAATGAGATTTTAGTTCCATAATTTTATCGGTAATAATGGAAGGAGGGCTATGCGTGACATTGAGCCTACACAACAACACAGCAGCGTTAGTAGCACGACGCCACATTGCTGACGCTTCTAATGATTTTAATTCTTCAATAGCCAAACTTTCTTCGGGAAAAAATATAAGTAGTGCTAAAGATGATGCGGCGGGGCTACAAATTGCGAATCGATTGAATGCACAAAGTAGTGGCCTGGATGTTGCTGTCAAAAATGTCGGTGATGGCGTCGCAATAGTACAGACGGCTGAAGGATCTATGCGAGAAATGTCTAATATTCTCCAGGATATGAGAGCCCAGTCTTTACAAGCGGCTAATGGAGCAAATTCAAAAAGTGACAGGCAAGCGATTCAGAAGAATATCCAATCTTTAAAACAAGAGTTTCATAGTATAGCGAGCTCGACTAACTACGCAGGAATTAGATTACTAGATGGATCGTATGGTCAGAAGGCATTTCAAGTCGGTTCAAACAATGAAACGGTACTCTTGGAACTGAAGGATATGCGCTCAAATTCTCTATCAATGGGCGGAATGATATTTATTGCAAATGAAGCCAAAGATGGATCCTGGATTGTTGGGGATGACAGCAACCAACTCGGCATTGATTTTGTCGATAGAGCAGGGAATGGGATAAGCATCAATATCGAAGCCAAGAAAGGGGATGATATTGAAGAACTCGCAACGTATATCAATGGTCAGCAAGAGTATATGACCGCATCAGTATCCGGTAGCGGCGAACTGCAAATGTTTGTTGATTCTGCTGTCACTGAAGGTGACATTTCTTTTTCAGGGAATCTGGCTAATGAGTTGAACTTTGGTAACCGCCGTCAAGCGAGTCTAGAGACCATTGATGTGACGAGCATCGGAGGTGCTCAAGAAGCTATTGCTGTCATTGACTCCGCTTTGAGCTACGTGGATGGTCATTGTGCTGATATGGGGGCGCTGCAGAATCGATTTGATCGTACGCTTTCTAACTTAGTCAATATGCAGGAAAACATCAGCGGATCGAAAGGGAAACGATTCGATACTGATTACGCGAAAGAAACAACAAAAATGACCCGGGCGCAGATTCTTCAACAATCATCATCATCGATGCTATCTCAAGCCAGGATGATTCCAAATGCGGCTTTAAATTTGATGAGTTAACGCTAAAGATACAGATAAGGTGTATGAATCAGTTCATACACCTTGCTCTTTTCTAATCCGGCTAACTCCGAGGCATTGGATTAATCGAAATCTCGCACGGATTCACCACATATACCGGGTATTTAAGCTTCTGTACCAAAGATTTTTTCAATCTTATTCACATCTTTAGTTTCTGTAAGTGCAAGCATTAACAATATTATTGCCTTCTGCGGGTTTAACAGGCCAGAGCCAATAGCGTGAACTTTATGGGTTACAAAACCGCCGCCTGTTCGAGTCGATAGCACAACTGGGTATCCTTTCTCTTTCAGCGCTTTTACTTTCTCCTTGACCGCTTCAGGAGTTGAGCCATTACCACTACCCGCAATAACAATACCTTCTGATCCTGATTCAATCAGAGCGCCAATTTGCTTAGTTGTCATGTCTTGGTAACAGTATGTATCCGGTCCTAGGTTTACTTCACAATTAGTCTAATCCTTGCCAGCAAATCTAACTTCACTAACGGTGTTTTTATTACTAATGACGACAGTATTTGCAAGTTTGTCGTGCCAACCTTGTTTACGTTTATCCCATGCAACCCAAAATAGGCCTAAACACAATGGAATCATGGCAACGATATACCCGAGATAGCGAATTATGTATTGTTGGAGCGTAGGCTTACCACCAGTATCGGCATCGACAATTTTAGCTGATATCGCCATTTTTCCAGGTGTTGCCTGTTTATAAGTCCAAAGTAATATTGTTGCTACTAATGGGAAAACCCAACTAAGAATAAAATCCGTAGCACCTACAATAATTTTATCTGTTTCAAAATATGCCCAGCCATAGACTGATATTAGTATTGGGTAGGTGAGAATACATATAAGTAGCCCATCGATTAAACTAGCTCCAACTCTAGGCCAAAAACCTGAGTACTCATAAATATCGCACATTTTTGCGGGAGTATTATCGTTCATAAATACATTTCTCTATGCTCTTGAAGTTCCTCAATATGACACCAGAAGAACAGTCGAGAAATGGAGAAATTAAGCAGGAAATTGAATTTGCGAGTCATATGCAAATTTTATGGGATCTTAACTGATTAGAGCGATGCGTTAAGGTGAAAGAAGCTCGCTCATTTCTGGCACACTGTCGGCTTGTTCCAGCAAATGTTCACACTCTGTCTGGATGAGTGATACGCATAATTCTATGTGTTCACGCTCAACATCATCTATTTTCTGAACTGCTGTAACTTACTCATACCAACCGTCCTCATTGCTTCTCTCGCTGTTTTCATCTTGGGAGGTTATTTGGCTATGTGGACGAACAAATAGGTTTAAGTCGATAAGGCGTAACGAGAGCCCTAAGATACCCATGAGGATGAGTACATTGGCAAAGGTGACACTTGTATCGCCTTTTTCAACCTTCATGACTGTCCTACGAGATAAATTGGCTTTGAAGCGAGATCATCAATACGCCAGTCTTTATTGGGGTTGGCCTGACCCATACCTGACCCAAAATCGTCAGGTACAAAAAAAGGTTAGTAAACACTACGCTTACTAACCTTCTAGAATTTGGTGGCCCCTCCCAGACTTGAACTGGGGACCAATCGATTATGAGTCGACTGCTCTAACCACTGAGCTAAGGGGCCGATAGGTCAAAGATTATAGGGGAAGCGTTGTGAGGTGTCTAGATGCCAACACCGCTAATTGCGCTTAGTTTTTATCCACTTAGCACAGTTGATAATAAAAAAGGTGACCTAGAGTCACCTTTTTTGTTTTTTTTGAAGCTTCGTTTATTCGTCTAGGAAGCTGCGCAGTGTTTCTGAGCGGCTTGGATGACGAAGTTTACGTAGTGCTTTTGCTTCGATCTGACGGATACGTTCACGAGTAACGTCGAACTGCTTACCTACTTCTTCTAGAGTGTGGTCAGTGTTCATGTCGATACCAAAGCGCATGCGAAGTACTTTTGCTTCACGTGGTGTTAGACCTGCAAGAACGTCTTTAGTCGCTACTTTTAGGCTTGTCGCTGTCGCAGAGTCTAGCGGGAGTTCTAGCGTCGTATCTTCAATGAAATCGCCTAGATGCGAATCTTCGTCGTCACCGATTGGTGTCTCCATAGAGATTGGCTCTTTAGCAATTTTCAGCACTTTACGAATCTTGTCTTCTGGCATCTGCATGCGTTCTGCCAGCTCTTCCGGTAGCGGTTCACGACCCATCTCTTGCAACATCTGGCGAGAAATACGGTTTAGTTTGTTGATCGTTTCGATCATGTGTACCGGAATACGAATCGTACGTGCCTGGTCCGCGATTGAACGAGTGATTGCCTGACGGATCCACCACGTTGCATAAGTCGAGAACTTGTAGCCACGACGGTATTCGAACTTGTCTACCGCTTTCATCAAGCCGATGTTACCTTCCTGAATCAAATCCAGGAACTGTAGGCCACGGTTGGTGTATTTCTTCGCGATAGAAATTACCAGACGTAAGTTCGCTTCAACCATCTCTTTCTTCGCACGACGAGCTTTCGCTTCACCGATAGACATGCGACGGCTGATGTCTTTAACACTTTGTACGCTCAGAGAAGTCTCTTCTTCAATCATTTTTAGTTTCGTGATTGAACGACGGATTTCTTCTTCGTTGCGTTTGATTTTCTCAGCGTATGGCTTATCAGAGGCTAGAATTCCATCTAACCAAGCATCACTGGATTCATTGCCAGTGAACAGCGCAATGAATGATTTCTTCGGCATTTTGCCGTATTCAACCACAGACTTCATGATCAAACGCTCTTGAGTACGAACGCGATCCATTGCTGTGCGCAGTTCATTCACTAGGTGATCAAACTGTTTTGGTGTCAGACGGAACTCTTGGAACACATTCAACATCAACTCGTTAGCGGCTGCGGCTTTCTGGCTTTCGAAACCATGCTCGTTAATTGCTAACTGTAGATTTTGGTATGTGTTGCGCAGTTCATTGAATTTTTCGAGAGCTAACTCTGGGTCGATACCAACATCTTCTTCAGTATCTTCTGAATCGTCGTCGCTATCTTCGTCATCGTCCTCGTCGTCATCTACGTCTTCATTGTCTTCATCTTCCAACTCAGCTTCAGAAAGTTCTGAGCCGATATGGGTAGCTGTCGGAGCTGCAGTGTCATCAGCGTTTGGATCAACAAATCCAGAGATGATGTCAGTAAGGCGAAGTTCTTCTGCTTGAACTTTGTCAAATTGCTCAAGAATGTATGGAATCGTACCCGGGTATTCAGCAACAGATGATTGAACTTGGTTAATACCTTCTTCAATACGTTTTGCGATGTCGATTTCGCCTTCGCGGGTCAATAGCTCCACGGTGCCCATTTCACGCATGTACATGCGTACTGGGTCTGTTGTACGACCAATTTCACTTTCTACGCTAGAAAGTGCAGCTGCTGCGGCTTCGGCAGCATCTTCATCGGTAATATTTGTGTCATCATTTAGTGCTAAATCATCAGCATCAGGAGCAGTTTCTACTACCTTAATGCCCATGTCATTGATCATCTGAATGATGTCTTCTACCTGTTCTGAATCTACGATTTCAGCAGGTAGGTGGTCATTTACTTCGGCGTAGGTCAGATAGCCTTGTTCCTTGCCTTTAATAACAAGTGACTTTAGCTGTGACTGCGGATTTTGATCCATAGACGGTATCCAACTTCGTAATCTGGTGAAGGAATCAGTATGCGAAATGCAAACCACTTACTATAACAAATTAAATTGATGCTGACTAATTAAACAGGGTTACGCTTTTAAATCTAGCATAAGTGCTAGCAGCTCCCTTTTCTCTTCGGCTGATAAACCGACGCTTCTTGCTTTGGCCTGCAGGTTTTCAATTTGCTTTTCTACGCACTGGGCGATAATTTTGTCCAGCGAGTCTAAAAATATCTCTTCTTGATTGTCTTCATCGAGTGGAATATCCCAGCTCGCAAGACGAGACAGAAGCGCCTCATTCTGGCTATTGCGCCAGTGTTCTAATAATTGGCCTGTGTTGATATGGGGATGCGCCAGGCATTTTTCAAGGACATCGACAAATAAACTAAGGCCTGGTATTGACAAATCTCTTACTGCGGAAAGATCCGGTACCATTTGAGCATAGCTCGGATTTTGAATAAGTAGAGCAATAACCTCACGCATTGGAGTCCGTTTGATCTCTTTGTGCGGTTGAGGTCGAGTTTCGTTTACTTTTTTACGTTGTATACGGTGCCCCATGAACCCCGTAAGTTTGTCTAGTTTTTCATCTAGCTCATGTTGAAAGTCACGGTCTGGAATTTTATTAATCAATTCACCAGAAAGGTTTTTTAGTATTGATTTCCCTTCTGCATTTCCGAGGTTGATGTTGTTAATTAGTATCAAATTATCAAATAGATAGTTGGATAATGGCTCTGCATTTTTTACTAGTTCCTCAAAAGCTTCTGTGCCATTTTTTCTAACAAAGCTGTCAGGATCTTCGCCATCTGGAAGAAATAAAAATTTTAGTATGTTTCCACTTTTTAGATAACTTAGTGCATTTTCCAGAGCTCGCCATGCTGCTTCTTTACCTGCTCGGTCTCCATCGTAGCAACACACAACAGTATTAGTTTGCCGGAAGAGACGTTGTAGATGTTCACCAGTAGTTGATGTACCAAGTGAAGCCACAGAATAGTCAATTCCGTATTGTGCCAGCGCGACCACGTCCATATAGCCTTCAACCACAAGGATTTGTTGTGGTCTTCGGTGGGATTGTAAAACTTCATAAAGGCCGTAAAGCTCTTTACCTTTATGAAATATTCCACCTTCCACTTCTGGAGAGTTTAGATATTTCGGTGTGCCATCGCCTAGCACGCGGCCACCAAAACCAATCACTCGGCCACGACGGTCACGGATCGGGAACATGATACGACCACGAAAACGGTCATAGTGATGCCCCCTCTCATTTTCGATGAGCATTCCTGTTTTTAGGAGCTTGTTTAGGGCATCTTGATTCTGGCCGAAGTTCTTACGGACTAAGTCCCATTCGTCAGCAACGTAACCGATGCCAAATTTCTGCACGATTTCGCCAGATAAGCCACGGTCTTTAAGATACTCAATAGCAACTTTACTTGCTGGCAGCTTGAGCTGATTACGATAGAACTGAGCGATACTGCCCATCAAATCGTAAAGATTACGCTTTTCGCTGCTGCTGGCTTGTGGGCCTGATTTAGATTGACCACCGCCACTGCGCTGTTCACGTGGAACGTCCAGACCTAAATACGAGGCAAGCTCTTCAATGGCTTCCACAAAGTCCAGACGTTCAAACTCCATGATGAAGTCGATGGCGTTCCCATGCGCACCACAACCAAAACAGTGATAAAACTGTTTTTCTTGGCTAACGCTAAATGAAGGCGTTTTTTCGTTGTGGAATGGGCAACAAGCGCCGTAGTTTTTGCCTTTTTTCTTAAGTTTCACGCGTGCGTCGACGATATCGACAATATCAAGCCGAGCTAGAAGGTCATCGATAAAACTGCGAGGGATGTGTCCAGCCATAAAACCTAACAAAAAAGAAAAATCATGATTGGTGTGAATGAGTTACTGAGAAAGTTTGCGTGCGACTTTGAGTTGCTTCATTCAGATACAAACAAGCCGTGCGTTCCAAAGGATAGCACGGCTTGCTGCAATTGGGTTGGGTATTAAGCCAATTTAGCGCGAACTAAACCGCTCACTTTACCCATATCTGTACGCCCTTGAATTTGCGGTTTCAGAACGCCCATTACTTTGCCCATGTCTTGCATGCCAGCTGCACCAGACTCAACAATTGCATTCTCAATAAGAGTTGCAACTTCTTCGTCGGTCAGTGGTTGAGGCATAAAATCCTCAAGAACCGTAATTTCTGCTTGCTCCGCGTCAGCAAGATCTTGACGACCCGCTGCTTCGAACTGCGTAACAGAGTCGCGACGCTGTTTAACCATTTTAGTCAATACTGCAATGATATCGTCGTCGTTCAGAGTGATCTGTTCGTCAACTTCACGTTGCTTAATTGCTGATAGGGCTAAACGAATAGTACCAAGGCGCAATTTGTCCTTGGCTTTCATCGCTAATTTTTGCTCTTCTTTGAGTTGTTCAATCAGAGCCATAACTAATTTCCTTTTAGGGAGCTTAGTTATTAGTACAGGCGAACGCGACGAGCGTTTTCGCGAGCTAGCTTCTTAGCGTGACGCTTTTGAGCTGCTGCTTTAGCGCGTTTGCGAACTGTAGTTGGTTTTTCGTAGTGCTCACGACGACGCACTTCAGAAAGGATACCTGCTTTTTCGCAAGAGCGCTTAAAACGACGTAGAGCAACGTCGAACGGTTCGTTTTCACGTACTTTAACTACTGGCATATGCCTTTCACCTCAGGGGTTATTCGTTAATGCTGGCATTCAACAGGCCAAATCACAAATGTTTGGTCTCTTACCAGCTGATCAAAAATGGTGCGGAATTTTAATCCGATCACAACAGCTTTGTAAAGCCTTTTATCGACTATTGTCTGTACAAAATTTGTTTGCAGCACCAAGGCGAGGTAATATTACGCCTAAATTTCCTCTATACAGAAAGCATACTGAGAAAACCATGCGCATTATTGGTATTGAAACCTCTTGTGACGAGACTGGCATCGCGATTTATGACGATGAAAACGGCCTGTTGTCACACAAGCTTTACAGCCAAGTAAAACTTCACGCGGATTACGGTGGCGTGGTGCCTGAGTTGGCTTCACGAGATCATGTGAAGAAAACCATTCCTCTTATCAAAGAGGCGCTAAAAGAAGCGAATCTTACTTCCAAAGACATTGACGGTGTAGCATACACTGCGGGACCTGGTCTAGTGGGCGCCTTGTTAGTTGGTGCAACCATTGGCCGCAGTATTGCTTACGCGTGGGGCGTGCCAGCGGTACCGGTTCACCATATGGAAGGCCACTTACTTGCTCCTATGCTGGAAGATAATCCGCCTCCGTTCCCATTTGTAGCGGTACTGGTATCGGGCGGACACTCGATGATGGTGGAAGTGAAAGGAATTGGTGAGTACAAGATTCTTGGCGAGTCGATTGATGATGCTGCAGGTGAAGCCTTTGATAAAACGGCGAAGCTAATGGGATTGGATTATCCTGGTGGGCCACTACTGTCGAAGCTGGCAGAAAAAGGTACACCAGGCCGTTTTAAGTTCCCACGTCCGATGACAGACCGTCCGGGACTTGATATGAGTTTCTCTGGTCTTAAAACGTTCACTGCGAATACCATTGCGGCAAACGGTGATGATGAGCAGACTCGCGCTGATATCGCACTTGCGTTCGAAGAGGCTGTATGTGCGACGTTGGCGATTAAGTGTAAGCGTGCACTGGACCAGACTGGTATGAAACGTATCGTGATTGCTGGTGGTGTTAGTGCAAACCGTCGCCTGCGAGCGGAGCTGGAAAAACTGGCGAAGAAAGTTGGCGGTGAAGTGTACTACCCACGTACCGAGTTTTGTACTGACAACGGCGCAATGATCGCTTACGCAGGCATGCAACGTTTGAAAAACGGGGAAGTCTCTGACATGTCGGTAGAAGCGCGTCCGCGCTGGCCTATCGATCAACTGACGCCAATCGTGTAAGTCGATGGAGCCTATACAGGGCCTCTATTTATAGAGGCCTTTATTTTGGTAGCAGCACATCAACCGCGAGAGTGCGCACAAAGCAACAATCTCAGATGCCATGACTCATGGATAACCGCGGATAGAAAAAGAAGTAATGGATATTGCAATGCATAAATTTGAAATTGAAGGTCAGCAATTGGCTTATCTGGATAAAGGTGAAGGACCAGTATTGCTATTTGGTCACAGCTACCTGTGGGATAACCAAATGTGGGCACCCCAAGTTGAAGCACTGAGCCAGTTTTATCGTTGTATCGTGCCAGATTTATGGGCACACGGAGAATCAGATGCAGCTCCGGCCTCAACGCGATCTTTGGTCGATTACGCACAGCATATGTTGGCGTTGATGGATCATCTGGGAATAGAGCAGTTTTCTATTGTTGGGCTGTCTGTCGGTGGTATGTGGGGAGCAGAGCTGACTGCTCAAGCGCCACAGCGTGTTAAGTCTCTGGTTCTGATGGATACTTTTATTGGCTGGGAGCCAGAAGTAACACACAAGAAGTACTTTGCGATGCTTGATACCATCAATCAAGTTCAAGCCGTACCTGAGCCTATTGTTGAAGCGGTTGCGCCACTGTTCTTTGCTAACAATGTTGAACAAGTAAACCCGCAGTTGATTGATTCATTCAAACAAGAGTTACAGTCTTTGAAGGGCGAGCGCGCGGTTGAAGTGGCGCGAATAGGCCGAATGGTCTTTGGTCGACGTGATGTGATTGAAGATTCGGAGAAGTTTGCATTACCAACGCTAATCGCAGTAGGGCGTGAAGATAAGCCTCGTCCGGTATTCGAATCTTATTTGATGAATGACTGTATCACGGGCAGTGAGTTAGTGGAGATCCCAGAAGCGGGCCACATCAGTTCACTGGAGCAGCCAGAGTTTGTCAATCAGATGCTCCTGAACTTCTTAAATAAAGTTCACGCTTAAAGTCACTTCAAAAACTCGGTGTTACGCCGAGTTTTTTTCTGTCAGTTTCTTTTGGCCAATTTTGGGTTCTTCGCCAGATAACAAACGACGAATGTTCTGATGATGTTTAAACACAATCAGACAGCACAGCATCGCAACAGGCAGTGTGTATTGTGGTTTGAACATCCAGGTATAAAAAGGCGTTAATAAGACAGTCACCAGTGCTGCAAGAGAAGAGTAGCGGAATATGACCGCCACCGATAACCAGGTCAGCATGACTAATGCAGTGAGATCAAGTCCAATCGGAGCAATTGCACCTAATGCCGTTGCGACCCCTTTGCCTCCTTTGAAATGGAAGAAGATAGGGTACATATGGCCTAGACAGGCAGCGATGGCAATTACGCCGAGGATGATAGGATCAATATCGAGAAAGTAGCCTCCCCAGACAGGAATGGTGCCTTTAAGCATGTCACACAACAAAACGGATAGAGCTGCGCCTTTACCACCAATACGTAATACGTTGGTTGCGCCAGGATTATTCGATCCGACTTTCCTAGGGTCTGGCAATTTCAACAGACGACAAATTAAAACCGCACTGGATATAGAACCCAGTAAATAAGCGGCCATTGTCATTATCAGTGCCAGTGCGTCCATAGAAGTCCTTGAGGGATTGGAATTTAATGCTCAGTTCCTGCGTAGTTGGTATCATAGCTTGAATCTGCTTCCAGCAGAAATACTCTCTACGAAGGAGCTTGCATTATGTGAGTTCCTGTATATAAAGGTGTTTTGAAATTTTTATACCTAAGCAACCTTCGAGGAACTGCCAAAGGTTACTTAGGTATAGAATATTACGATCAAATTACCCTTAACGGGTATCCGACCTCTGGAATAGAAGGACACAAGATGGCTCTGGATAAAGTGTTTATTGAACAATTAGAAGTAATCACCACGATTGGCGTCTACGACTGGGAACAGCAAATCAAACAGAAGCTGGTGCTTGATATTGAAATGGCCCACGATAATAAACCAGCTGGAAAAAGTGATGATGTTCAAGATGCGTTGGATTACTCGCAAGTCAGCGAAGCCGTGCTGAACCATATTGAAAACGGTCGTTTTTTATTGGTTGAGCGTGTAGCAGAAGAAGTCGCAGAGCTGATCATGCAGCGTTTCTCTGTTCCTTGGGTGAAAATTCGTTTGGCAAAACCGGGTGCCGTTGCTCAAGCACGTGCCGTTGGTGTTGTGATAGAGCGAGGTCAGGCATGATCACCGCTTATATCGGTGTTGGTACAAATATAGACAGAGAGCAGCACGCCATGGTTGCTTATAAAGAGCTGCAACAGCTTGGAGAAGATCTGCTTGTATCACCGATATACGAATGCGAACCGATTGGGTTCAGCAGCCAGAATTTCTACAACTTTGTCATTGCTTTGCGCACCTCTTTGTCATTAGAAGAGATGAGTTATCGCCTTCGTGAGATTGAGTTTAAGTGGGGGCGTGAAGAAAATGCACAAAAGTATCAGGATCGAACACTGGATCTCGATATAGTGTTGTTCGGTGAGTGCATCTCGAAGCAAAAACCAGAGTTACCTCGTAGTGATATCTACAAATATCCCTTTGTCACAAAGCCTTTGTATGATCTCGAACCACAATTGGTTATTCCTGGTGATGGACGTACCGTCGCAGATATTTGGAACGCGATGCAACCGGTTGATTCTCTCAAGCCTGTTTCTTTTTCACTTTAAATTTGAGTTGTTTACATGAGTTATTTTGAAGCCTTTATCTTGGCTCTGATTCAGGGTCTGACGGAGTTTTTGCCTATTTCCAGCTCCGCGCACTTGATCCTGCCTTCCGCTATTCTTGGTTGGGAAGATCAAGGTCTTGCATTTGATGTCGCCGTTCACGTCGGAACCCTGATGGCCGTCGTGATTTATTTTCGCTATGAAGTGATCACGTTATTTAGGGCGTTGTTTGCCTCTATCTTCAAAGGTGATCGTGGTAAAGAAGCGAAACTGGCGTGGATGATCGTTCTGGCTACGATTCCGGCTTGTGTGTTTGGGCTACTGATGAAAGACATCATCGAGGTGTATCTGCGTAGTGCATACGTGATCGCAACGACGACAATTGTGTTTGGTTTACTGCTCTGGTGGGTGGATAAACACGCGCAACAGGTAGCAGACGAATACCAAACGGGTTGGAAGAAAGCACTATTTATTGGTATTGCTCAAGCGTTGGCGATGATCCCGGGCACCTCACGCTCTGGTGCGACGATTACTGCAGCGCTTTACCTTGGTTTTACCCGTGAAGCCGCAGCGCGTTTTTCATTTCTGATGTCGATTCCAATCATCGCTCTTGCCGGTAGCTACCTTGGCATGAAGCTGGTGACCAGTGGCGAGCCAGTTCATGTTGGATTTCTGCTGACGGGTATCGTGACGTCATTTGTGAGTGCCTACATTTGTATCCACTTCTTCCTGAAGATGATTTCACGTATGGGCATGACGCCATTCGTTATCTATCGTCTCATTCTGGGTGTGGGTCTCTTTGCTTTCTTGCTTAGTGCCTAACAAAACGCCTGATTTGCAGCTTGCGTAACCGCAAGCTGCATGCCTAAACCACCACGTCATTCTGAACAGCGACGAAGGAGCGTGATTCAGAATCTTCACTCCGAGTCTTTTGTGGCTTAGGCAATGCCTAACACGTCCCAGCGCGCTGATATTAGATTCCTAGTCTCGCTCAGGCTCGCTGGAATGACCTGGCATGAACACAATTCGGTTAATTAATCACTTATGTAAAGCCCGTCTTACTGCTTCAATCCGACGTTTTTCCTGTTCATCGCGAATATCAGGACCTTTGAAGCCGTCTTTAATGATTGCCTGAACATCGACGGCAGCTGCGGCCTGGTATGCTCGGGTAAAAATCTCCGCTTGAGGATAAGGCTTCTGTTCCAATCCTTTTCGGCCGGCATGATCCGCCTGACAGCAAAGCAGAATATCCTGTAAGCGATCGGCTTTCCGCCACACATCAAACTTATTGAGCACTTTGATGATCGTTTGCGGTTTTAACTCTGCAGCACGATGAATATTGGAATGTTGCTCGCAGACCATTAAGGCTAAATCGCGAAACTCATTCGGCACACGGACACGCTCACACAGTTTTTTTATCAGCTTTAAACCTGTATGACAGTGCATCTTGTGGCTTGGCCATTCACCTTTTGGCGTTACCCCTTTGCCGAGATCATGCACTTGTGCGGCGAAGCGTACGGGCAGGGAATTACTGAGTTTCGCCGCTTGCTCCGCCACCATTAAGGTGTGAATACCCGTATCGATCTCCGGATGCCACTTCTCAGGTTGAGGAACACCAAACAGCGCATCAATTTCTGGCAGGACAACCGCTAACGCACCGCAATCGCGCAGCACGGCAAGAAAAACATCGGGACGCGCTGAGGAGAGCGATTTATGCCATTCCTGCCAGACGCGAGCCGGTGTCAGTGTGTCGAGTTCCCCGGATGCAGACATATCGCGCATCAGTTGCTTGGTTTCTTTCGCGATGGTGAAACCCAATGGCGCGAGCTTGGCTGCAAAGCGTGCTACGCGCAGAACCCGAAGTGGATCTTCGATAAACGCATCAGACACGTGGCGGAGAACACGGTCATTAAGATCCTTCTGGCCATCGTAAGGATCGTATAAGTTGCCTTGGTCATCCATTGCCATGGCGTTAATGGTCAAATCGCGACGAATCAAATCTTCTTCTAACGTCACGTTTTGATCAAAGAAGCACTCAAAGCCTGTGTACCCGGAACCTGATTTTCTCTCCGTTCGTGCAAGCGCGTGTTCCTCTTTGCTACGAGGGTGAAGAAACACAGGGAAGTCTTTTCCTACGGCCGTGTAACCTTTGGCAAGCATCATTTCAGGCGTGGCACCAACCACCACCCAGTCATTGTCATAGCTCTCAATGCCGAGCAACTTATCCCGGACTGCCCCACCTACTAAATAAACTTGCACGCACTACCTCTTAATTTACGGATATGTCGTTGGACATTGTAGCAAGCAATGGTACTTTTCTTTACTCCCATCATCAGATGCATCTATGTTTATTAGGGGCAGTTTCAAAGTGGGCGGGTTTTTTAGCTGGAGATCCTATGTATAAGGACTTTTTTGGGTTTGTTGAGCAACCATTTTCGATTGTTCCGAACTCTCGTTATCTGTATCTGAGCCAACGCCATAAAGAGGCGATCACACACCTAAAGGCTGGGCTGGGGGATGGCGGCGGATTTGCCATGCTGACAGGTGAAGTTGGTACCGGCAAAACCACAGTGGCTAAGGCCATGCTGGCAAACTTGGATGAAACGACAAAGGCTGGATTGATCCTCAATCCGACGTTTTCGACTCGAGATTTACTCGAAGCGATTTGTGATGAGTTTAAAATCATCTATCCGCCAGATGCGACGCTCAAACAGCTAAACCAAGTCATCCATCAATACCTGTTACACAACAATAATGCAGGTTGGCAGACGTTACTGGTTATTGATGAAGCACAACATCTTTCTGCGGATGTTTTAGAACAACTGCGTTTGCTGACCAATTTAGAAACAGAGACCAGAAAGCTGCTCAAAGTGCTCTTAGTGGGGCAGCCTGAATTACAGCGGTTACTACAAACCACCCAGTTGCGTCAGCTAGCGCAGCGCATTACCGGCCGTTATCACCTGTTACCTTTGGATGAAAATGAAACGGCAGATTATATCGCGTTTCGTTTGCACACTGCTGGTGGTGATCAACAGCTGTTCAATCGCAGCTCTGCTAAAACGATCGCTAAGTACAGCCACGGCATTCCCCGCCTGATTAACCTCATCTGTGACAAAGCGCTGAACATGAGTTATCACCAGGGCAGTGCCGTAGTCGACAAACAGATAGTTTTGCGTGCCTGTGAAGAGGTCATGCAGTTTCAGGCCGATATTTATCAGCAAGATCATAAACCGCGTCATGTGCCTGCCCGTCGCCAGTTTATCTGGCCTGCCTGGGGTACTGCTGTTATCGGGGTGGTGGCTGCGTGCGGAGTTGGCTGGGCGGCAATTAATCATATGCCGGAGAAACCTATCTCTGTGCTTGTGGAAGAAACCGTTGCTAGCAGTACTCTTAGAGCTCCTGAACCTGTAAAGCAAATCGTCGTGAGCAATCAGCTAAGTAATGAGCAACGTGAGCTATTGCTGTCTCAAAAGCAATCCAATCTTGCAGTGAACGACCTGTATAAATTGTGGGGCTATCGAGCTTCGGTTCGAGATAACCTTTGTTTGTCAGAGGCTCAGTCCACCATGATTTGTGAGCGTAAAATGGCAACCTGGCCGATGTTGATAAAGCAAAATCGGCCTGTCGTATTAGAGCTGAACTACCAGGGCGACGTCGGCTATGTGATTTTATACGCGGTCGGAAATGATAAAGTGGAAGTACTCAATGGTAAGCAGCGCCTGCGTTTGCCGCTATCTTGGTTAAAACCAATGTGGCAAGGTAATATCATTGAACTGTGGGAAGCGCCGCTAAACCATACCCTGCGTTTAGATATGGAAGGGCCTGCAATTGAAGTGTTAGATCAGTTGCTCGCGGAAGCGGTCAGTGAAATACCGCTAGGCACCTCGGTTTTTGATGCAGAGATGAAAGAGCGTGTGGAACTCTTCCAACGTTGGCAAGGTATTGGAGTAGACGGTATTGCCGGTCAACGCACTCTGGAGCGATTGCAACAAAATGTACAACCTAACGCGCCGACATTGGCAAGCATAGATAAGGAGGACGCGTAATGTCTATTGCGAAACATGTCAGCCTGTTACTTTTGCCTATTGGCGTTTCTGCCATCGGTGTTGCCTGGTATATGGAGATGCTCGTTCCGGACTCTCAGGCTGCGATGCCAACACCACAAGCATCACAAGCTCCACTACCAGTGCGTGAAGTGGTCAACGAGTCGGTTGTGCAGCCATTTGAGGTATTAGACTACCCGGAAATCTCACAATTGGCGCAGTTACCACGAGAATGGCCTGGGGCTGAGTTATCGACCGATATAGGGACGTATTTACCTGCTCAGGACTATGCAAGCAACGCTCAAAGATCGGAATCATCTGTTGTGCAAAGCGACAGCCAGACTTATCAAAACAGCGAAGAAGATATGGACTTGTCTCTGGATGATATTGACTTGTCATCTTTGTCACCAGAGTTAGCGCAAAAAGTTGAGAATGCTTTATCGGGTCGTGGCAGTGCAACCTCTCAGTACGCGTTACCAATAAATGATTTAGAGACGAATGAGCAGCAATGGCAAGGGCGTCTTCCTGCTCTTAACTTACAGACGCATATGTACGCCAGTGATACTCAGCGTCGTTGGGTGAAAATTAATAACGTTGAATATCATCAAGGTGACTTGGTGGAAGGTCAGGTGACGTTGAAAGAGATTCAGCCACAATCCGTGATAGTCGAGTTCCAAGGTGAGCAGATCCGTATTCCTGCCTTGTATGAGTGGAATGGGTAGTGGGTAGGTAGTGGCTATCTAGCCTGAGATAAGCAAAAGGCCACAAAATGTGGCCTTTTTCGTCTCGATACTTGTTTAGTATGTATGCTTGGGTGAGCGATTATGCCCAGCCAGCAGGAGAACGCTTTTTACGCGGAATAAGGTGAGGAAGAACCAAACCAAATAGCAGACCTAAACCAGCCACACCACCACCATAAGTAAAGTACTTAAGCAGCATGTCGTCTTTTTGCGTATCAAGCTTAGCGCGTAGTTCACGGTTTTCTGTTTCAATCGAGGTCAACTGATCGCTGATTTCAGAGTACTTGTTCTCAAGATCAGAGATTTGTTGGTTACGAGTCTCTAGTGAGGTCACTAGTCCTGCTTTCTCGGTATCTGACGTTTGACGAGCGTTTGCCAGTTGTTCTTTGACTTCAGCAAGCTCTTTTTCGATACGTGGCAGGCGAATAGCCATACTCTCCTGATTAGTGACAAACTTACTTTGTACCCAACCAGTACGGCCACGAGAGTCACGAACTTGTGTATAGCCAGTATCTTTATTGGCACTTAATAGTTGTATTTCAGAGCCGGCGTTAATGCTTCCGATGATTCGGTAGGTGTTGTTTGGACCTGAGTGCATAAAAGTGAATAGGTCATCAGAAATATAACGGTTTGCAGCTAGGGCCGATGGCGCTGCTAGCAAAGTAAACAAAACCGTGATGATTAGTTTTTTCACAGTAAATCCCTTAACGATTTTCTTGGATACAGCGTTGGCACCGAATTATTGGAGCCGGAAGTAGACGAATAGTATGCAGTTTCAAACCTCGGTGCAACAAAGAAGGGAGGCAAAGCCTCCCTTTCTGTGCGTTTGGGTCAATAATGACAAAGCGCTTACATTCTATTGACGGATGTCTTAGTTAAGAAAACATCGCTTGAATGGCGTAGAAGAATACCACAGCCAATAGAGCACCAGCAGGTAGAGTAACAATCCACGAAGCGACGATGTTACGTACCACACCTAGGTTTAGTGCTGCAATACCGCGAGCAAAACCTACACCCAGAACTGCACCTACCAGTGTTTGCGTGGTTGAAATTGGCAGACCTGTACCAGATGCCAGAACCACGGTACATGCCGTTGCTAGCTGAGCTGCAAAACCACGGCTTGGTGTTAGTTCAGTGATACCAGTACCCACTGTTGCCATTACTTTGTGGCCCAGAGTTGCAAGACCAACAACGATACCGATACCGCCTAATGGAAGAATCCACCATGCAATCGCGCTTTTCGACGTGATTTCACCCATGTGCTCTACAGTGGATACAACTGCAGAAAGTGGACCAATCGCGTTTGCTACGTCGTTTGAGCCGTGTGCGAATGCCATCGCACAAGCCGTGATAACCATAAGTACGCTGAAGATGCCTTCTACACCTGAGAAACTATGATCATCTTCACGGTTCGCAAATTTCTTCTGAATGTAGAAGTAACCGCCAGCCATGACTAGTGCTGATACTACTGCCGCCCACATCCAGGCTTCACCATTGCTTAGGTGAAGACCAACGTGCTTAAGACCTTTTTTGATCGTTACAAGCGCAATCACCATTGTTGTGATGAACATGTACACAGGTACAAAGCGTTTTGCGTTGAGCAGTGGTTTTTCAGTATCGAAAATCAGTCGCTGAGCGCTGACAAAGATAACGTAAGCAAAGAAGCCTGAGATAACCGGAGTAATGATCCAGCTACCAACAATCCCTTGAACACTGCTCCAGTCAACCGCTTCCGTGCCGACAGAGACACACGCGAAACCGATGATAGCACCGATGATTGAGTGAGTGGTTGATACTGGCCAGCCCATGTATGAAGCAAGCAGCAGCCATGTGCCAGCTGCCAGCAGAGCTGACATCATACCGAAGACAAGAACGTCTGGTTGGTGAGCAAATAGAGATGTTTCGATAACACCTTTACGGATAGTGTCGGTTACTTCACCGCCTGCAAGGTATGCCCCTGCAAATTCGAAGATCATCGCAATGATGATAGCTTGTTTCACGGTTAGCGCTTTTGAGCCTACTGATGTGCCCATCGCATTAGCTACGTCATTCGCGCCAATACCAATTGCCATCATGAAACCAAAAATCGCCGCAACAATAATCAGGACAGTGCCGTAGTTCGCAAGGATATCCATCGTAATACCTAGTTGTTTTATAACAAGCGGAACAAAATTTTACGCGCGCCAAATCAAAAGACGATGCAAAGAGTCATCGTCCTTATGACACGTGTGTATTCGGTTCTTCGTTATGTAGTTAACTTATGTTTTAAGATCGAGACAGCATGACTTCCAAACGAGCACCTACGCGCTGCGCCTGGTCGGCAATACCACCTACCCATTCAAGAATCTTATATAAGAACATGACATCGATAGGGTTCATGTCAGATTCAATTGCCATCAGTTTTTGGCGAAGTTCAATCTGCATTGCATCGGTATCATCTTCGATAACGTCTAACTGATGAATCATTTCAGCAACGAGTGTCACTTCACGGCCTTTGAAGCCAGTTTCTAGTAATTCATCAAGTTCATTGATTACCTTTTGCGCCTGATTAGCCGCATCAAGGCAACGTTGAACGTAAGCGAGGAAGTTTGGCTGGAGAGCCTCAGGAATGACAAGGCGACGACCATATACACGGCCAGCAATGTCTTTTGCCAGATTAGCAAGTTTGTCCTGTTGAGTCAGAAGCTCAAGCATGTCAGTACGGTCTACTGGCATGAACAAACCGCGAGGCAGTTTTAGACGGATTTCACGTTTCAGTACATCTGCTTCTTTCTCAAGATGAGAAATTTGAGCACGGATCTCTGCCGCTTTTTCCCAGTCACCCTTTGAAGAGACTTCAAAGAATTTCACCAAGTGTGAACAACATTCGTTGACGCACACAACGTGGCGTTGCAAAGGCTTAATTGGGGACTTTGCAAATAACCCCATAATTGTATTCACTGGCATGGTCATTCAACCTAATAACTATAACCTTAAAAAAACATACACCATTTCTAGATGCTTGGCGAAATGTTGAGCGATGGCTATAAAGGCGCGCATGTTAACGCATTCAATCGCTCATTAAAACTGTTTTAGATCATCAATCGGACGATATTTCTTTCTTGCCGTGTAAGAAAATACACAATATCCTGTTTCTATCTGCTTTGAAAGGTATAGCTATGGAAACCGAAATAGAACTGAAGTTTTTTGTTTCTCCTGAATTTTCAGAAACTTTAAAGGGAAAGATTTCTGAGACAAAAGTACTTCAGCATAGTTGTCGTGACTTGGGTAACACCTACTTTGATACTGCCGATAATTGGTTAAGACAACATGACATTGGTTTAAGAATTCGCCGTTTTGATGATGTTTTTGTCCAAACAGTGAAAACCGCAGGACGCGTCGTTGCAGGTTTGCACCAAAGACCAGAATACAATGCTGAGCACACGGGCAATGAGCCTGAGCTCACTCTCCACCCTTCTGATATCTGGCCTGCCGGTAAAGATGTCGAGACGCTACAATCCGAACTGACTCCGCTTTTTTCGACTAACTTCACTCGCGAGCAGTGGCTAATTAGTATGCCAGATGGCAGCCAGATTGAAGTTGCCTTTGATCAGGGAATGGTCGTAGCCAAAGGTGAAGACGGACAAGAGAGGAACGAGCCAATTTGCGAAGTGGAACTGGAACTAAAATCTGGTCAAACGGACGCGCTATTCACTCTGGCACGCAGTTTTTGTGAAAATGGTGGAATGCGTCTGGGGAATCTGAGCAAAGCCGCGAAAGGGTACCGATTAGCGACAGGCTATACCGGGGACGAAGTCAAACCACTTGCGCTGGTAAAGAGCAGCAGCTCAGACACGGTTGAATACTGTCTGATTCATTCGTTAGAACATGCGCTGTCACACTGGCATTACCATGAGCAAATTTATGCCGAACGCGAATGCGTTGAAGCTCTGCGCGAAATCAACAATGCGATCCGCTTTATCCGTCAGACACTCACTATCTTTGGTGATGTTGTACCTCGTCGAGCCAGTGCGATTCTGCGTCAGGAACTGAAATGGCTGGAAGAAGAGTTGGTTTGGTTGGACGAGCATGCTCATCTGGAAGAACTGCTTGATGATAAAGGCAATGTGCTGCGTAAGCTTGATGCCCGCAAGTTCCTGGTGTCCGAATTAACGCAACAACTGCAAGAGCTACCGAGCCGTGAAGAAGTGTTAGAGCTGCTTAGCTCTGCGCGCTATACCGGTTTACTGCTTGACCTTAGTCGTTGGATCCTTGCCCGAGGGTGGCAGCCATTTCTTGATGAAAAAGCACGTGAAAAAATGGCGAGCAACATCCTGCCATTTTCTGTGACTCAGTTGGATCGCACCTGGGCTGAATTGATGGAAGCATTCCCGGCAGAACGTGACTTGTCTGCGCAGGATTATGTTGACCAGCGCTACCGCTTACTACGCAACCTCTACACCGGAATCGGGTTTGCGAGCCTCTATAATAGCGACGAGCGCAATAGTTTCCGCCTTCCGTGGGCCGATCTGGTTCATGGTATCGACGATCTGTTGATGCTGAATCATCTATTACCGCTGGTGGACATGCTGCAAGAAGATGAAAAAGAGCAGCTAGAACGTTGGTTGCATCGTCAAGAGCGCTCTATTCTGCATGCGATGGATCAAACCCGCGCAATCAGCGTTGAGGTTCAGCCATACTGGCACGAATAATCGACGTAACGGTTTAAGCGTAGATGAATACAAAATAGGACCTGTGGGTCCTATTTTGCTTTCTGTCCCTGCTGCTTTTAATTCCTCAATTGCTCCAGCTTCGTTCACAAAGATCCCGCCGAACTGTGGCTTGGATCAAATCAATGATGAGTGCAGAAGAAAAGTACTATAGATAATCAACTCCAGACCGATAAGTACTTAATAGGTTTCGCGCTTGCTTGCGAAAAATAACAGGCCAGATGTTGCAACGAATGCGCAAAAGGAAAGCGTTAGTCGCGTAACGAATCTTATGGCGCATGGTTATATAACTTTTTAAGACTCTCTGGAGAACGGACAATGGAAAAGCTGGCATTTAAGCCTTGGGAAAGGATCATATCTGACATTCGACTGATACCTAAAATGGTCATACTGATGGTATGCAGTACGGTGTTGATTGTTGCGAAACAACTCTGGGACGCGAATACCTTTTACGATTCGCTTTTAGCTGCGACTCAGAACGCAGACGTTGCCCAGCAGCATTATGAGGCGTATCTCACTCAGGTTGTTTGGCAGACTGCTTTGCTTATTACTGTGTTTGTCGTGTTACTGTTTGCCGCTGCACGAGTCATGTTGCGCCAAACCCAGTATCTTAATGACGCAATTAAACTGATGGCGAGCAAAAATTTGTCGGTACCATTCGGGATGGATTGTAAAGATGAATATGGAGACGTGGCACGAGAACTGGAAAAAACACGCCGCCAACTGCACGATGTGATCCAAATGCAAATCCAGTCGTCGGACGAATTAGCAACGTTAACCGAAGTGATGACGTTGAGCATGTCAGAAACAAAAGAGTCGGCTCAAGAAGAGTTTAATGAAATAGACCAGCTTGCGACGGCCATGAGTGAGATGTCTTCCACCGTTCAAACTGTTGCCGAACACGCGCAACAAGCTTCCTCTCTGACCGAGCAGGCATCCGCACAAGCCATTGCCGGTCAGCAATTCTTACAGAGCACCGTCGCGAAGATGAGTGAGCTTTCCAGAGATATTGCTTCTTCAGCGCAGGCAGTAAACCAAGTCGAAGAACGAGTAGAAGCGATTGGCAGTGTCGTGGGAACCATTCAGGGTATTTCTGAGCAGACCAATTTACTGGCGCTAAACGCTGCGATAGAAGCGGCACGAGCCGGAGAAGCAGGACGCGGCTTTGCGGTGGTTGCTGACGAAGTTCGCAATCTGGCACAGCGAACACAACAAGCGACGGTTGAGATCCAGGAGATGATTGCTCAGTTGCAAACCAGTGCAGAGTCAGCCGTTGAACTGATGGAGAAAAGCGTTGTTGAGGCAGCAGAAGGCAATGAGCTGGTCTCGAATGCGGGGGCAGAACTCGATGGTATCGTGACTCAGGTAACGCACATCAATGATATGAATTTCCAAATTGCCACGGCTTCGGGCCAGCAGAGCAGTGTTGCAGAAGAAATGAGCCAAAACTTAACCAATGTTCGGGAGCTGGTTGAGGCATCTGTGATAGTGGTGACTGAACTGTTAGAAACCTCAGAGACGATGCAAAATAACGCTGAAGAATTGGATAAAAAAATTAAGTTATTCAGTGTTTAAAACTAATAGGTTTTGATTAAACGCCCACAAACCCTTTGTGGGCGTTTTTATTTGCTTTAAGTCTGGTATAAAGAATCAATCATAGTGCTTTTCACACAAGGAAGAAAAATGCAGCTGCCTTCGTCATTGATTACTGTCGCTGAACCTGCGGTGCAAAATGCTCAGCAAGCGGGTTACTTTCAATTGTGGCCAAATGAAGTTGCAGAGCAATTTCAATATGTAGCAGGCCTGAGTAAGTTCATCACTGATGCCATTCAACGAGATGAAAAGCTTGCGCAGGATTTACCGGAAATACTGGCAGAGCCAAGTCGTAAAGCGTCTTACCGAGCGCGACTGGCGGCATTATTGGCGGAGTGTCAGGATGAGATGTCTGGTCATCGTGTATTACGTCAGTTCCGTAATCGCGAGATGGTTTATATTGCGTGGAAGGACTTTCTCCATGCCTGGACACTTGAAGAGTCATTAAGTCATCTCTCTCAACTGGCTGAAGCGTTGATTTTCGAAACGTACCAATGGCAGTATCTGGCTTGCTGTAAAGAGTGGGGGACACCCACTAACGCCAAAGGCGAAGCGCAACCAATGCTGATCATTGGCATGGGTAAGCTTGGTGGCGGCGAGCTGAACTTCTCTTCCGATATTGATCTCATTTTTACCTATCCAGAAAACGGCGAAACTCAAGGTGCGCGCCGTAGTATTGCTAACGCGCAGTTCTTTACTCGTCTGGGACAGCGACTGATTAAAGCGCTTGATCAACAAACCTACGACGGCTTCTGCTACCGAGTCGATATGCGTTTACGCCCGTTTGGTGAGAGTGGTCCTCTGGTGATGAGTTACGCCGCACTGGAAGATTACTACCAAGAGCAGGGGCGTGACTGGGAACGCTATGCGATGGTGAAAGCGCGAGTGATGGGTTGTGAAATGTATCCCCAGTATCAAGAGTTGCGTCAGATGCTGCGCCCTTTCGTGTTCCGCCGCTACATTGACTTCAGTGCCATTCAGTCATTGCGCCGCATGAAGTCGATGATCAGCAGTGAAGTGCGCCGTCGTGGTCTGAATAACAACATCAAACTTGGTGCTGGCGGAATCCGTGAAATCGAGTTTATCGCTCAGGTGTTTCAGCTTATTCGAGGCGGACGAGAGCCTTCTCTGCGTAATCGAGGCTTACTGGAAACCCTGCAAGGAGTTGAAGAACTCGCTCTGCTAACTTCAGCAGAAGTACGCAGTCTGGAAGCAGCATACAAATATTTGCGCCAGCTTGAAAACTTGCTGCAAGCCATGGCGGATAAACAGACTCAGACACTGCCTGATTGTGACATTGAACGATTAAAACTGGCCACCGCGATGAAATTTGAATCGTGGGATCAACTGATTACGCAAACTCAGTTACACATGGCCAATGTTCACCAAGTGTTCGGTTTACTGATCGGTGATGATGAAGAAGATGAAGGCAACAACGTGGCTCGTCATTTTCATGAGTTGTGGGACATGGCGAATAAACAGGATGTGATGGAAAATATTCTGCAGCAAGATATTCAGGTGGAAGATTTTGCATCCTGCGCGAAAACCATCATCGAATTTAAACAAGACATTGCGAAGAAAACGCTCGGTCCTCGCGGGAGAGAAGTACTGACCAGGCTGATGCCTAAAGTGTTCGATGCAGTATTCACCCATCCCGATGCGCAGTTTGGCTTACCAAGAGTACTTCACTTACTGCACAAGATTTGCACACGAACGACGTACTTAGAGCTGTTGGATGAACACCCTGCAGCGCTGATTCAGCTTGTGAGATTGTGTACGGCAAGCCCGATGATTTCGGAGCAGTTATCCCGATACCCAATACTGCTTGATGAACTGATTGATCCGCAACAGCTGTACAATCCAATTCCATTAGATAGCTACCGCACTGAGTTACGTGATTTTCTGGCACGAATTCCAGAAGATGACATGGAACAGCAGATGGAAGCTCTGCGTCAATTCAAGCAAATTTGTATCTTGCGTATCGCTGCCGCCGATATTGCTGGCGCTTTGCCTGTGATGAAGGTGAGTGACCACTTAACTTATCTGGCAGAAGCTATCGTTGAGGCGGTGGTCAGTCAGGCATGGTTGCAAGTCTCTGAAAAATACGGTGAGCCGACACATGTCAAAGACCGTGAAGGAAGAGGTTTTGCGGTAATCGGTTACGGCAAAGTTGGTGGCTGGGAGTTGGGCTACAATTCCGATTTAGACATCGTGTTTATGCATGATTGTCCGGTCGACGTTTATACTGACGGGAAGAGAGAAATTGATGGTCGCCAGTTTTACCTTCGTTTAGCGCAGCGCATTATCCATATTTTTTCAACGCGAACAGCATCAGGCATTCTGTACGAAGTGGACACTCGCTTACGTCCATCAGGTGCCTCGGGCTTGCTGGTGAGTCCAACCGATGCGTTTGCAGAATATCAACATCAGGAAGCTTGGACCTGGGAACATCAAGCCTTGGTTCGTGCCCGGATGATTTATGGCGATGAACCGTTAGCCGTTGCTTTTCACAACACTCGCCATGATGTGCTCTGCAAAGAGCGGGATCAAGAGACGCTCAAGAAAGAGGTGGTCGAGATGCGTGAAAAAATGCGTGATCACCTTGGTGGTAAAAAAGCGGGGCGCTTTATGCTTAAACAAGATATCGGTGGCATTACCGACATTGAGTTCCTTGCGCAGTATCTGGTGCTTAACTTTAGTCACGAGAAACCTAAGTTAACGCGTTGGTGTGATAACGTGCGAATTTTTGAAACGCTTATTGCACAAGGTGTTATGGACGAAGAGCAAGCCATGCAATTGATCAGTGCTTACACGTCCATGCGTAACGAGATACACCACAGAAACCTACTCAATTTAGATGCGGATGTTGTCGAAGATAAGTTTGTTGCGGAAAGGGAATCGGTAAAAGAGGCATGGAATCAATGGTTCGCTTAACAGCATGGTTCTGCCGCGTTAAGGGCTGTGTTAAACTCTCGTCGATTTAATTTTTGGAGACCAATAATGAAACCAATTCTACCTGATTACAACAACGCTGGTGTGCTTATCATCGGTGATGTCATGCTAGATCGTTACTGGTATGGCCCAACCGGACGAATTTCTCCTGAAGCGCCGGTTCCTGTTGTAAAAGTAGAAAACAATGAAGAGCGTCCTGGTGGTGCTGCAAACGTAGCGATGAATATCGCATCATTGGGCGGCCATGCGCATATTATTGGTCTGACAGGCATGGATGAGCCAGCAAAAGTGCTGACTGAAACGCTAACCTCGTTAAAAGTGAAATGTGACTTTGTCGCGTTGCCAAACTACCCAACGATCACCAAGCTTCGCGTGATGAGCCGTGGTCAGCAGCTGATCCGTCTGGACTTTGAAGACAAGTTCGAAAATACCGACGCGGAGCCTGTCCTTTCTCGTATGGATTCTGCACTGCCAAACGTAAAAGCAGTGATCTTGTCTGATTACGCGAAGGGAACACTCGAGCACGTTCAAGCTTACATTCAGAAAGCACGCGCGGCGAATGTGTCAGTCTTTATCGATCCAAAAGGGGCCGATTTCGAACGTTACCGTGGTGCGACGTTGCTGACTCCTAACATGAAAGAATTTGAAGATGTGGTAGGCAAAGTGAAATCTGATCAGGATCTGGCGGAAAAAGCGTTAGCTCTTGTTGATAAGTATGATTTAGAAGCCCTATTGGTGACACGCAGCGAGCATGGCATGACTCTTATTCGTCGTGGTCAGGAACCATTCCACCTGCCAACCCAGGCGAAAGAAGTTTATGACGTTACTGGCGCTGGTGATACGGTGATTTCGGTACTTGCCGCTTCAGTTGCGGCGGGTAAATCTTTCGAAGAAGCGTGTGCGCTGGCAAATGCAGCCGCAGGTGTTGTGGTTGGTAAACTGGGTACATCGACACTGTCTGAAATTGAATTAGCTGAAGCAGTACACGGCAGTAAAGATACTGACTTTGGTGTGATTTCAGAGAAAGCGCTGATTGAAGCAGTTAAAAAAGCACGTGCGCGAGGTGAGAAGGTGGTGATGACCAATGGCTGCTTCGATATCCTTCACGCAGGCCATGTCTCTTATCTCAATAATGCAGCTGAACTTGGGGATCGCCTTATCGTTGCCGTGAATACCGATGAATCGGTTAAACGTCTGAAAGGTCCGGGTCGTCCTGTCAACCCGACTGATCGCCGTATGGCCGTATTGGCTGGTTTGGGCGCGGTTGATTGGGTAGTCCCATTTAGCGAAGATACACCTCAGCGTTTGATCTCAGAGGTTCTGCCAAGCCTGTTGGTTAAAGGTGGCGACTATAAACCAGAAGAGATTGCGGGTGGTAAAGAAGTGATCGCAGCAGGTGGTGAAGTCCGCGTACTTAACTTTGAAGATGGCTGCTCAACCAGCGAAATCATTAATGCGATTAAAGGCGGCAAAGGTTAATCATTGATTAATGCTGTCTATAATCGTTAAGCATAAGGTCGTCTGTTAGGCGGCCTTTTTTGATCCAATTGCCGATGAAGCCTTCAAGGCAATAAAAAACGCCAGTTGATAAACAACTGGCGTTTTTGCGTATCCGGTAAAGAATTACATTGCAGGTTTCAGACCTGAATCGATGTTGATGATGTCTTGCTCGCTCAGTGTACCAACTGCCTGACGTAGCTGCAGGCGACTCAGAACGTAGTCGTAGCGTGCATTCGACAGGTTTCTGTTTGCATCGTACAAACGGCGGGTTGCATCCAGAACGTCAACAATCGTACGCGTACCTACATCAAAACCAGCTTCTGTCGCTTCTAACGCTGATTTCGCTGAAACCACAGACTGCTCGTACGCTTTCAATGCACCAATCGAAGCATTGATGTTGTTGTTTTGCGCACGAACCTCTTTTACTACACTGCGGTATTGTGCTTCAAGATCTTCACTTGCCGCAACATAAGCGTACTCTGCCTGTTTGGTTTCCGATGTCACACGACCACCCGTGTATAACGGTAGTGCGAGATTAACGCCGATATTGACGTTATCTGTCGTGTAATCACTACTACTGTGAGAAGTATCACCGTAGTTGTAACCACCATCTAGTGTCAGCGTTGGTAAGTGGCCTGAACTTGCCAGAGAAATGTTGTCACGAGCAATATCCTGCGAAATGCGTGAAGACAGCAAGCTTAGGTTTTTCTCTTTTGCTTCGTCGATAAGGGCTTCTGCCGGGCTGTTTGAGCCACTTGCAGAGAAGCGATCAGTATCAAGCACATTCAGGTTCTTGTGCTCTTGGCCTGTGATCTCACGTAGCGATTCGTAGCTGTTGATCAGATCATTTTCTGCCAATACTTCATCAGCAAGTACTGCATCGTATTCTGCTTGTGCATCATGAACGTCAGTAATTGCAGACAGACCGACTTCAAAACGTTGCTTAGTTTGTTCAAGTTGGCGACCAACGGCGGCTTTTTCTGCGCGGACAAAAACGAGGTTATCTTGAGCACGTAATACTTCAAAGTACGCTTGTGATACGCGCAGGATCAAACTTTGTTGAGTTGCAGCGTAAGTAGCGTCTGCCTGACGAGCGGTTTTCTCTGCAGTGTCCAACGTGATCCAAGAGGCGCGGTTGTATAGCTCTTGAGAGAAGTTAATTCCGGCAGTTAGATCATTTGAGTCGTTGGATACATCAGAACTTGAATCATACTCAACGTCGCCACGGGTCAGGTTGTAACCTGCCGTTAGATTGATTTGTGGTAAAAGGGCACTGCGGCTGGATGTGATTGCTTCAAAAGCTTGATCACGCTGCGCTGCTACACTAAGCAATTGGGGATCGTTCTGTTTTGCTAAGTCATAGATTTGAGCCAAAGAGTCCGCATAAGATGATGCGCTTATGCTGCCTAGCGCTGCACTGATAAATAGTGGAAGCAATTTTTTCATTTTCTATTCCCGCGGTCCATAGATTGGTTAATTCTCAGTAGTTTAACTCAGTTTGCACGATATTTACTCGAAACTTTGCTTTTTTTTACACTTAATTGTCCATATGTGCAATAAAAAAATAGGTAATACTTAAAATAATTTATAACTATTATACAAAAAGTTGAGCCAAGTCCTTTGAGCAAGTGAATAACAATGAGTACACTACAAGATTCACTCAGAGAGGTGCTGAATGCAACAGTGTGACAAGCGACAAAATGAGTATACTTCACAGGATGTGGAAATCATCTCGAAAGAGACCCTGTTTAAGGGGTTCTTTAAAATGGTGAAGTACCGTTTCAAACATCGGCTTTTTGCTGGTGGTTGGAGTGACGTTGTTGAGCGAGAAATGTTCGAACGTGGGCATGCAGCTGCGATGTTACCTTATGATCCGATAACGGATCAGGTTGTGATCATTGAACAGATCCGCGTTGGTGCATTAGAACATGAGCATCCTTGGCAGCTTGAAATTGTCGCTGGTATGGTAGACAAAGAAGAGTCTATGGAAGAAGTGATCCGCCGCGAAGCTCAAGAAGAGGCGGGCCTTGAAGTCGGACGTGTCGTTCCAATGACCTCTTACTATCCATCTTCAGGTGGCTGCTCAGAAAAGTTGGATGTTTTTGTCGGAGAAGTCGATGCTTCTGTGGCGCATGGCATTCATGGTTTAGACTATGAAGATGAAGATATTCGAGTTCACGTGATCAGTCGTGAAGAAGCGTATCAATGGGTGAAAGATGGAAAACTTGAAAATGCTGCTTCAATTATTGCAGTACAGTGGTTGCAATTGAATCATCTGGAGTTGAAATCACAATGGGGGAGTCCCCATAAAGGTGGAGAGTGAGTAATGGCACAGATAGCTGAAAAACAGCGATATCATGTTGATTTAGTGGGTCTAATGAGAACCTATGAGACGAATTACGCTAAGTTAAATGCCTTGCTGCCTGTCTCTGCCGAGGTCGGTGATGTTCGTTGTTACCAAGCTGCGAACATGGTTTACCAACTGACCGTGAATGAAGTCACAAAATACACCACAGTTGTTGAGATATGTCAGAGTGATGAAACGCCAGTGTTTCCTTTACCGAAGATGTCTGTCAGGCTTTATCACGATGCGAGGGTCGCGGAAGTATGCTCAAGCGGAGACTTCTCTCGTATACAAGCTAAATATGATTATCCCAACGATAAGCTGATGCAGAAAGATGAAAAGCATCAGCTCAATACATTCCTTGGTGAATGGCTGACGTTTTGTTTAAGAAGTGGGATCAGTAGAACGCCACTTGCCTTCAATAATTTTTCGTCGCGTCATTAAAGGGAAATAACAAATAACGAAATAGTGGACGAATCAGGTTTTCATTTTGCAATCATCTAGTGACAGCATCAAACTTTTACAAATCACGGATACTCATCTGTTTGCCGCAGATGAGGGAAGTTTGCTGAGCGTAAAAACTGCCGACAGCTATACTGCTGTGGTGGCTGAGATTTTGCGCCGCAAGGTGGGGTTTGATTATATTTTAGCGACTGGCGATATTTCGCAAGATCATAGTGCGGAATCTTATCAACGATTCGCTGCAGGCATTGCCCCGCTCGAAAAAGATTGTTTTTGGCTGCCGGGCAATCATGACTACAAGCCAAATATGGGCAGTGTACTTCCATCAGAGCAGATTAAGGCGACTGAGCATGTGTTACTTGGTGACAAGTGGCAAATGATTCTTCTAGACTCTCAAGTCGTAGGCGTTCCACATGGACGTTTAAGTGATCAGCAATTAGCTCTGCTTGAAGATAAGTTATACGAGTTTCCGGATCGTCATACGCTGGTGTTATTGCATCACCATCCACGTCTTGTTGGTAGTGCATGGCTCGACCAGCATACACTGAAAGATGCGGAAGCATTCTGGCAAGTCATAGAGCGTTTTGACAGCGTGAAAGGCATTGTGTGTGGTCATGTTCATCAAGATATGAATGTGCTTCACAATGGTATTCGAGTAATGGCGACACCTTCAACGTGTGTTCAATTCAAACCTAACTCAGATGATTTTGCCTTAGATACTACATCACCAGGCTGGCGAGAATTAGAGCTGCATTCGAGTGGTGACATTACGACTCAGGTACACCGACTCCCTGAAGGTCAGTTCCAACCAGATTTCTCTTCGAACGGATACTAACTAATCCTGCCCGAACAATATGTTCGGGCTTTCTTTTTTCATTGTGAGACTTTTATGACTAAACCTTCTCTATTACTTTACATCCATGGTTTTAATAGCTCACCGCTTTCAATGAAAGCAAACTTAATGCGGGAATATTGCCAGCAGCATCGACCGGACATCAAAGTGATTATTCCACAGTTGCCGTGTTTCCCTCAGCAATCCGCTCAGATGCTGCTAGATATTGTTGAGCAGTATCAGGACGATTACAAAATTGGTTTAGTAGGCAGCTCACTGGGCGGTTTTATGTCAACCTGGCTGAATAGTAAATTTGGATTCAAAGCGGTAGTTGTTAACCCGGCAGTGAAACCTTATGAGCTGTTAGTCGACTATTTGGGTGAACAAACTAACCCATATACGAATGAAACTTATACACTTGAGGCACGTCATATTGACGAGCTAAAAGCTCTTGATGTACAAAGCATCGCATCGCCAAATTCGTTTTGGCTTCTGCAACAAACTGAAGACGAGGTTTTAGACTATCGTCAGGCGGTAAATAAGTTTGCACAATCTAAGCAAACGGTAGAACAAGGCGGTGATCACAGTTTTGTAGGCTTTGAGCGTTATCCTGCAAAGATTATCGAATTCCTTGAGCTGTAATTTGCAGGGGGCTGTGGACCTTTCGAATAAAATTAACCACGAAAGATAAGCAGACCCTAGGAACGTTTGGAATACGCTCATAGTTTTTATTGATATATCCAAGCGTTTCTTGACATAGGCGGTTTGCTTTCCGACTATGCTTTGCCGAAAGATTTTAAGAGTCATGGGCTCTGGCTGCTTTGTTATGTATCAGATTTACAAACACTAAAAGATACAAACAGGGTGGCTTTTTCGTTTTCTGAGCTCGCACATTCTAATCAGCGGTGCTCAGGCAACAAATAAACGTTGAGAACAATTCCGTATTATGACTGAACAATATAATGCTGGGGCCATTGAAGTACTGAATGGCTTAGAGCCAGTACGTCGCCGACCTGGGATGTATACGGATACAGCGCGCCCAAACCACTTGGGCCAAGAGGTTATCGATAACAGTGTCGATGAAGCGCTAGCCGGACATGCCACTAAAGTACAAGTCATCCTACATGCAGACCAATCACTGGAAGTGATCGATGATGGTCGAGGCATGCCTGTAGATATCCATCCAGAAGAGAAAGTCTCCGGTGTTGAACTGATCTTATGTAAGCTTCACGCAGGTGGTAAATTCTCGAATAAAAACTACCAATTCTCTGGTGGTCTTCACGGGGTAGGTATTTCTGTCGTGAACGCGCTTTCTAAGCGTGTAGAAGTTACGGTTCGCCGTGATGGTCAGATCTACGATATTGCTTTTGAGCATGGAGAGAAAGTCTCTGACCTTACTGTAACGGGGACCTGTGGTCGTCGTAATCGTGGTACCAGTGTACATTTTTGGCCAGATACTAAGTACTTTGATTCTGCAAACTTCTCTGTCACTCGTCTGATTAACAACCTGCGTGCCAAAGCGGTACTTTGTCCTGGCTTAGAAATCACTTTTACCGACAAAGTAAATAACCAAGACTACAAGTGGTTCTACGAAGATGGTTTAAAAGACTATCTTGTGGAAGGCGTTAAAGGTTACACCGTTCTGCCAGAAGAACCTTTTACTGGTGAGTTTTCAGCAGAAACCGAAGCTGCAAACTGGGCCGTGATCTGGCAGCCAGAAGGCGGTGAGATGATCACTGAAAGTTACGTGAACCTTATCCCTACCGCTCAGGGTGGTACGCACGTAAACGGCCTGCGCCAAGGTTTGCTAGATGCAATGCGCGAGTTCTGCGAATTCCGCAACTTGCTTCCTCGTGGCGTGAAGTTGACCGGTGATGATGTCTTCGACCGTTGTTCGTATGTTCTGTCAGTGAAGATTCAAGATCCGCAATTTGCCGGCCAGACTAAAGAACGTCTTTCTTCTCGTCAAACGGCGGCGTTCGTATCTGGCGTGGTGAAAGACGCGTTCAGCCTATGGTTAAATGAAAAGCCGCAACTGGCAGAGCAACTGGCTGAAGTTTGTATCGCTAACGCACACCGCCGCATGCGTGCGAGCAAGAAAGTCGTGCGAAAGAAAGTCGCATCAGGTCCGGCATTGCCAGGTAAATTGACCGACTGTTCTGTACAAGATTTAAACCGCACAGAAATCTTCTTTGTCGAGGGTGACTCGGCGGGTGGCTCAGCCAAGCAAGCCCGCGATCGTGAGTTCCAAGCCGTCATGCCGCTTCGAGGTAAGATATTGAATACTTGGGAAGTGTCTGCAGACCAAGTTTTGGCGTCACAAGAAGTACACGATATTTCTGTCGCTCTGGGCATCGACCCTGATAATGATAACCTTGATGGTCTTCGCTACGGTAAGGTTTGTATTCTGGCCGATGCGGACTCGGATGGTCTTCACATCGCGACTCTGTTGTGCGCCCTGTTTACTCGTCACTTCCGTGCACTGGTTGAAGCGGGTCATATCTATGTTGCGATGCCGCCGCTGTATCGAATCGACTGTGGAAAAGAAGTGTTCTACGCACTCGATGACGATGAAAAAGATGGCATTTTAGAGCGCTTGTCGAAGAAGAAAGCCAAAATCAACGTACAGCGATTCAAAGGTCTGGGTGAGATGAACCCACTGCAGTTGCGCGAGACCACCATGGATCCAAACACGCGTCGTCTGGTGCAGCTAACCATTGATGACTCTGCAGCGACCATGGAAATGATGGACATGTTGCTTGGTAAGAAACGAGCAGATGACCGTCGCTCTTGGCTACAAAACAACGGCGACTTGGCAGAGGTTTAACGAATGTCTACAGAAATTACTTACGATGGCGTTGAACAGTTGCCAATGCGCAAGTTCACCGAAGACGCTTATCTGAACTACTCGATGTACGTAATTATGGATCGCGCATTGCCATACATTGGCGATGGGTTAAAGCCGGTTCAACGACGTATCATCTACGCGATGTCGGAGCTTGGTCTTTCGGCATCAGCAAAATACAAAAAATCAGCACGTACCGTGGGTGACGTGTTGGGTAAATACCATCCGCACGGTGACTCTGCATGTTACGAAGCGATGGTATTGATGGCACAGCCATTCTCTTACCGTTATCCACTGGTTGATGGTCAGGGTAACTGGGGTGCGCCAGATGATCCTAAATCCTTCGCGGCGATGCGTTATACCGAAGCGAAACTGTCTAAGTTTGCTGAAGTACTGCTGGGCGAATTAGGTCAGGGCACGGTTGAGTGGCAACCAAACTTTGACGGCACGATGAAAGAGCCGCAAATGTTGCCAGCCCGTTTGCCGCATATCCTGCTAAACGGCGTAACGGGTATCGCAGTTGGTATGGCGACTGATATTCCGCCACACAACGTACGAGAAGTCGCGGATGCAACGATCCATCTGATCGACAATCCGCAAGCGGATCTGCCGGAAGTGATGCAGTTTGTGAAAGGTCCTGACTACCCGACGGAAGCGGAGATCATTTCACCACAAGCGGAGATCGAGAAGATTTATCGTAACGGCCGCGGCAGCATTAAAATGCGTGCTGTGTGGCATAAGGAAGGCTCGGAAATCGTCATCACTTCGATTCCACATCAAGTCTCCGGTGCCAAACTGCTTGAGCAGATCGCAAACCAAATGCGCGCGAAGAAGTTGCCAATGGTTGAGGATTTGCGTGATGAATCGGATCATGAGAACCCGACTCGTATCGTCATCGTGCCTCGCTCTAACCGTATTGATTGCGATCTATTGATGAATCACCTGTTTGCATCCACTGATCTTGAACGCAGCTATCGCGTTAACTTGAATATGATTGGTCTGGATAACCGTCCTCAGGTGAAAGGTCTGGTTCAAATCTTATCTGAATGGATTGAGTTCCGTCGCACTACAGTTCGCCGTCGTCTGCAATATCGCTTAGATAAAGTAATGGCTCGACTACACATCTTAGAAGGTTTGTTGATTGCTTACCTGAACCTGGATGAAGTGATTGAGATCATCCGTACTGAAGACGATCCGAAAGCGGTGCTTATGGAACGCTTTGGTATCACGGATATTCAAGCTGATGCGATTCTTGATACCAAACTTCGTCATCTTGCCAAGCTTGAAGAGATGAAGATCCGCGGTGAGCAAGAAGATCTGGAAAAAGAACGTGAGAAACTAGAGCAGCTTTTAGGTTCTGAGCGTCGTCTGAACACATTACTGAAAAAAGAGATCAAAGCGGATGCTGAGAAGTACGGTGATGATCGCCGTTCTCCTTTGGTAGAGCGCTCTGAAGCGAAAGCGCTGACTGAGCGTGATCTGGTACCAAGCGAACCAATTACCGTCGTACTTTCTGAAAAAGGTTGGATTCGTCATGCGAAAGGCCACGATCTAGAGCCTGACAGCTTGAACTACAAGTCTGGCGATAACTACCTGGCGCACGCTCGAGGCAAGAGCAGCCAACCTGCCGTATTCCTTGGCAGCGACGGTAGAAGCTATTCGCTTGAGTCACACTCGTTGCCATCTGCACGTAGTCAGGGTGAGCCGATTACCGGGCGTTTGAACATTACCGTTGGCACAAGCATTCGTCAGGTTATTATGGGCGAAGAAGATCAGCTGTGGCTGGTGGGTTCTGATGCGGGCTATGGTTTTGTGTGTAAAGGTGCGGATTTACTATCTAAGAACCGCAGCGGTAAAGCGCTAGTGACCTTACCGACGAACTCTGAGGTGATGGAACCAAAAGCGATTGAAGACTTAGATTCGGATGAAATCTTAGCGATCACAAACCAGGGGCGTATGTTGTTGTTCCCAATTAAAGACCTGCCGCAATTAGCGAAAGGAAAAGGTAACAAGATCATCAACATTCCTGCCGCGAAAGCGAAAGAACGTGAAGAAGTGTTGTCACATCTTATTGCTCTGCCGCAGGGCGCATCTCTGACTCTGTATGCAGGTAAGCGTAAACTAGGCCTGAAACCAACGGACTTAGATAACTTCCGTGGTGAGCGTGGCCGTCGAGGAAGCTTGCTTCCGAGAGGTTTACAACGAGTGACGCGAATTGATATCGAACTCGGTGAATCAGACAATACTGAACAATCGAGCGATAGCGAATAAAAACAAAAATCCCAGCCGGTGGCTGGGATTTTTTTATGCTTCTTGTTTATCTTCGGCAATGGTGACTTTTAAGGTGATTTCCTTGCCTTGACGAATGATACCTACGTCGACGGTTGTACCTGGACGCAAATCAGTGACAATATCCATCACACTTTGACGCCCCTGAACCTTATTGCCATCGATACTAATAATAATGTCTTGCTTTTCAAATCCTGCCGCACTCGCGGGGCCATTTGGATCGATACCAAGCACAACAATCCCACCAATGTGTTCATTACCCAATAAACGCGCTGTCACGGCATTGATGTCTTGACCATCAATACCGATATAACCGCGAATAACACGTCCGTCAGCGATGATTTTATGCATGATCTTGTTCGCTAGTGGCGCTGGTATCGCGAACGAAATACCATAGGTTTCTAAATCGGTCGCTTGCTGGAAAGAGGCGGTATTAATGCCGACCAACTCACCTTGAGTGTTCACCAGTGCGCCACCTGAGTTGCCTTCGTTGATTGCAGCATCCGTTTGAATAAACGCCTGGCGTCCATCACTGATAGAAGATCGTCCCGTCGCGGAGATAATGCCAAAGGTAGTGGTTTGTCCCAGGTTATATGGGTTGCCAATGGCAAGCACCACGTCTCCTACCTGAGGCTTGTATTCGGAGTTGAGTGGAATGACTGGCAGATTCGAGCCGTCCACGCGCAGAACCGCAATATCAGTACGTTTGTCTGTACCGACAAGCTGAGCGGCGGCTGCCCGGCCGTCCTGCAGTGCTACTACGATTTGATCGGCCTGTGCCACAACATGGTAGTTAGTAATGATGTAGCCTTTTTCGCTGACGATGACACCTGAGCCCAAGCCTTGTGTAGAAAGCTTACTGCGATCATTTTCAACGTACTTACGACTGTAAATATTCACCACGGCAGGGGCTGCTCTTCTTACGGCCTGATTAAAAGAGATCTCAAGTGACGCGATGTTATCCGGTTCGGGATCAAGTGCAGCTGGAATGACATTGTGACGTAGTGATGGAACGGCCAGTAGAACAACAGCGGCGGTTGCTAAGCCTAAAAAGACAGAACGTAATAAAAAGCTGAGCATATCCTCTCCATGCATGAACGCCAAAATGGCATAGAAAGTTGAAGAATAGCATTACATTGATAAATAACAAAAGGGCAGCACGTGATCATGCTGCCCTTTTAATGGCCTGATTAAACGTTAGTCAAAGTATTCGAGCTTTATCACCCGATTTCGTGAACGCACAGAACGAATACTTCCTCATTTTTAAACCAATGATACTAACGAATGACCAGGTAAATAGTACGCTCACCGCGTTGGATGTTGAGAGCCAGGACACCTTTGTGTTTCTCTACAATGGCACGCAGTTCAGCGATATTTTTTACTCGCTGACGGTTGACACCAATAATGATGTCACCCTCTTGCAACTGGTATTGAGCCGCTGCTGAGTTTTCAACGACGCTCGTGACTTTCACGCCTTGTACCGAATCGTTTGGAGTTGTGTTACTCAACTCAGCGCCTTTAAGACCTTCATGTAGCGTTTCTGCTTTTGCTTTCACGTTGGTAGATTCGCCCAGCGTCACATCAAAGGTTTGGTCTTTACCGTCTCGAATTACGCCCAGAGAAATCTTCTTACCAGCCCCGAGAGTGGCGACTTTGGCGCGCAATTCCGAGAACGTACTGATAGGTTTACCATTCACTGAAACAATGATGTCACCTGCTTTTAAGCCAGCCTTGTCAGCGGCACTATCCGGAACTACCTGTCCAATGAAGGCACCTTTACTCGCCTCATAGCCTAGTGCTTCCGCCAGTTCAGATGTCACTTCTCCGCCCTGAACGCCTAGCATGCCACGTTTGACTTCACCAAATTCTAAAATCTGTTCGGTGAGGTTTTTCATCATGTTAGATGGAATCGCAAAGCCAATCCCGACGTTGCCGCCATTTGGGCCCAAAATCGCGGTGTTGATACCAATCAGCTCGCCATTTAGGTTGACCAGCGCGCCACCTGAGTTACCGCTGTTGATAGCCGCATCGGTTTGAATGAAGTTTTCAAAGTTTTCGACATTCAGGCCGCTTCGGCCAAGCGCAGAAACGATACCGGAAGTGACGGTTTGACCCAGCCCGAACGGGTTACCAATCGCAACCGTAAAGTCACCAACACGCAGCTTATCTGAGTCGGCAATTTTAATTTGAGTCAGGTTCTTCGCTTTTTCTAATTTAAGTAGTGCGACATCCGCCATTTCATCGCCACCGATGAGCTCGGCGTCATATTCGCGGCCATCGTATAAACGTACTCGAATCTCATCCGCCCCTTTTATTACGTGATAATTCGTTACGATATGGCCTTTACCAGCATCAACGATGACACCAGAACCTAAGCCACGGAACGGACGTTCTCGTTTTTGCTCCATAGGGAAATCTGGGCCGAAGAAAAATTGAAACTGCTCAGGAATGCGGCTTGTCTGCACTTGTTTGCCTTCTACCGCGATGCTGACAACTGCCGGGGTTACTTTTTCCAGCATAGGTGCCAAGCTTGGTAGTTGCTGGCCATCCATGCTGAGTGGCAAGGCTGCTGTAGCCTGTATTGGCGCTAGAATTGAGCTCAGGCTTAAAGATAGAACGGTTAGTGCAAGCAGTGGTTTTTTCATCCAATAACTCCTCTTGAAACATGTCTGCCAAAAAGAAATATCCTAACTATTAGTAATATAGGGATTAGTTGGGATATTCAAAAGGGGACGGCAGTCCACAAGTAAGTTAGAGATGTGCGGTTTTAGAAAAGTTCAAAACAGGTCGATACAAATTTTAATTTTATGTATCGACCTACTGGGAGAGTGAAAGAGGGATTATGATGCTTTAGCTGTTACGACTTCAGGAGCACTAATGATTTCTTTCTCTTTGTCTTTTAACAGGCCAGTTGCGCCATTGGCGTAATCTTTTGGCTGTTCGTTAATGTCAGGCTGATCTTCTTTGATTTGCTCTGACGCCATCGCCGCTCTCTTATCAAACGGATTATCTTGTTCAGGCAGGTTCGGCAGAAGTTCAGAAGAGGTCTTAGCCAAATGCTGATAGAGTTTGGTGTAGTCTTTACCCAAGGTATCGAGCATCTCTGCGGTTTGCGCAAAGTGATCAACCAGCTCTTGACGTTGTTGCTCAAGTTCAAATTTAGCTGATTCAAGTTCTTTTTTGACAGACTTCTGCTTTTTGTATTCAGGGGTGGTTAGTCTGCTAATGACTACGCCTACGATTGTACCGACCAGCAAACCCACAATGGCATGAATCCAAGGCATAACTGCTCCTTATATTTGTTTTAACAAGTCTTTTACTACTTAGTTACACGAGGTGTGCGTCCATGTTACTATGGCTTGCAAAGCCGATAAAGAAAAATAGCAGTATGTCTTCGGGGACTGATAACTAGGGCGTGTTTATTTCTCGCGTTCATTTTCTGCGTGTATTAATGCTCTATTCTGACATTCCCCTGAGGTGATAATTCCCTGTACATCTAATACGACCTAACGCGATGACACCACTAGAACGATATCAAAATGACATAGCAGCACATGGATTCCAGCGTGATGAAGCCCAGCATCAAGCGGTTACTGCTCTAGATAAGCTCTACCATGCTATTGTTGAATTTCAGTCTGCACCGACCCCCCAGTTGTCTAAATGGCAAAAGCTCATGGGTAAAAAAGCGGAGATGCCTCAACCACCAAAAGGTTTGTACTTTTGGGGAGGTGTAGGGCGCGGCAAAACCTATTTAATGGATGCGTTTTTTGATGGATTACCAACAGACAGAAAAATGAGAGTCCATTTTCATCGATTCATGTACCGGGTACACGATGAAATGAAGCGATTAGGCGATGTTGAAAACCCACTATCGAAGGTGGCAGATTTATTCAAAGAAGAAGCAGATGTGGTGTGCTTTGATGAATTTTTTGTCTCTGATATCACAGACGCAATGATTCTCGCGACTTTGTTGCAAGAGATGTTCAAACGTCAGATGGTGCTGGTGGCTACCTCTAACATTGAACCACAAAACTTGTATCGCAATGGCCTGCAAAGAGCTCGCTTCTTGCCTGCCATTGAGATGATTCTGCAACGCTGCGACGTATTGAATGTCGATAGCGGTGTGGATTATCGCTTGAGAACGCTTGAGCAGGCGGAGATCTACCATCATCCACTCGATGAGCAAGCGACGGTTAATCTCAATAAGTACTACCAGCAGTTAACTGGAGAGAGAACGGTTGTGGCGCATCAGATAGAGATTAATCATCGTAAAATCGACGTTATTGAAGCGAGTGATGGTGTATTGCATGCTTCATTTGCTCAGTTATGCCAGACGATGCGTAGTCAGAATGACTATATCGAGCTTTCGCGTATTTATCACACCGTATTACTTGCCGATGTCCAACAGATGAGTGGCAAAATTGATGATGCGGCAAGGCGTTTTATTGCGTTGGTCGATGAGTTTTACGAGCGTCATGTAAAACTGATCATTTCTGCCGAAGTGCCAATGGATAGTTTATATACGCAGGGTCAGTTGGAGTTTGAGTTTAAACGCTGCTTATCCCGCTTGACTGAGATGCAGAGTCATGAGTACCTCGCAAGAGAACATTTAGCCTAAATTGGCGTGTTTCTTAAAATGGCGAAGAAAAAATTAGTGATTTGGCGCAAAAAAAGGTGATTTTTTCTGCGCTCTTCTCTATAATCCTGCGACCCACCGTTACTGCAGACCTGATTATCGAAGTTATTTCGACTAAAGAAGGTCGAGAGTACCAACGACTCGAAGGGGTGATGACTGGGCTCTTAGACAGTGTGGGAGCACCAAGAGGGTGTTCCTTAAAGTTTAAATTTTAATTAACGGGTTATTATTAGCATGAAAACTTTCGTTGCTAAACCAGAAACTGTAAAACGCGACTGGTACGTTGTAGACGCTGAAGGTAAAACTCTTGGCCGTCTAGCAAGTGAAATTGCATCTCGCCTACGTGGCAAACATAAAGCTGAATACACTCCTCACGTTGACACTGGTGATTACATCATCGTTATCAACGCAGAGAAAGTTGCTGTAACTGGTAACAAAGCTAAGAACAAAGTGTACTACCGTCACTCTGAATTCCCAGGTGGTCTAAAATCTATCACTTTTGAAAAGTTGATCGATCGTAAACCTGAGATGGCTCTTGAGCTTGCAGTTAAAGGCATGCTTCCACGTGGTCCTCTAGGCCGTGCTATGTACCGTAAGCTTAAAGTTTACGCAGGCGCTGAGCACAACCATGTTGCTCAACAACCACAAGTACTAGACATCTAATTGGGGATTTCGAAAATGGCAGAGAATCAATACTACGGCACTGGCCGTCGCAAAAGCTCAGCTGCACGTGTTTTTATTAAACCAGGCAGCGGCAACATTGTAGTTAACAAGCGTAGCCTTGATGAATACTTCGGTCGTCCAACTTCTCGCATGGTTGTTAAGCAACCTCTAGAGCTAGTTGAACTAACTGAGAAGCTAGACCTTTACGTAACAGTTAAAGGCGGCGGTATTTCTGGTCAAGCTGGTGCTATCCGTCACGGTATCACTCGCGCGCTTATGGAATACGATGAGTCTCTACGTCCTGCTCTACGTGCAGCTGGTTACGTTACTCGTGACGCTCGTTGCGTTGAACGTAAGAAAGTTGGTCTACGTAAAGCACGTCGTCGTCCACAGTTCTCTAAGCGTTAATTTCCAGTTATCGGAAATTGTGCTTTCCGGATGTATTCTGGAAACTGTGCACCAAAAGCTCGGCTATATGCCGAGCTTTTTGTTTTTATTCAGCAGTAAAACAAAATTTCTATTTCGAAATTACCCCACCGTTTTCTTCCGCTATTTCTCTCTCATATATTCTCAGAAACATCATGAAGTTTTATCTTAATTTGCGTGCTACAAATTTTTTATTACAGACGTAACCGATTTTTCATATTTTTAAAATATTTTTCGACCTAATTAGCTGAAAACAACCGATATAAAAGGCACAGAGCGCGTTAAGTCACATCTCTTCCTTCTGCTTTCTTGTTACAAATCACATCAAACTTTTATAATTTTACTGCTTTTGTGACGACACGAGCGATTCGCCTCACAAATGTTACAAAAAGGTAGCTTTATCTTGTCAAAAAGTAGGGTTTTCTTTATCATTTCTCCCTATTAATAGAACAAAATTCATTATGTGTTAGCCATGCTCTTATAAGCGGAATAATAACGATCCAAGGGAGCAAATGGGAGAATGTTTGGATGAGCAACGCGCCTTTAAATAACGGTCGCAGGCGTTTTCTAACCGCTACAACGGCAGTTGTTGGCGGATTAGGGGCAGCTGCCGTCGCCGTTCCTTTTATAAAATCATGGAATCCGAGTGCCAAAGCAAAAGCTGCGGGTGCACCGGTGGAAGTGGATATCAGTAAAATCGAGCCGGGCCAATTGGTTCGCGTTGAGTGGCAGGGTAAACCTGTATGGATAGTACGCCGCACTCAACAAGTGTTAGATAATCTGAAAACTATCGGAGATAAGCTTCGCGACCCTCAATCTGAAATGGAGCAGCAACCTGCTTATGCTCAGAATGAGTACCGCTCAATTAAACCTGAGTATTTTGTCGCTGTTGGTTTTTGTACTCACTTGGGATGTTCACCTAGTTATCTGCCGGACTCTTTCTCAGAGCAAGTTCAGGGTGTTAAATCTGGCTTCTTCTGTCCATGTCACGGTTCTAAGTTTGATATGGCTGGTCGAGTGTTCCAGGGTGTTCCTGCACCGTTGAACCTTGTGATTCCTAAGCACATGTATTTGAGTGACACGAAGCTCATTGTCGGTGTTGATGAGGGGGATGCATAATGCAAGCAATGTTAGACTGGGTAGAAAAACGTATTCCAGCCATGAATGCTTATAAAAAGCATTTATCTGAATACCCAATGCCGAAGAACTTCAACTTTTGGTACCTTTTTGGTTCTCTGGCTATGTTGGTTCTTGTTAACCAAATCCTTACAGGCATTTGGCTAACGATGAACTACGTTCCTTCTGGTGAAGGTGCGTTTGCGTCTATCGAATACATCATGCGTGATGTTGAATACGGTTGGTTGTTGCGCTACATGCACTCTACCGGCGCTTCAGCATTTTTCGTGGTTGTGTACCTGCACATGTTCCGTGGTCTGATCTACGGTTCTTACCAAAAGCCTCGTGAACTATTGTGGATCTTCGGTATGTTGATCTTCCTGGTTCTTATGGCAGAAGCGTTCATGGGTTACCTACTACCATGGGGTCAGATGTCATACTGGGGTGCACAGGTAATCATTTCATTGTTTGGTGCGATTCCTGTTATCGGTGACGATTTAACACTTTGGATCCGTGGTGACTACATCATCTCTGGTGCAACGTTGAACCGTTTCTTCGCACTTCACGTTATCGCGCTACCTATCGTACTGCTTCTGCTGATCGTTCTTCACGTATTGGCACTGCACGAGGTTGGTTCAAACAACCCAGACGGTATCGAGACTAAGCTGCCTAAAGGCACGATGGGCGATGATTACAAAACGCAGTTCAAGTTCCACGATTACTACTCGAAGAAATATGACATCATCGATTCTATTCCGTTCCACCCATACGGTACGGTAAAAGATTTGGTTGGTGTTGCTGGTTTCTTGTTCCTGTTCTGTTACGTGTTGTTCTTCAACCCAGAAATGGGTGGTTACTTCTTAGAGCCGCCTAACTTTGAAGCAGCGAACCCACTGAAAACACCTGCGCACATCGCTCCTGTGTGGTACTTCACACCGTTCTATGCAATCTTGCGTGCAGTTCCGGACAAGCTGTTGGGTGTTATCCTTATGGGTGCATCGATTGCAGTACTGTTTGTTCTACCTTGGTTGGATCGTTGTAAAGTACGTTCTTACCGTTACCGTAGCAAACTTCATCTGTTGAATATTATCCAATTCACTATTAGCTTCATTGCGCTAGGTATTTTGGGTGCGCTGCCTGCCACACCAACATACACGCTACTAGCACAGATCTTTAGTTTGGGTTACTTCATGTTCTTCGTACTGCTGTTCTTCTACAGCAAAAATGAAGCAACCAAACCATTACCAGAGAGGGTAACATTCAAATGAAGAAGTGGATTGTAATTCTATTTGCTATGTTGCCATCTCTAGCGATGGCAGCGGGTGCCAATGTGCATCTTGATAAAGCGCACGTAGACCTGACGGATAAAGCTTCGCTGCAAAACGGCGCAAAGCTATTCATGAACTACTGTTTTGGTTGTCACTCAACGCAATATCAGCGTTATGAGCGTGTCGCAACCGATTTGGAAATTCCAACGGACTTAATGAAAGAGAACTTGATTTTCAACCCAGAGGCGAAAATCGGTGATCTGATGGTTAACTCTATGCCACCTAAACAAGCGGCAAACTGGTTTGGTGCTCCACCACCAGATTTGACGTTAGTTGCTCGAGTTCGCGGTGCTGACTGGATTTACACTTACTTGCGTTCTTTCTATGTGGATCCATCTCGTCCGTTTGGTGTGAACAACATTGTTTTCCCAAGTGTTGGTATGCCACACGTTCTGGAAGAACTACAAGGTATTCCTACGCCAGTTTACGATACTCATGTCGTTGATGGCGAAGAAGTAAAAGTTGTTGTTGGTACTGAAACGAACGGTACTGGTGAGCTCAGCACTGGCGAATACGACAAAGCGGTTGGCGATTTGGTTAACTTCCTGGTTTACTCCGGTGACCCAGTGCAGCTAGAACGCCACTCTATTGGCTGGTGGGTGATGGGCTTCTTAGTCATTCTTACCATCATTGTTGTGTTGCTGAAGAAAGAGTATTGGCGTGATGTGCATTAATTGTGCTAAAATGTCATGCTAATTCCCAATTTTAATTGATGTACAATGGAGGCTTAGCCTCCATTGTTTTTATTTGTAAGTGTACTGGAGGGCTCCATGGCTGTAGCTGCCAACAAACGTTCTGTGATGACTCTTTTCTCAAGTGCATCAGATTTATATAGCCATCAGGTTCGCATTGTACTAGCTGAAAAAGGCGTAAGTGTTGAAGTAGAGCTTGTTGATGAAGCTAACCTTCCTGCTGAGCTTGTCGAGCTAAACCCATATAAATCAGTGCCAACTCTTGTTGATCGCGAGCTCGCGCTTTACGATTCAAAAATCATCATGGAGTACCTGGACGAGCGTTTTCCTCATCCGCCTCTAATGCCGGTTTACCCTGTTGCTCGTGGTAACAGTCGCTTGATGATGTACCGTATCGAACGTAACTGGTACTCACTAGCTGAAAAAGTCATGAAAGGTAATGCGGAAGAATCAGACAAAGCTCGCACTAAACTGCGTAACGACCTTCTGACTCTAGCGCCAATCTTTGCTGAATATGAGTATTTCATGAGCGAAGAATTCAGCCTGATTGATTGTTACTTAGCTCCATTGTTGTGGCGTTTACCTCAACTTGGCATCGATTTAATCGGCCCAGGCTCAAAAGAAATTAAGGTATACATGAACCGCGTATTCGAGCGTGATTCTTTCCTTGCTTCTTTGACTGAAGCTGAACGTGAAATGCGTCTGGTTCGTTAAGCAATTAGAGACGTTATGGATATTGCAAAGATGACTGCCCGCCGCCCGTATATGCTTCGTGCATTCTACGATTGGCTGGTAGACAATGACTTAACTCCTCATTTGGTTGTTGACGCAACCATGCCAGGCGTACGCGTACCTGTTGAATTTATTCAAGATGGTCAGATTATCTTGAATATTGCACCTCGTGCCGTTGGTAGTCTAGAGTTGGGTAATGATGCGATTACCTTCCACGCTCGTTTTAGCGGTCGTCCGCATTCGGTAATTGTGCCTGTGTATGCGGTTCAGGCAATTTATGCCCGTGAAAACGGTGCCGGTACTATGTTTGAACCAGAAGAAGCGTACACTCATATCGAAGAAGAGGAGATGGAAGAAGAACAGTCCCCATCGTTTACCACAGTGAGTGATGATGTTCCTCAGGTTACTGACTCGGAATCTGGTGACAGCGAAAGTGAAGCACCAAGACCGAAAGGCAAACCAAGCTTAAGAGTTATTAAATAAAAAAAGCAGCGATTACGCTGCTTTTTTTTGGCTTTTTTATAGTACTGAAGTTTTAGTCATTAGTCACTGATAGTAAAGACTTCAACGTTTGCTTCATCATCTTCGTTAGTATCAGTTTGCACTGGTGTCGTCGCATTATTAGGTAAGTCAACTTCAACGGGTGTTGCCTCTCCGTACTGGAACCCATTAATCACTTGCTTTACTCCAGATATGTGACGTGCGATTTCTATCGCTCGTGTGCTTTGTGCTTCTGTTACATAACCAAACAGAAATACTTCGCCGTCTTCAGTAATCACTTTCACTTTGACTGCATTGAGCTTCTCATCAGTAAGCAATGATGATTTCACTTTTGTAGTGATCCAACTGTCGTTACTGATTTGAGTAACAGTGAGAGGTTCTTTTACTTTCATCTGGTTGTGAATGACTTTTACGCCGGATAGCCCTCGGGTTCTTCTTTCAAGGTCGTTAACTAGATCTTGTGTTGGAGCTTGTCCCATAAGAACCACGGTCCCATTGTAAGAGCTCGCGAATACTCTCGCTATACCTTTGAAAGGCTGCTTGTTGCCCATTGCAGCCACTTCAAACTCGATATTATTGTCTAACCAGATCTGTTTGGTTGAGCGCGTATCTGTGACTATGTTCGCTGTCGTAGCGGCTCCTGCGATAAACAAGCCTGCACAACCACTGAGACTTAGAACGGTTAATAAGACAACTAGGCTACGTATCATTATTCTGACTCTCAATTTTCGTTATTCTTCGTGAGCAGGGAAAAGTACTTGATCAATGAGATCACACAGGCAGTGTAGAGTCAGCAAGTGAACTTCGTGTATGCGTGCGGTGCGGTGAGATGGAATACGAATTTCTACATCATTTTCACCAAGCAAGCCTGCCATCTCGCCACCATCTTTACCAGTAAGTGCAATAATCGTCATGTCACGTGTTACGGCAGCTTCCATTGCTTTGATGATGTTTTTACTGTTACCACTGGTTGAGAGGGCAAGTAGAATGTCTCCAGGCTGGCCAAATGCACGAACTTGTTTGGAAAAGATTTCCTGGTAGTGATAGTCATTGGCAACGGCCGTAAGCGTTGTGTTATCAGCGGTCAGTGCCATTGCTGGCAAGCTCGGACGTTCGGTCTCAAAGCGGTTTAAAAGACAAGAAACAAACTGTTGCGAATTTGAGGCACTACCGCCATTACCACAACAAAGAATTTTGTTGCCATTAAGTAAGCTAGAAACCATCGCTTGAGCGGCATGAGTAATGGCATCTGGCAGTGCTTCTGCTGCCGCAATTTGAATTTGAATACTTTCTGTAAAACTGTCTTTAATGCTGTCTAGCATCACTTATCCTTCAGATATTGCGTTTTGTATCCAGTTAATATCTCGGCCACTATCGTGAATGGCGATCACATCAAACCGGTAATCAATTGTGTGTACTGAGTGTTTTTGGCGACTGAGCCAAATGTGCGCAGTTTTAACCAGCTTGCGCATTTTCGCGTGAGTGACCATTTCTGCCGCCGAGCCAAAACGATCATTGTTACGATATTTGACTTCAACGAAGACGATAGTTTCATCTTGTTGAAAGATTAAATCAATTTCGCCCACTTTTGTCAGAAAATTTTGATCTAAAAAGCGCAAACCCTGGCGCAGTAGATACTGCTTTGCCAGGGCTTCGTATTGATTTCCTATTTGGCGCTTACTAAAAAGCCCCACGCTCAGCCCAGCTCAGTTCACGTTGTACCACACAGTTACTGTCGATACTTAAGACGCCAGTCTGGCCTCGGACCGAAAGACCCGGAACGGCTTTCATCTGAGGGAGCTCACCAATCAATTTATATGCGTCCATCCCTAGAGCTTTAAGACGGATCTCCATATTTGATTGAGGTCCCCACAACTCCTTCATTTCAGCCGCGACAGTTGGATCTGGATCAATCAGCAGTGGGATGTCACTGTAAATGATGCCATTCAAATCGTCGTAACTCGTACCGCCACTGTTACTGCGAGAGCTAGAGAACATCTTCGGCGGTTTAGCGTCTGGGTTAATGGCGACTTCAATAAATGGTTTAATTAACGTCAATTCGTTGCTTCTGGCCACAGCGTAGACCGCATCGACATCACGACGGCTACGAGGTTGTGTCTCAAGCTTAATCTGCATCAACGACTGCATCTGAGCAATACGCTGCTTACTTTCTTGCAAACCGAATACATCGTTGATGTCTTTCTGCAGCTGGCGATTATCACCAAAATAAGTGGTTGCTACTTTGTTTGAGCTGTATTTACGCCATTCTTCATTAAATGCCTCGGCAACACGTTGGCCATAGCTGCCTTTTGGCGCAAGGATAAGCGGGAAGTTATAGCCTTGGCTGAAGAGATGTTTCGCCGCCTGAGCCGCTTCTTGTTCTGGAGACAGTGCCAAGTAACAGATGTTGCTGCCAGGTTGAACTTCTTCAGGAATGTTCAATGCTAACGCTGGTATTGTTGGGCCAGAAGCAGAACCATCAATTGAGGTTTGTAATAACTCAACATTTTCTTTTTGCAGTGGGCCGACAACGAAGTCTATATTCTCGCTAATCAGGCGTTGTTTGATCTGTTCTGCACTGTAAGCATGCGTGTCTATCACGGTGACGCTTGAGCTTTGATCGCGAGTTTCATCGTTCATCATCGCAAACATAAAGCCTTCACGAATCAGTTCTGCCTGAGGGGCAAATTTGCCCGTTAGTGGCAGCAACAGTGCGGTGTTGTTTGGTTTGACGATATTCAACGACAGAATATTTTGGATTTCTGTCGGAGTGTAAACCGCCGCCGGATGTGATGGATTTTCAGCTAACCAGCGTTCTAGCGTATTTCTCAACTGAGAAAGGTTGCCGGAATAGGTTTTTGAGTAGATAGCTAATTGCAGCCAGCCATCCAGAATATCTTCGTTTGGATCAGTCTTTAGTGCACTTAGCTCTGATTGTGAGTAACTGCCAAAGTTCATCCAAATACGGCTGGATATTTCACGTTGTTCTGGTGATGATGAATATTGACCTAACAACACCAGTTCACGGTTAGCATCAAACGGTTGGTTCAGGCTTTGGTAAGCATCTGCACGCATTGCGTAGTAGTCTTTCCACTGATCGTTTGGCAGTTTCCACCATGGCTTAAAGTTCAGTTGCTGCAGTAAGAGTGAGTAATTGCCTTGCTTTTGTTGTATGGTCGCACGCGCCAACTGCCATTCTGCCTGTTGAACTTCTGACAATTGCTGGCGGGAAAGGCGTGTTAACAACAAGTTGGCTTCATCAAATTGGTCAGACTGAATTGCCGCTTTGGTTGCCATGATCAACCAGTCGTTTTGTAAGCTACCTTCCGAGCTGTCAGCTTGAATCATATAGTTCTGAACCGACTGGGTAGGCTCTAGTGTGACATCTACGCCATCAGGCTGTCTCGGGCCCGAAGAACAAGCCGCGAGTGTAATTGCTAGTGCAACAGGAGTGAGTATGCGTGGTACACTGAGTCTCTTATGGTTAATCATTGCCGTGAGTTCTCTATAATTTTGTACAAAATTGTCTTTATATTAATCGTTGAAGTGATGGTAAACAAATGACAGATAAAAATAAGTTGCCGAATGAGGGGCCAACTCTCTATATCGTACCGACTCCAATCGGAAATTTAGCTGATATCACCCAACGTGCTATCGAAGTTCTGTCGAATGTGGACATCATTGCTGCTGAGGATACCCGACATACGGGTAAATTACTGTCTCACTTCAATATTCAAACCAAAACTTTTGCATTGCATGATCACAACGAACAACAAAAAGCTCAGGTTTTGGTGGAAAAGCTACTTTCAGGCCTGTCCATTGCGTTGGTTTCTGACGCGGGTACACCTTTAATCAGCGATCCAGGATACCATTTGGTAACAAAATGTCGTCAAGCGGGCGTAAGAGTTGTGCCTCTTCCTGGTGCTTGTGCGGTTATCACAGCGTTAAGCGCTTCTGGTTTGCCGTCTGATCGCTTTAGTTTTGAAGGCTTTTTACCGCCGAAAAGTAAAGGACGCAAAGACAAGTTTTTAGAAATCGCAGCGGTGGAACGTACGTGTATTTTCTATGAGTCGCCACATCGCATTTTGGATTCGCTACAAGATATGTTAGACGTTCTTGGCCCTGAACGAGAAGTTGTTTTGGCGCGAGAGCTAACTAAAACGTTTGAAACTATTCAAGGTATGCCGCTTGGAGAGCTCATTGAGTGGGTGAAAAGTGACGATAACCAACAGCGAGGTGAAATGGTGTTACTGATTCATGGTCATCGTGAAACCGCGGATGACTCGTTGCCAGATGAAGCATTACGCACTTTAGGTATTTTGACCAAAGAACTGCCACTTAAAAAGGCTGCGGCGTTGGTGGCAGAAATCCACAGTCTGAAAAAGAACGCGTTGTACAAATGGGGCTTAGAAAACTTAGGCTAGTGGCTAAGTCTGTTTAACTAAGAATTCATTATTGAGGGCTGATGATTATCATCAGCCCTTAGTTTTTACTGCACGCTAATCTGTTGATGCCAGGTATTCGGGCAAAAAAACATCACTTGATGCATTCCTTTCATCATATCTGTGATCTAACTAGACTCTGAAGTGAGAACTCTATACAATCCGCCATCGGAGCTGACTGGGTAGTCGCTGCTTTGTTGATGTCCTTCGGGAGACTGACGTTGAGGTCCTTCGGGAAACTGACGTTGACGTCCTTCGGGAGACTGACAAAGGGGAGGAAAGTCCGGGCTTCATAGAGCAAGGTGCCAGGTAACGCCTGGGGGGCGCAAGCCTACGACAAGTGCAGCAGAGAGAAGACCGCCGATGGCCCGTAAGGGATCAGGTAAGGGTGAAAGGGTGCGGTAAGAGCGCACCGGGCGACTAGTAATAGTTCGTAGCAGGGTAAACTCCACCTGAAGCAAGACCAAATAGGCCTCCACATTGCGTTGCTCGCGTAAGGAGGCGGGTAGGTTGCTCGAGCCAGTGAGTGATTGCTGGCCTAGACGAATGGCTACCGCCGCGCAAGCGGAACAGAACCCGGCTTATGTGTCGGCTCCAACTATTCGAGACCCATCATTACGTCATAGTAATGATGGGTTTTTTGCATTTTATTGACTCAGACAGCGCCATTACCAATAAACTTGGCGTTTAATCACGTCTAACTCTAGACTTGTGGTGGCGATGGTGTGGGAAATCAGTACACTAGGATAAGTTAATGCTCGCTGATAAAATCAGCATAAGAGATCAACACGTCCTTAAAATCGCTTCAAGATTATTCAACGAGAAAGCTATGACCGAAACCTTCCAACATATTTCCGTGTTATTAAATGAATCCATTGATGGCCTGGCTATCAAACCTGACGGCATCTATATCGATGGAACATTTGGCCGAGGCGGTCACAGCCGTACGATTTTGTCTAAGCTAGGTGAAAACGGCCGTCTGTACAGTATTGACCGTGACCCGCAGGCTATCGCGGAAGCGGGTAAAATTGACGATCCTCGCTTTACCATTATTCATGGCCCATTCTCAGGCATGGCGAAATACGCACAAGAGTATGATCTGGTTGGCAAAGTGGATGGCGTTTTGCTCGATCTGGGGGTCTCTTCTCCTCAGCTTGATGATGCCGAGCGCGGATTTAGCTTTATGAAAGACGGCCCGCTGGATATGCGTATGGACCCGACATCGGGTATCCCGGTCTCTCAGTGGCTGATGGAAGCGGATCTGGATGATATCACCTGGGTGATTCGTGAGTTTGGTGAAGACAAACACGCTCGCCGTATCGCGCGTGCGATAGTTGAATACCGTGAAAATGAAGAAAATGAGCCGCTTACTCGCACGGGGCAATTGGCAAAACTGATCTCAGAAGCTGCACCAAAGAGTTTTAAAGAGAAGAAACACCCGGCAACACGCGCATTCCAGGCGTTCCGTATTTACATCAACAGCGAACTTGAAGAAATAGACACAGCACTAAAAGGTGCGGCAAGTATTCTGGCTCCACAAGGGCGTCTGTCGGTCATCAGTTTCCACTCGTTAGAAGACCGAATGGTTAAACGATTTATGCGTAAAGAGAGCAAAGGGCCGGAAGTGCCACACGGTATTCCTTTGACTGAAGCACAGATCAAAGAACTTGGCAGCGCGAACATGAAAAACGTGGGCAAAGCGATAATGCCGACGAAGCAAGAAATTGACATCAACCCTCGTTCACGCAGTTCTGTGCTAAGAATTGCGGAAAAGCTTTAATTATTATGACGAAACCCACTCCTAACCTTGCTAAGTTGATAGCAACGGATTTACTTACCGTTGGTCGCTGGCCGTTACTGCTGTTGATACTGATTCTGGCATCAGCAATGGGAGTGGTATTCGCTACCCACCATGCGCGTCAAGCGATCACGGAAAAAGATCACACTCTGGTTGAGCGCGAGCAACTAGACAGCGAATGGCGTAACCTAATGTTGGAAGAAACCGCCCTGGCAGAACATAGCCGAGTTCAAGACCTTGCGAAAAAGGAGCTTGAAATGAAACGACCTGATGGCGATAAAGAAGTGGTTATCACACTAAAATGATTAGAAAGAAAACCAGCTCCAAACAAGGCAACAAGCGGAAGTCTCCTGCAAAAACGAAAGCTGCAGTCGATGAGAAAAAAGTCGAAAATAATCCAGTAAAAGTTGAGGCTGAAGAGTCATTTTTGATTCGTTGGCGTTTTCACCTGTTACTGTTTTTTGTTTTCTGTGCGTTTGCTCTTCTTGTCGGGCGCGTGGCGTACATTCAAATCATCGAGCCTGATAACCTGATAAAGCAAGGTGACCTTCGCTCGATTCGCGTTAAGTCGATTCCTTCCGCAAGAGGTATTATCTCCGACCGCAATGGCGAACCTCTTGCCGTTAGTGTGCCCGTTGAAGCCGTATGGGCCGATCCCGCGACCATCTTTAAAGAAAATGCTCTAAGCCAAACCCAAAGCTGGTATGCACTGGCTGACGTTCTCGGTCTGAACCGTGAGGGTTTGATTAACAAGATCAAGCGCAATGAAAAGCGCCGTTTCATTTACCTGCAGCGTCAGGTTAGCCCTGCCATGGCGAATTACATTCGTGAGCTAAAACTACCCGGTATCGGTCTTAAGTCTGAATCTCGCCGTTATTATCCGGCAGGTGAAGTCAGTGCTCACCTTGTTGGGGTGACAGGTATTGATGGCCATGGCTTGGAAGGTGTCGAGCGCAGTTATGATGATTGGCTGACAGGTGAAGAAGGCAAAAAAACCATCCGCAAAGATCGCTACGGTCGAGTGGTAGAGAACATTGCATGGCAGGACAAGCAAGAAGGTAAGTCACTGCAATTGACGATTGACCAGCGGTTACAAGCTATTGCTTATCGAGCCATTAAACAGGCAGTGGCCGATCACCGCGCCACCTCTGGCTCTGTTGTGATGATGGACGTAAAAACGGGTGCAGTGCTTGCGATGGTGAACGCGCCATCGTATAACCCAAATAATCGTAGTGACTGGCAAAGTTACAAAATGCGCAACCGCGTGATCACTGACTCGATGGAGCCTGGTTCGACAATTAAGCCTTTTGTTGTTCTGGCTGCGTTAGAAAATGACATCGCAACAAAAGATACGATTGTTGATACCGGTAATGGTGTGCTTCGGTTAGGTGGGAGCCGAGTTAAGGATATAACGCCAGTTGGGAAAGCCAGCCTGGAAATGATCCTGAAAAAATCCAGTAACGTCGGTGTGACTAAGCTGGCGATGCAAATGCCTGTTGAAGCCTTGTTGGGGCTATACAGCTCCGTTGGATTAGGTGAGCTTTCTGGTCTGAATCTGGTTGGTGAAGTAACGGGTATTTTCCCTACCCGCTCACGCTGGTCGCCGATTGAGCGAGCTACCATTTCTTTCGGTTATGGTCTTTCATTTACGCCGATTCAGTTAGCTCACGCTTATTCGACGCTTGGTAACCTCGGTAAATATGAGCCAATACATATCATTAAAAACAATGACAGCGGGACGGCTCATCAGGTTGTTAGCCCTGAGCATGCGCGTCAGGTGCTTGATATGCTCGAAACGGTAACACAGCAAGGTGGTTCAGCTCGTCGTGCAGCGGTACCTGGCTATCGAATCGGGGCGAAAACCGGTACATCGCGTAAAGCTTCTGCTGGCGGGTACAGTGATGAGTACATTACTTACACTGCCGGTCTTGCTCCCGTTAGTGATCCTAAAATCGCACTGGTTGTGATCGTCAATGAGCCTCAAGGCGATGATTACTACGGCGGCTCGGTAGCTTCTCCCGTCTTTTCTGAAATTATGAAAGGCGCGTTGCAGATCCTGAACGTGGCACCGGATGAAAACAAATTCCAGCAGTAAGCATAGTAAGCTTACTGTGAACAACTTGAGTAAACCTGAGCTAATGCTCGGAGAACATATATGACTAAAGCCATCAGTATGGATGCATTGCTTTCCCCTTGGGTTGATTGCCCAAGTCTGGCGTCCGTCCTTGTCTCTGAACTGGAACTCGACAGTCGAAGAGTTCAACCCGGAACAACCTTTGTTGCAATTGTCGGGCATGTAGTGGATGGGCGAAGATTTATCTCTTCAGCTATAGAGCAAGGAGCGAATGCGGTTATCGCGCAAGCATGTGACATCAAAACGCATGGCACGATAGAAATGGTCAGTGATGTTGCGGTTATCTATTTAAATGCTTTGGATAAATGTCTGTCTGAAATCGCAGGTCAACTTTACACCTACCCAGAGATGGAACTTATTGGTGTCACAGGAACCAATGGCAAAACCACCATCACCCAACTGATTGCACAATGGATCGAATTAGTTGGTTTAAAAGCCGCCGTTATGGGTACCACGGGGAATGGTTTTTTAGGTCATTTACAACAAGCCGCGAACACCACAGGTAACGCGGTTGAAATTCAACACACGCTCTCGTCGTTAGCGGCGCAGGGTGCAGAATACACAGCGCTGGAAGTTTCTTCCCATGGCTTGGTACAGGGACGAGTGAAAGCATTGTCGTTTTCGGCCGGTGTGTTTACCAATCTAAGCCGCGATCACCTCGATTACCATGGCACGATGGAAGATTACGCGAGTGCAAAATTCACCCTCTTTACTGAGCATCAGTGTGAAAAAGCCGTTATTAACGTTGATGATGAAGTCGGTGCGGCTTGGGCAAAAGATCTTTCACATGCGATTGCGGTTTCTTTATCGCCGATGTCTGAGTTTGCAAATGCACTTTGGGCGAATAATGTCGCGTATGCCGAATCTGGCATTACTATCGAATTCGATGGCGTATTCGGTTCTGGCACTCTCTACGCGCCTTTGATTGGAGAATTTAATGCGGCGAACTTGATGCTGGCTTTTGCTACTTTGTTAAGCTTGGGCTTTAACAAACAAGCACTTTTAGCGACAGCAAGCCAACTTCAACCCGTCTTGGGGAGAATGGAGCTGTTCCAGACGGAAAAGCGGGCGAAAGTCGTGGTCGACTATGCACATACCCCTGATGCATTAGAAAAAGCCTTGCAGGCTCTACGCGTTCACTGTGAAGGGCAACTTTGGGCGATCTTTGGTTGTGGCGGTGATCGTGATGCCGGCAAACGTCCGATGATGGCTGAAATTGCGGAGCGCTTGGGTGATAAAATTGTGCTGACAGACGACAACCCTCGTAGCGAAAGTCCTGAACTTATTATGAACGATATGCTGGCTGGCTTGTTAAATCCCGCAGAGGCGATTATTGAGCATGACCGTTTCAAAGCACTGTCTTATGCACTGGAGAATGCTTCGGCGCAAGACATCATCTTACTGGCTGGTAAAGGCCACGAAGACTACCAAATCCGCAACGGCGAAACGATTCATTATTCGGATAGAGAATCTGCAATGCAGCTATTAGGACTGTCATCATGATTAAAGTCACTTTGTCTCAACTTGCTGAAATTACTTATGGTGAACTGGTTGGTGAAGACATCACCATCGCCGCTGTTTCCACGGATACCAGAACCATAGAAAGTGGCTCATTGTTTGTTGCATTAGTGGGTGAACGATTTGATGCGCATGACTTCTGCCAGCAGGCGGTTGACGCTGGAGCAGGTGCTCTGCTGGTGCAAAAGCGTCTCGATGTGAATGTTCCTCAGGTCATCGTTGCTGACAGCAAAATTGCTTTGGGTGAAATCGCTGCCTGGGTTCACCAATCTTGCCAGACTCCGACCGTTGCTATTACGGGTAGCTGCGGTAAAACGACGGTGAAAGAGATGGTGGCGAGCATTTTGCAGCCGAAAGGTCAGGTGCTGTTTACCGCTGGCAACTTCAATAATGACATCGGCGTGCCGCTCACCTTGTTACGTTCGCAGTCAGACGATGACTACGCCGTCATTGAGTTGGGGGCAAACCATATCGGTGAAATTGCCTATACCACCCAATTAGTTAAACCGGATATCGCGCTGGTCAATAATGTGGCCGCCGCTCACCTGGAAGGTTTTGGCTCTATTGACGGGGTTAAGCAAGCGAAAGGTGAAATATATCAAGGTTTGTCGGCTGGTGGCGTCGCTATCGTCAATTTGGACAGCCATGGCGATGCACTATGGCAGCCTGTTCTTGCTGATAAGAAAGTTACCACCTTTTCGCAAAGTAACACTCAAGCTGACTTCTACGCTTCCGATATAGAAATGGATGAAGAAGGGAAAGCCAGCTTTATCTTACATATTTCAGAAAGCTCACAAGAAATTGAACTATCTCTGGGTATTATTGGTCAACACAATGTTGCGAACGCGATTGCCGCTTCCATTATTGCGCTGCAGATGGGCGCGACAATGGAAGAGATTCACTCTGGCCTGATGCATCTCAACAAGGTGAAAGGTCGGGTCGATGTTGAGCAACTGAGCCAATCCGTTAAATTGATTGATGACAGCTACAATGCCAGTGTCCCAGCAATGAAGGCTGCGGTAGACTTATTAGGCGCTTTCCGAGGCCAGCGTTGGTTGATTTTAGGTAATATGGCGGAATTGGGTGAGGAAAGTCTTGCACTTCATCGTCAAGTCGGGGAACATGCTGCCCCACAAAAATTTGAACACGTTCTCACTTATGGTGCGGATGCAAAGGTGATTAGTGACCTTTGCGACGGTATCCACTTTGAGACTCATCAAGATATGATTGACTACATCAAGCAGCATCTAGACCAAACCGTTTCTGAAAACCACACCATTTTGGTTAAAGGAGCGAACGGTGCTCGTATGTTTGAAGTCGCTGCTGCTTTGAAGGAGTATTTTTAATGATTATCTGGCTTGCCGAGCTGCTACAGCCATACTTCTCTTTTTTCCGATTGTTTGAATACCTGTCTTTTCGAGCAATTTTGAGCGTATTAACTGCCTTAGGTCTGTCTCTCTGGATGGGGCCTATCATGATCAAGCGTTTGCAAATGCTGCAAATCGGTCAGGTCGTACGTAACGAAGGTCCAGAATCTCACTTTAGCAAACGTGGTACGCCGACCATGGGCGGCATCATGATTCTGGCTGCGATATCCACCACTATTCTTCTTTGGACTGATTTATCAAACCCTTACGTATGGGCAGTGTTGGCGGTATTACTTGGCTATGGCGCTGTTGGCTTTGTCGATGATTACCGTAAAGTGGTGCGTAAGAATACCGATGGTTTGATCGCTCGCTGGAAATACTTCTGGCAGTCTTTGATCGCGTTTGTAGTGGCGTTCGCTCTCTACGCGTATGGCAAAGATACCGCTGCAACTCAACTTGTCGTGCCATTCTTTAAAGATGTGATGCCTCAGCTTGGCCTGATGTACATCATCCTGACTTATTTTGTGATTGTAGGTACGAGTAACGCGGTTAACCTGACCGATGGTCTGGATGGTCTGGCAATTATGCCAACAGTACTGGTAGCCGCAGGTTTTGCTGTGATTTCGTGGGCGACCGGTAACGTTAACTTCTCTGAATACCTGCACATTCCATACCTTCCTCATGCCTCTGAGCTTGTTGTGGTGTGTACGGCGATTGTTGGTGCTGGTCTTGGCTTTTTGTGGTTCAACACATACCCAGCACAAGTATTCATGGGTGATGTAGGCTCGCTTGCACTAGGCGGCGCGCTGGGCACTATCGCTGTATTGGTTCGCCAGGAATTTGTACTGGTGATTATGGGTGGTGTATTTGTAATGGAAACCCTGTCCGTTATCCTTCAGGTGGGTTCTTACAAACTACGTGGTCAGCGTATTTTCCGCATGGCACCCATTCACCATCACTACGAACTTAAAGGGTGGCCAGAGCCTCGCGTAATCGTGCGTTTCTGGATTATTTCTATTGTTCTTGTTCTGATTGGTCTAGCAACATTGAAGGTGCGTTAATCGCGCCTTCTCAGACAAGAGTTACAGTGTGGACAAATATGGAACGTTGGCAAAACATACATAACGTTGTCGTCGTAGGGCTCGGTATTACCGGGCTCTCTGTCGTTAAACACCTCAGAAAAAATCAGCCACAACTTGTGGTTAAAGTCATTGATACTCGTGCTAATCCTCCGGGAGCAGACCGCCTTCCTGAAGGGGTTGAACTGCACAGCGGAGGCTGGAATACAGCATGGCTTGCGAAGGCTGATCTGGTTGTGACTAACCCGGGTATCGCGCTTGCGACGCCTGAAATCCAGTCAGTGCTGAATAGTGGGACGCCTGTTGTTGGTGATATTGAACTGTTTGCCTGGGCAGTCACCAAGCCGGTCGTTGCGATTACAGGATCCAATGGCAAAAGTACAGTGACCGATTTGACCGGAGTGATGGCAAAAGCGGCGGGTTTGAAGGTTGGCGTTGGTGGCAATATTGGTGTTCCTGCTCTGGACTTGCTAGAGCAAGAGGCTGACCTGTATGTTCTTGAGCTGTCCAGTTTCCAGTTGGAAACTACTTCCAGCCTTAAATTGAAAGCGGCGGCATTTCTGAATCTTTCGGAAGATCATATGGATCGTTATGAAGGTATGGCAGATTACCGAGCCGCAAAACTGCGCATTTTCAATCATGCTGAGCTTGCGGTGGTGAATCGTGATGATCCGGAAACTTTGCCTGATCATGATATGCCAGTGGTGACGTTTGGTAGTGAGAACCAGGCATTTGGTTTAGACGCTGATGGCGACAAAACCTGGCTTATTGACCATGGTCAGCGTGTCATTGCCAGCGATGCGCTGAAGTTGGTCGGCAAGCACAATTTAGCCAATGTACTGGTTGTGCTGGCACTACTCAAAGCTGCAGGCATAGAATATTTCAACACATTGAATACACTTAAAAATTACACCGGACTGACACACCGTTGTCAGGTGGTTGAGGATAATCAAGGTGTTAAATGGGTGAATGACTCCAAGGCGACCAATATCGCAAGCACAATGGCGGCGTTATCGGGTCTTGAACTAACTGGAACGCTTTATTTGCTCGTTGGTGGCGTCGGTAAAGGCGCAGACTTCACACCATTGAAGCCGATCCTGGCGGCATTGAATGTACAGTTATGCTGCTTTGGCAAAGATGGCGATGCGTTTTTGCCTTTGCACGAGTCTGCCATCCGTTTTAATTCAATGGAAGATGTGATTCAGCAAATATCTTCGCAGTTAAAACCCGGGGATATGGTGATGCTGTCTCCGGCATGTGCTAGCTTTGATCAATTCGATAACTTTATGGCAAGAGGTGATGCATTCGCCGCACTTGCAAAACAGTACGCATAATAATTAAAGGTCACTCATTTCGTGAGTTTAGGTAACGTTAAACACAACATCAGTAACTGGCTAAGGCAGCCCGCACCACAGGCGTTGTTTGATCGTCAGTTGGTATGGATTGCGTTGGGTTTGATGTTGGCTGGTTTGATCATGGTAACGTCAGCTTCCTTTCCAATCAGCTCACGATTGACCGATCAACCTTTCCATTTTATGTTTCGTCACGCCACCTTTCTGGTATTGGCACTAATAGCATCGGCAGTGATACTCCAGGTGCCTTTAGAAGAGTGGTTCAAACGGAGCCACTACTTGCTCTGGGTCTCTTTTGCTTTATTGATCATTGTGTTGCTTGCAGGTAAATCTGTAAATGGTGCATCGCGCTGGATACCTCTGGGGTTATTTAACCTGCAGCCTGCCGAGGTGGCAAAACTCTCTCTGTTCATCTTTATGTCCGGTTATCTGGTACGTAAACAAGACGAAGTGCGTCAAACCTTCTTTGGCGGCTTTATGAAGCCAATCATGGTGTTTGCGTTTTTCGCTGTTTTGTTACTAGGACAGCCTGACTTAGGTACCGTCGTGGTAATGCTGGTGACGTTGTTCGGCATGTTATTCATCGCAGGTGCTAAGCTGACTCAGTTTCTTGCTTTGATGGTTGCCGGAATCGGTGCTGTGGTGGGGTTGATTTTGGTCGAACCTTACCGTATGCGCCGCGTAACATCATTTCTCGATCCTTGGGAAGACCCGTTCGGCAGTGGCTATCAGCTGACTCAATCGTTGATGGCGTTTGGTCGTGGTGAATGGTTTGGTCAAGGGCTGGGTAACTCCATTCAGAAACTCGAATACCTGCCAGAGGCGCATACCGACTTCGTATTTGCGGTATTGGCTGAAGAGCTTGGTTTCGTTGGTGTCGTATTAGTGTTGATGCTGATATTCAGTCTGGTACTGAAAGCGGTATACATCGGCAAGCGAGCTTTTGAACAAGACGAAATATTTGGCGGCTATCTGGCATTTGGTATTGGTATTTGGTTTGCGTTTCAGACATTGGTTAACGTAGGCGCTGCTGCCGGTATCGTCCCAACAAAAGGTCTGACGCTTCCGCTAATCAGTTATGGTGGTTCCAGTCTGATTATAATGTCCATTGCAGTATCCATATTGCTGCGCATTGATCACGAATGCCGCTTGAAACGCGAGCAACAACAATCAGAACAACAAACTCATGAAGAAAACTAAACGTTTGATGGTGATGGCTGGTGGCACTGGCGGTCACGTGTTCCCAGGTTTGGCCGTTGCTAAACAGTTGCAAGAGCAAGGTTGGGAGATTCGCTGGTTAGGCACGGCGGATCGAATGGAAGCGGATTTAGTGCCAAAGCATGGTATTGAAATCGACTTCATCAAAGTAAAAGGTTTGAGAGGACAGGGCATTAAGCGTCTTATTGCTGCGCCGTTTCAAATCATCAATGCCATCATGCAGGCTCGTGCACACATGAAGCGCTGGAAGCCGGATGCGGTTTTAGGCATGGGCGGCTATGTAAGTGGTCCCGGTGGTATTGCAGCTTGGCTAAGCGGTATTCCGGTCGTACTGCATGAACAAAATGCCGTTGCAGGCTTGACGAACCAGTGGCTATCTAAAATTGCCAAAAAGGTATTTCAAGCGTTTCCTGGTGCTTTTCCGAAAGCTGAAGTAGTTGGTAACCCTGTGCGGGAAGACGTCACTCAACTTGAAGAACCATCCCAGCGCATGCAAGGCCGCCAAGGTCCTGTTCGCATTCTGGTCATGGGTGGCAGCCAGGGCGCTCGTATTCTTAATCAAACCCTGCCAGCGGTAATGGCCAATCTGGGTGAAGAATACTGTATCCGCCACCAAGCGGGTAAGGGCTCAGCTCAAGAGGTGCAAGCGGCTTATCAGGAACACAAAGTGACAAGTGCTGAAGTGACCGAATTTATTGACGATGTGGCTGAAGCGTACGCATGGGCTGACCTGTTGGTGTGTCGCTCGGGTGCTTTGACAGTGTCAGAAGTTTCTGCTGCTGGCGTAGGCGCTATTTTCGTACCGTTTATGCACAAAGATCGTCAGCAGGCACTGAATGCGGATCACTTAGTAGAATGCGGAGCGGCGAAAATGATTGAGCAGCCTGATCTGACGGTTGACTCTCTCACTCAGCAAATCCAACAATTAGATCGCAAAACTTTATTAGAGATGGCTCAGCAGGCACGTGGTGCTGCTAAATTGGACGCTGACAAAATTGTCGCTCAAGCCATCGTCGCTTTGACAGAAAAGCGTTAACGAATTATCGAGAATAGATACAGATGACTATCCAACATACACAAGACCTAGCCCAGATTCGCGCAATAGTGCCAGAGATGCGTCGCGTTAAATCCATCCATTTCATTGGTATTGGTGGTGCGGGGATGAGCGGTATTGCAGAAGTACTCTTAAACGAAGGTTATCAAATTACGGGCTCAGACTTGGGTAATAACCTCGTTACAGAACGTTTAGCTTCTAAAGGGGCAAGCATCTATATCGGCCACCAGGCGAGTAATGTCGAGGCCGCGAGTGTGGTCGTTGTTTCTACGGCAATTAATGAAGATAACCCGGAAGTTAAAGCGGCTCGAGAGTTGCGTATACCAATCGTTCGTCGAGCTGAAATGCTGGCAGAGCTGATGCGTTTCCGTCATGGTATTGCTGTTGCCGGTACGCATGGTAAAACGACAACCACGGCGTTGGTTACTCAAATTTATTCAGAGGCAGGTCTTGATCCAACGTTTGTTAACGGTGGATTAGTGAAAAGTGTTGGTACTAACGCACGTTTGGGCTCCAGCCGAATCTTGATCGCTGAAGCCGACGAGAGCGATGCTTCATTTCTACACCTTCAACCCATGGTGAGTATTGTCACCAACATTGAAGCTGACCATATGGATACTTATGGCGGTGATTTCGAAACGTTGAAGCAGACCTTCATTGATTTCCTTCACAATCTGCCTTTCTATGGTCAAGCGATTGTTTGTATTGATGATCCTGTGATTAGAGAACTGATTCCACGTATTAGCCGCCAAGTTATTACTTATGGATTCTCAGAAGATGCCGATATACGTATTGAGAATTACCGTCAGGAAGGCCAGCGCGGCAAATTTACCGTTGTGCGTAAAGGCCGTGCCGATCTGGATATCACCCTGAACATTCCGGGTCGCCATAATGCACTCAATGCCTCAGCCGCAATTGCTGTTGCGACCGAAGATGACATTGACGATGACGCGATCCTGAAAGCAATGGCTGGAACACAAGGGACCGGACGCCGTTTTGACCATCTTGGTGAGTTTGACACAGGTAATGGTCATGCCATGCTAGTGGATGATTACGGACACCACCCGACAGAAGTCGGAGTGACGATTAATGCGGCGCGCAATGGCTGGCAGGATAAGCGTTTGGTGATGATTTTCCAACCGCATCGCTACAGCCGAACTCGTGATTTATATGATGATTTTGCAAATGTGCTTGAGCAGGTCGATGTGTTGATCATGTTGGATGTTTATGCAGCGGGTGAGAAGCCAATTGCAGGCGCGGATGGACGCTCTTTATGTCGTACAATTCGCAGTAGAGGCAAGATAGATCCAATTTTTGTCCCAGAAATCGAGCAATTACCGTCAGTTTTAGCTAACGTTATACAAGACGGAGACCTAATTTTAACGCAAGGTGCGGGAGATGTTGGTAAAGTTGCTAAACAACTCGCAGCTCTTGAGTTGAATGTTAATAAGATGCTGAAATAAATTGGAACCCAACGCAAACTTTCAGATAAAGACATAGATCTCGATTTTGCGTCAAGAACGTTGTGATTTCTTGTTAACAGTGTTTGATAGTTTATTAGAGCTCAGTATAATCCTAAGGTTAAAGTCAATACTTTTGCTGAAGAGTGATTATGCAGGCAAAAGTACGCGGCAAGAGTCAGGAAACGAAGACGTTGTTGAATATTGCACTAAATGAAGAACGACAGAGCACGGAAGATAACCGTGGTCGTAAGAAAAAAATCTTAGGTGCGCTATTTTTCGTCGTAGTTGTGACTTTAATTAGTTCTGTTTTGTACTCGGCGATCAGTTGGATGTGGGATGACCAAAGGCTACCTCTATCCAAAATAGTGCTCCAGGGAAAGCTGGAGTATATCAAAGCTGATGATGTTCAATCTGCATTTGGTAAGATTGACCACATCGGAACGTTCATGTCACAAGACATCGATGTATTACAGCAAAGTGTTGAAGCCTTGCCGTGGGTTGCTCACGCAGCAATCCGTAAGCAATGGCCCGATACCGTAAAAGTTTTCTTAACAGAGCATCAACCTGAGGCCATTTGGAATGGCAACGAGCTGTTAGATAAAGACGGCGGTGTGTTTGATGGGGATGTTGCTCTGTTAAAGGAAGAAAAAGTTAAGCTGTATGGACCCAAAGACAGCGGACCGGAGGTGTTACAGACCTACCGTGATTTGAGTCCTAAATTTCAGCAATTGGGTTTAGCGATATCGTCTCTGGTGTTAAATGAGCGACGAGCTTGGCAAATTATCCTTGATAACGGTATTCGATTAGAGCTCGGTAAAGAGTCTCTTCTTGAACGTATAGAGCGCTTTTTTTCACTCTATAACAAGCTTGGCAGTGACACACAACGAATCAGTTATATTGATCTCAGGTACGATACAGGGGCTGCAGTCGGTTGGTTTCCTGAAGAAGAGTTAGAAGAGAGTACAGATGACTAAGGCCGCAGATGACAACATTATTGTTGGTCTTGATATAGGCACTGCAACCGTATCAGCTCTAGTGGGCGAGATTCTACCTGACGGCCAGATTAACATTATTGGTGCAGGTAGTAGCCCCTCTCGCGGCATGGATAAAGGTGGCGTGAATGACTTGGAGTCGGTTGTAAAATCAGTACAACGCGCAATTGATCAAGCTGAGTTAATGGCCGAGTGCCAGATCAGCCGAGTATTCATTTCGTTGTCTGGTAAGCATATCGCAAGCCGAATTGAAAAAGGTATGGGCACGATATCGGATGAGGAAGTTTCTCAAGAAGATATGGATAGAGCCATCCATACTGCAAAATCAATAAAAATCGGTGATGAACAGCGAATCCTTCATGTGATTCCGCAAGAGTTCACTATCGATTACCAGGAGGGGATTAAAAACCCGCTTGGTCTTTCCGGGGTAAGAATGGAAGTGAGTGTCCATCTTATCACGTGCCATAACGACATGGCTCGCAATATCATTAAGGCGGTAGAACGGTGCGGTCTTAAGGTGGAGCAACTGGTATTTTCTGGGCTTGCTGCTAGTAATGCAGTAATTACCGAGGATGAAAGAGAGCTTGGAGTGTGTGTGGTTGATATTGGCGCCGGCACGATGGATGTTTCTATCTGGACGGGTGGTGCGCTACGTCACACAGAAGTATTTTCTTACGCAGGAAATGCGGTAACAAGCGATATTGCTTTTGCTTTTGGTACGCCAGTAAGCGATGCTGAAGAAATAAAAGTGAAATATGGCTGTGCTCTGAGTGAACTGGTCAGTAAGGATGACACGGTTAACGTACCAAGCGTAGGTGGGCGACCTTCACGAAGTCTGCAACGTCAAACCTTGTCAGAAGTGATAGAGCCACGATACTCTGAGCTTATGGGACTGGTTAACCAAACTATCGATTCCGTTCAGGCTAAATTGCGCACAGAGGGCATTAAGCATCATCTTGCTGCTGGTGTTGTTTTAACTGGTGGCGCTGCGCAAATGGACGGAGTGATAGAATGTGCGGAACGCGTATTCCGCAACCAAGTAAGGGTCGGCAAACCGCTCGAAGTCAGCGGGTTAACTGACTATGTAAAAGAGCCGTACCATTCTACGGCAGTTGGATTACTTCATTACGCAAGAGACATGCAGTCTAGTGACGATAGCGATTACAATGAACCTAAACGCTCATCTGTGACTGGCTTTTTCGGTAAATTGCGTAATTGGATACAAAAAGAGTTTTAACCTGAGTTGCAGGATAAACGGAGACAACACATGTTTGAACCGATGATGGAAATGTCTGACGATGCAGTAATCAAGGTCGTTGGAGTTGGTGGCGGCGGTGGTAACGCTGTTGAACACATGGTGCGTGAATCCATCGAAGGTGTGGAATTCATCAGCGTAAACACTGATGCGCAAGCACTTCGTAAGACAAGCGTTGGCAATGTTATTCAGATTGGTGGTGATATCACTAAAGGTCTGGGTGCAGGTGCGAATCCACAGGTCGGCCGTGAGGCAGCTCTCGAAGACAGAGACAGAATTAAAGATTCCCTAACTGGTGCCGATATGGTGTTTATCGCGGCTGGTATGGGTGGCGGTACAGGTACTGGTGCAGCACCTGTTATCGCTGAAGTAGCGAAAGAGCTAGGCATTCTTACCGTGGCAGTGGTAACTAAACCATTTAGCTTTGAAGGTAAAAAGCGTTTAGCGTTTGCAGAACAAGGTATCGATGAGCTTTCAAAACATGTTGACTCATTGATTACCATTCCAAACGAAAAGCTACTTAAAGTTCTTGGTCGTGGCGTGACTTTGCTAGAAGCGTTTGCAAGTGCGAATGACGTTCTTAAAAACGCAGTGCAGGGTATCGCGGAACTTATTACTCGTCCTGGTATGATCAACGTCGACTTTGCCGACGTACGTACAGTGATGTCTGAAATGGGTCACGCGATGATGGGTAGTGGTATCGCTAAAGGCGAAGACCGCGCTGAAGAAGCCGCTGAAATGGCAATTTCTAGCCCGCTTCTGGAAGATATCGATCTGGCTGGAGCTCGTGGTGTTCTTGTTAACATTACTGCTGGTCTGGATATGCGTCTTGATGAGTTTGAGACGGTAGGTAACACAGTTAAAGCATTTGCTTCTGACAATGCGACTGTGGTTATCGGTACCTCTCTAGACCCAGATATGACTGACGAGATCCGCGTAACGGTTGTTGCTACTGGTATTGGCAACGAAAGAAAACCTGACATTACGTTGGTTGCTGGTGGCAAAGCGAAAGTAGCTGCGGCTCCTCAAGCTCAACCACAGCAAGTTGCTGTAACGCAAGCTGAAGAGACTCCGGCACAAACTATGCGTACTCAAGTACAAGAGAAGCCACAGGTCACTCATCAGCCTACAAATACCGTTTCTTCTTCTGCTGCGTCTTCAGGCCAAGGTTCTGCGGCACCAAAGCAAGAGAAGGAAAGCGGATATCTAGATATCCCGGCATTTTTGCGTCGTCAGGCTGATTAATCTTTAACCCATAAATTTGACATAGTTCAAAATTATGGTAGCATTCACGGTCGACGTTACAGACGACCGTGTTTTGTAGCACACTTTAGAGAGGCAAGCAGATGATCAGACAACGTACTCTGAAAGAGATAGTGAAAACAACTGGTGTGGGTCTCCACTCTGGTCGTAAAGTCACGCTTACTCTGCGCCCGGCTGCTGCAAATACAGGTATCATTTACCGTCGTACCGATGTAAATCCACCTGTAGATTTTCCAGCTGACCCAGCGTCTGTTCGTGACACAATGCTATGTACCGCATTGGTGAACGATCAAGGCGTGCGTATTTCAACGGTTGAACACTTGAATGCAGCGCTTTCTGGTATGGGTATCGACAACATTGTTATTGAAGTTGACGCGCCTGAAATCCCAATCATGGATGGCAGCGCAAGCCCATTCGTATACCTGCTTCAGCAAGCTGGTATCGAAATGCAAAATGCACCGAAGCGTTTTATCCGCATTAAAAAGCCAGTTCGTTTCGAAGATGGCGATAAATGGGCAGAATTTGTGCCATTTAACGGTTTCCGTATGGACTTCGAAATAGACTTTAACCACCCTGCGATTGAGTCAGACGAGCAACGTCTTCTGTTTGATTTCTCATCTAAAGGGTTCGTACGCGAAATTTCTCGTGCACGTACGTTTGGTTTTATGCGTGATATTGAATATCTACAATCTCAAAACTTAGTTTTAGGTGGTAGTTTCGATAATGCTATCGTGCTGGATGATTACCGTATTCTGAATGAAGAAGGTCTGCGCTTTGATAATGAGTTCGTTACTCATAAAGTGCTGGATGCAATTGGTGATCTTTACATGTGTGGTCACCCAATTATCGGTGAATTCCGTGCATACAAATCAGGCCATGGTCTAAACAACCAGCTTCTTCGTGCTGTTCTGGCAGATCAGGAAGCATGGGAGTGGACAACATTCGAAGAAGAAGTCGGTTCGCCAGTCGCATTTGCGGAACCAAACATGGTACTAGCGTAATTCAGCTAAGAATAGTAAAAACCAGGTCTTGACCTGGTTTTTTTCTATCTAAAATTTATGTTTGTTAGCCCTGTTGCTGACTAGCTCTGTTATTGCTTTGATTTGTCTGCCATATCGGCCAACCTTTTTAGGCGTTCCTGAATTTTAGGTGGCGCCATATCGGCAATGATCATCAGGGATTTTGCAGCAGATTCAGTCAATGGTGGCCGTTTTGGCCTGTCATCTTGCTCATATCGATTGCGATAAAGAGAGGGATTAATTCTGATCTCAACACTCATCAATTTTGCAAAACCCTGGGTTCGCAGCTTATTGAGGATCATGAGACGATCGTAGTCGATCTTCATTTTGATCGCCGCACTCGATACATCGATTAACAGGTGGCCGTTGCGAATGTTTGCTACCCGGCAATGATCAGCGGTTCCTTTCGGCAAAAGTTCTTGCAAAGCTTGATTGATCTGCAAGATTTCTCCGGCATGTTCTTGAATCTGCTTAAACTGAGACTCAGCAATAACATCCTCTGTTGAGGTTGGGCGATGATCACGCATAGGTAAAATCTAATTTTGTTGAAATATGAACTATTCTAGAGCAGCTTTCTAGCTAGGTATAGTTTACATTAGCCACTTTGGCTTCAGTTTTACATTCGGCTGTGGAATTAGCGAATTGAAAAGCAAGATTAATAGATTCACCGCTTTGCTGGCGGAATGTTGGCTAATCGATCGCCACTTTAACTAAAAACTTCAGAGTGCTTCAAACAAATACGTCTATTTATGGTTGTATCGATTAAAAATCCTTACACTAAGCCACATTGTTTCGAATTTAGCCTTGAAATATGGATGTTTGGACTCAATATCAGTTGATAAATGATTTATCTCAGTATCCTTAGTTCCAAACTGGCAGAAACTGAATGCATTACGAGTAGATCGGGAACGGTCTGATGAAAGAGAGATTCACGAAAAATGATAACTAAGCTACTGACAAAAGTAATTGGCAGTCGCAACGACCGAACACTGCGCCGCCTTAGAAAAATTGTAAAAGAGATTAATAATTACGAGCCGACTTTTGAAGCTCTGAGTGATGAAGAATTAAAAGCGAAAACTGTTGAATTTCGTGAGCGTCTAGATAAGGGCGAAACTCTTGATCAACTTATTCCTGAAGCCTTTGCTACTGTCCGTGAAGCGTCTAAGCGTGTATACGGAATGCGCCACTTCGACGTTCAGCTCATCGGTGGTATGGTTCTGAACGCAGGCCAAATCGCGGAAATGCGTACAGGTGAAGGTAAGACTCTAACTGCTACTCTTCCCGCTTACCTGAATGCACTTGCTGGCAAAGGTGTTCACGTAGTAACGGTGAACGATTACCTTGCTAAGCGTGACGCAGAGACAAACCGCCCACTATTTGAATTCTTAGGCATGACAGTTGGTGTTAACGTGCCAAACATGCCGCCTCATGAGAAAAAAGCGGCGTACCAAGCGGATATTCTTTACGGAACAAACAACGAATTTGGTTTTGACTACCTTCGCGATAACATGGCTTTCCGTACTGAAGACCGTGTTCAACGTGAACGTTTCTTTGCGGTAGTCGATGAAGTGGACTCAATCCTTATCGATGAAGCTCGTACTCCGCTAATCATTTCTGGTCCGGCTGAAGACAGTTCTGAACTGTACACACGCATCAACCTATTGATTCCACATCTTGAAAAGCAAGACAAAGAAGATTCAGAAGAGTACCGCGGTGACGGTCACTACACTGTAGACGAAAAATCTAAGCAAGTTTACCTGACTGAAACGGGTCAAGAGTACGTAGAAGAACTACTGGTTAAGAATGGTCTGATGGAAGAAGGTGATACGCTTTATTCTCCAGCGAATATCAGCCTGCTTCACCACGTTAATGCAGCCCTGCGTGCCCACGTTTTATTCGAACGTAACGTGGACTACATTGTTACTGAAGACGGCGAAGTGGTAATCGTTGACGAACATACAGGCCGTACGATGCCAGGTCGCCGCTGGTCAGAAGGTTTGCATCAAGCTGTTGAAGCGAAAGAAGGCGTTAAGATTCAAAACGAAAACCAGACGCTGGCTTCCATCACTTTCCAGAACTACTTCCGTCTGTACGAAAAACTGTCAGGCATGACTGGTACAGCAGATACTGAAGCGTTTGAGTTCCAGTCTATCTACGGCCTGGAAACAGTGGTTGTTCCAACCAACAAACCAATGATTCGTAATGATATGCCGGATGTGGTGTATCGTACTGAAGCAGAAAAGTTTGCAGCAATCATTGAAGATATCAAAGAGCGAGTGGCAAAAGGTCAGCCGTCTCTGGTAGGTACCGTTTCAATCGAAAAATCAGAGTTGCTGTCTAATGCGCTTAAGAAAGCGAAGATTAAGCACAATGTATTGAATGCTAAATTCCACGAGAAAGAAGCGGAAATCGTTGCTGAAGCGGGTATGCCTGGTGCAGTAACTATCGCGACTAACATGGCGGGTCGTGGTACCGATATCGTATTGGGTGGTAGCTGGCAGTCAAAAGTGGAAACGTTGGAAAACCCAACCAAAGAACAAATCGATGCGATTAAAGCGGACTGGCGAGTCGTGCACGTTCAAGTTCTGGAAGCGGGTGGTCTACACATTATCGGTACCGAGCGCCACGAATCTCGTCGTATCGATAACCAGTTACGTGGTCGTTCTGGTCGTCAGGGTGACGCGGGTTCTTCTCGCTTCTATCTATCGATGGAAGATTCACTCCTGCGTATCTTTACCTCCGATCGTATGGCAAGCCTAATCCAAAGTGGTATGGAAGAAGGCGAAGCCATCGAGTCGAAAATGCTTTCTCGCTCAATCGAAAAAGCGCAGCGTAAAGTGGAAGGTCGCAACTTCGATATTCGTAAGCAATTGCTTGAGTACGATGACGTAGCCAACGACCAGCGTAAAGTGGTATACGAATTACGTGACGAGTTGATGAGCGTTGATGATATCAGCGATATGATCGAGCAGAATCGTCAAGACGTAATGATCGCGGTTATTGATGAGTACATACCACCACAATCTCTGGAAGACATGTGGGATGTGGAAGGTCTGCAAGAGCGTCTGAAAGCTGACTTTGATTTAGATGCGCCAATCAAGCAATGGCTTGAAGAAGATGACAAGCTTTACGAAGAAGCACTTCGTGAGAAGATCATTGCATTGGCTGTTGAAGTCTACAAAGCGAAAGAAGAAGTGGTTGGTGCACAAGTGCTGCGTAACTTCGAGAAATCAGTGATGCTACAGACGCTGGATACGCTTTGGAAAGAGCATTTGGCGGCAATGGATCACTTACGTCAAGGTATTCACCTACGTGGTTACGCGCAGAAGAACCCGAAACAAGAGTACAAGCGCGAGTCGTTTGAACTGTTCGAAGGTTTATTAGATGCATTGAAAACAGATGTCATCACTGTGTTGTCTCGCGTACGTGTTCAACAACAAGAAGAAGTTGAGCGTATGGAAGAGCAACGTCGTGCTCAAGCTGAAGAAGCGGCACGTCGTGCACAAGCTCAACATGCAGCAGCCGAAAACCAGCTGGCTGATGGTGAAGAAGTTGATGATTCGCACCAACCTGTTGTTCGTGATGAACGTAAAGTGGGTCGTAATGAGCCTTGTCCATGTGGCAGCGGCAAAAAGTACAAACAGTGCCACGGTCAAATCAACTAAATAGAGTTTGATGATGGATTTACAAAGAGTCGCTGAGGCGGCTCTTTTTTTAAGTAAAATTTATTGTTTCCACAGACGCTATCCTCACTGTAGGGTTTAGCAGCATTTCAGTTTTAGGGACTAATCTCCATGAAAAGAATTCACATCGTTGCGGCGATCATTTTTAACCAGGATAAATCGCAAATATTCATAACTAAACGCCCTGATGACAAACATCAAGGTGGCTTCTGGGAGTTTCCTGGCGGAAAAGTAGAAGCGGAAGAAAGCATTGAGCAAGCGATGATTCGAGAGCTAGATGAAGAAATAGGCATTCGCGTGACAGAGCAAGCCCTGTTTGAACACCTTGAATACGACTACCCAGACAAATCCCTGAAGTTCGATTTTATCTCAGTGACCGCTTTTGAAAATGAACCTTATGGAAAAGAAGGTCAGGAAGGACAATGGGTTAATGTAAGCGACCTGCCTGAATATGCATTTCCAGAAGCCAATGTGCCAATTCTTGAGAGAGTGGTGCAAGAGTTTTCTTCCTAGTTTCGACATTAATCATCTTGTGGTTCGCAAGGTATGTTGTTAGTTTAAAAAGATTCAGCGAGAAGAGATAATGAGTGCACACCTTGTTATCCAGAGAAGGAGATAAAACGCAATGGTTCGTATTGCAATCGCAGGGGCAGCTGGCCGCATGGGCCGCAATTTAGTCAAAGCTTCACACCACAATCAAGAAGCTTCGGTAGCGGCAGGATCTGAGCGTCCAGAATCATCACTCGTCGGTGTTGATATCGGTGAACTTTGTGGCGAAGGTAAATTCGATGTCGTATTGACAGATGATCTAGCTAAAGAAGTGGATAACTTTGATGTTATTATCGATTTTACTGCACCAGTAAGCACCTTAGCTAACCTTGAGTTATGTAAACAGCATGGTAAGAGCATTGTAATTGGCACCACTGGCTTTAGTGACGAGGAACGTGCGCTTATCGATGAAGCAGCAAAACAAGTTCCTGTTGTAATGGCTCCGAATTACTCTGTTGGTGTGAACCTAGTCTTTAAACTGCTGGAGAAAGCAGCCAAAGTCATGGGTGACTACTGTGATATTGAGATTGTAGAAGCGCACCATCGTCATAAAGTGGATGCACCATCAGGTACAGCAATCGGTATGGGTGAAGCCATTGCTGGTGCGATGGGTAACAAACTTAACGACGTTGCGGTTTATGCCCGAGAAGGGATCACTGGCGAGCGTACCAAAGACGAAATTGGATTTGCGACCATTCGAGCCGGGGATATCGTTGGCGAACACACGGCGATGTTCGCTGATATCGGCGAGCGAGTCGAAATTACGCATAAAGCGACCGACCGTATGACCTTTGCTAACGGTGCGGTGAAAGCGGCAGTTTGGTTAAGTACCAAACCTGCGGGCTTTTATAGTATGACTGATGTATTGGGTTTGAATGAACTGTAAATACATAATTATTCGCCGGCGTAAGCCGGCTTTTTTATAGGTACTTATCAAGATGTAAAATATATGATTCAACAAAGAACGATTTTTTCGTTTAGTTAGTTGTGTATTTTGGTGGTTTGGTGTTTTGTTTTTGTCGTAACGCCTAAAAGATCGTACTTATTTTGTGTGGTTAACGTTTGCGTAAAAATATCATCAATTTTTGTGATCTATAGAAAGTTCAAATTTGTAAAATTCACAAAAAAAGCATCCCTCATCATCTTACGTAGAGTAAAACTTGCATTTTTGAGGCTTATTATGCCCAAATGGCTTTACTCGCTAGAAAATGGTGATTTATTTTTGATTGTGTGTTGACAGGTTTGAAGTCCGTCTTTAGAATACCGCCAATTTGTCTGAAGTACCTAATTATGTCGAATTTTTAGGTAAAGGAAGGCATGTTTGCAGTTTGATTTATTTTTTTTGCATTTTTATTCTGGAGGTTGTCTTGGGTAAATTAGCACTGTTAGTCCTAGAAGATGGGACAGTGTTCCGCGGAGTGTCCATTGGGGCAGATGGCGTTTCCGTCGGTGAAGTTGTTTTCAATACCTCGATGACGGGGTATCAAGAAATCCTCACTGATCCTTCCTATTCTCAGCAAATCGTTACTCTTACTTATCCTCACATTGGCAATACCGGAACGACTTCCGAAGATGAAGAATCTTCTTCAATCCATGCACAAGGCCTTGTGATCCGCGATCTTCCTCTTATCGCTTCTAACTTCCGTAATGAGCAATCCCTTTCTGATTACCTTAAATCACAAAATATTGTTGGCATCGCTGACATTGATACGCGCAAACTGACTCGTATCTTACGTGAAAAAGGTGCGCAGAACGGTTGTATCGTTGCAGGTGAAAGCTTGGATGAAACATTGGCACTGGCTAAAGCAAAAGAATTCCCAGGTTTGAAAGGGATGGATCTTGCGAAAGTTGTGACAACTAAAGAAGCGTATCAATGGAAACAAGGTTCATGGACGCTTGAAGGTGGACTTCCAGAGGCGAAAGATGACAGCGAGTTACCGTACCATGTCGTTGCATACGACTTCGGTGCTAAACGCAACATTCTACGTATGTTAGTTGACCGTGGTTGCCGCTTGACTGTTGTACCTGCTGAAACTTCAGCAGAAGAAGTACTGGCTCTTAACCCAGACGGCGTTTTCCTATCAAACGGCCCTGGCGACCCAGAACCATGTACTTACGCGATTGAAGCAACAAAAGTATTCCTGGAAAAAGGTTTACCAGTCTTCGGTATCTGTCTAGGTCACCAAATCCTGGCATTGGCCTCTGGTGCTAAAACTGTGAAGATGAAGTTTGGCCACCATGGTGCTAACCACCCGGTGAAAGATTTAGACCGTAACGTTGTAATGATTACCTCTCAAAACCACGGTTTTGCTGCAGATGAAGCAACGTTGCCGGAAAATCTACGTGCTACTCACGTATCTCTATTTGATGGTTCTCTACAAGGTATTCACCGTACAGACAAACCAGCATTTAGCTTCCAAGGTCACCCAGAAGCAAGCCCAGGTCCACATGACGCGGCACCGCTATTCGACCACTTTATCGAACTAATCAAACAACACAGCGCTTAATTCGGAGTAGTAGACAATGCCAAAACGTACCGACATTCAAAGTATTCTTATTCTTGGTGCTGGTCCGATTGTTATCGGCCAGGCCTGTGAGTTTGACTACTCTGGCGCACAAGCGTGTAAAGCTCTTCGTGAAGAAGGCTACCGAGTTATCCTAGTTAACTCTAACCCTGCAACGATCATGACTGACCCTGAAATGGCGGATGCGACTTACATCGAGCCGATTCAGTGGGAAGTAGTACGTAAGATCATCGAAAAAGAGCGCCCAGATGCGGTACTACCAACAATGGGTGGTCAAACAGCGCTAAACTGTGCTCTGGAACTAGAGAAGCACGGCGTTCTTGAAGAGTTCGGCGTAGAAATGATTGGTGCAACGGCAGACGCGATTGATAAAGCAGAAGATCGTTCTCGCTTCGATAAAGCAATGAAGTCTATCGGTCTTGAGTGTCCACGCGCTGATACGGCGAAAACGATGGAAGAAGCTTACAAAGTTTTAGACATGGTTGGCTTCCCTTGTATCATCCGTCCATCGTTCACCATGGGTGGTACTGGTGGCGGTATTGCGTACAACAAAGAAGAGTTCGAAGAAATCTGTCGTCGTGGTCTGGATCTGTCTCCGACTAACGAACTTCTTATCGATGAATCTCTAATCGGTTGGAAAGAGTACGAAATGGAAGTGGTTCGCGATAAAGCGGACAACTGTATCATCGTATGTTCAATCGAAAACTTCGACCCAATGGGTATCCACACTGGTGACTCAATCACGGTTGCACCTGCTCAAACACTGACTGATAAAGAATACCAGCTAATGCGTAATGCATCGCTAGCGGTTCTGCGTGAAATCGGTGTTGAAACAGGTGGTTCAAACGTACAGTTTGGTATCAACCCGAAAGATGGCCGTATGGTTATCATCGAGATGAACCCACGTGTATCTCGTTCTTCAGCGCTAGCGTCAAAAGCAACAGGTTTCCCAATCGCGAAGATTGCAGCGAAACTGGCTGTTGGCTTCACTCTGGACGAGCTACAAAACGACATCACTGGTGGTGCAACTCCAGCATCATTCGAACCAACTATCGACTATGTAGTGACTAAGATTCCTCGTTTTAACTTCGAGAAATTTGCCGGTGCGAACGACCGTCTGACTACTCAGATGAAATCAGTTGGTGAGGTGATGGCGATTGGTCGTAACCAACAAGAATCTCTTCATAAAGCACTTCGTGGCCTGGAAGTTGGCGCGACTGGCTTTGATGAAATGGTTGATCTAGAAGCACCCGATGCACTGACGAAGATTCGCCACGAGCTAAAAGAAGCGGGTGCAGAGCGTATTTGGTACATTGCGGATGCATTCCGTGCTGGCATGTCAGTAGATGGCGTGTTCAACCTAACCAACATCGATCGCTGGTTCCTGGTCCAAATTGAAGAGCTAGTGAAACTAGAAGAAGAAGTGAAAGCAGGCGGTTACGCAGGCTTGACCAAAGACGTTCTTCGTCTACTGAAGCGCAAAGGCTTCTCTGATGCTCGCCTGTCTAAACTACTTGGTGTGGCTGAAAGTGAAATTCGTCGTGCGCGTGAACAGTTCGATATTCACCCGGTTTACAAGCGTGTAGATACTTGTGCAGCAGAATTCTCTTCTGACACGGCTTACATGTACTCATCTTACGATGAAGAGTGTGAAGCGAACCCAACAGACAAAGACAAGATCATGGTTCTTGGCGGCGGTCCAAACCGTATCGGCCAAGGTATCGAATTCGACTACTGTTGTGTACACGCATCACTAGCGCTTCGTGAAGACGGTTACGAAACCATCATGGTTAACTGTAACCCAGAGACGGTATCAACAGACTACGATACGTCTGACCGTCTGTACTTCGAACCAGTAACACTGGAAGATGTACTGTCTATTGCTCGCGTTGAGAAACCTAAAGGTGTGATTGTTCAGTACGGTGGCCAAACTCCACTTAAACTGGCTCGTGCACTGGAAGCAGCTGGTGTGCCAATCATTGGTACTAGCCCTGACGCTATCGACCGTGCGGAAGACCGTGAGCGTTTCCAAGCGGCAGTTGAGCGTCTAGGTCTTCTGCAACCACAAAACGCGACCGTAACAACGATGGAGCAAGCGATTGAGAAGTCGAAAGACATTGGCTTCCCACTGGTTGTTCGTCCATCTTACGTACTGGGTGGTCGTGCGATGGAAATCGTATACGACGAGCAAGATCTACGTCGCTACTTCAACGAAGCAGTAAGCGTATCGAACGAGTCTCCAGTACTGCTAGACCGTTTCCTTGATGACGCAACTGAAGTTGACATCGACGCTATCTGTGACGGTGAGCGCGTAGTTATCGGCGGTATCATGGAGCACATTGAGCAAGCGGGTGTTCACTCAGGTGACTCAGCATGTTCACTTCCTGCTTACACGCTAAGCCAGGAAATCCAGGATAAGATGCGTGAGCAAGTTGAGAAACTAGCATTCGAACTTGGTGTACGTGGTCTGATGAACACTCAGTTCGCAGTGAAAGACAACGAAGTTTACCTAATCGAAGTTAACCCTCGTGCTGCTCGTACGGTACCATTCGTATCGAAAGCGACTGGTGCACCACTAGCGAAAATCGCTGCACGTGTTATGGCGGGTCAATCTCTGGAGTCACAAGGCTTTACTAAAGAGATTATTCCACCTTACTACTCAGTGAAAGAAGTCGTTCTGCCGTTCAACAAGTTCCCAGGCGTTGACCCACTGTTAGGCCCAGAAATGCGCTCTACAGGTGAAGTGATGGGTGTTGGTGCAACGTTCGCAGAAGCTTACGCGAAAGCGGAACTAGGCTGTGGCAGCGTTTATCCTGAAGGTGGTCGTGCACTACTATCAGTACGTGAAGGTGATAAAGAGCGTGTTGTTGACCTGGCTTCTAAGCTAGTGAAACTAGGCTACCAGTTGGACGCAACTCACGGTACGGCTGTAATTCTAGGCGAAGCGGGTATCAACCCACGCCTGGTAAACAAAGTACACGAAGGTCGTCCACACATTCTTGACCGCATCAAGAACAACGAATACACCTACATTGTGAACACGGCGTCAGGTCGTCAAGCAATTGAAGATTCGAAAGTTCTACGCCGTGGTGCGCTGGCAGAGAAAGTGAACTACACAACAACGCTAAACGCTGCGTTCGCAACGTGTATGTCTCACACTGCTGATGCGAAAGCGTCAGTAACTTCTGTTCAAGAGCTTCACGCTAAAGTGAAAGCGAGTCTGGAAGCGTAAATAGATAAAAATCAGTAAGCTCATAATTCAGAGCTTATATGACAACCTCATTGCCCGCTCATCTGAGCGGGCTTTTTTATTTTGCTTTTCCTTACACTGATGAAAAGTTGGAATAGGTTGGTGTCTTGTCTTTCCTTTTGTCTCTTTGCTGATTAGTGCTACCGTTGCTTTCCTTTCGGTATCTATCTGTTTGACAAGGAAGCATAAGTGGAAATTACATTTGAGGTTTTGGCAGCGCTGTTTTTAGTAGCATCAGTGGCCGGGTTTATTGATGCAATGGCGGGCGGAGGCGGTTTGTTAACACTTCCTGCGTTACTGGCTGCGGGGCTTAGCCCGACTCAGGCGTTGGCAACCAATAAACTTCAAAGCTCATTCGGTAGTTTTTCCGCTAGCTGGTATTTCGTGCGCAATGGCATTGTCAGTTTGAAAGAGATGCGGGTTGCCATCTTATGCACTTTCATTGGTTCCGCCATCGGAGCTGAGTTGGTGCAATTTATTGATGCGGGTGTTCTGACCAGCTTAATTCCGGTTCTGCTCATTGCGATTTCACTCTATTTTTTACTTGCACCAACAACGAAAAAAACAGGGGGAGAACCAAAGGTTTCAGAGGCAATGTTTGCACTTTGTATCGGTGGTGGTGTGGGTTTTTATGACGGATTCTTCGGCCCGGGAACTGGCTCGATCTTCACTGTATGCTTTGTTGTTCTGGGGCATTTTTCTTTAGTTGAAGCCACCGCGCGGACTAAAATCCTCAACTTCACTTCTAATATTGCGGCATTGCTCTTCTTTGTATTAGCCGGGCTTCCGGTGTGGGAGATCGGCTTAACCATGGCTGTCGGTGGCTTTATCGGTGCTCAGTTAGGAGCGAAAGTGGTGGTGACAAAAGGTCAGAAGTGGATTCGACCTGTAGTGATTACTATGTCGATGTTGATGGCGATAAAACTTCTCTGGCAACAACATCAGCAATGGCTTCTGTCAGTTTTTTGACCCGTTGATTGCGATAAGTGCTATGACGTAAGCAGATGTGAATTGGCCGGATGAAAGTTGTCAGCTCTTCGAAGTCAAAACTAAATTTTGCGTCAATGTTGAGCGTGTTGACGATAGATTTGGGGATCAAAGCGGGTGCCATTCCGCCTAATGCTAATTGCGCCGCTGCGGTATAAGAGTCCATCTCCATGAGAGGTTCGATGCCGTGCTTAGATAAAATAGCCTGTTGATAAGTATTGGCCGGATTATTTAAGTCGTTGGTCAATACGGCTTTAGGTAATTTGGTGAGAGGGTATTTGCTAACGATGCTGAAGGGTTCGTCGGCAAGGTGAAAGCTCATCAAGCCGTGATGCGGAGGCAAATAGCCAGCACAGAATCCAAGCGTCGCTTTTCCTGATTTAACGTTTTCTATGATTCTTGGCGTATGGTTGGTTGAGATGCGCAGATAGGGATCTTCTGTGAATCGCTCTTTCATGATCAAACTCAGATAACCAGCGACCAGCGTTTCTGAACAATCGAGTTTAATCAAGGAAGTATCTTCTAGCACTTGTTGATCGTGAATTTGACCAATCAGCTCGTTGAAGGTTGGCGCTATTGTATCGATTAGAGCAAGCGCGTCTGAAGTTAACTTGATATGTCGGCCGCTTGGTTCAATCAGCTTTTTCCCTAATTTCTTTTCCAGATTGGCAATACGCTTACTCACAGCAGACTGGCTAATGTACAGCTGACTGCCTGTACGGCTCATGGTTTTTTCTTTACTCAAAACGAGTAAGGTTTCAATGCCTTCTAATAACATACCGATTGATGAAAATAGGGAATAGTAGCGTTAATTTAACGCACCGCCGTTGAATTGGCGAGAGGTGGGGTTCAAAATAACAAGAGCCGGCACGATGGTCGGCTCCTTATGATGCGAAAAGCGTTTCGGATTAGCGATTGAGCGCAAAGGTAGGCAAGGAAAGATGCCAGCGAATTGCCCCCAGACGAATGATTAAGGTTGAGCTTACACAAGCCATCAAGGCCGTTGAGTGGTCATAACCCATGGCGACGGCTGTGGTATGGAAGATCCCGCCAATAATACATGCCGTGGCATAGACTTCACTTCTTAAGACCATTGGTACTTCTCTTGCCAGCACATCACGAATGATGCCACCACCGCATCCAGTAATGACGCCCATGATCACGGCGACCATTCCGGATGCGTTATAAGCCAGTGCCTTTTCAACTCCGATGCCAACAAATACGGAGAGGCCTACCGCATCACAAACAGGTAAAACCCACCAAGCAAGGCGTTTGGGGCGGCGCACGATGAGCATTGTGAGCAGACAGGTAATAAAGATCACCCAGAGGTAAGTCGTATCGGTGATCCAAAAAACGGGTGTAGCACCGAGTGCCATATCCCGGATAGTCCCGCCACCAATAGCCGTAACGCTACCGAGTACAATGACTCCGAATGGATCCATCTTCAATCGGCCAGCCAGTAAAACGCCAGAGATAGCGAAAATAGCGGTGCCGAATATATCGATCATGTAAAGCAGCATGGAATCCATGTTACTTGGTACCTTTAAAAAGTGTGATAAAAAATGGGCGCAAATTGTACGGTATTTACCACGAAAACGTTAGCGTTTTTGACGAACGCTTTCAAAGTGTTCACACACTTGTGTGATGGCGTTCAGTGTTCTTGGTGTTGGACGATTTATCCAGTCTGCATTCAGTGACCAAATATGGCCATTCTTTAAAGCCGGAAGTTCATTCTTCCATTCGGACCACATGCCGTCGTTGCTCATCGCATGGCGAGAAGTAAAGATGACCTCTGGCTGACGAGTAATGACTTGTTCGATGCTGACTTGAGGGTAGGGCGAGCCCGAATCGGTAAAAATATTCTCGCCGCCACAAAAAGTAAAAACTTCGCTTGGCCAGTTTTTACCTGCAACGGTAATGATGGGCTTTTCACTGAGCTGATAAAAATAGCGGACTTTATTCTCTGTGTTGTACTTCTGTTTAAGCGCTGTTAGCTGAGATCTAAAATTGTCAGCGGCTTTTTGACCGACTTGTGGATTCTCACTGTATTGACTCAGTTGTTCTATGTTGTTGGCAATATCTTGCAATGATCCTGTAGAGGAGTAGTAAATCGGGATGTCAAACTGCTTGAGTTTTTCAAGCTCTTTGGCTGGGTTTCCCGCAGGCCAGGCAATCACTAAATCCGGCTGAAGTGCAATGATGCGTTCGAGTTTTATTCCCTGATAATTGGAGACTTTTTCGAGTGTATTGACTTGTGCCGGATAATCGCTCATCTCACTGACTGCGATGAGCTTGTTTCCAAGACCTGCCGCATAGGCGAGTTCTGTTGCATGTGGTGCTAAGCTGATGACCCGTTGAGCTGGCTCATTAGCCAAGACTATAGATGAGAAGAACAGTGAAAGAGACAGGGCGATTTTATACATCATAATCCTTGGTAAATCAGTCCGAGAAGAAGGCTTTGGATAACAATCCAGACAAAGATACGCCAAACCAATAGCGTTTGAATTTGAGCAAGATGAATCGCAGCAGGTGCAATACGTCCACCAATTTTTGCCCGTTCAGTTCGTATACCTTGGTAGAGTGCGGGTCCGCCTAATGAGAGCTGTAACTTGTGTCCAACACAACTTAGCAACCACGCTGGTCCCGGTAATGGCCAGGATTTTGATTGTTGCTTCATACCGTTAAGGACGTTGGATAGATTCTTGCCTGCAGCAATAAAAATTGCAAACAAGCGTAGCGGAATGACGTCGAGCGCAGCGAGTAGTTGAATCACAGGTTTGCCAAATGGATAATATTGCCTGCGGCTTGGTGACCAGGTACGTGCGAGTTCGGCGATGAGCCGGTAAATGAAAGCCCCGATACCACCCGTAATCGCATACCAAAACAGCACACAAACGACATTTCGTCCGTATCCCATTATGATGGTTTCCGCGCCCGCTTTTCCTATCCCTAACAGAGAAAGGCTGTTTGTATCACGGTTGAGGTACGGTTTTAATCGTTGGCGACATAAAGGTTTGTCCTCATTGGACATAGCGCTAAAGAGCTGTTTGGTTAACCTTTCACTACTTCGCCAATTTAAAGCGAGCAGCAATAATGCTAACTCGTATAGTGGCGCTTTCCATACCAGGGGCTTTAACGCCATCAATAACACCAAACAAGGCAATATCATGAGGAGGATAGAGAGGCTGCCTGCCAGTATGCTTTGCGAATAACTATGGTGTCTATTTACTTTAGTTGCCAGTTGCTCTGCTATTTTTCGCCACAAAGTGAAAGGATGAGCGGAATGAGGGATAGGTAAAACGAGATGAAACAACAGTGCGCCCCACATGACAAGGAGCGCACCATTGGCATAAAATTGCTGAAAAATTTCTTCCATGAATGGCGTTGTTTCACCAGCTCAAATTATTTTACTGTTCTATTTATTTAGCCAATTCAAGCATTTTGAATACCATTTCCGACGAGCTTTTCGCGGCTAGTGGTAAAAACTCTTCGAAGCTCATTGGCGATTCTTTGTCGGCTACATCAGAAATTGCGCGTACAACCACAAATGGTGTGTTGAACTGATGACAAGTCTGAGCAATTGCCGACGCTTCCATCTCTACCGCGATGACCGATGGGAAGTGCTGGCGGATAAACGCCTGACGTTCCGCTGTGCATACGAAAGCATCACCAGTACAGATAAGACCGCGTACCGCGTGTTTGTTTTCCATCTGTGCCAATGCTTTTTCCGCTAGTTCCATCAACTTTTCATCCGCTTTAAATGCCGCAGGTTGGTCTGCCATTTGGCCCATTTCGTAGCCGAATGCGGTTACATCAGCGTCGTGGTGACGAACTTCCGTTGAGATAACCACATCACCCAGATTCAGGCTTGAGTCGAAACCACCTGCAGATCCTGTGTTGATCACAACATCTGGTTGGTATTCATCAAGAAGAATGGTCGTACCAATAGCCGCAGCAACTTTACCGATCCCCGACTGAAGTAGTACGACTTCTACACCGTTAATTTGACCAGCGAAAAACGTACAACCTGCTTTGCTTACCGTCTGGCAGTTTGTCATTGCTTCTTTCAGGATGGTCACTTCTTGTTCCATCGCACCGATGATACCAACTTTCATAACACTCTCTTTGGGTAAAAAATTTAATCGGGCGAGAGTATAACACTCCCCATCGCCAGTTTTCTATTTGATGAGCTCTGCAGCCGAAAGTTCTTTTCGTAATTGTTCAGCTCGCTTTCTGTTGACGCCGAAATCGGAGTATCCAATACGAGACTCCGAGCGAACGATAAGCTTGTCTTCACTGATTTTGAGCTCGAGATCATCCACAAATCTCATGATTTTGGAGGTGCATTCGATGCGCAGGTAATCGCTTTCTTTTACCGCAGTTTTTGCGCCTGGCAGGTTGAGAGCGACCTGTTCTATGGCATCGAGTGTTGCTGACTTAGTCAGCTGGAATGGTTCAAGATAGTGCTCTTCGCGTAAGTCCTGCGTGGAAACGCAGTTTGGTTTATTCCCACATGGTGTTTGAGAGCGATCGGTCATGGTTGATACTCCTTGGCTGCACGCGGTTAAGCCGATAAAGGTGATGGTAAGAAAAGCGATTCTGTTCATGATTTTGATTCCTTGTGGGAGGAATTTACTACGATTAGTATTGGGTAATTATATGTAATAAAAGAAAAAAGGACCCTAATTTAGGATCCTTTTTGAGACGTGTCGCGGTGTAATGTTAGACTTCGAGGAAGTCGAGGATACCTTCTGCCGCTTTTCGACCTTCATCGATCGCGGTGACCACTAAGTCAGAGCCACGCACGGCATCACCGCCAGCAAAGATTTTTTCATTACTGGTTTGATACTGGAACGATTGATCGAGTGGTGCTTTGATTCGGCCCCACTGGTCCAGATCCACATTGAAAGGGGTTAACCAGTCCATTTGATGAGGTTGAAAACCAAATGCCATGATCACCGCATCTGCTGGTAATACATGTTCGCTTCCTTCCACTGGCTCTGGGCGACGTCGGCCGGCTTCATCTGGTTCACCCAGTGCCGTTTTTACCACTTTCACGCCAGATACTTTCCCAGACGCATCGACTTCAAGGCTTAGAGGCTGAAGGTTAAACATGAATTTCACGCCTTCTTCCTTCGCATTTTTCACTTCTCGACGTGAACCTGGCATGTTGGCTTCGTCACGACGATAGGCACAAACGACGCTGGATGCACCCTGACGGATAGAGGTACGAACACAGTCCATCGCGGTATCACCACCGCCGAGTACGACCACTTTCTTACCTGCCATATCGATGTATGGGTCGCTGGCTTTAAGATCCATCACCTTGTAAGTGTTAGAAATCAAAAACGGCAGAGCGTCATATACACCCGGAGCATCTTCATTTTCCAAACCCGCACGCATGTATTTGTAGGTACCAACGCCAAGGAAAACAGCATCATACTCATCAAGAAGCTCTTGCATTTGAACATCTTGACCAACTTCCACGTTCATACGGAACTCTACGCCCATCTCAGTAAAGATGCGGCGACGATTTTCCATTACCCCTTTTTCCAGTTTGAATGAAGGGATACCAAATGTCAGTAGCCCGCCAATCTCAGGGTAACGGTCAAATACTACAGGTTTTACGCCGTTACGGACCAGGATGTCCGCTGCAGCCAAACCCGCAGGTCCGGCACCGATGATGGCCACTTTTTTGTCTGTCCATTCAACTTTGGACATGTCTGGTTTCCAGCCCATTTCAAACGCTTTATCGGTGATGTATTTTTCGATGTTACCAATGGTGACAGCACCAAAGTCATCGTTAAGCGTGCATGACCCTTCACATAAGCGATCTTGTGGGCAAACGCGGCCACACACTTCCGGTAAGCTATTGGTTTGATGACACAAGTCTGCGGCTTCCAGAATGCGCCCCTCATTGGCCAGTTTTAGCCATTGAGGGATGTAGTTGTGCACCGGGCACTTCCATTCACAATATGGGTTACCACAGTCTAAGCAGCGGTCTGCTTGTGCCGTTGCCTGTTGCTTGGTGAATGGCTCATAAATTTCAACAAACTCAATCTTACGAATTTTAATTGGCTTTTTTGCAGGATCTACGCGTTGAACATCGATAAATTGATAAACGTTCTGGCTCATGATTCAAACATCCTCCATGATTTATTGGGCTTGAACGCGCAGTTCAGCAGCGCTACGACTTTGGTGACCAAGCAGGGTACTTAAATCCGCAGCTTGAGGTTTCACCAAGTAGAACTTCGGAATCCACTCATCGAAGTTCGCCAAAATACGTTCTGCGTGACGAGAGCCTGTTTCTTCTAAATGCTCTGCAATCAGACCGCGAAGGTGTTCCTGATGTATGTATAGATCAGACAGTGAAATCGCCTCAACCGATTCATCGTTCACTCGACCTTTGAAGCTTTGGTTTTCATCCAGTACGTAGGCAAAACCACCTGTCATACCTGCGCCAAAGTTCACGCCAGTCGCGCCAAGAATTGCAACGATACCGCCTGTCATGTATTCACAAGCGTTATCGCCCGCACCTTCAATAACAGCGATAGTGCCTGAATTACGAACACCAAAACGTTCACCAGCTTTACCTGCCGCAAACAGTTTGCCGCCAGTTGCACCATACAAACAGGTGTTACCAATGATGGTTGCTTCGTTACATTTGAAAGCCGTACCTAGGTGAGGCTTGATGACTATCTTACCGCCTGCCATGCCCTTACCGACGTAGTCGTTGGCATCGCCAGTCAGGTAGAGGTCTACACCACCTGCGTTCCACACGCCGAATGACTGACCAGCCGTACCATCTAAATGGATCTTAATGGGTGTTGCTGCCATTCCTTGGTTGCCATAGCGTTTAGCTATTTCACCTGATAATCGAGCACCCACCGAGCGATCAGTGTTAATCACGTTGTAATAGAAGCTGGCGCTGCGTCCTTCCTCTACAGCATGAATCGCATCGTCAACAATTTTCTGGTTTAACGCAGCTTTATCAAACGGCGCATTTGGTTCTGTCCAGAATAACGGATGTCCTTCAGGAGAAATCGGTGCTTCTAAAATATTAGACAGATCCAGCTTGGTTTGTTTTGCCGTGAAACCTTCGACTCTTTCAAGAAGATCGGTACGACCAATCAGATCGGTCAGCTTTTCAACCCCAAGCTCTGCAAGTAAGCCGCGCACCTCTTCTGCAATGCCTGTGAAATAGTTAATCACCATTTCAGGCAAGCCCTTGAAGTACTCTTTACGCAGAGTTTCGTCTTGGGTTGCTACGCCAGTCGCACAGTTGTTTAAGTGACAGATACGTAAGAATTTACAGCCCATTGCGACCATAGGTGCGGTACCAAAACCAAAGCTTTCAGCACCTAAAATAGCACCTTTGACCACATCTAAGCCCGTTTTCAGACCGCCATCGACCTGTAGACGGATCTTATGACGCAGGCCATTAGCAACCAGAGCTTGCTGAGTTTCTGCTAAGCCGAGTTCCCAAGGGCTACCCGCGTATTTCACTGATGTCAGCGGACTTGCAGCCGTACCACCGTCATAACCTGAAATGGTGATAAGGTCAGCATAGGCTTTGGCTACGCCAGTGGCGATGGTGCCAACACCCGGCTCTGATACGAGTTTCACCGAAACCAGTGCTTTCGGGTTGACTTGTTTCAGGTCGAAGATCAGCTGCGCCAAATCCTCAATCGAGTAAATATCGTGGTGAGGAGGAGGGGAGATCAAGGTAACCCCTTGCACTGAATAACGCAGTTTAGCGATTTCAGCCGTTACTTTATGGCCTGGAAGCTGACCACCTTCACCTGGTTTTGCCCCCTGAGCTACTTTGATTTGCAACACGTCAGCATTAATCAAGTAATGCGGCGTTACGCCAAATCGACCTGATGCGATCTGTTTGATGCGCGAGTTACGCTCAGTACCAAAACGGCGTGGATCTTCACCACCCTCGCCAGAGTTAGAGTAGCCGCCAAGACGGTTCATCGCCGTTGCGAGCGCTTCATGTGCTTCAGGGCTTAATGCGCCGATAGACATGGCCGCAGAGTCGAATCGTTTAAACAGGTCGACTCTTGGCTCAACTTTTTCGAGTGGTAACGGTTTGTCGGACTTTTTCAATGTCATCAAATCACGCAGCATGGCAACCGGACGTTGGTTTACTTGCTTAGCGTAAGTTTGATAATCCTTGATATCACCGGATTTAACTGCTGTTTGTAGCGTGCCTACCACATCTGGGTTGTAAGCATGGTATTCGCCACCGTGTACGTATTTCAGTAAGCCACCATGGTCGATCGATTTACGTTTTGCCCAGGCTTTACGCGAAAGGTTAGTCAGATCTTGTTGGAAGTCCTCAAAGTTCGCACCTGCAATTCGAGTGGTAACCCCTTTAAAGCAAAGGTCAACGACTTGCTGACTTAAACCGACCGCTTCAAATAGCTGTGAACAGCGGTATGAAGCTATGGTCGAGATACCCATTTTCGACATGATCTTGTACAGGCCTTTATTGATGCCGTACTGGTAGTTTTGCATCACGTCACGGTATTCTTTATTCAGTACACCGTCATCGACCATTTTACCCAGCGTTTCATACGCTAAATATGGATAAATCGCTGTCGCGCCAAAACCAAGTAATACTGCAAACTGGTGTGGGTCACGTGCCGTTGCCGTTTCTACGACGATGTTTGCATCACAGCGTAGATTGGCCTCGGCAAGACGAGTTTGCACCGCGCCTACCGCCATTGCTGCCGGTATTGGAATTCTACCTTTGACCAACGCGCGATCGGATAGCACAACCAGCACCGTACCTTCGCGGACCACCTGTTCTGCTTGAGCACATAAGAAGTTGATGGCTTCCTCAAGATTTCTTTCTTGCGGGTCGTAGTTGATATCGAGAATCGTATTGCGATAGTGATCGTCACTCAATCCAAGTAGCTGCTGCATATCAGAATAGAGCAGAACTGGTGAATCGAATGTCACACGGTGCGCGTGTCCGTCCGTTTCACAGAAGACGTTCATCTCCTGACCGATACTGGTTGCCAGCGACATCACGTGTTTTTCACGCAGTGGGTCGATTGGCGGGTTAGTGACCTGAGCAAATTTCTGACGGAAGTAGTCGGTGACCAAGCGCTCTTTTGAAGAAAGCACGGCCATTGGGGTATCGTCACCCATAGAACCGACGGCTTCTTGTGCCATTTCACCGAGTACACGCAGTACTTGATCGATCTCTTCGTTGTTCATGGCGAACTGCTTTTGATAAGTCTTAAGCAAGTCTTCATCGAAGCTACGTTCACCAACCTGATCTTCCGGTAGTTCTGAGAACGGCGTTAATTTACGCACGTTGTTTTCCATCCACTCGCGGTATGGGTGGCGGCTCTTCAGATCATTATCAATTTCGCTCGACTGCCATAATTTACCTTTTCGGGTATCGACAACCAGCAGCTCGCCCGGGCCAACGCGGCCTTTTTGCGCCACTTCATCGGGGGCGTAATCCCAAATACCGATCTCAGATGCAAGCGTGATCAACTTGTCTTTAGTGATCACATAGCGTGCCGGACGCAAGCCATTACGGTCTAGGTTACATGCTGCATATCGACCATCTGAGAGAACGATGCCAGCTGGGCCGTCCCATGGTTCCATGTGCTTAGAGTTGAAGTCATAAAAAGCACGCAAGTCCTTATCCATATCTGGGTGGTTTTGCCATGCTGGCGGAACAAGCATACGCATAGCACGGAAGATATCCATACCGCCGGCAAGGAACAGATCCAGCATATTATCCAGGCTTGAAGAGTCCGACCCAGTTTCATTAACGAATGGCGCAGCGGTTTGCAGGTCCGGTAACAGTGGAGACGAGAACTTATACGCGCGAGCACGAGCCCATTGACGGTTACCTTCGATGGTATTGATCTCACCATTATGTGCCAGATAGCGGAATGGTTGGGCAAGTGGCCAGCGAGGCTGAGTGTTTGTAGAAAAGCGCTGGTGGAACAGACAAATAGCAGACTCCATACGTAGATCGGCAAGATCAAGATAGAATCGTGGTAAGTCGGCAGGCATACAAAGCCCTTTATACACCAACACTTGAGTCGATAAGCTACAGATATAGAAATCTGGATCTTCCGTGATCTGCTTTTCGATGCGGCGACGTGCTATATATAGACGGCGCTCAATATCTCGTTCACGCCATCCAGCTGGCGCAGAGATAAATACTTGCTGAATATGTGGCACAGAGTGAAGGGCGATTGGGCCCAGCACTTCAGAATTTGTTGGCACTTCGCGCCAGCCTGCTATGGTTAACGTTTCTTGAGCAAGTTCTTTGTTAACGATTTCTCGGGCTTGGTGAGCTTTGATAGGATCTTGACTAAAGAAAATCATCCCCACGGCATATTGCTTACCAAGGTTAAAACCATTCTCTTGAGCGACCAGACGTAAATAGGAATCGGGCTTTTGTAACAGAAGACCACAACCATCACCCGTTTTACCATCGGCAGCGATACCACCACGGTGGGTCATACGGTCAAGTGCAGAAATTGCTGTACGAACCAGCTTGTGACTTTGTTCGCCTTCCATATGAGCGATCAAGCCAAATCCACAGTTGTCTTTCTCAAGACTTGGATCATAAAGAGCCATTGCAATTCTCCCTTTGCTTATCTGTCATCCCGACAGATACATCAACACTGCTTATGCTGACAATGATGACTAACTATGCGTCATTTTTGTTATTTTATGTATTTTTATTCAAAAAATTATATGAAATATTTAACAATTTATAGCTGTTTAATTTTCATCAACTTCACAAGCTATAGCTTATTGTAAAAAAGGTCAAGTTATTAGTGGATCATCACGTAAATATCAGATTATCCATTTAATTGTCTGAAATTATTTAATGATTTCAGTTAGATAGAAAATGGATTATTACAAGGAAATAACATTTGATGCTGTATTGAAGAAAAAAGACCAGCATAAAATGCTGGTCAAAAAGAAAAGATTGGAAGGAATTATTTTCTTTCTTCGTCAACAGCCAACAATATAACTGATGGCTGAAAAATGACTCCGAAAGAGGGGGAGTGTGTCTCCCCCTTTATTATGCAGAAAGCATTAGCGAATCTGCTTTTGCTTCAAGGTGAGTTCCACCCATCAGGTATGCATCGACAGCGCGAGCGCACTCACGACCTTCGTTAATACAACGAACGACAAGTGACTGACCAGTACGCATATCACCTGCGGCGAAAACACCTTCTTGGTTAGTCGCAAATCCTTGAGTTGCAACGTTGCCACGATCATCAAGAGCAATGTCTAGTTGTGCTAAAACACCCGTTGGTTCTGGATGTAGGAAGCCCATCGCCAGGAATGCCATATCGCAAGGAATCACTCGCTCACTGCCTTCCACTTCTTTAAAGCTTGGGCGCTCGCCAGGTTTTGCATCTTCCCAGACGATGTCCGCAATACGCAGACCCGTTACTTCACCTTTATCATTACCAATGAACTCTTTAGTAAGGATGTTCCAGTGACGATCCACACCTTCTTCGTGAGACGTAGAAGTACGTAAGATCATTGGATACTGAGGCCAAGGCATATTCGCTGGACGTTTTTCTGGTGGAATCGGCATGATCTCAACCTGAGTCACACTCGCTGCACCATGACGGTTTGATGTACCTACACAGTCAGAACCTGTATCACCACCACCGATAACTACCACATGCTTACCTGCTGCGTGAATTTCTTCAGTTTTCAGGTCCATGTTGTTTGCACGGCGGTTGTTTTGGCCAAGGAACTGCATCGCGAAGTAAACGCCGTTAAGCTCACGTCCCGGAACCGGTAGATCACGAGGAACGGTTGAGCCACCAGTCAGTAGGACAACATCGAACTCCTGACGTAGTTGTTGAGCGTTTACATCAACACCAACGTGTTGGTTCACCTTGAACTCAACGCCTGCTTCTGCCATCAGGTTGATCTTACGATCAATCACTTCCATGCTGAGTTTAAAGTCTGGGATACCAAAACGCAGTAAGCCGCCAACTTTTTCATCACGTTCAAATACCGTCACTGAGTGACCTGCACTGTTCAACTGCTCAGCCGCTGCAAGACCTGCAGGACCAGAACCGATGATAGCAACGGTTTTGCCTGTGCGAGAGCGTGGTGTTTTTGGTTTGGCGTATCCTTCACGGTACGCCGTTTCCACGATGGTTTTCTCAATATTACAAATCGTGATTGGGTCTTGGTTGATACCAAGTACACAAGCGCTTTCACATGGAGCAGGACAAACACGACCCGTAAATTCAGGGAAGTTGTTAGTTGAGCTCAGGATGTTCCACGCTTCTTCCCAGCTGTCACGATAAACCGCATCGTTAAACTCCGGGATGATGTTACCAATCGGGCAGCCGTTATGACAAAACGGCACACCACAATCCATACAGCGAGAAGCCTGAGTATTGATCTTGCTACCAAACTCCTCGTTCAGAACGAACTCTTTGTTGTTCTTGATACGTTCAGCTGGATCGATCTTCTGTGGAAGTTCACGACCATGCTCTAAAAATCCAGTAGGCTTACCCATTACACTGCCTCCGCTTCAGTTTGTTTTTCTTCAGCCTTGCGCTTTTGAAGTACCGCTTTGTAATCGCGCGGCATAACTTTAACCATTGAGGTTAAGCTTGCTTCAAAGTTGTCAAGGAATGACTGAGCCACTTCACTTCCTGTGAATTGAACATGCTTAGTCAGCATATCGAGTAACAGATCTTTATCTTCTTGTTCGATAGGATCCAGGTCAACTAACTCAGGGTTCAGTTTTGACTCAAAGTCGCCTGATTTATCCCATACGTACGCCACACCGCCGCTCATACCAGCAGCAAAGTTACGACCTGTTGAACCTAGGATGATCGCCGCGCCACCAGTCATGTATTCACAACCGTGGTCACCAACGCCCTCTACCACGACTTTCGCGCCAGAGTTACGAACACAGAAACGCTCACCAGCCATACCACGGATGAAGGATTCACCAGAGGTCGCGCCGTAGAAACATACGTTACCTACGATGATGTTGTCTTCTGCAACGATGCTTGAATTCGCATCTGGATACAGTGCCAAAGTACCGCCAGACAGACCTTTACCCCAGTAGTCGTTTGCGTCACCTTCAACTTCGAACGTTACGCCTTTCGCAAGGAATGCACCGAATGACTGACCAGCAGAACCGTTGAATTTGACCTTCATTGGTTTTGGTAGGCCCTGATCTTTGTACACTTTCGAAATTTCATTCGACAACATAGTACCAGCAGAGCGGTCTGTATTGACGATAGGGAACTCAGCATTGACTGCTTCGCCTTTCTCGAGTGCAGGAATTGCTGCTTGGATCAGCTTACGGTCAAGTACCGCTTCAAGGTTGTGATTTTGCTGCGTTTGGTTGTAAACGCCATCCGCTTCACGAGGTTGCTCAATGTGCAGAACAGGAGAAAGATCCAGGTTCTTATATTTCCAGTGAGAAACATCTTGGCGAACACGCAGTTTCTGACCTTGACCAACCATCTCGTCGATAGTACGGAAACCAAGTTCAGCCATAATTTCACGTAGACCCTGAGCCATGTACTGGAAGAAGGTCACAACGTCTTCTACGCGGCCATCAAAGCGTTCACGTAGAGTCTTGTTCTGAGTTGCGATACCAACAGGACAGGTGTTTTTATGACACTTACGCATCATGATACAGCCTTCAACAACTAATGCTGCTGTTGCCACACCCCATTCTTCAGCACCTAGTAACGTTGCGATTGCAAGGTCACGAGGGGTTTTCATCTGACCGTCAGCCTGAACAACGATACGGTTACGCAGACCATTCTTCAGAAGCGTCTGGTGTGTTTCTGCCAAACCTAGTTCCCAAGGAAGACCAGTGTGACGAATTGAAGAAATTGGAGATGCACCTGTACCGCCATCGAAACCAGCGATCAGTACCACGTCTGCTTTTGCTTTCGCTACACCTGATGCGATCGTACCAACGCCTGCTTCAGATACCAGTTTCACGTTTACACGACCCGCACGGTTCGCGTTCTTCAGATCGTAGATTAGCTGAGCCAAATCTTCGATTGAGTAGATATCGTGGTGTGGCGGTGGAGAAATCAAACCCACGCCCGGAGTTGAGTGACGAGTCGCACCGATCCAGTCATCGACTTTATCGCCAGGTAGCTGACCGCCTTCACCTGGTTTCGCACCTTGAGCCATCTTGATTTGAAGCTCTTCTGCGTTAGTCAGGTAGTAAGAAGTTACGCCGAAACGACCTGATGCAACCTGTTTGATTGCTGAGCGTTCCCAGTCGCCGTTTTCTTTACGTTCAAAGCGAATTGGATCCTCACCACCTTCACCTGAGTTGGATTTCGCGCCCAGGCGGTTCATCGCAACAGCCAGTGTTGAGTGTGCTTCGTGAGAGATCGAACCGAATGACATTGCACCGGTAGCAAAGCGTTTCACGATACTTTCTAGTGGCTCAACTTCGTCGATAGAGATAGAACCTGCTGGGTTCTTGATGAACTCCAGTTGGCTACGTAGCGTAACCGCGTTGTCGCCTTGTTTGTCTACCGCGCTCGCGTACTGCTTGAACTGATCGTAGTCTTTGTTACGAGTCGATTGTTGTAGCAGAGAAATCGTTTCTGGGTTGAACAGGTGTTTCTCACCACGTTGTTTCCATTGGTATACACCGCCAACATCCAGCATTTGAATTGGGATTTCACGCTGTGGGTAGCCAATACGGTGACGAACCACCACTTCTTTTGCGATGTCATCCAGAGTCAGACCCTGAATACGAGAAACCGTACCAGTGAAGTACTTGTCTACAACGGATTTGTGGATACCCAGAGCTTCAAAGATCTGTGCGCCGTGGTAAGACTGCAGCGTTGAGATCCCCATCTTAGAGAAGATCTTCAGCAAACCACCGTTGACTGCTTTACGGTAGTTATTGAACAGTTCACTCGGGCTCGATTCTGGATCGAGTTTCTTCGTACGCTGCAGATCAATAATGGTTTCGATAACCAGATACGGGTTAACCGCGTTCGCACCATAACCAAGTAGAGTTGCGAAGTGGTGTGTTTCACGCGCATCACCGGTTTCAACCACGATGTCACACTTAGCACGCAGACCTTTACGGATCAGGTGGTGGTGAACTGCGCCAACCGCCAGCATTGCTGGGATAGCCGCGTGGTTAGAGTTTACTGCACGGTCTGTCAGTAGGATGATTGAGTAGCCGTCGATCACTGCGTCTTCTGCGTATTGGCAGATACGTTTAAGTGCGCGCTCAAGTTTTCCTTTGTCTTCGCTTGCCTGGAATACGATGTCCAGTGTCTTAGCTTGTAAGTGCTCGTTATCGATAGCACGTAGCTTCTCAAGCTCAGAGTTAGCCAGTACTGGAGATTCCAGTTCTACCTTTTGACAGTGAAGAGGTGTTTCTGTCAGTAGGTTTTGGTCTTTACCCAAGTAGGTGTTCAGGGACATAACCATACGCTCACGGATCGGGTCGATCGGCGGGTTAGTTACCTGAGCAAACAGCTGCTTGAAGTAGTTTGATAAATGCTGAGATTGGTGAGACAGCACTGCCAGAGGCCAGTCCGCACCCATTGCAGATAGTGGCTCTTTGCCATCGTTTGCCATTGGAACGATGATTTCGTTCACTTCTTCTGAGCTCACGCCAAATGCTTGTTGGCGATGTAGCAAACGCTCTGGAGATGGTTGGCTAAACTGGTTACTTGCATCTGGCAGTTTTTTAAGGCTGAGCAGGTTATCTTCAACCCATTTATCGTATGGCTGAGAGGTAGCAATGGTATCTTTCACTTCTTCATCAGAAATGATGCGACCTTGCTCTAGATCTGCAACAAAGATACGACCAGGCTGTAGACGACCACGGAACTCAACGTTCTCTGGTGCAATGTCTACTACGCCAGACTCTGACGCCATAACCAGGAAGTTGTCTTTTGTGACTGTGTAGCGCGAAGGACGCAGACCGTTGCGGTCTAGTGTTGCACCTACTTGAACACCATCAGTAAAACATACTGATGCAGGACCATCCCATGGTTCCATAATGTTTGCGTGGTACTGATAAAACGCGCGACGCTTAGGATCCATGTTTTTATTTTCCTGCCATGCTTCAGGAATCATCATCATCAGCGCATGAGGCAGACTACGGCCAGACAGAACCAGCAGTTCCAGTGCCATATCAAAGTTTGCTGAGTCAGACATGCCTTCCTGACAGATAGGCAGCAGCATATCGATTTCAGCCTGAGTAAACAGGTCTGATTCGATGATAGCTTCACGGGCTTTCATCCAGTTCAGGTTACCGCGAACTGTGTTGATTTCACCGTTGTGGGCGATATAGCGGAAAGGCTGAGCCAGACGCCATCTCGGGAATGTATTGGTAGAGAAACGAGAGTGTACCAGTGCCAGTGCAGTCACCATCGTTGGATTCTGCAGATCCAAGAAGTACTGAGGTACCTGTTCTGTCGTCAGCTGGCCTTTATATACCAGAGTCTTGTACGACATAGAGTTGATATAAAACTCGTCTTTGATATTCGATACGCTTTCCAGGCAGACACGTACTGTATAGTTACGCAGAACGTACAGCTTACGTTCCAATTCTTCAGGCGTTACCGCTGGGCCACCAGAGATAAATACGTGTTCGAATTGCGGCTCCGTGCTAAGCGGATCAGCACCAAGCATAGAATTGTCGGTTGGTAGCACGCGGTAACCAATGACTTCAAGATCCAGGCGTTTGGCGTTACGCTCAAGAATGTCACGGCACTGTTCGCGTTTGTATTCGTCTTTAGGGAAAAGAACGACACCAACACCATACTTTTCGAAAGAAGGCAGTTTAATACCTAACTTAACGGCTTCTTCTAATAGAAATTCATGAGGTTTTTGTAGCAAGATACCGGCGCCGTCACCGCTACATGGGTCACAACCTTGACCACCACGGTGTTCCATACGAGCCAGCATATCCAATGCTTGCGTAACTACTTCATGAGATTTACGGTTTTTAAGGTGAGCAACAAAACCGATACCACAAGCATCATGCTCCAGTTCAGGAGTGTAGAGACCCTGTGAATTTTGCTCTCTATCTACCATAGATAAATCCTTCCAGTTCAATGTAGACGCGAAAACTCCAGGCAGACTTTGCCTGCCCAGGCACATTTATTTAGCGTCTTGTCCTTTATATTTATGATTCGCCACTAGTCCAGGTTGACCAGTCTTGATTCCTTTCCGTATCTCGCAGGAAAAGTATTGCGAGAAAAACATTCCTTGGTGATATCTCTTTGTTATTTGCCACTTCTTGGTGACTTATATAGGTAGGATTGAGATAACACCAACAAATCCCATAGTCCGTGTTGTAATCCAAACTACAAAAACGACGGGGTTGCGTAAGTATCCTACAATTTTGTTACTTCAGAATGCAACGAAAAGTCGACTTTGTGACCCATTTTTTTTGTTTAAATATGCACAAAATGTTTAACAATTGCGCAACATGGCCTGTTTTTGTATGTATTTATGCAGGTTTATTGATTTGAATAGGAGTGAGTAATGTTTTAATTGATTAATATTCTGTGTTTTTTCTTGCAAGGATGTAATTTATTTACATAAATCGTAGTGAGATTGATTTCGATTTGCGGCTGGTGGGCATTTATGCAGTTACATGAGTTGGTTAATACTTTGGGTCAGGACCTTCAGCGTCGTTATGGTGAGAAAGTTCATAAATTAACGTTACACGGTGGTTTTAGCTGCCCCAATCGTGATGGCACGATTGGGCGTGGCGGGTGCACATTTTGTAACGTGGCATCGTTTTCGGACGAGGAAGTGCAGATTAAAAGCATCCATGATCAACTAAGCGATCGTGCTGGTGAGATCCAGCGAGCGAAAAAGTATCTCGCCTATTTTCAGGCATACACGAGCACTTATGCTGAAGTACAAGTCCTCAAGAGCATGTATGAGGAGGCATTGAAAGCAGCCGATATCGTTGGATTGTGCGTGGGAACTCGTCCCGACTGTGTTCCAGATGCTGTTTTGGATTTACTGTCTGATTACGTTAAGCAAGGGTATGAAATCTGGCTCGAGCTTGGTTTACAAACCGCCAATAATAAAACGCTAAAGCACATTAACCGAGGTCACGATTTTGAATGTTATGCGGATATCACCAAACGCGCACGCGCACTCGGCATTAAAGTCTGCACGCATTTGATCGTAGGATTACCAAAAGAAACTAGTGAAGATAATGTGGAAACAATGACTAAGGTGCTTGAGGTGGGGACAGATGGCATCAAGTTACATGGTTTGCATATTGTAGAAGGCAGTACGATGGCCAAAGCGTGGCGAGCAGGAAAGCTGGAAGCCCCTGAGCTGGAAGAGTATGTCGCCATTGCCAGTGAATTAATTCGCATGACTCCAGCGGAGGTTGTTTTTCATCGAGTTTCCTCTGCTGCTCGTCGTCCGACGCTGCTTTCCCCGCTCTGGTGTGAAAACCGTTGGCTAGCGATGACAGAAATTGGTCGGGCATTAGATAGAGAGGGGCCCCAAGGGAGTTTAACCGGACGGACTTTTATCTATATTAAACCGGACTTAAAACAATAGTCCCTATTTAACCGTGACGTTACGTTCATCGCCCCAATCCTTTCTTTTTTAATTTGAGCGCGATAGGCATTGATCGTTCCCTTGCCTAATCGCTGCTGTTTTGTCGTCTCAAACTCTCTCTCAACCTTCATTTCGCGCTTCGGCTAGGAATCACTGAAAGATTAACCTAAGTTGTGATCAATGCTTTGTGACCTTTTACTCTAAGTTGAGAGCAAGAAGTTTAAATCAGTAGTTCAAACACGTTAAACTGCTGGTAATTGGTGTTTTTCCATAACTACCCTGATTTTTCTTTAGCACCAAGGTGAATTTCTAATGTTCAGGGATGATATTTAGCTTTGCGCCGTGGAGTCGTGAATGAAACCGATGAAAAATCTTGCTCAGTACTATGTGGACCTGCTGGTTAAACTGGGGATTGTCCGTTTTTCAATTTTGCTGGCACTTGCGCTGGTGGCACTGGCTGTCGTGGTACAGGTCGGTATCACTTTGGCACTAAAAGGTCGAGTTGACGATATTGATATTGTTCGCTCCGTGTTTTTCGGTCTGTTGATTACTCCGTGGGCGGTGTATTTTCTATCTGTGGTTGTTGATCAGCTTGAGGAGTCCCGACAGCGGTTAACTAAATTGGTTTCGAAACTGAAAGACATGCGTTCTCGAGATCAGGAGCTGAATGTCCAGTTACAACTGAATATTGAAAAGCTCAATCAAGAGATCGAAGAGCGGATTAAAGCAGAAGAAGCGCGCGAAGAAGCGATGAAAGATCTGGAGAATGAGGTCTTCCAGCGAGAGCGTACGCAGTTGGAACTTGCTGAACGAACGGCGCTGTTACGATCCTTTATTGATGCTTCGCCAGATTTGATTTACTACCGCAACGCTGATGGAGTGTTTTCGGGTTGTAACCGCGCGATGGAAGAGTTAACTGGTAAGAAAGAGCATCAACTGGTCGGCCTGAGTCCTTGGGATGTTTACAGTAAAGAAATCGCACAGCCCATCGTTGATACGGACCAAAAAGTATTTAGCGATAACCAGGCCATTACTTATGAACAGTGGCTTGAATATCCTGATGGTCGCAAGCACTACTTTGAATTGCGTAAAGTTCCTTTCTACAGTAAAGATGGGCGTCACCTTGGCTTGGTTGGCTTTGGCCGTGATATCACGGAACGCAAACGTCACGAAGAGTCGCTTGAAAAAGCCAGTCGGGATAAAACTACCTTTATTTCAACCATTAGCCATGAACTTCGTACCCCACTTAACGGTATTGTCGGTTTGAGCCGTATGTTACTCGATACTCAACTGACTGAAGAACAACGCAAGTACATGCAAACCATCAACGTCAGTGCGATTACTCTGGGTAATATCTTCAACGATATCATTGATATGGATAAGTTTGACCGCCGTAAGCTTGAACTCCTGCCGGAACCATTAAATTTTGAAGACTTTGTCGCTGAAATAGAGAGTATTTCTGCACTCATGGCGCAGCAAAAAGGGTTGCGTTTTGACTTAGAACGCCTGAGCGATTTGCCGAAAGCGATTGAAGTGGATGCGACCCGTTTGCGTCAGGTGATCTGGAACCTGGTCAGCAACGCCATGAAGTTCACTAAAGAGGGGGGAGTGGTGATGACGGTGAGTGCAGATGTGGAAGATGGTTTCGCGACGATTATTATAGAAGTCGAAGATACCGGCATCGGCATTCCAGAAGAAGAATTGAATAAAATTTTTGCCATGTATTATCAGGTGAAAACCGGTAAAGATAACCTGCATGCGGTTGGTACGGGGATCGGTCTGGCAGTATCCAAGCAGCTTATTAATATGATGGATGGCGATATCACGGTTGCGAGTGAAGAAGGATTTGGTAGTACGTTTACCGTTTCTATTCATGTTCCGGTTGTGACTCTTGAAGAGCCAATTACAGACGCACAACGCGACAGTGTTCATCTAAATATCTTTATGGTTGAAGATATTGAACTCAATGTCACCGTGGCTAAGTCATTGCTGGAAAGTTTAGGGCACTCCGTCACTGTGGCAATGACTGGGCAAGAAGCGTTGGTTAACTTTGTACCAGAGAACTATGATCTGGCGTTACTCGATATCCAGTTGCCAGATATGACCGGTTTTGATGTTGCGAAGTATTATCGAGATCATTATGACAACTTACCGCCTTTAGTCGCGCTGACAGCCAACGTGATGAAAGACAGACGAGAATACCTGGAAAATGGTATGGATGACGCGATTAGTAAACCTTTAGCCGTACACGCTATCCAGTCGGTCATTGATAAATTTTTTGTCCATAAAGTGGGTAAGGTAGAGCCTATTGAGATTGATGAAGTAGAGGAATATCCGGTTCAAACGCCATCTCCGATAATCGAAACACATCTGCTTGACCTCGATATGTTGGAATCCTACATCGATATTGTTGGCACTCATCCTGTTTATGACAGTATCAAAATGTTTGAAGACATGATGCCGGACTATATTGAGGTTCTGGACTCAAACATGACAGCCAAAGACAAGGAAGGTATTGTCTCTGAAGCGCACAAAATAAAAGGTGCGGCAGGCTCAATAGGACTAAAACGTATTCAAAGTGTGGCGCAGAAAGCCCAATCTCCTGATATGCCCGCATGGTGGGAGAATATTTCCGACTGGGTCGAAGAAATTAAAAATGAGTACCAGAATGATATTCAAGTACTAAGAAGTTGGTTAGAGCAAAGGAAATAATATGAATAAACTTGCATCAGTAGTCATAGCTACTGCTTTGCTGACAGGCTGTAGTGCTGTTCCTGAAGTGAATTGGAAACAAGACAGCCAAATAACGATGAATCAGGTTACCATTGAACTAAATAGCCGCCTTTGGATAAATCTGATGCCGACCATTGGTGACACTCAAGAATTTAATCTTCATGGTTCACTCGTGTTAGAAAGTGATCAGGAATTGCCAGCGAATCTGACGGTAGAGGCTCTGATTATAAAACAAGGTGAGAAAGAGTGGGTGGTAGGCGAGGAGTTACTTGAAACTCGAACCAACAGCGAAAGCCAATGGGAAGTAGCCTTTACGTGGCAGAATGAACTTAATACCGAGAAGTGGGTTGATCTGGCGATACTGATTGATGATGCGGGCGAAAAACGCTGGCTGGTAGAAAAGTACGTCAAGATCAATAAGGTATATTAATCTTTTATGTGAAAAGAAAAGGGCTCGCTCAAAATGAGCAAGCCCTAGTATTTAAGGAAATCAACCAGCTTTAAGCGAATCTACTAGTCTTCAAGATCGCCACAGAAGCGGTAACCTTCACCGTGAATTGTCGCAATAATTTCTGGTGTACCAGATACAGATTCAAAGTGCTTACGAATGCGACGAATGGTTACATCTACAGTACGATCGTGTGGCTTAAGCTCACGACCAGTCATCTTCTTAAGAAGATCGGCACGTGTTTGAATCTTACCTGGGTTCTCACAGAAATGCAGCAGAGCACGGAACTCAGAACGAGGCAGTTTGTAGCCATCGCCTGAAGGGCTAACCAGTGAACGACTGTTGATGTCTAGAACCCAACCGTTGAATTCGTATTTCTCTACCGAGCGTTTTTCTTCTTGAACAATGCTGGTGCTCATTGAACGACTTAGTAAGTTACGTGCACGAATCGTCAATTCACGAGGGTTGAAAGGTTTAGTGATGTAATCATCTGCACCAATCTCAAGACCCAGTATCTTATCTACTTCATTGTCACGGCCTGTCAGGAACATCAATGCGATGTCTGCTTGCTCGCGCAATTCACGTGCTAATAGAAGACCATTCTTACCTGGAAGGTTAATATCCATAATGACCAAGTTGATAGAGTTATCAGACAAAACTTGGTGCATCTCTTCACCGTCACTGGCTTCAAAAACAGCGTATCCCTCTGCTTCAAAAATACTCTTAAGAGTGTTACGAGTTACTTGCTCATCTTCAACGATCAGAATCTGCGGGGTTTGCATTGGCGGTACCTAAATTTGTGACAAAATTGTGCTAATAGAATAAATTCTAGGCAAAAATATAACATACAGGTAATGTAATTTTGATAATAAATCAAGTTGATCAAAAAAACACTTCTTTCAGTTATCCGCCCTCCGTGGAGTTTTACCAGTTCACCAAATCCAGTGGTGACTTTTATTCTAAAGGATCTTTACCTTTCCGTCCCTACTGGTAATGTGAGATGAAACGTAAACACCCTTGATATTGGCGGATTTTATATTGTTAACAGCATGCTAACAATGCTCAAATGTTAATTCCATGCACTTTGTTGATTTACATCAATTGATGAAATTTAACTGTTATTAATCATTTAAGAGTTATGATAGAAAAAAGTAATTCGAACATAGACGCATCGTTATGGAATTCTTATTCAAATCCCTACTTCCATTTTGAATCCGAATGGAGTGTTTTGAGCTACGTTTTAATAACTGCTTGGAACCCTTACAGTAATTTGCGGTCAAAAAAAGACAATTGCATAACTAATCAAGAGCTAGTAAAACGATTACAACACACTAACTATGTGCCTGTCACGGTAGGTGATCGTGCCTTTGAATGGTATGAAGAGAGCTTTGCGGTAGATATCACAATAGAGGAAGCGATATCACTGGCCAATGAGTATCAACAGAATGCTATTTACTACGTAACCAGTGGAGAGCTCTATCTCATCGTCTGCTCGAATCCAGAGAATAAACATAAAATTGGTAAGATAAGCGACAGGCTCGTTTAACAGGATACTAATCGTTGGAGCAATGCTCGGGCGAGAAAATTCACGGAGGGAATATGATAGATATAACACCAGATATTTGTGACCAATTTGAAGATAAAGTAACGCAGTTGATGCTGCCATTACAGAACTATGGACAACGCACTGCTTTCTTTGGTGAAATCGTTACAGTGCGATGCTATCACGATAATTCTAAGGTAAGAGAAGTACTTGGACAGGATGGTAAAGGCAAAGTGTTGATTGTGGATGGTCATGGTTCATGTCAAAAAGCTTTGCTAGGTGATCAGCTAGCCATACTTGGTATCGAAAATGGTTGGGAAGGCATCATTGTCTATGGTGCGATACGCGATGTCGCTCAAATGTCACAAATGGACATTGGTGTGCAAGCACTTGGTACAAGCCCATTTAAAACCGAGAAGCGTGGAAATGGTGATGTCAACGTGACCTTAACCATGCACAATCAAATAGTCCAACCGAAACACTATGTGTATGCGGATTGGAACGGGATATTAATCTCAAAAGAAAAGCTCAATTTTTAGAAGCGGAAGTTAGAAGCGGAAGCCTAAACCTACCTCAAAGCCTTGTTGCCAGTCTTGATAATCCAGAGTAGCGTGAATATCTAACTTGTCAGTGATCTTCACACGACTAGACACTTCGGCAGCAAGGCCGTTGTCTTCCTCGCCAATGCCTTCAGTGACTTCACCTTTAAAAGAACGTAAGGTACTTTTTACTGTCACACGATCATTAAAGTGGTAGCTGACGCCGCTTAAAAAGCCGCTTTGGTTTTGAACCGGAGAGTTGTTAACACGAGCACCAACGTAAAGATCGACGGAATCAAATAACTCATATGAGTATCCGCCATCAATATTCCATACATCGAAACTGTCAGATTGGTAACTTTCACTAGAGATAAACAATTTGTGGGGAGAAGTGATGATTTTCCCTGGAAGAGGAGGGAGTTCCGTGGCAAAAGAAATACCGGGCACGACAAAAAGCAACAGAAAAAGCCATTTTTTCATGCTCACCACTCCTTGTGTTCCACGATTTTTATTGGTATGTGCTTAACGCTTCTGACAATTAAAGCATAGAATATGAAAGCTAGCTCATTTATTTTTTGAAATTATCAATACCGATGAATAGTGATCACATTTAGGTTGTAGCAGGGATGTCACAACTGTATTCGTTTATTTGATCTGAGCCTCTTAAACAGAGAGCCTCCAAATCCGTGTGCAACGTTCACTTTTTCGAACAGTGTTACAGATGTTACGGGATATGTAGACAAAAATTATTTAATGTTGAAACAACTGATAATATATATTTATCAGTTAATTACCGCAGAGTTTATCTCTGTGGCGTCTGAAGGTGGACAATTTTTTTGTTGACTATGATTCAGAAACTCGGTAAACGTAGAGCTAAGCAAACACACATATCATTGAATATTGATTTATGACACTTAATAGCCTAGTAGCAATGACCACCACCATTATTATTACCGACATTACATTTGTTGGGGCAGGCTGCTAAGCGAAAGAAATTCACAAGAAAGGCCTGTATCCAACAAGATACAGGCCTTTTTTTATGCTTTCTTAATACCAATTTTAGACAAGTTTAAGAAAATACACTGGAGGAAGGGATGCGAGTATTGAAGTTTGGCGGTTCATCATTGTCTGATGCAGATCGCTTTTTACGAGCAGCAGATATCATTGCGAATAATGCTCAACAAGAAGAAGTTGCGGTTGTGCTTTCTGCGCCAGGTAAAACAACCAATAAATTGGTTGCCGTGATTGAAAGTGCTTTACGTAATGGAGAAGCCGACTTACAAATTAATGAGCTTGAAGAATCGTTTAAAACGCTCTTTGCAGATATTCAGGCAGTAGTACCGAACCTGGATGGCACTGCTTACGATAATCAAGTGAAAACCTCTCTTTCTCAACTTCGTCAGTACGTTCACGGTATCAGTTTGCTAGGGATGTGCCCAAACAATGTGAACGCACGAATCATCAGTAAAGGTGAACGTGTGTCAATTCAGTTGATGAAAGCAGTACTAGAAGCAAAAGGACAACCAGCCAGCCTAATTGATCCGGTTGAATACTTGTATGCTCAAGGCGACCACCTTGAAGCGATGGTTGATGTCGATATTTCTACTCAAAACTTCCGCCAAAAGCCACTTCCTGAAGGTCATGTCAACATTATGCCTGGTTTTACTGCAGGCAATGAAAAAGGCGAACTGGTGACATTAGGTCGTAATGGTTCGGATTATTCAGCAGCGGTTCTGGCTGCGTGCCTTCGTGCCGATTGTTGTGAAATCTGGACTGACGTTGATGGTGTCTACAACTGTGACCCTCGCTTAGTAGAAGATGCAAGATTACTGAAATCTCTTAGCTATCAGGAAGCGATGGAACTCTCGTACTTCGGTGCATCGGTTCTTCATCCAAAAACTATCGCTCCTATTGCTCAGTTCCACATTCCATGCCTGATTAAAAACAGTTTCAACCCTCAAGGTGCAGGTACTCTGATTGGTCAGGACACTGGGGAAGATAAGCTGGCAATTAAAGGCATCACTACTTTGAACGATCTCATCATGGTGAACGTGTCTGGCCCTGGAATGAAAGGTATGGTGGGCATGGCGAGTCGAGTATTCGGTGCTATGTCTTCAGCTGGTGTATCTATTGTTCTTATCACTCAGTCTTCTTCAGAATACAGCATCAGCTTCTGTATTGAGGCAGACGACAAAGCGAAAGCAGAAAAGGCACTTGCAGAGTCGTTTGAGCTGGAATTGAAAGATGGTCTGCTTGAGCCTGTAGAGTTTATTGATGATGTCGCTATCGTAACACTTGTTGGTGATGGCATGCGTACTTCCCGAGGTGTTGCTTCTCGTTTCTTCTCGTCACTTGCAGAAGTGAATGTCAATATTGTTGCGATTGCTCAAGGATCTTCTGAACGTGCTATTTCTGCGGTTATTCCAGAAGACAAGATCTCGGAAGCGATCAAAGCGTGTCATATGAACCTGTTCAACTCGAAACATTTCCTTGATGTCTTCGTTGTTGGTATCGGCGGTGTTGGTGGCGAGCTGGTGGATCAGATTGAACGTCAGCAAGCGAAACTGTCTGAGAAAGGGATCATCATTCGCGTTTGTGGTCTGGCGAACAGTAAAGGTCTGCTACTGGATAGCGAAGGATTACCGCTTGATCATTGGCGTGATCGCATGTCATCGGCAACAGAAGAATTTAGCCTGGCACGATTAATTGCGCTTGTGCAACGCAACCATATCATCAACCCAGTGTTGGTTGATTGTACTTCAAGTGAAGAGATTGCGAATCAGTATGCTGATTTTCTGGCGGCAGGTTTCCATGTGGTTACACCAAACAAAAAAGCAAACACAGCGAGCATGGCGTACTACCATCAGCTTCGCGATGTGGCTCGTAGCTCTCGTCGTAAATTGATGTACGAAACAACGGTAGGTGCAGGTTTGCCTGTTATCGAAAACCTGCAAAACCTCATTTCTGCTGGTGATGAGTTAGAACGATTCAGCGGTATTCTTTCTGGTTCACTCTCATACATCTTTGGCAAATTAGATGAAGGCGTGAGCTTGAGTGACGCGACTAAGATAGCAAGAGACAATGGTTTTACTGAACCGGATCCTCGTGATGATCTATCTGGTATGGATGTAGCCCGTAAGCTGCTCATTCTGGCTCGTGAAGCGGGAATGTCTCTAGAGCTGGAAGACGTAGTTGTCGATCAAGCTCTGCCACCAGGTTTTGACGATTCAGGTAGCGTCGACGAGTTTATGGCACGTCTGCCAGAAGCCGATGCCTACTTTAAAGAACTCGTCGCCAAAGCGGCAGAAGAAGGTAAAGTTTTACGTTATGTTGGTGAAATCAACGATGGTAAATGTACTGTGAGCATTGCTAGCGTGGATGAAAATGATCCTATGTTCAAAATTAAAGATGGTGAGAACGCACTGGCGTTTTACAGCCGTTACTACCAGCCAATCCCATTGGTATTGCGTGGTTACGGAGCGGGTACTGAAGTTACTGCAGCAGGCGTATTTTCAGATGTGATGCGTACTTTAGGTTGGAAACTAGGGGTATAACAGCAATGAGTTCAAGTGATATGGATGTAGTGGTTTATGCCCCAGCATCAATTGGTAATGTAAGCGTTGGTTTTGATGTATTGGGAGCGGCTGTCTCTCCTATCGATGGCACCTTATTGGGTGACCGAGTACAAGTGAAAGCAGGTTCTGAACCATTCAGCCTGAAAACATCAGGTAGCTTCGTCTCGAAATTACCTACAGAAGCAAAAGAGAACATCGTTTACGACTGTTGGGTAGTATTTGCTCGTGAGTTGGACAGAAAAGGCGTTGAGCTTAAACCTCTGGAAATGACGCTTGAGAAGAACATGCCGATTGGATCAGGTTTGGGCTCCAGTGCTTGTTCTATCGTTGCCGCGTTAGACGCTTTAAATCGTTTCCACGGCCGACCTCTGAATGAGACAGAACTACTCGCGCTTATGGGCGAAATGGAAGGTAAGATCTCTGGTGGTATTCACTATGATAATGTTGCACCTTGCTACTTGGGTGGCGTGCAACTGATGCTTGAAGAGCTTGGTATTATTAGTCAGGAAGTGCCATGTTTTGATGACTGGTACTGGGTAATGGCTTATCCGGGAATTAAAGTATCGACTGCGGAAGCGCGAGAGATCCTACCATCTCAGTACCGCCGACAAGATATCATAGCGCATGGTCGCCACCTTGCAGGCTTTATTCATGCGTGCCATTCTGGGCAGCCTGAGCTAGCTGCAAAAATGATCAAAGACGTGATCGCAGAACCGTATCGTGAGAAACTGCTGCCAGGCTTTGCTAATGCACGTCAATACGCCGCGTCTGCCGGAGCACTGGCAACCGGTATTTCTGGCAGTGGGCCGACACTGTTCAGTATTTGCAAAGAGAAAGATGTCGCTGAGCGAGTTGCTCGCTGGTTAGAACAAAATTACGTACAAAACGAAGAAGGATTCGTCCACGTTTGTCGACTGGATAAGCAGGGTTCGAAAGTAACAGGAAGTGAGCTATGAAGCTTTACAATATAAAAGAAAATGATGAACAAGTTTCCTTTGGCCAAGCCGTTCGCCAAGGATTAGGTCGTAATCAAGGCCTGTTTTTTCCATTGGAATTACCAAAATTTGATGATATTGACGCTCTGTTAGAAGAAGATTTTGTCTCTCGCAGCACAAAAATTCTTTCTGCCCTGATTGGTGATGAGCTGACTGAAGAGCAAGTTCATGCAATGGTTGATGCTGCGTTTCAGTTCCCTGCACCGATCAAGCAAGTAAAAGATGACGTCTATGCGCTGGAGCTTTTCCACGGCCCAACATTGGCTTTTAAAGACTTTGGGGGTCGTTTTATGGCTCAATCGCTAGCAGCGGTTTCAGATGGCGGGAAGATCACGATTCTTACTGCGACATCTGGTGATACAGGTGCTGCGGTTGCTCACGCTTTCTACGGTATGGAAAACATCAACGTTGTGATTCTTTACCCTAAAGGTAAGATCAGCCCGTTACAAGAAAAGCTATTCTGTACACTGGGTAAGAACATCCATACGGTCGCAATCAATGGTGACTTCGATGCATGCCAGGCGTTAGTGAAGCAAGCCTTTGATGATGCTGAACTGCGTCAGGAAATTGGCCTTAACTCAGCTAACTCGATTAACATTAGTCGCTTGATGGCGCAAATCTGTTACTACTTTGAAGCGGCTGCGCAAATGAGTAAAGCAGAGCGTGAAAACTTAGTAATCTCAGTACCAAGTGGTAACTTTGGTAACCTAACTGCTGGTTTGCTGGCCAAAGCGCTTGGGCTGCCAATCAAACGCTTTATCGCTGCAACCAATGCTAACGATACAGTGCCGCGTTATCTAGAAACGGGCAAGTGGGATCCAAAACCGACCGTTGCAACGACATCGAATGCGATGGACGTGAGCCAACCTAACAACTGGCCGCGTATCGAAGAGTTGTGCCGTGTGAAAGAGTGGGGCTTGGAAACATTAGGTAGAGGTGCGGTTTCTGATCAGCAAAGTGCTGATGCAGTGAAAGAGCTGAATTCATTTGGCTATCTTTGTGAACCTCATGGTGCAATCGCCTACAGCGTACTGGATGAGCAGCTTCAGGCGGGTGAAACTGGCCTGTTCTTATGTACGGCTCATCCGGCTAAGTTCAAAGAAGTCGTGGATGACATCCTGCAATCTGATATCGACTTGCCAGCGCCATTAGCAAAACATGCTGCAATGGAACTGCTGTCTGAAGATTTGGATGCTGATTTTGATGCACTTAAAGTGGTTTTACGTCGAGTACAGTAAAATAACTGCAAGCTAAGTAAGGAAGGTGGAGCTTGGTCTCCGCCTTTTTTATTTTCTGGACGAAGAAAAACGACGCTCACTGAGCGCCGTTTTCAAATTTTACCGGAGTGTGTCTCTATTATAGAGTCTCAGTAAATGTACGAGCGATAACGTCACGTTGTTGTTCTGGAGTTAGCGAGTTGAAACGAACTGCGTAACCTGAAACACGAATAGTTAGCTGTGGGTATTTTTCTGGGTGAGCAACGGCATCTTCTAGCGTTTCACGCTTAAGAACGTTGACGTTCAAATGTTGACCACCTTCGATGCGAGGTGCAGTTTCGATCGCCACTTCACGGCTTTCGTATTCACCTAGATCGTTAATAGAGATCACTTGGTCAGCTTCGTAGCCTGCTGCGGCAGCAACACAACGCGCTTCATTCTTTTCACCATCGAGTAACCAGATAGAGTTTAGAAGTTCGTCATTTGCCGCTTTAGTAATTTGGATACCTTGGATCATTACTGTCTCCTAGTCCACTTACGTGGTGTTTATTGGTGTTAGTTTTCAAACTTTGTGTCGAGCTGAGTATTATATAGCTAATATCCACTATTTTAATATTGATTTAAGTCAAAAAACAACTAAAAACATTATTTTTATTAAGGTTGTTTTGTTGAGTTAAATCAATAAAGTGTTTAAAAACATACTGATTACAATATTTTTTATGTCATCAAAAATATTTGATTTATTATTTTGTAGTATTTTTACTACATTTTAGGGTTTTGAGTTCAACTAGATTGAATTAACTAGCTGTATTTAGGTACATAGACTGAAAGTTTAAAGTGATTAAATGACAAATATGAAAAACAAGTTTGGGAACAAGTTGATCGGTGCGCATGTGTCTGCTGCAGGTGGGGTAGACCAAGCTCCATTACGTGCACGAGAGATCGGTGCAAATGCATTTGCGTTGTTTACCAAAAATCAGCGCCAGTGGGTCGCCAAACCTTTGGATAGCAAGACCATAAGTGCATTTAAAGCCAACTGTAGAATGCTTGGATTTGGCTCAGAGAGTATCCTTCCGCATGACTCCTATCTGATTAATCTGGGGGCTCCTGAAGAAGAGAAGCTCAATAAGTCGCGCGCAGCATTCATTGATGAAATGGAACGTTGTAACCAGCTTGGCCTGACACTGTTGAACTTTCATCCTGGGAGCCACTTAAATAAAGTCTCAGAGCAAGAGTGCTTAGCGACGATTGCTGAGTCTATCAATCTGGCACACAAAGCCGTACCAGAGGTCATTGCTGTCATTGAAAATACCGCTGGGCAAGGGACGAATTTGGGCTGGAAGTTTGAGCATCTTGCAGAAATCATTGAGCAAGTCGACGACAAAGATCGTGTCGGTGTGTGTATTGATACCTGTCATACTTTTACCGCTGGCTACGACTTAAGAACCAAGGAAGATTGCGAACGCACCTTTGCTGAGTTTGACCGTATTGTTGGTATGCACTATTTGAGAGCAATGCATCTAAATGATTCAAAAGTCGAGTTTGCAAGCCGCGTGGACCGTCACCATTCACTGGGCAAAGGCGAAATTGGCTGGGACTGTTTTGAGTATGTTGCGAGTGATCCTCGGTTTGATGCTATCCCACTGATTTTAGAAACAATAGATCCAGATATTTGGCGTCAGGAGATTGATTTTCTTCGAGGTCACCACTTGGATGGATTAAAGAAAAATTAATCAATTTGTCATAGTTGGCACTATTCTTTCTTAAGGAGCTTTAGGGGCCTATGAAAGAAGGATTGCACTATGTCTCGAACTATCTCTTTTATTCCATTCTCGCACAGCGGACGTACATCGCGTCTGCCAGTACCTAACCGTCACATTACTGGACAGGGGCACCATCGAACGCCACAGAAACACTAATCTTATATTTCCGTTCTTAAGTTGATGGCAAGTTTTTGTCTGCGGAGGCTTATCTCGTTAGAATAGAGATAAACTTTACGACAGGAACTTTCCATGAATCAGTCACCGACTTGGCATGATGTGATCGGCGAAGAGAAAAAACAAAGCTACTTCGTCGATACTTTAAACTTTGTTGAATCCGAACGTTTGGCGGGGAAAACGATTTATCCTCCAGCCAAAGATGTGTTCAACGCATTTCGTTTTACCGAGTTTAACGATGTAAAAGTGGTGATTTTAGGTCAGGATCCTTACCACGGTCCTAATCAGGCGCATGGGTTGTGTTTTTCTGTGTTACCCGGAGTAAAAACGCCACCATCTTTGGTAAATATCTATAAAGAACTTGCTCAGGATATTGAAGGCTTTCAAATCCCACAGCACGGTTTTCTGCAAAACTGGGCGGAGCAAGGTGTATTGCTGCTCAATACGGTGTTGACTGTAGAGCAAGGCATGGCACACTCACACGCAAAAACTGGGTGGGAAACGTTCACTGATAAAGTGATAGAAGCAATAAATTTGCATCAACATGATGTCGTGTTCTTGCTGTGGGGATCGCATGCCCAGAAGAAGGGCAGATTCATCGATCGTTCAAAGCATCATGTACTTGCAGCCCCTCATCCTTCACCGTTATCTGCTCACCGAGGTTTCTTAGGTTGCAGACACTTCTCTCAAGCGAACCAGATACTCGTAGCGCAAGGTAACCAGCCTATCAATTGGCAGTTACCGCTTGAAGTATAAAAGAAAGGTCAGCGATTAAGATTTTCTAATCGCTGTTTTTTTGAGCAGGCTCAAGCTGGTAATGCATTTCTCATGTACACTTATTTAAAAGCAGGTGTTAAGGAGAGACGCTATGATGATCGAAAGAATTCGACGCGAACACGGCTACATGGTTCGCCTGTTGGCTATATTGCGCCACAAACTCAACGCAATAAAACAAGAACGTTCAATTAACTATGCGCTAGTGGGCGAGATTGTTGATTACCTGTCGACTCACTCAGAAAAAGTCCATCACCCGAAAGAAGACATCCTTTATCATCATTTTCTCGAGCATTATGGTAAGCAACAGACTATTGAGAATCTGGAGCAGGAACACAAGGATTTGGCGGAAAAAACCAAAGAGTTCTCTACAGTGATTGAGATGATTCTGCAGGATGCTGTTGTGCCTCAAGATGTGTTTGTCAGCCATTTAGAAGAGTTCATTCATTCCCAGAAGCGACACCTTGAGCTCGAAGAGAGGAAGATTCTGCCATTAATTGAAGAATTGTTTACTACAGAAGATTGGCAAGAAGTAGAGAGTCTTTGGAGTGAAAATGATGACGACCCTGTCTTTGGCGATACTATTGCAGATCGCTATAAACAGTTGGCCGATCGTGTTCGCCAAAGTGATATGGAGTATATATAGCAGCAGGTTGACTCGGTTAAATGGTGTTTTCTCACGGGTTTAAATGTTGCTTTTCTTACTTAATAAGAATTGAAGGTAAATTAAATCTACCCTGAATCAGGGTTAAAAGAGGTTGCTATTCTCATTATGTAAGAATTGGTGGTGAACAGGTTTGAAGAGCTCCCGGCTCCCCTGTTTTCGCCTTCTAAAATAACAAAAGGCACCCTAGTATTGGGTGCCTTTTGTTTGAATTAGAGTTTAATGTCTTCTAAGTTGTAGTCGTTACACACATCAAGTTCACGCAGCTCTCTGAGTAAGTTGCGTCTGTCGTTCATCGCTTCTATTTCTCGCCATTTACGCTTTACTGGTTTGGTACGAGATTTGGTTGTTGAGGTGTTATCCAGATCAAAAATGTCATCTAGTTGAAAGCCGTCCATAAGCCACCTTACCTTTGTTTATCTAAACTGTTGTAACCAGTCCTTGTGGAGTTTTTTAATTACCACAATAGTTGTGAGAATAGCCATGACATATTTCGAATTTGTGTCTGTCACATGACATTTTCGTGCAAAAACCTTCTCAAAATCACATTTTGGTTTGTAATTGTTGCATAAAAAACAGGCAAACGAGCCTAAGTAAACGATTAAATGACGAGATTTTCAATGTTAATTCGAACCACTCTATTTGAGCATGAAGCAAAGCTAAAAGTTGCATAAAACCGCTTTGACGAATTAGTGTTCGATTGCGGCTGCAGAGTTGCTGATAATTTCTGTAACACCTTATGAATACTAGCCTAAGCTCAGAATCATCCAGTGCCAGTTCATTAGTTAGAAGATAATTACTTTTGTTGGTTTTAAGTAATCAAAATGTTTTGATTTATGATAATTCCATCTGTTTTTTATGTTATTTTTTGGTGACTTTATAGTGAAAAATAACAAAAATATGAACATTATTGCATATTGATTTTTGTTGGCTCAGATTGCATTATCCGCCCGTCAAAAAATACGCTGGTACGTAAAATGGAAGCATGAAGCGACGTTTACGATTCTGGATTGCCCGAAAAACAAACACTACTTAATAAGCTAAGCATACTTTGACACTTAGCAGGCAATCTGGTGGATGGCTAGGACGCATAGACCGGCGCAACTCACTTTGAGGTACGCATGACAGACTTAATCAATTTGATGAACGATCTCCTTTGGGGCTCGATTCTAGTTTATCTCCTTGTTGGTGTAGGTATTTACTTCACCTTTCGATTGGGGTTCATCCAATTTCGCCATTTCGGCCACATGTTTTCGGTTCTAAAAAACAGCCGTAAATCAGACAAAGCTGGTATTTCTTCTTTTCAAGCACTTTGTACCAGCCTTGCTGCCCGTGTCGGTACAGGTAACATGGCCGGTGTTGCTGTTGCTCTGACAGCCGGTGGTCCTGGGGCAATTTTCTGGATGTGGCTAATCGCCATGTTGGGTATGGCAACGTCTTTTGCTGAAAGTACTCTGGCGCAGCTATACAAAACCAAAGATGATGATGGCAATTACCGTGGTGGTCCTGCTTACTACATGGAAAAAGGCTTGGGCATGCGCTGGATGGGCGTATTGTTCTCAGTCTTCCTAATCATCGCTTTTGGTTTGGTATTTAACGCCGTACAAGCTAACTCGATTGTAAATGCAATGGGTAATGCATTTGGCTGGAACTCTCTATACGTCGGTATCGGTGTTGTTGCATTGTCTGCAGCGGTTATTTTTGGTGGTATTAAGCGTATCGCTAAAGTCGCGGAGATGATTGTTCCACTTATGGCACTGCTTTACCTGGCTCTTGCACTATTGGTTGTGTTTGCCAATATCGAGAAACTGCCAGCAGTGCTTATGCTTATCTTCAAGAGTGCATTTGGCCTGCAAGAAGCGGCTGCTGGTGGTCTGGGCTACGCAATCGCACAGGCAATGATTAACGGCGTAAAACGCGGCCTGTTCTCGAACGAAGCTGGTATGGGTTCTGCGCCAAACGCAGCAGCATCGGCAACACCTTATCCGCCACACCCAGCGTCTCAGGGCTACGTTCAGATGCTAGGCGTATTCATGGACACGATTGTTATCTGTTCCTCTACAGTGGCGATTATCCTGATGTCAGGTGAATATGTCGGTCAGGCAACAGAAGTGACGGGTATCGAATTGACTCAGCGTGCATTGAGCTCGCAAGTTGGTGACTGGGGCGGGATATTCATTGCGGTTGCCATCTTCTTCTTCGCGTTTACTTCTATCATTGCTAACTACTCATATGCAGAGACTAACTTAGTGTTCTTAGAACATAACCATAAAGCGGGTATTAACGTTTTCCGTATCATCTTCCTGGGTATGGTGATGTTCGGAGCCGAGGCTTCGCTTCCAATGGTATGGTCTCTGGCCGATGTTTCGATGGGCTTAATGGCGATTGTTAACTTGGTGGCGATTATTCTGCTCTCCGGCATCGTTATTAAGCTGGCTAAAGACTACAACCGTCAGTTGGACGAAGGGAAAGTGCCAACATTTGATGCAAATGATTTCCCAGAACTGAAGTCTCAGTTGGAAGAAGGCATCTGGTACAACGACAAGAAAGACTGAGTGTCATAGTTAAAAGCTATTAGCACGATTCAAAAAGCCATGCAGACAATGTATGGCTTTTTTTGTACTCTTAGCGCTATATAAAATTAAAAGGATGGAGTGAAAGTCATGCTTATCGTAGTTTCTCCTGCTAAGACTCTTGATTACGAGTCTCCGTTAGCGACCGAAAAAGTGACTCAACCTGAGTTAATTGAATATTCAAAAGCGTTAATCGAGGTTTGTCGTAAACTGACGCCTGCGGATGTTGCGTCATTGATGAAGGTCAGTGACAAGATTGCAGATTTGAATGTAGGCCGATTCCAGGAGTGGAGCGAGACTTTCACGCCAGAAAACTCGCGTCAGGCAATCCTTGCATTCAAAGGCGATGTTTACACTGGTCTTGAGGCTGAAACATTATCAGAAGCAGACTTCGATTACGCTCAACAGCATCTGCGTATGCTTTCAGGTCTTTACGGCTTATTAAAACCTCTCGACCTAATGCAGCCATACCGTCTGGAAATGGGCACTAAGCTTGCGAACGACAAAGGAACGAATTTGTACCAGTTCTGGGGCAATGTCATCACCGACAAGCTCAACGAAGCGATTGCAGCCCAAGGCGATAATGTGCTGATTAACCTTGCATCAAATGAGTATTTTAAAGCGGTGAAACCGAAGAACCTCGATGCTCAGGTGATCACGCCAATCTTTAAAGACTGTAAAAATGGCCAATACAAAGTGATCAGTTTCTATGCGAAGAAAGCGCGCGGCATGATGGCGCGTTACATTATCGAAAATCGCATCGAGAGTGTGGCTGAGCTGACCAAGTTTGATACGGCTGGTTACTACTTTGTTGAAGAAGAGTCGACGCCAACAGATCTGGTCTTTAAACGTGAAGAGCAGAATTAATTTGAAACTCCAGATACAAAAAAGGGTTGGCATTGCCAACCCTTTTGTTTTTTCAACCTTGTAATTTAAATCTTACTTTTTCTTAGCGGTTTTCTTTTTCGCGGTTTTCTTCTTGTCGTCTTTTTTCTTTTTCTTAAACACAGGCTTTTTGTGTTTTGGACGCATCTCTTTGATGAAACGCTCTTTGATCTCTTCTTTCACGTAACGTGCTACGCGATCCATCATCGGCTGATCGTGCGCTTCTACCAGTGAGATCGCATTGCCTTTTTTACCAGCACGAGCGGTACGGCCGATACGGTGCAGGTAGACGTCTGCTGTGCGTGGCAAGTCGTAGTTGATAACGTGCGACACATCAGGAAGGTCGATACCACGCGCTGCAACGTCCGTTGCAAGTAATACGTTGACGGTACCTTCACGGAAACGTGCAATCGCGTTGTTACGACGATCTTGTGGCATTTCGCCTTGGATCCACGAACAAGGGATTTGTGCACTCTCAAGTTGGGCGCGCAGTTCTGCCAGACGCTCACGAGTCTTCAGGAAAACGATAGTACGTTCTGCTTGCTGAGTGATGATGTGTTTAAGCAGTTCTAGTTTGTGCTCTGCATTGTCCGCACGGTGGTACCATTGAGCGATCTTCTTACGCTCACGCAGTGGCGATTTCGCGTCGATCTCTGCGGGATCGTTTAGCAGGTCTGCAGTGAAGCCTTCTACACCTTTACCTTCAAGCGTTGCTGAGAACAGAAGGGTTTGTTTACGCCAGCGACACTCTGTAGATAGACGGTCTACCGTAGGACCAAAGCCCATGTCTAGCATGCGGTCGGCTTCATCCAGAACTAACCATTCAATCGCGCGACAATCAAAACGTTCTGCGTCAATGTATTCACGCAAGCGACCTGGTGTAGCAACAACGATATCCTGCGTGGTGGCCAGGATATCGGCGTGTTCCTGGTATTGAACACCGCCTGTGATAGTAAAGATGTTCAGTTTGGTATTTTTTGCCAGTGCGCGGGCTTGATCTGCCACCTGCATCGCCAGTTCACGAGTTGGCGTTAAGATTAGAATACGTGCAGGTCCAGGTTTACGACGTGGGAAATCCTGTAAGTATTGCAGAGCAGGCAGCACGAATGCTGCTGTTTTACCTGTGCCTGTTGGTGCAGACGCTAAAATATCACGACCATCCAACGCTTGTGGGATTGCTTCTGCCTGGACTTTTGTAGGGCGCTCAAAGCCCATATCTTCAATGGCATCAAGTAAATTTGGGTCTAGATCAAGTTCAGCAAAGGTTCTGATCACAATGAGTTCTCCACAAGCAAGGCTTGGTTAATAGTTCGCCGCAACAGCATAGATTACGAAAAGGTCGCATATTATAAAGTGATTGGTGATAAGGATCACATGTTATTTCACATCTTAAGATAAAACTCGTGAGTTAGTTGGACAAAATCGTCGCTGTACCCGTCTGATGAGTGAATGATCAAGCGTGACTCTTGAGTCTCACAAGGCTGCTTTGCCAGTTCAAACAGCACGCGATGTACGGGTTTTCTCTCTGATGGTTGCACGCGGCAAAGCCGAGACAAATACCAGCCTTGCTGTAATGCTAATTCAATAAACTGCCCACCTTCGGTGATGGGGAGCACAAAGCTGGCTTTTCCATCCTCTTCTAACAGTTGGTAGCAACGCTGAAGCAGGGCGTCGTGGCGCAGTGAATCGGTGTGTCTTGCCGTTGCTCGCTGGCTCTGTTTGGATTGCTCCCCGCTATTAAAATAAGGTGGGTTACAAACGATCCGTTGGAACAACTGAGCTGGGGTGAAGGTCAATACATCCGTGTGAAGTGCTGATAATCTCTCTTGCCATGGAGAGTGGGCGAAATTGTGCCTGGCGGCGTTGATGGCGCTGACTTCAATATCCACAGCGGTTATCCTGGACTGACCAAAGCGCTGAGCACACATTAATGTCAGTAATCCCGTTCCTGTCCCTATATCAAGTATTACGGCATCTTCAGGGCTCTCAATCCACGCACCCAGCATTATGCCATCGGTACTGACAGGCATACCGCTTTCACCGCCGTCGATGAAAAACTGTTTAAACTTGAAGCTCTTAGTTTTAAATTTTTCGCTCTTCATGATTGTATTATATATGCTCTCATTTTCAGTGATTTTATCTATTGTTTAGTAAATGTTTAGTTTGTTATGTTGCTTGTTAGCAGTTTGTACTAGAGTTTGATCGAGATAAATGGCTGTATTTTATTTTTAGTGTAGATGAATTGACTGGTTTTTTGTTTTAACTATAAATTAATGTGGCGTTTTTTTCTTGTAGGTTGCCAAATGATGATTATTTCGTCATTATGCGCCGCGATTTTATAGATTGAACCACGAATACTCCGTATTCCAAAAGTGGTCGATGCATACACAATATTCACACATTTTATAGACAAGGGTTATCTGTGAAGCAGACATTAAAACTAACAGATATTATCGCAGTCGGCTTTATGCTGTTTGCGTTCTTTTTGGGTGCTGGCAACATCATATTTCCACCTTTAGCTGGTCAATTGGCTGGTGAGAACCTGATGCCAGCTATGCTTGGTTTCTTGTTAACAGCGGTAGGCCTACCTCTCATTACTATCGTCGCTATTGCGGTCGCTGGTGGATCTTGGGATCACTTAACACAAGATCTTCCTAAGAAAGCTGCCGTTGTGATGGCGGCTCTGATCTTCATTATTATTGGTCCGGCATTTGCGGCCCCTCGTACTGGCCTTGTGGCTTATGAAATGGCCGTTAAGCCATTTTTTATTGAAGCATCTCAGGCATATTTAACGATATTTTCAGTGATCTTTTTTGCTATTGCGATGCTATTTTCGTGGTTCCAGGGCCGCCTGATTGACTTGATTGGTAAAGTACTGACGCCAGTATTGTTCATTGGTCTGATCATCCTTGCGCTGGCGGTATTTGTTGACCCTCAAGGTGAAATGCTCGGTGCATCTGGTGAGTACTTAACTCAGCCACTGACCAAAGGTTTCCTTGAAGGTTACAACACCATGGATACCTTCGCGTCACTGATGTTCGGTATGCTGATGGTCGATGCGCTTCGTGGTAAAGGCATCACTGAGCGTTCAGCGACAACTAAGTACCTGATTTTTGCTGGTTGTATTGCAGCCGCTGGTCTGGCATTTGTTTACATTTCGCTATTCTACTTAGGCGCCACAAGTGCAACAGTCGCAGCCGGTGCAGACAACGGTGGTCTGATTCTGAGTCAGTACGTACAGGCGTTGTTTGGTCCTTACGGTCAAATCGTTCTTTCAATCATCGTATTATTAGCGTGTTTGACGACGGCCATCGGTCTGATTTCGGCATGTTCTGATTTCTTTAGCTCTAAAACGCCACTGTCATACAAACACTGGGTGTTAATCAACGGTGCGGTTTGTGCCTTGGTTGCAAACGTTGGTCTTGCTCAGTTGATTGCGTTGTCAGTCCCTGTTCTGTTTGCGCTTTACCCTGTAGCGATTGCATTGGTAGCGTTGACGTTTATTCGCAGCAGACTGCCAAATCCTCGCGCCGCTTATCGTGTGGTATTGCTTGTGTCTTTGCTGTTTGCATTGGTTGATGCTGCAAAAGTCGCAGGTTTCGATGTATCAGCGTTCAGTATTTTGCCTCTGTTCGAAGTAGGCATGGGTTGGGTTCTGCCAACATTTGCTGCGATCGTTTGCATGTTCTTCACCTCGAAGCCTCAGGCTGAACTGGTTGAAGAAACGGCGTAAACTCGCTGAATGACGAATAACAAAAAGCCCGATGAAGTTGATTCATCGGGCTTTGTTTATTCTGCTAGTTGGCAATATTAATACGCGCTTATAGCGTATCGTGGAACTCTACCAAGACTTGCTCACACCACTTTTCAATACGCTCGTCGCTTAAGTCGTATTGGGAATCTTCATCGAGTGCAAGTCCGACAAACTGAGTGCCATCCTCGGTGAGTGCTTTTGAGGCTTCAAAGTCATAGCCTTCGTTTGGCCAGTAACCGATAAACTGCGCACCTGTCTCTTTCAATTCATCATGAAGCAAACCCATGGCATCCAGATACCATTCGCCGTAGCCTTCCTGATCGCCAAGACCAAATAACGCAACCACTTTCCCTTTTAATGGGGTGGCGGCGATGTCTTGCCAAATCGCACTCCAGTCTTCCTGAATTTCACCGAAATCCCAGGTGGAGATGCCAATAAGCAATAAATCGTAGTCTGCCATCAGTGAAAGCGGTGTCTCTTTCACATTGTGAATGTCGACAAGATCTTCTCCAATGAGGGAACGAATTTTCTCTGCTGCCATTTCGGTGTAGCAGGTCGTAGAGCCGTAAAAGAGTCCGATTTTCATTGTATTCATCGTTATTTGTGTTGCTGTTGAGCGTGATTTTAACCTTAAACCGCCTGCGAATGCAGCGAATATCGTGAGATTCCCCATTGATGACAATTTTTTATGGCATTCAAACTGGGGCTGTCTTACCCTCAGAGGCTACAGATAATCAAAAAAGGAAGCGTGAATGACGGCACAACAGCCTGTCAATCAACAAGATTTTGCGCTTGTTGAGCAATTCTTAGACGCAATGTGGATGGAGCGTGGGCTATCTGAGAACACACTCGCTTCATACCGAAATGATGTGATAAAGCTGTTAACATGGATGGAGCAACAGCGCTACCGTCTGGACTTCATCAGCTTTTCTGGTCTTCAAGAGTACCAAACCTATTTGGTTGATTTGGAATACAAACAGACGTCTCGTGCACGTATGTTGTCGGCGATTCGGCGTTTGTTCCAGTATTTACATCGTGAGAAAGTGCGGGCCGATGATCCCAGTGCATTGTTGGTTAGCCCTAAGTTGCCACAGCGACTACCAAAAGATATCAGTGAAGAACAAGTAGACGCACTTCTGGAAGCTCCAGATCCCAATGATCCGGTCGAACTGCGTGACAAAGCGATGCTGGAACTACTCTACGCCACCGGGCTGCGCGTCACTGAGCTGGTTAGTTTGACGATGGAAAATATCAGCCTTCGCCAGGGCGTGGTGCGCGTTACAGGTAAAGGTGGAAAAGAGCGATTGGTGCCGATGGGTGAAAATGCGGTGGACTGGATAGAAGCGTTTATCAAGCAAGGCAGGCCAGTCTTATTGGGTGAGACCTCTTCGGATGTGGTCTTTCCTAGTAAGCGTGCACGACAAATGACTCGTCAGACGTTTTGGCATCGTATTAAATACTATGCTGTGATAGCGGGGATCGATACAGATAAATTGTCGCCGCATGTTCTGCGCCACGCATTTGCAACACATTTACTGAACTATGGCGCAGATCTCAGGGTCGTACAGATGCTGCTGGGGCATAGTGACTTATCGACCACGCAAATTTATACTCACGTGGCGACTGAGCGATTGAAGCAGATCCACAGTCAACACCACCCAAGAGCATAAGTAGGTTGTTTGAAGCTGGTCTCAATGGATGAAAAGATATTATTTTAAGGTGATTTTAATGAGCGTATTACGCCGACTAACTCTGCTGACTTTACCCTTTTTTGTCACCGCTTGTGGCGCGGAAGAAAGTCAGGCTAAGACGGAAACTCCAGTTGAACAAGTTGCGTCAACAGGACAACAACACTTTGATGAAGCTGTATTAAAAGCGAAATTTTCAAAACTGGGTTTATCTATCGTTGATATCAAACCCTCTGACGTCACCGGTTTGTTAGAAATCCAAACCAATGGTGGTGTTCTATTCGCTTCGAATGATGGCAATCACTTTATCGCGGGTACGCTGTATGCGATCGATGAAAATGGTGGTTATAAAGATGTGCTGGCCGAGCGTCAGGCACCACTGAATGCTGCGAAGATAGCCGAGTTTTCGGACAGCATGATCGAGTTCAAGGCCGACAATGAGAAATACGCAGTGACGGTGTTTACCGACATTACATGTGGATACTGTGTGCGTCTGCATAGCCAAATGCAGGGTTATAATGATTTAGGTATCACTGTACGTTACCTGGCTTACCCTCGCCAAGGTGCGACGGGGCCGGTTGCCGATCAAATGGCGGCAATTTGGTGTGCAGATGATCCGAAAACTGCCATTCATAATGCGAAAGTAAATCGTACTTTTGAAAGTCCAGTGAAGGATTTGGAACAGTGTAAGGAAACGGTTCAGGCACATTACAACGTCGGTCGCCAGCTAGGTATTTCTGGTACGCCAGCAATCTTCCTGCCTAGCGGTGAAATGGTGGGGGGATACTTACCGCCAGCCGATCTACTTACCCGTTTAGAGCAACAATAATCCTTTAGGAGCAGAGCCGACAACGCCGTCGGCTCTTTTCAAGCATGATAGAAATTCAACGACGTCCCGAGCCGGACCTTTCCCTACTACCTGATTCGATTCCTCCTATCTTAAAGCGCATATACATTAATCGTGGTATCACCGATGTGGCGCAACTGGAGACCTCTGCACGTGGTTTGCATTCTTACCAAAAACTGGGAGGCATTGAGGAGGCTGTCGCTTTGTTGTTCCAGGCAATTCGGGAACAAAAACGCATAATCGTAGTAGGAGACTTTGATGCGGATGGCGCGACGAGCTCCGCGTTATCAGTGCTCGCGCTCCGAATGCTGGGTAGTGCCAACGTGGATTACTTAGTGCCAAACCGCTTTGAAGATGGTTACGGTTTAAGCCCGGAAGTGGTTGATCAAGCGTTGGAACTTGGCGCTGAAATGATCATGACGGTGGACAACGGCGTTTCGTCAATTGAAGGGGTTCGTTATGCCAAAGAAAATGGCATAACCGTACTTGTGACGGACCACCACTTACCTGGGCAAGTTCTGCCTGACGTGGATGCCATGGTCAATCCCAACCTCGACAGTTGCGCTTTTCCGTCCAAAGCCTTGGCTGGTGTTGGTGTAGCCTTCTATTTGATGATGGCGCTTTGTGTGCACATGCGCAAACTAAACTGGTTTGCCGAACAAGGCATGCAAGAGCCAAAATTGATGGAGTTGATTGATCTTGTTGCGCTCGGCACCGTTGCTGACGTTGTGCCACTGGATGAGAATAACCGTATTCTGGTCCATCAGGGCTTACAACGTATTCGCGCTGGGAAAGCGCGTCCGGGAATTCAGGCTCTGATTGAAGTAGCAAAACGTGATGCCCGGCGTCTGGTTGCGTCTGATTTTGGCTTTGCTCTTGGTCCGCGCATAAACGCGGCAGGTCGTTTGGATGACATGTCTTTCGGGGTTGAGCTACTGATGTGTAATAACATCCATGCTGCACGCCGAATGGCGAATGAACTCGATGGTTTGAACCAAACCCGCAAAGAGATCGAGGAAGGGATGAAGCAGGAGGCAATGGCCTTTTGCGAGCGTCTACAATTTGGCGAGAACAGCGAGTTACCTTACGGCTTAGTGCTGTTTCAACGCGATTGGCATCAGGGTGTGATTGGAATTCTGGCTTCACGCATTAAAGAAAAATTTCATCGCCCTGTGATAGCGTTTGCCGACGGTGGTGACGGGACAATTAAAGGCTCTTGCCGTTCAATTCCCGGCTTGCACATGCGTGATGCGCTCGATTTTATTGATACGCAAAATCCGGGTTTGATCATCAAGTTTGGTGGCCATGCAATGGCGGCAGGCTTAACCATCAAAGAGCAGGATTTTGAGCGTTTTAGCCGTTTATTTGATCACGTGGTGAAGAAAGAACTTGATGATGCGGCACTAAAAGGTGTGATTCTGTCTGATGGTGAGCTCAAACCAGAAGAGTTTTCGATGCATGTCGCTGAACTCCTACGCTCTGGAGGGCCCTTTGGTCAGGCGTTTCCTGAGCCGGTTTTTGATGGAGAGTTTAAGGTCTTACATCAAAAACTGGTGGGTGAAAAGCACCTTAAACTGATGTTGGAACCGCTTTACAAAGGTCATCCAACCAATGTGATGATTGACGGTATTGCGTTCAATGTCGATTTACGTCGATGGCCGGATGCCTCTGTCAAAACCGTACGTTTAGCGTATAAGTTGGATGTGAATGAATTCCGTGGCAATCAATCCCTGCAACTTATGATCGATCATATTGAAGCTAAGTAAGCACTAAGTTCTTCTTAGATATCGGGTACGGCCTTCTTGAGCGTAGAGGCCGTATTGCATCTCGTCGCAATCTGCACTCTCATTCGAAATTTTCCTGTATCTCCGTCACATTTTTCAGTAGAATTCCTCGGTTAAATTCTATTCTAAAATGTTGAGTAAACATGTTTGAAATCAATCCAATTAAAAACCGTCTACAGGACGTGTCTGAGCGCACAAATGTCCTGAGGGGGTATCTTTGACTACGACGCTAAGAAAGAGCGTCTAGAAGAAGTAAACGCAGAACTAGAACAGCCAGATGTATGGAACGAACCTGAACGCGCACAAGCACTAGGTAAAGAGCGTGCATCTTTAGAGGCGATTGTTGAAACTATTGATCAACTTGAGCGAGGTGTAGAAGATGTTGATGGTCTTCTGGAGCTTGCTGTTGAAGAAGAAGATCAAGAAACGTTTGATGAAATCGAACCAGAACTTGCTGATCTGGAAGAGAAACTAGCGCAGCTTGAATTCCGTCGTATGTTCTCTGGTGATCACGATAGCTCTGACTGCTACATCGACCTGCAAGCGGGTTCGGGCGGTACTGAAGCCCAAGACTGGACCAACATGCTGCTACGCATGTACTTGCGCTGGGCTGAAGCAAAAGGCTTTAAAGCCGAAGTTATCGAAGTGTCAGAGGGCGAGGTTGCGGGTCTGAAATCAGCAACAGTTCGTATCTCTGGTGATTATGCTTACGGCTGGCTACGTACAGAAACGGGCGTTCACCGTTTAGTTCGTAAATCACCGTTCGATTCAGGCGGCCGTCGTCATACTTCATTTGCGTCTGCGTTTATCTACCCAGAGATTGATGAAAACATCGCTATCGACATTAACCCTGCGGATCTACGTATCGACGTTTACCGAGCGTCTGGTGCGGGTGGTCAGCACGTTAACACCACGGAATCAGCGGTACGTATCACCCACGTTCCAACGAATACTGTGGTTCAGTGTCAGAATGATCGTTCTCAGCATAAAAACAAAGATCAGGCGATGAAACAGCTTCGTGCAAAACTGTTTGAGCTTGAGCTTCAAAAACAGAATGCTGAGAAGCAAGCCAACGAAGATGCGAAATCTGATATCGGTTGGGGTAGCCAGATTCGTTCATATGTTCTGGATGACTCGCGTATCAAAGACTTACGTACCGGCGTTGAAAACCGTAACACCCAAGCGGTTCTTGACGGCGATTTAGACAAATTTATTGAAGCTAGCCTTAAATCAGGCCTTTAAGCTTTTCACCGACATTCAAATCGAAACGGGATACATCGAAAAATGACTGATGCTGTTCAAAACGACAACGCACAAGAAGCCTCTACACCAGAAGAGAATAAGCTGATTGCTGAACGCCGCGCGAAACTGGATGAGATCCGTAAGAGCTGCAAAGCAAACGGCCACCCAAACGACTTCCGTCGTGACGCATTAGCGGGCGACCTTCAAAAAGAGTTCGGTGAGAAGACGAAGGAAGAGCTAGAAGAGCTTAACCATGTTGTTGCAATTGCTGGCCGTATTATGGCGAAACGTGGGCCTTTCCTAGTAATTCAAGAGACTTCTGGCCGTATTCAGGCTTACGCTGCAAAAGATGTACAGAAAGCGCTAAAAGAAAAATACCAAGGTCTGGATATCGGTGACATCATCGGTGTGAAAGGTGCTCTGCACAAGTCTGGTAAAGGCGACCTATACGTAAACATGGAAGAGTACGAGCTGCTAACGAAAGCACTGCGTCCTCTACCTGAAAAGTTCCACGGTCTGACTGACCAGGAAATGCGTTACCGTCAGCGTTACGTTGATCTAATCGTTAACGAAGATTCACGTAAGGCGTTCATCGTTCGCTCTAAACTGGTATCTGCGATTCGTAACTTCATGAGCTCAAAAGGCTATCTGGAAGTAGAAACGCCAATGATGCACGTGATCCCTGGCGGTGCGACAGCGCGTCCATTCGTGACTCATCACAATGCACTTGATATCGATATGTACCTGCGTGTTGCACCAGAGCTTTACCTGAAACGTCTGGTTGTTGGTGGTTTTGACCGCGTATTCGAGATCAACCGTAACTTCCGTAACGAAGGTTTGTCTCCTCGTCACAACCCAGAATTCACTATGATGGAATTCTACCAAGCTTACGCTGACTACAAAGATCTGATGGATCTAACGGAAGAAATGCTAAGCACAGTGGCAATGGAAGTTCTGGGCTCAACATCAATGCCTTACGGTGAAGAGATGGTTGAGTTTGGTGGTACTTACGCTCGTATGAGCATGTTTGAAGCTATCAAGCAATACAACCCGGATCACGAGAAAATTCAGGCGCTGACTGAAGAAGATCTGCAAAATCGTGAGCTTATGGTATCAATCGCGAAATCAGTTCACGTTGAAGTAGAGTCATTCTGGACGTGTGGCCAGTTGCTAGAAGAAATCTTTGGCGAAACGGCTGAGCCTCTGCTAATTCAACCGACTTTCATCACTGGCTATCCGGCGGATATCTCTCCACTTGCACGTCGTAGCGATGACAACCCATTCTTCACTGATCGCTTCGAGTTCTTTATCGGTGGTCGTGAAGTTGCAAATGGTTTCTCTGAGCTAAACGATGCAGAAGACCAGGACGAACGCTTCAAAGCACAAGTGAATGCGAAAGACGCGGGTGATGATGAAGCGATGTACTACGACGCTGACTACATCACTGCGCTAGAGCACGGCCTTCCGCCAACAGCGGGTCAAGGGATTGGTATCGACCGTCTTGCCATGCTGTTTACCAATACGCACACAATTCGTGACGTGATTCTGTTCCCGGCAATGCGTCCACAAGCGTAATCGAATATTTATTTGAGATGAAAAACCACCTTCGGGTGGTTTTTTTTGCCTCTTATTTAAATTAATTCAGATGGTTAGCTTAAACACCCAATCGGATATGCAAATAAGTATTCGCCAAAGCGCGATCTATTGCATAGTCTTAATATTGAGACAGACTTGAAGAGTTGTAGTCTCGATAATGTTACCCGTTCGCAAAGTTGCGTCTGTGGCTAGAAAGTTACATCAACAATAATTAATAAGGGTTGAAGAATGGCTGGGCAGTTTAAGATGGATTCCATCCCGGGATCGCTTGTCGTCGTAGGTGGTACGTATGAGCCTTGGTTATCTGTACTGGAACAAGTTGGCTGGAAGTGTCATCAGGTCGGTGATTTGCGTAAAGCCAATGCGTTGCTGGAAGATATTGGGCCTTGTATTGGTATTGTCGACCTTAGTCACGATGAGTTTAGTTTGAACGGTTTGGCTAACTTGGTGAGTTCTCATAAACATGTACGATGGCTCGCATTCATCCGTGAATCTCAGCTTGGTGTGGATACCATCTGCCAGTTTATTGTGAACTTCTGTATCGACTTTTTCACCGCGCCGATTCCGGATGCGCAACTATTAAGTACTATAGGCCACCAACTGGGCATGTTAAAGCTAGAAAAGAAGGTCTGGCCGAGTTTCGGTAACTGTCTGGATATGGGCTTGATAGGTGAATCTATCCCAATGAAACGTCTGCGTGATCAGGTTAAGCGAATTGGTCCAACGGATGTGAGTATCCTAATCTCTGGCGAAAGTGGTACAGGTAAAGAGGCGGTCGCGCGTGCTATTCATAAAGTATCCTCTCGCTCTCATAAACCGTTTATGTCAATTAATTGCCGAGCTCTAAATGAGCAGCGATTCCAGACGGAAGTGTTTGGTGTGGCAGCGAATGGCGATACGGGCCCAAGCTTATTGGAACAGGCTGATGGTGGCACGGTTCTGCTTAACGACATTCTCACTATTTCCAAAGCGCAGCAATTGAACTTGCTAAGATTTTTGCAGGAGGGCACGGTTGAAACCCAAGATGGGGTGAAAAGTGTCAATGTCCGTATCCTTGCTGCGAATTCGTCTGACGTTGAAAAAGCGCTGATCAATGGTGATTTCAACGAAGAGCTTTACCACTACATTAATGTGTTGCGTATCGGTGTGCCTAGTTTGAAAGAGCGTGCCAGTGATATTGCGCTATTAGCCCGTTACTACTTGCAAGAGTTCTCGAAAGAATATAACTCACAAGCGAAGAGTTTCTCCGAAGATGCATTGAAAGCACTGACTCGTTATTTCTGGCCAGGTAACGTTCGTGAACTGATGAATCAGATCAAGCGTGCGGTATTGATGTCAGACAGTGTCGTGATTGAAGTGCAGCATTTGGATTTACCGCATAGAAATGATACCAGGCGCAGTTTGAAGTCGATTCGTGAGAAGAGCGAACGAGATGCGCTATTGGTGGTGCTGGAATCTCACTCTGGCCAGGTATCGAATGCAGCGAAAGAGTTGGGCGTTTCACGAGCGACAATGTACCGATTACTCAATAAACACAACCTGATCACAGAACAAACCATCTGATATACAGACAAAAGTGAAAAAGGAGCGTGCAATAGTCGCTCTTTTTTATTATTCATTCAGTTGAGTTATAAAGCTTTGCAGTTTGTTAGTTTTTTAGATGAATATTTTACGATTTAAAGAATATGCAACTAGTTACCAGTTCAATGGTTTGTTTTTAATCGTTAGGTTAAAAAATGGTTGATAAACGAACACTGTTGCTTACAATTTAACCATAACTCAATGAGTTATATCACTTCATAACGGATTAATTTTTAAGCTAGGAGGCGCAAGATGAAACACTACGTTGTTGACACCACGACTTGCGCTGACCGTATTTCTATTACACCGACACTCATTCATGCGGCGGATAAAAATACCACTGGCTCTCAAGATAAAATTAACCCGTAACCTATCTTATTTTTTACTAGGCTGCGGAAAAATAGCGGCTTAGTAATACAGACTGCCTGTTTCTCTATGCACTATTTTTCCTAGTCGAATACTATCGATAATTGGAGAAAATTATGATGCGTCACTCTATTTACTTGAAACTTGCAGCTTTACTTTTAAAAGCAGATCTAAAACGTGAAGAAAGAGAATGGCAACGAAAAGTACGCCGCTCTGCCCATGATATTCCTTGGACTAATGCGCACTTATTGAAGGATATTGGTCTGGACGCGGAAGGTCGTTCAACACGAGTAAGCGTTCCTGATACTGTAAAAGTAGAACGTCGAGTTCGTCATCTTCGTCGTGTTTTAAGTGCGCGAATACCGACGTAATTTATAGCGTGTTGGGCTTGTCTATTTGGCCACTGGTAAATCCTACTGTGCTCAACACGCTGTAAATTAAGTAATAAAACTGATTCGTTTTAAATAGTTCAAACGGGCTGGCCTTGAAGGTCAGCCCGATTGCTTTTATGGGCAAGGGTTGGAGTAAGTGGTACCGACCGCTTGAATCTCGGCCAGAAGTTCATCACTGAGTTGAAGATCAATGCTGTCGATATTCGCTTTTAGCTGGTCGAGATTGGTTGCGCCAATGATGTTAGATGCTACAAATGGACGCTGATTGACAAACGCGAGTGCCATTTGTGCGGGATCTAAGCCGTGTTCTCGCGCCAAATTGACATAGGCCTCGGTGGCTTTGACACCCTGGGGAGTAAAGTAACGAGCAAAACGCTCCCACCTCGAGCAGCGTGCGCCTTCAGGTCTTGCGCCATTGAGATATTTCCCACTCAAACAGCCAAACGCGAGAGGGGAATACGCCAGTAACTGCACACCTTCGTAGTGGCTGATTTCAGATAGACCTACTTCGAAGCTACGGTTAAGCAGGTTATAAGGGTTCTGAATAGAGACAATGCGTGGTAAGTCGTGCTTTTCTGCCAAACGGAGCAGTGACATCACGCCCCACGGAGTTTCATTGGATACGCCGATATATCGAACTTTACCTGCGTTTACGAGTTCGGTCAGCGCTTCCAGTGTCTCGATTAATGTGACTTCTTCTTGTTTGTCTGGGTATGGGTAATTGAGCTGACCAAAGCAGTTGGTTTGGCGTTGTGGCCAATGGAGTTGGTATAGATCCACGTAGTCTGTTTGAAGTCTTGTAAGACTGGAATCAATCGCATCGTGAATGTTACGGCGGTTCAAGCTCATGTTTTCACGAATATATGGCAAGGTTCGTGGCCCGGCTACTTTGGTGGCCAGAACCACTTTTTCACGTTTGCCTGATTTTGCCAGCCAGTTTCCAATGTATTGCTCAGTACGACCTTGCGTCTCTGCATTTGGTGGAACTGGGTACATCTCAGCGGTATCGATGAAGTTCACGCCATGATCAAGGGCAAAATCAAGCTGTTCAAACGCTTCCTTTTCTGTGTTTTGTTCACCGAAAGTCATCGTTCCAAGACAGATTTTACTGATCTCGAGAGAGGAGTGCGGTAGTTTGGTGTATTGCATTTCACTTCCTTGCAGAATTGCCAACTTTAGTAGGTCATCCCAATATAGGGGATTTTTGGGCTCTCTCGCAAATGATTTGCGTTTAACTACCTGTAGAACTCGAAAGCCATTCATACCCTAACTACACTTAAAACGAGTTGTTAAGGAGGTGGATCATGCAGAAACATCAATTGGACATGTGGTTACATGGTCAACATAAAAACAGCTATCAAATGCCTAAAGTCTTTGTTATAGGTTGTTCTGATGTCTCTGACTATTTGTTAGCAGTGGAATACAAACACCAACTTGAGCCAATAAAAGACGGCGAGGATCCTATCCATTACGGATCATTAGAATTGGTGAAAGAGGAACTGCTCCGATTGGGCTTCGAAAAAGCCTATTTGAGGCTGCGCAATGCGTACGACGAGTGCGGTAACGATAGTGGTGTAGCCGCATATTGTGATATCGAGTTATCACTCATCTCATATTAAAGTGGTGTGGTCCCGTGTCATTCTGATAGCGTGTTGATGTAATGTTTTAACAGAATTTGCTCAGTAAACTGTGTTCTCAGGTAGAAACCTCTGGGTAACGTTTTTATTGGTTTTCCGTTTGAGCTGTACGCTTCAGTTTGTGCTTTGGCGTTGGCTGCTTTTGGTCGCAGATGGAGTGCTTCTCCGTGTCTGGCGGAAATTTGATCAAACTGGCCAAGTACGATCATTTCCATTAATTCCTCCCAGTCGTTACGTAAGACACGCTCCTCAGCTTCATCTGGTGACCAGATAAGTGGGCTACCAACGCGACGTTCCGCAAGCGGGATCTCTCTTTCTCCTTCAACAGGTACCCAAAGAACACGGGATAATTTATTGCGTACGTGGCTTGTTTCCCACGTTAGCCCTTGCACTCCAGTTAACGGTGCTACGCAGACGAAAGTGGTTTCTAATGGTCGGCCAGAGTAGCCCACTGGGATGCTTTTTAATTCAATTCCCAGTTTAGAAAAGTCTTGTTGGGGCTTACTGCCTGCTGGTGCGCCCAAATGCCATTCAAGTAGTTGACCGACCCAGCCTTTATCACGTTTTAAATTGTCAGGAACGATCATGCCTGCTTCTTCTGCAAGTTCTGCGAAACTAAGGCCAGCAATATCGTGAGCACGCTCCATCAGTTCCGTTTCTGTCTGTGGTTCTGGTTTCATAATGACTACGTATCGATTTAAAAAACGTAGTCTAACAAATTACAACAAAATCTACTGTTCAAGATTTCATCTGGGTGGATTAATAATGATCAATCCATAACTTATCCACAAGCTAAGGGGCGTGGAGGTGGATCTAAAGCACGACTGGATGAATAGACAGGTGTTTTGTATTGAATTAAGGCTTGATTTTATCGCAATGTCATGAAGTCCTACTGGTGTGGTGTGGATAAATTGCGGGTTGGTGGATCTTTAACCGATCTAAGTTTGATGAAAAGATCATCAGTGCGTGCAAGATCTTTTTTTCATCGATTTTTTAATAAAACTAATATTTATCAATTAATTATATTTTTTCATTCTCTTTTGTAAAAAGAAGGTAGGAAAAGGTTTTGAACAAAAATATCTACTGTTAGCGAATTCTTCACAAAGTTATTCACAGAAAAGGTGAATAAATGTGGGCAATGTCTCAATCTTGTGTTGATAAAGTATTGATAGGCTAAAAGATATCCAATGTTGATGGAAAAGTAATAAATCTTGCTCATATCACATCAGTAAGTTTGCTAGTAATGGGGATATGTGGAAAAATCACGGTAATAAAAAATTATTCATAGAGGTTAGCCAGTGATAGATGGCGATGGTTACCGACTGAATGTTGGTATTGTAATATGTAATAACCATGGTCAGGTCTTCTGGGCTAAACGATACGGGCAACACTCATGGCAATTTCCACAAGGTGGAATTGACGAAGGTGAAACCCCTGAGCAGGCGATGTTCAGGGAGTTATATGAAGAAGTCGGTTTAACGAAAAAAGACGTTAAAATCATTGCAACAAGTCGTCACTGGTTAAGGTATAAACTACCAAAGCGATTGGTGCGTTGGGACTCTAAGCCTGTTTGTATCGGCCAAAAACAGAAATGGTTTCTGTTGCGATTGGAATGCGATGAGTCATGCATCAATATGCAACGTGGGAAATCCCCTGAATTTGATGGTTGGCGTTGGGTAAGCTATTGGTACCCCGTCAGGCAAGTGGTATCTTTTAAGCGAGACGTTTATCGTCGTGCAATGAAAGAGTTTGCTTCTTTAGCCATGCCTTTTCGAGAAAGAAAAACGAAAGGGAAAAGAAAAAAGCAACGTAGAGGATAGTCATGCTCAGCCAGCTAAGGGAAATAGTTGAAAAGGTCTCCAGAGTTGAAGATGTTCATCTGGCACTCGATATATTGGTTAAGGAGACTTGTATTGCCCTTCGCACAGAGTGCTGTACGATTTACCTCGCCAATGAAGAAATGCAACGCCTTGAGCTTATGGCGACTCAAGGCCTTATTTTTGAAGGTGATAGTATACATATCAACTTCAATGAAGGTTTGGTTGGCCTCGTAAAACGCAGTGCTGAGCCGCTCAACCTTGCTGAAGCTTCCAAACATCCAGAGTTTAAATTCTTCCCTCAACTCGGTGAACAAATTTTCCACTCGTTTCTTGCTACACCGATTATTCACCGCAAACAAGTTTTGGGTGTCCTCGTCATACAACAGAAAACGCCGCGCTTGTTCAGTGAGATGGAAGAGTCATTCCTTGTCACATTGTCGGCTCAGTTAGCGGTTATCATTGCGCATGCGCAAAGTCTTGGTCACTGGCAATTAGCCTCCAAACCTACTGTCCTAAAAGGCTTACCAGCTTCTACCGGTGTGGCGATCGGCGAGTTTTGGTTTGACAACACTCAGCCGAGTTTGTCCGATGTTTTTCCTGCTTCAACATTGGACAGAGAGCGGGAATATGAACTCTTGCTGGTGGCAATTGAGCGCGCACTGAATGATTTTCGCCGGATGCGTAAAAAGCTTGATAGTGAAATCAACAAAGACGCTTTGGCTATCTTCGATCTTTTCACTCACTTGCTGAATGATCCGATGCTGCGTGGTGATCTGAAAAAGCAAATCGAGAAAGGGGACAGGGCTGATTGGGCATTGCGTCAGGTTGTTGAGTCGTACTCGAATCGATTTGCGCGCATGTCAGATGTTTACATGCGTGAACGTGCGCAGGACATCAGAGAGTTAGGCCAGCGTCTACTTTACTTTTTGCACAATAGTGAGCAAGAAAACTCGGCTATCGATCGCTCTATTATTCTGGTGGCAAATGAGCTTACTGCTACGTTATTAGCGTCAGTCCCTAAAGAATACCTGTTGGCGGTTGTCTCTCTGGAAGGCGGTGTTAACTCTCATGCAGCCATTTTATCACGTGCTCTGGGCGTCCCTGCTGTCATGGGGGCAAACATCAATACCGACGTGGTCAATGGCAAACTGGGCATTGTGGATGGATACACTGGTGAGATTTTCCTCGAGCCAAATCGCCAACTGTTACGTGAATACCGTAGCTTAGTCAGCGAAGAATCTGAGTTGACCGCGATGGTGAACAAGGATCTCGCCTTACCAGCGATCACTCTGGATAATCATCAAGTGGCAGTGATGTTAAACGCTGGATTGAGTGCCGACAGCAATATCGCGATCAATACCGGTGTTGATGGCGTTGGTTTATATCGCACGGAAATTGCATTTTTACTTCAGCATCACTTTCCATCGGAAGATGAGCAGTATCATCAGTACCGAGCGATATTGAACAGCTATCAGAATCAACGTGTTGTTATGCGTACGTTGGATATCGGTGGTGATAAGCCATTGCCGTATTTGCCGATAGAAGAAGACAATCCATTTTTGGGGTGGCGTGGGATCCGTTTTACGCTGGATCATCCAGATATCTTTCTTATCCAATTACGGGCAATGCTACGGGCGAGTGCCGAGAGTGGCAATCTGGATATTCTGCTGCCAATGGTATCTGGAGTAAAAGAACTGGATGACGCGATTACTTTAATTAATCAGGCATACACGGAAACCGTACTGATTGATGATCGGATCCTAATGCCTAAAGTCGGCGTTATGATTGAAGTACCGTCAATGGTGTATCTACTGCCGACGATTGCCCATCGTGTCGATTTTGTTTCTGTTGGTACAAACGATTTAACTCAGTATTTATTAGCCGTTGATCGGAACAATTCGCGGGTTTCAGATGTCTATGAATCCATGCATCCAGCCGTCATGCTGGCCTTAAAGCAAATTCATGATGTTTGTGAGAAGTATCAGGTACCCGTTTGCATTTGTGGTGAACTCGCCGGAGATCCGTTTGGCTCGCTGTTGCTACTGGGCTTAGGTTATCGCACTCTGAGTATGAATACGTCTAATGTGGCTAAAGTGAAGTATTTGATTCGCCATAGCCAACAAGAAGAACTCGAAAAATTAGCAAAACAGGCTATGACACTTTCATATGGACAGGAAATTCATCAGATGATGCATGATTTCTTTATCCAACAAGGTTTTGCTGGCTTTATTCGGGCAGGTAAGAAGTAGGTAATTGTGACCCTCTCTCTATTTTTATTATTGCTGGCAGTAGGTGCTTTTGTAGGTGTGATGGCAGGTCTGCTTGGCATTGGCGGCGGGTTAATCGTTGTTCCTGCGTTAGCGTACCTTCTTCCCTTGGCAGGTGTCTCGCCTGAAATGATCATGCACATGGCACTTGCTACTTCATTGGCGAGTATCATCATTACATCAGGCTCATCAGCAATGCATCACCTCAAACTGGGCAATGTTGATATGTTTGTGGTGAAGTGGCTGATGCCGGGTGTTGTGATTGGCGGTTTTGTTGGTGCGAGCCTGGCTGAATGGATCCCCACTCAATATTTGCCAAAAATTTTCGGTGTGATAGTGCTGCTGTTAGCAGTACAAATGTTCCGCTCGATTAAAGTGACAGAATTCAAGCCTATGCCGAGCAGCCCGATTACCATGATGTACGGAACCGGAATTGGCGTCGTGTCGAGTCTGGCTGGTATTGGCGGTGGTTCGCTGTCGGTCCCTTTCCTCAATAAACACGGCATCGAAATGCGAAAAGCCGTCGGATCCTCATCAGTATGCGGTTGCGTGATAGCCATTTCTGGCATGATCGGTTTTATCTTACATGGTTACAAAGTCGAGAATTTGCCTGCGTACAGTGTTGGTTATGTTTATCTTCCTGCTTTATTAGCAATCGTCATGACGTCGATGCTGACCACAAAAGTTGGCGCTAAGTTGGCGACGAATCTCCCGACAGCAGTATTGAAAAAAGTCTTCTCAGTATTTCTGATTTTTATTGCTGCAACAATGCTGCTGTAACCTCCATCCATTTGTAATAAGAAGAGAATGATTTATGTCTCAGGGATACATTGAATTTCCCAATATTGATCCGGTTTTAATCGCGATTGGCCCGGTTTCTATACGCTGGTACGGCATAATGTACCTAGTCGGCTTTATGTTTGCTTTATGGCTGGCAAATCGCCGTGCAGACAAGCCAAACAGTGGCTGGACACGTGAACAAGTCTCAGACTTACTATTTGCAGGCTTCCTTGGCGTAGTGATCGGTGGCCGGGTTGGTTATGTGATTTTCTACAATTTTGAGTTGTTCCTGGACGATCCTTTATATCTCTTCAAAGTCTGGACCGGTGGTATGTCATTCCACGGTGGTTTACTGGGCGTGATTACCGCCATGCTCTGGTACGCACGTAAAAATGGTCGTACCTTCTTTGGCGTAGCGGACTTTATCGCACCACTCGTACCATTCGGATTAGGGATGGGACGCCTGGGCAACTTCATGAACAGCGAACTTTGGGGGCGTGTGACTGATGTGCCTTGGGCGATTGTTTTCCCGAATGGTGGTCCGCTACCTCGCCATCCTTCTCAGTTATACGAAATGGCGCTGGAAGGCGTGGTGTTGTTCTTTATCTTGAACTGGTTCATCAAAAAACCACGTCCATTAGGCTCGGTATCAGGGCTATTTTTAGCTGGATATGGTACATTCCGCTTCCTGGTCGAGTTCGTGCGCGAGCCGGATGCTCAGCTTGGTCTGTTTAGTGGTTTTATTTCAATGGGACAGATCCTGTCTACTCCGATGATCGTGTTGGGAATTCTCATGATGGTTTGGGCGTACAAACGTGGTCTTTACCAAGATAAAGCGCAAGTGAAAAAGAAGTAGGGTATTGGTGTGAAACAGTATTTAGATTTGTGTCAGCGCATCGTTGACCAAGGAGTTTGGGTTGAAAATGAGCGTACAGGCAAGCGTTGCCTGACGGTGATCAACGCGGATTTAACCTACGATGTTGCGAACAATCAATTCCCATTGGTGACCACACGCAAAAGCTTTTGGAAAGCCGCAGTTGCGGAACTGCTGGGCTATATTCGCGGTTATGACAACGCGGAAGATTTCCGTAAATTGGGCACCAAAACCTGGGATGCCAACGCTAACGAGAATGATGCCTGGCTGAGTAATCCTTACCGTAAAGGCGAAGACGACATGGGCCGTGTATACGGTGTTCAAGGTCGTGCATGGGCGAAGCCAGATGGTGGTCATATTGACCAGTTACGCAAGATTGTTGATGATTTAACCCGTGGTGTTGATGACCGTGGCGAGATCCTCAACTTTTACAACCCGGGTGAATTTCACATGGGCTGTCTGCGCCCTTGCATGTACAGTCATCACTTTTCACTGTTGGGTGACACGCTGTATCTCAACAGTACTCAACGTTCATGTGATGTGCCATTGGGTCTTAACTTCAACATGGTTCAAGTGTATGTTTTTCTGGCTATTATTGCCCAGATCACTGGAAAGAAACCGGGGCAGGCATACCACAAGATAGTGAATGCTCACATCTACGAAGACCAGCTTGAATTGATGCGCGACGTGCAACTGAAACGTGAGCCACTTAAGGCGCCAACTTTCCATATCAACCCAGAGATCAAATCTCTGCAAGATTTAGAAACCTGGGTCACGCTGGATGACTTCTGGGTGGAAGGTTACGAGTACCATGACGCAATTCGCTACCCATTCTCTGTGTAGTCAGGTTTGTTGATCATTAATGTGAAAAAAGCTCCATGTCGGAGCTTTTTTCGTTTTAACGGTCTTACTTTAAGGCACTGACGATATAACGGTGGATCGGATTGGTTTGTTGTGGCTTAGACAGGGCTGGGCTGATGTAATCGGGTCTTGAAAAAATCCCTTTATTAACCAGTGAACGAATCAAATCAAAGTATTTCAGTTCGGTTTTTCCGCACAACAACAGATAGAAATCGTCACCCAGTTGATCATAAGCGTTAAGCACTTCCCGGAATCCGCGTAGATACAAGTAATCTTTTGTCAGGCCACCACCGCGGTACACGCGTGCGGTAATCGTAAAAGCGAGCGTATCAGAGGCATGGTATTGTTCCTTCAATAGTCTGAAAGTCTGGCGAAAATCCCGATCTTTAATCATCGATTCAACAGCCAGTACCCGCAGCGCCAACGTGCGTAATCGTTTGATACTGAAGTGCCCGGAAAGGTATTCACACAGAATCGCAAGTCCTTCCTGAGTATTGGTACTGGCAGGACAACCTAAGCTCAGTACGCTGAGAGGCTGGCGACGGCCATTTAGGGTGGTGAGTAGGTGAACGCCCATTTCATGATGAGCGAGCGCTTCCAATTCATCCGTTGCGATGCGTGCTGCGCTATTGATCTTCACTCGTATACCAGATACCAGCGCGTTAGCCAGCATCCCATCCAGCACCTGTATGTCGCATTCGTAGCCATTTTTCTGGGCAAAATGATTCATGAAACGAGCAATGGACTGGCTGTCATGCTCTGGTTTGCTTTCTTCTTCTGTCGGTAAATGCAAAATAAAATGTGCATTGGAAATATCTTTCGTACTTGGTTCTCCGTAATAGCGCAGAGAATTGTACAGGAAATCCTGTGTGCCAATGGTATCGACTTGATCGAGTTTATCCGCATAAGACTGAATCACATCTGCATACAGCTTTTGTAGCTGCGTATCGTGGATCTCTTCTAAAGGCAGTTCATACAAGCGACGCTTAGACTGGTGGGTATCGAGAGGTGATTTCTGGTATTCAAATTTAGGCTCTAAAGAGTATTTATTGCTAATGAATCGTTCTCTTTCTTGTGCGTAGTTGATCGGGTTGACGCTACTAAGAATATCAATATCACTAACTAATTGGGTTAGGTTTTCATCTATCGCTAATAGTTGACTGGGAATCGATTCGTAAGCTTGAGCCATGCTTTTAAACTCCATGTTAAAATACGACTAACCAAAAGCGTGGTTTACTCGGTGGGCTATGGCTCAAATTATCATCGTGAATGGGGTTTGAACAACAAATATTTGTACATCTGTCACAATTAGCGTTGAGTTTCTTTTTGTATATAGGGTACACATACAAAAAAGGCCCCACGATGTGGAGCCTGAAAGTAAGCGATGGTACTTCGTTATTATTATGCAGTCAGGGCCAGAATTGCACCTGGTAAAAGAATGAATACTGACATTAGGTAACCACCTACAACAGCTTTGTTCTTAATTGCCATCTCTGAAAGCTTTTCTGCGCCTTTTAGTGGCAGTTCACGTAAGAACGGAATACCAAAGATTAATAGTGTCGCTGCAACGTTAAATGTCAGGTGAACCAGTGCAATCTGTAGTGCAAACACCGCGAACTCACCGGAGACAGCCGTTGCTGCCAGAAGCGCTGTAATACATGTACCAATGTTAGCACCCAGAGTGAATGGGTAGATGTCACGTACTTTCAGTACGCCAGTGCCCACTAGCGGAACCATTAAGCTTGTTGTTGTTGAAGATGATTGCACAAGTACAGTCACGATCGAACCAGAAAGGATACCGTGGATAGGGCCACGACCAATAGCATTCTTAAGGATGTCACGTGCACGACCCACCATCAGGCTCTTCATCAGTTTACCCATCACAGTGATAGCAACGAAGATAGTTGCAATACCAAGCAGGATAAGAATCGCACCACCAAATGCGTCGCCGAATGTGGATAATGGCTCTTTGATTGCTGAAACGACAGGTTTTGTGATCGGCTTGATAAAATCGAAGCCTTTCATGCTCATATCGCCAGTATTCAGAAGTGGTGAAACCAGCCAATGAGAAACCTTTTCTAATAAGCCGAACATCATTTCTAAAGGTAAGAAGATAGCGACAGCAAGCAGGTTGAAGAAGTCATGGATCGTCGCACTGGCAAAAGCGCGCTTGAACTCTTCTTTACAACGCATGTGACCTAGAGAAACGAGCGTATTAGTAACCGTTGTACCAATGTTGGCACCCATAATCATTGGAATGGCGGTTTCTACAGGCAGACCACCTGCAACTAAGCCCACAATAATAGAAGTTACTGTACTAGAGGATTGGATTAGGGCCGTTGCCACCAGACCGATCATAAGACCAGCGATAGGGTGGGATGCAAATTCAAACAGTACTTTCGCCTGGTCGCCAGTCGCCCATTTGAAGCCACTACCAACCATAGATACTGCTAAAAGAAGCAGATACAGCATGAATGCCAAGTTAGCCCAGCGTAACCAATGAGTTGATCTCGAGATTGGCGCCGCTGCCGAAGTAGCTTGGTTCATCATAATTTTCTCCGTTGACCTTGCTTTATGTTTTGAGGTCTTTAGTTGAAACTGCGAGCGATGTTAGAGATAAAATATTTCATTAATATGACAGATCCGTGTCTTTAAAAGCTTTTTACTGTCATTTTTGACAGTTACTTTTTTATTTTTCTTTAGTTAGGTTTAACTTGTTGAAATTAAATGGCTTTAAAGTTGGTCTTTTTGCGCGGAGTTTGAGGGGGGAATGATAAAAACTGCATGTTGGGTTGTTGTTTATGACAATGTGAATTTTATTTGTTCGGTAAAATCTGTTTTTTTGTGTGTTTATTGTGGTTTTTTCGAATTAATTGTTTATCGTTGTCACATTTGATATAAAAGCAATCACCTTCTTTCCGGGGACTGGGTATGTCACATCTAAATTATAACCACCTGTATTACTTCTGGATGGTCTGCAAGCAAGGCTCTGTTACTAAAGCCGCCGAAGCTCTTTTCCTTACTCCTCAAACTGTGACTGGGCAAATCAAAGCATTTGAAGAGCGAATGAAAGGAAAATTAACAAAGCGAAATGGTCGTACTGTAGAACCAACAGAATTGGGTCAGTTAGTGTTTAAATACGCTGACCGCATGTTTGGCTTGAGTTATGAGATGTTGGATATTGTGAATTATAGCCAGCACTCCAATATCTTGTTTGAAGTCGGAGTCGCGGATGCGCTGTCAAAGCGTCTGGTCAGCAAAGTGCTCATGACCACGGTTCCTGAAGATGACAGTATCCATCTGCGTTGTTACGAATCGACTCACGAACTGTTGCTCGAGCGATTATCACAACACAAACTCGATATGATTTTATCCGATTGCCCTGTTGATTCGACTCAAAGCCCTGGCCTCTATAGTAAGAAGCTCGGTGAGAGCAGTATGAGTTTTTTTGCTTCGTTTGAAATAGACGAAGTGAAATTTCCAGAAATTCTGGAACAGAAAAAGCTCTTGATTCCAGCCAGCCGAACAGCAATGGGGCGTAAAGTGATTCAATGGTTTGATCGCCAAGGTTTACAGCCAGATGTGTTGGGAGAGTTTGATGATGTGGCGTTGATGAAAGCATTCGCACGATATCATGATGATGTTATCTTCCTGGCACCTACGGTCTACATGTCCGAAATTGAAGACGACCGCAAGTTACAATTAATTGGTCATGTCGGTGATTTAAAGGAAGAATATTATGTTATTTTTGCTGAGCGTATGATTCAGCATCCAGCAGTTAAGAACGTTTGTGATGCTGATTTTAGCCAAATGTTTGAATAAACACGTATCGTTGCGCAAATAAATAGATTACTATCGTCCAAAATATAAATCTAAATGAGACTTAAGTAACTTTGTAGCTTGTTAGTACCATTGGTATCTCGTGATGAGAGAGTTTGTACTTCTGAGAGCGATGCAAACTCTATGGCGTCAATCAAAAGACTATTTCAAAGTTATCAATATTGCGACATCTTTTATTTATTTGGGTGTCACAGGAAAAATTTTTGCAACACAACTAGCTAGCCAGAGTTGGAATAGGTAAGTTGTAGCTAGAGGTCCAACACATGAATCTACAAGACATGGAGAAAAACTCCGCTAAAGCCGTCGTGTTGCTCAAAGCGATGGCAAACGAAAGACGTTTACAAATTCTTTGCATGCTGCATAACCAAGAGCTGTCTGTTGGCGAGTTGTGTGCAAAACTAGAGTTAAGCCAGTCGGCATTGTCTCAACATTTGGCGTGGTTACGTCGTGATGAATTGGTCGCGACAAGGAAAGAAGCGCAAACGGTGTTCTACACCTTAAAAAGTGATGAGGTGAAAACGTTGATTAAAACCCTTCACGGACTGTATTGCGAAAGCGAGTAACCTGATCTGGTCAGCGCATTTACGTACGGTAGTACTGGAGATGCGTTTGGTCTGGCAAATAGAGAAAAGAAAAGCTGGCAGTGCCAGCTTTTTTATTGCGAAATTTAGATATAAAAAAACCGACACAAAGTCGGTTTTTTCTTCACTGTAAAATCAGGACTCTATTAAAGAGCTTTGATTTGTGCAGCGAAACGAGACTTATGGCGTGCTGCTTTATTCTTATGAATAAGGCCTTTAGTTGCCATGCGGTCTAGGATAGGTGTAACTACAGCAAATGCAGCAGTTGCAGCTTCTTTGTCGCCTGCTACGATAGCAGCAACAGTTTTCTTCATGTAAGTACGCATCATTGAGCGACGGCTAGCATTGTGCTGACGACGTTTCTCAGCTTGGATAGCGCGCTTCTTAGCAGATTTACTATTTGCCAAGGGTCTAACTCCCAAAAACTTAGTTCTGTGACAATTTAAGGGCGAGGAATATCCCTCATTTGCGCTTAAATGTCAAATGATTTGTGCAAAAACCGTTCTAAACCAAAACAAGTTTTGGTAAGAGAGGTCATCGCGGTTAAGATGGCGGGGATTCTAACAGCATTTTTATACCAATGCTAATAATTATCCGCATAGAACTAACAATAAGCGGATAAATTTTTGACGCCTATTTAGAGCCACCGCGAACCCAAAGGTATAGGGTTGGCTTTATTATAGTTATATTCCGAGGTTACAGTGAGTAAACGACTGCTCAAGTCAGGCATGATCGTAAGTGCCATGACGCTTATTTCCCGCGTTCTAGGTTTAGTACGTGATGTAGTAGTGGCAAACCTAATGGGGGCAGGGGCGAGTGCAGACGTCTTTTTCTTTGCCAATAAAATTCCCAACTTTTTACGACGTTTATTTGCTGAAGGTGCATTTTCCCAAGCATTTGTTCCCGTTCTAACTGAAAGTCATGCCCAGGGTGACATGGATAAAACCCGAGATCTCATTGCGCGAGCTGCCGGAACACTGGGTGTGATTGTCTCTGTGGTGACTTTGTTTGGTGTACTCGGCTCTGGCGTAGTCACTGCACTGTTTGGCTTTGGCTGGTTTTTGGACTGGATGAATGGTGGACCGTCGGCAGAAAAATTTGAGCTCGCTAGTATGATGCTCAAAATTACGTTCCCCTATTTATGGTTCATTACTTTCGTCGCACTGTCTGGTGCAATTCTCAATACTCTCGGCAAGTTTGCCGTTTCGTCATTTACCCCCGTATTTTTGAACGTCATGATCATACTGTCGGCTTGGTTTATTTCGCCGCAGATGTCACAGCCTGAGATTGGCCTTGCGATTGGTGTTTTCTTGGGTGGCTTAGTTCAGTTCCTGTTTCAAATTCCTTTCCTTATTAAAGCAGGCGTGATGGTCAAACCTAAATGGGGTTGGCGCGATCCGGGGGTAGTAAAGATACGTACCTTGATGATCCCGGCTTTATTTGGTGTATCAGTTAGTCAGATTAACCTGCTGTTTGATACCTTTATTGCCAGTTTTCTTCAAACAGGGTCGATAAGCTGGCTGTATTATTCGGACCGCTTATTGGAATTCCCGCTCGGGTTGTTTGGTATTGCCATTGCGACCGTGATTCTGCCGGCACTTTCTCGTAAGCACGTTGATGCCCACAGCGAAGGGTTTGCTCATACCATGGACTGGGGGGTACGCATGGTCACGCTACTCGGTATTCCAGCCATGTTGGGTTTGATGGTGTTGGCTAAACCAATGCTGATGGTGCTATTTATGCGTGGTGAGTTCTCTCCACAAGATGTACACCAAGCCTCACTTTCACTGCTCGCTTACGCATCTGGCTTATTAAACTTTATGTTGATCAAGGTACTTGCTCCGGGTTACTACTCTCGTCAGGACACCAAAACACCAGTGAAATACGGCATCATAGCGATGGTGACCAACATGGTGTTTAACGCCATTTTTGCCTACTTCTATGGTTATGTTGGTTTGGCTGTTGCGACGGCTCTATCTGCCCTTGTGAACATGGTACTGCTATACCGAGGCTTACATTTAGCGGGGGTTTACCAAATGACCAGACGTACTGTCTTCTTTATTATGCGTTTATTTCTTGCTGGCGCAGCGATGGTCGCAGCCATCATGTGGCAAATGGAAGAGATGCCTGTCTGGCTAGACTGGAGCTTTGCACACCGTAGTGCTGTGTTGGGAATGTTGATCGCCTTAGGTGCTGCAGTCTACCTTGTGGTTCTATTTTTAACAGGTGTACGCTTAAAAGACCTAAAAGCTGGGACAGAGTAAGGGGGATTAGTATATAATCCGTCAGTTTCACACAGTGCAAAGTAAAAACAGGGGCATAAAGCAGTATCCAATGGAACTGATCAGAGGCATTCACAATATCACATCGCATCACTACGGGTGTGTTCTGACTATTGGCAATTTCGATGGCGTACACAGAGGCCATCAACAAGTATTGCAGCAAGTATCTGAACAGGCGAGGAAACTTTCGTTACCTTCGGTTGTGATGACCTTTGAACCTCAGCCGATGGAGCTGTTTGCTAAAGACAAAGCACCAGCAAGGTTGACACGATTGCGCGATAAGTTCGTCCAGCTAAGCAAGCTCGACATCGATCGTTTGCTATGTGTCAATTTTAATCGACATTTTGCCAGCTTGACGGCGGAAGAGTTTATCCGTGACTTGTTGGTCGAGCGTTTGGGTGTTAAGTTTCTTGTCATTGGTGATGATTTCTGTTTTGGCCAGGGCCGCACAGGAAACTTTGCTATGTTGCAAGAAGCCGGGGAAAAATACGGCTTTGAAGTCGTCAGTACCCGAAGCTTTTGTTTACAACAGTTACGAGTCAGCAGTACCGCGATTCGCGAAGCCTTGGCTGGTGATGACTTGCATTCCGCACATGACATGCTGGGAAGAAATTACAGCATCAGCGGGCGTGTTTCCCATGGAAGAAAGCTGGGCAGAACGATTGGTTTCCCTACTGCGAATATTCCTCTGAAACGCTGTGTCTCTCCGGTTTCCGGAGTCTATGTTGTTCAAGTGCTTGGCTTAGGCGATAAACCAATGGGTGGTGTGGCTAACATTGGCCAAAGACCAACGGTAAATGGCGTTCGCCAGCAGTTAGAAGTACACTTATTTGACTTTCATGCCAATTTATATGGCAAGCAACTAGAAGTGGAACTTTTGCACAAACTTCGAAATGAGCAAAAGTTTGAGTCGTTTGAAGCACTTAAACAACAAATTGAATTGGATGCTGAAGCAGCAAGGGTGTGGCTGCGTCAGCTTAAGGGTTGAGCGGTTTATTCCACCGTTCAACATAATGTCTAATTTTCGCCCAATATAACGGAATTAAGAATCGATGAGTGAGTATAAAGATACCCTGAACTTACCTGAAACAGGGTTTCCAATGCGCGGCAATCTGGCTAATCGTGAGCCAGAAATGCTTGAGCGTTGGTACAAAGAAGATCTTTACGGTGAAATCCGTAAAGCTAAGAAAGGCAAAAAGTCATTCGTATTGCACGATGGCCCTCCTTACGCAAATGGTGACATTCACATTGGTCACGCACTAAACAAGATTCTTAAAGACATTATTATTAAATCCAAAACACTTTCAGGTTTTGACGCACCTTACATCCCTGGCTGGGACTGCCACGGTCTGCCTATCGAATTGATGGTAGAGAAGAAAGTAGGCAAACCAGGCCAAAAAGTAACTGCAGCAGAATTTCGCGAAAAATGTCGTGAATACGCATCAGGCCAGGTAGAAGGTCAGAAAGAGAGTTTCAAGCGTCTTGGTATCTTGGGTGAGTGGGATAAACCATACCGCACTATGGATTTCGATACTGAAGCGAACATTATCCGTGCGCTTGGTAAAATCGCGAGCAAAGGTCACCTGCTAAAAGGCTTCAAACCTGTTCACTGGTGTACAGATTGTGGTAGCGCATTGGCTGAAGCAGAAGTGGAATACAAAGATAAAGTATCTCCATCTATCGACGTACGTTTTAAAACTGCGGACGAATCGGCACTTCTGTCTAAGTTCGAATTGACTCAAGGTCATGAAGGTAAGGGTGACGTTTCTATCGTTATCTGGACAACAACGCCTTGGACATTACCAGCGAACCGCGCTGTGTGTCTGCGTGACGATCTTGAGTATGTACTTATCCAGGTTGAAGGTGACAACCCAGAGCGTATTATCGTTGCTGCTGAGCTAGCAAAAGAGGTAATGGATCGCGCGGGCATTGAGCACTTCCACAACCTTGGTTTTGCCAAAGGTGCGGACCTAGAGCTTTCTCAGTTCCAACACCCATTCTACGATTTCACTGTACCGGCGATCTTAGGTGATCACGTTACTACTGACTCAGGTACTGGTGTTGTACACACTGCACCTGGTCACGGTCAGGAAGACTTCGCGGTTGGCCAAAAGTACAATTTGGAAGTAGCAAACCCAGTTGGCTCAAATGGCGTTTACCTGCCAGATACTGAGCTATTCGCTGGTCAGCACGTATTTAAAGCAAACGATGCCGTTGTTGAAACGCTAAAAGAAAAAGGCGCGCTACTGCATCATCACGCTTACGAGCACAGCTACCCACACTGTTGGCGTCATAAGACTCCAATCATTTTCCGTGCAACACCTCAGTGGTTCGTATCAATGGACCAGGCTGGCCTGCGTGCAAAAGCACTAGAAGCAATCAAGGGTGTTCAGTGGATGCCTGAGTGGGGTCAAAGCCGCATTGAAGGTATGATTGAAGGTCGTCCTGAGTGGTGTATCTCTCGTCAACGTACCTGGGGTGTGCCAATCGCTCTGTTTGTACATAAAGAGACTTCTGAACTTCATCCAAATACGCTTGAACTGATCGAAACCGTGGCAAAACTGGTTGAAGAGAAAGGCATTCAAGCATGGTGGGATGTGGATGCAGCTGAGATTCTGGGTGAAGAAGCAAGCCAGTACGAAAAAGTGTTAGACACGCTAGACGTATGGTTTGACTCAGGTGTTACTCACTTCTCTGTTGTTGATGCTCGTGAAGAATACAACGGTAACAGCGCAGATTTATACTTGGAAGGTTCTGACCAACACCGTGGTTGGTTCCAGTCGTCTCTGATTTCATCTATCGCGATGAAAGACGTAGCGCCTTACAGGCAAGTACTGACTCATGGTTTCGTTGTTGATGGTCATGGCCGCAAGATGTCGAAATCTATCGGTAACGTTGTTGCACCAAAAGATGTAACCAACAAGCTAGGTGCAGATATCCTGCGTCTATGGGTTGCTTCGACAGACTACACTGGTGAAGTTGCGGTTTCTGATGAAATCTTAAAACGCAGTGCAGACGCGTACCGTCGTATCCGTAACACTGCGCGTTTCTTCCTTGCGAACCTGAATGGTTTCAACCCAGAAACAGACATCGTTCCTGCTGAAGAAATGGTTGCTCTGGATCGCTGGGCGGTAGGCCGTGCACTGGCTGCGCAAGAAGAGATCGTGAAAGCGTACGACGAGTACAATACGCACGCCGTAATGCAGCGCCTAATGCACTTCTGTTCTATCGAAATGGGTTCATTCTACCTAGACGTGATTAAAGACCGTCAGTACACAGCAAAACGTGGCGGTCACGCTCAACGTAGCTGTCAGACTGCACTTTACTACATCGTAGAAGCACTGGTTCGTTGGATGGCTCCTATCATGTCTTTCACTGCAGATGAAATCTGGAGCGAAATGCCAGGTGAGCGTGACAAGTTCGTGTTTACTGGTGAGTGGTTCGATGGTCTGTTTGGTCTTACTGAAGATGAAGCACTAAGCAACGAGTTCTGGACTGAAATCCAGAAAGTTCGTGGTGCGGTGAACAAACTACTCGAAGCGGCACGTGGTGAGAAAACCATCGGTGGTGCACTTCAAGCTGAACTAACGCTATTTGCTGATGACGCACTGGCTGCGAAAATCAACAAACTGGAAGATGAACTACGCTTCGTACTACTGACTTCTGCAGCAACAGTGAAGCCACTAAGCGAGAAGTCTGACGCAGCACAAGCGACAGATATCGAAGGTCTGTTCGTTGAAGTGAAAGCAACGGAATCTGAGAAGTGTGACCGTTGTTGGCACCACACTCCAGACGTAGGCACAATCGCGGGTCACGAGACAATCTGTGGACGTTGTGTGTCGAACGTTGAAGGTGAAGGCGAAGTACGTAAATTCGCATAAATACTCGTCATTTTTGGCGCAGTAGCTTTGTTGACTACATTTATTCCGGGATGCCGGACCAACTCCATCACATAGGCCACTATGTTCAGGAGCTTCATAAATGTGTCGCCTCGCTACAGCACCAATAATTTAGAGTATTAATGTCTTCGGAACTTTTTAGCAATTCTATAGCCCCAGTATCTACTGGGGTTATTTTTATTATCCAGTACAGTCTCTTACCTGTGAATTTCACTCACGTTATCCTTGCAAGGAGATAACCAGCGAGTGGGATATCTATGGTATTAATGACAGTTTAGGTCCCTTATTGTGTTCGTTCCTTACTATCGGGAATGATGAGTTTGTATTGGGTTAGTTGATTGAGATAGGGATAGAAATGAGTCATATTCCATTAAAGCAATCTGGTGTACGTTGGCTATGGCTGGCGATTGTGATTTTTCTGGCTGATATTGGCATTAAGTATGTTGTGATGAACAACATGGGGTTCGGCTGGGCAAACCGTATTGAAGTTTTGCCTTTCTTTAACCTTCTGTATGTTCATAACTATGGTGCCGCATTCAGCTTCTTGAGTGATCAGGCGGGCTGGCAACGTTGGTTCTTCACTGGGATTGCGTTCATTGTGTCAGGCCTTCTGACTTACTGGATGAGCAAGCTTTCAGCGAAAGAAAAGTGGAACAATATCGCGTACGCCATGATTATTGGTGGCGCTGTAGGCAACGTTTTCGACCGCGTGATTCATGGCTTTGTGGTCGATTACCTCGATTTCTACTGGGGGAATTATCATTGGCCGGCTTTCAACCTTGCAGATATGGCGATCTGTGTTGGTGCGGCAATGATTATCCTTGATGGATTTCGAAAAAAAGAGTCTGAGAAGTAAATCTGGCCAGCAATATTCCAATAACCTTAGGCGTCGTCCGTTGATTCGTGCGGCGCTTTTTATTATGTTGGAGCGAACATCAGCGCACCGTCATAAATACAGTCAAAAGCGCTGACTGACCTAAGAATAAGGAAGCCGTAACGTGACAACAATTACTAATGATTCGGTAGTGACTCTGCACTTCACCATTAAAATGAACGATGGCTCGGTGGCAGACAGTACTCATAACATGGGCAAGCCAGCTAAATTTGTGATGGGGGATGGTAGCCTGAGCGAAAACTTTGAGCAGTGTCTGGTTGGCCTGCAATCGGGTGAGCAAAAAGCCATTGAACTAAAAGCGCAAGACGCATTTGGTATGCCAAATCCAGATCATATCCATTATATGGATCGCGCCAAATTTGTTGGCGACGCAGAAGTCGAGGTTGGTACCATCATGGCATTCAGCGGTCCGGATGGTATGGAAATCCCGGGCATCATTACTGAAATTGCTGGTGATTCAGTAACGGTTGACTTCAACCACCCTCTGGCAGGACAAGACGTGACTTTCGAAGTCGAGATTTTGTCAGTAGAATAGCGCTCCATAGCGAACCTAAGTAAAGATAATTTCCATGAGCAATGAAATGAAAATCCTATTAGCTAACCCACGCGGTTTTTGTGCCGGTGTTGACCGTGCGATTAGCATCGTAGAGCGTGCGCTAGAGATGTACCAGCCACCGATTTATGTACGTCATGAGGTGGTTCACAACCGTTTTGTAGTCGAAGGGCTCAAACAACGCGGTGCGATCTTCGTCGAAGAGTTACATGAAGTGCCTGACAATAACATTGTGATTTTTTCTGCTCATGGTGTATCACAAGCAGTTCGCCAAGAAGCGAAGCTACGCGATCTCACGGTATTTGATGCAACTTGTCCACTGGTAACTAAAGTCCATATGGAAGTGGCGCGTGCAAGCCGCCGCAATATGGAAGTGATACTGATTGGTCACGCAGGCCACCCTGAAGTGGAAGGCACCATGGGACAGTACGCGAGTGAAACTGGCGGTATGTACTTAGTAGAAACACCTGCTGATGTAGAGAAGCTCAAAGCGATCGTTAAAGATCCTTCCGATCTGCATTACGTAAGCCAGACCACACTTTCTGTTGATGAGACGGCCGACGTGATTGACGAACTGCGCCGCGTATTCCCTGATATCCAAGGCCCGCGTAAAGATGATATCTGCTACGCAACACAAAACCGTCAGGATGCAGTGCGAGACATGGCGAGTGATGTGGATGTGATGGTTGTGGTGGGTTCTAAGAACTCGTCTAACTCTACACGCCTAAAAGAACTAGCAGAAAAGCTGGGTACGCCGGGTTACCTGACAGATTGCCCTGAAGACATCAAACCTGAATGGTTCGAAGGCAAAACGAAAGTGGGTGTGACCGCTGGCGCATCGGCACCAGAGGAGTTGGTTAATCAGATTCTTGAACGCATTAAGGAACTGATTGGTGCGCGCTCCGTCGATGAAGTTTCAGGCAGAGAAGAAAACATGTTCTTCGAAGTACCTAAAGAGCTACAGATCAAACAAATTGATTAAAACGAGCGAATAGTAATAAACAGGCGACTTCAAGGTCGCCTTTTTTGTGTCGGAGTTAATTATTGATACCAAGCATTTCTTTGAGTACTTTCAGATAGCGTCGACTCACAGGGATCTCAAAGCCCGTCTTGGTGATGATTTCCGCTAACCCGTTCTCCAACAGTTTAATTTCGCTGATCGCTTTGATACTGACTAGATACTGCCGATGACACCGAACCAGAGGCGTTTTTTCTTCGATGGTTTTTAGCGTTAATTGTGTACTGGCGGTTTGGCTCACAGATCGAACGTGAACCCCACTGATATCGCTATAGGCGCATTCAACGGTATCGGTAGCCATAATCACAATCCGGTTATGACCAATACAAGGTATCTGGTCTAAAGTGTCTGGCGCAATGGCTGAAAATTGCTGAGTTAGTGTCGACTGGTTGATGGTCTTATTCAGACGTTTTACGGTTTTATTGAGGCGGTTCGGATCAACAGGCTTCAGTAAATAGTCAAAAGCATTATCTTCGAAAGCTTGAATCGCATACTGGTCATAGGCGGTAACAAAAACCACGTAAGGCATCGTGTCAGGGTCGAGCATGCCGAGCAGTTCAATGCCGGTGACTTGAGGCATCTGGATATCTAAGAACACCACATCAGGTTTAAGCTCATTGATTTTCTTCAGGCCGAGAATGGCGTTTGAGGCATCGCCTATCACCTCGACTTGGCCTGTTTCGGACAATAACTCTGCTAATTCTTCACGAGCAAATTGTTCATCATCAATGACGAGAGCGGTTAACATCCACTATTACCTTTATTCTGACTGACGTTTTTACGAATTCGGGGGAATGATAAAACTCATTTTAGTAAATTGATGCTTCTCGCACGTAATTTTTAGCGCTGAATCACGTCCAAATTGATTTGTGAGGCGTTTATCGACAATTTCCAAGCCTAATCCCGAGTGGTTATCTTTCGGTGGCTCAAAGCTGCCAGCATTGTCTTCTACGGTAATAAGGTGTCCCTGTGGATGCACTTGGCTGTATATTTTGACTTTACCGCCTTCCAGCAGATTAGAAATACCGTGTTTGATGGCGTTTTCAACCAGAGGCTGGAGTGTAAAGCTTGGTAATTTGATATCGAGTAATTCTGGTTCAATATCTATCTCGACTTCCAGACGGTCAGTAAAACGTGCTTTCTCAATGCTCAGGTAGGAGTTCACATGGGCGAGCTCTTCTTTTAGCGTCACAGTATTGATGTTTTGTTTTAAGTTACTGCGGAAGAAGTGCGATAAATTCTGAATCAACTCACGCGCTTTATCTGGATCACGACGCGTGATGGCACTGATGGTATTCAGTGCATTGAACAAGAAGTGCGGGTTGACTTGTGCATGCAATAATTTGATTTCTGCCTGAGCTAGCAAGGCTTGTTGTTGCTGGTAATCGCCATATAAGATCTGGCTCGACAATAATTGGGCAATCCCTTCTCCCATTGACATGTTGACCGTTGAAAACAGCTTTCGCTTCGGCTCATAGAGCTTAATCGTACCTATGACTTCCTTACCTGCACGCAGTGGAATGATAAGCGCAGAACCCAGTTTGCAGTCTTTCGCGATTGAGCACTGATATGGACGTTCTGTGCCATCGAGATAAATGATGTCGTTCTTCTCCATTGAGTCCAACGTACTCTGTGAAGAGATAGGCGTGTTTGGTTTATGGTGATCATCGCCGATACCCACAAAGGCGAGGATCTTTTCCTGATCGGTAATCGCGACCGCGCCTACTTTTGTCTCTTCATAAATAATACGGGCGATTTTTTCTGCGTTTTCAGTGTTAAAACCGTTACTTAAAATGCCTACTGATCGGTCGGCAATGGTTAACGCTCGACGTGAAAAGGTTGCCGAGTATTTTTCGAAAATGGTTTTTCGGTCTTGAAGAATGCTCATGAACAGAGCAGCGCCAAACGAGTTGGCAATGATCATTGGAGCAGCAATCGCTGATACCAATTCATAAGCCTGGTCGAATGGTTTTGCGACCGCGAGCAGCAAGATCATCTGTACCACTTCAGCCACAAAGGTAACGCTGAATACAACGCTTGGGTTAAACAGCAGAGCGCCTTTGTTGCGTTTGATTAGGTATACATGGAGCAGGCCACCAATGACCCCTTCGGCGGTTGTCGAGATTGCACAGGCTAAATCAGTAAAACCACCCAGCGTGTAGCGGTGAATACCACCAGTGAGACCGACAGCGAAACCAACCACAGGTCCGCCGAATAATCCGCCCATCACCGCGCCAATCGCACGGGTGTTGGCAATCGCATCGTTAATGTGCAGACCAAAGTAGGTGCCGAGAATACAAAATCCCGAGAAGAGTACATAACAAATTAAGCGGTGACTTAAACGCGAAGAGATGCTCAGCAAAGGTAAAATGATCGGCGTTTTACTCAGCATATACGCCAGTACCAAGTAAACACACATTTGCTGTAATAGGGAAATAACCAGTTCCATAGCGAACCTAACCTGAAATCAATGAAGTTATTGTATACCTAAACAACCTTGAGGTTTTATCAGCCTTTAAAGTCATTTGGGTATAAAACAAAAAGAGCCTGCGTTTGGGCAGGCTCTTAATCTTAATCAGTCATGAATCAGCTGGGATTAAGCCGTTTCAGATACTGTTTGTGGTTTCTCTTCGTCTGCCAGTTCAGTTTCGCCTTTACCTTTAGAGGTTTTGATAACGTAAGCTGTTACCACTAGCGAGAAGATGATACCCGCGATAGTTGACACTTGCATTGGCAGGCCGAAACCTAGTGAGCTGTTGTTCAGAATGAAGCTCACACATACTGTCGTCATGAACACTGCTGGGATAGTGGTAATCCAGTGCAGTTTGTTGTGACGTAGTAGGTAAGCCGATGCAGTCCAAAGCATCATTACCGCTGTTGTTTGGTTTGCGAAGCCGAAGTAACGCCAGATGATACCGAAGTCTACTTGAGTCAGGATGCCACCGATAACGAACAGTGGAAGTGCCATTAGTAGTCGGTTACGTAGCGTTTTCTGTTCCATGTTGAAGTATTCAGCAAGAATCAGACGGCTTGAACGGAACGCTGTGTCACCAGAAGTAATAGGCAGGATAACTACACCCAGGAACGCGATGATACCGCCGAACACACCTAGTAGACCAAATGAAGCGCTGTATACCACGTTACCAGGACCACCGTTCTTCACTGCTTCTGACAATGCGTCTAGAGAGCCGAAGAAAGATAGCGCAATAGCACACCAGATTAGCGCGATAACGCCTTCACCGATCATTGCACCGTAGAATACGAAGCGACCGTTTTTCTCATTTTCCATACAACGAGCCATCAGAGGAGACTGAGTTGCGTGGAAGCCAGAGATAGCACCACATGCGATAGTGATGAACAGTGCTGGCCATAGAGGCATGTCATTCGGGTTTAGGTTGCTGAACATGTCCGAGACTTGGAAGTCACCCATTACTGTGTGCTCACTAGACAATGCAATCGCTGTCATCAGGCCAACAGACATGAAGATGAGTAGCGCGCCAAACAGTGGGTAGAAGCGGCCGATGATTTTATCAACAGGAACAATTGTCGCGATGATGTAGTAAGCAAAGATAACCACAACCATCGTTGTCATGCTAACGCTCAGGCTAGTTTGATCATTGATTAGGTTTGTGATCATGCCAGCTGGTGCCGATACGAATACCACACCTACAAGAAGCAACAGGACAATGGCAAAAATGTTCATAAAGTGTTTAGCGCCATTACCTAGGTAGCGACCTGTAATCGTTGGTACAGAAGCACCACCGTTACGAACAGATAGCATACCAGAGAAGTAATCGTGTACTGCACCAGCAAAGATACAGCCAATTACGATCCACAGCATTGCCGCTGGGCCGTATAGCGCACCCATGATTGGGCCAAAGATTGGACCTACGCCAGCGATATTCAGGAGCTGAACCAGGTAAACTTTCTTGGTTGACATTGGAACATAGTCAACACCATCTGCTTTAGTATGAGCAGGCGTTTGGCGTTTTTCATTAATACCGAAAATTTTCTCAACGAAAGCGCCGTAGATGAAGTATCCGCCGATTAGAGCTGCGACACAGGTTAGAAACCACATCATAACTATTGTCCTTAGTTTGTAGGATAGGGTAATTGTTTTAATTTCAGGATGCATGTTATGCGCTGCTGCTGTGAATTGCATTCGCTTAGTCGATGAGTGGTCGAATAGGGTGATGAGTGGTCGATATGACCCGTGAGTGGTTTTCATTCTGGCTCAGTGGTCGCCAAAAGCAGTAAGTGGTATCAGTGTGGATTGAGTGGCACGGATTTGACCGCGAACGGTTAGTTGTCACAGCCAGTGGCGAAATACACAGATAAACGGTCAAACCGAGAAATTAGTGATAAGCTTATTTTGAAAACGAATTTTTAAAACAATAAGTTAAGGGAAGGTATGAACAAGGCAACGTTAGGGTTAGCGCTGGCTTTACTGGCAGGGTGTACCGCAACCACAGAAGATCTTGCGCAATCCGGGGACTGGTACCAAATTGGTTATCGCGATGGCGTGGCAGGCCACACATCACGCACGGTAAAAGAGTTAAGTGAGATGGGAAATGCCAAGCAAGGGGATTACGACCAGGGCTATCTGGAAGGTTTAGCTGAATACTGTAACCCAGATTTTGCATACCAGATTGGACTGTCGGGTCAGTACTATGAAGGGGTATGTGAAGGGACAAAACAGGCGCAAAAATTCCGTATGGAATGGCAGCGTGGCTGGAATGAATACAGCAAGTAATACTGTTGCATAATCAAGACGACCGTCTGACTTGTTAATCTTCTGACAAACGGGGTGAACTTGTTTGTTTTACTTTTGCCATTGAGATTGAATTCAGAGTGATTCCGACGATGAAAAAGTATTTCCTGCTCACTTTAGTTTTATTACCACTGACTGTCAGTGCGTCGAATGCGCTGAAGGATACGATTAAAGCTAAACGTAAATACGAGCATAGCAAAAGTCATATTACTAATACGCTCGATAATACGAAACGTGATATCGAAGAGATCACCAGTGGCACTTACGTGCAGAATCAGGCGAAACGTGAGGCTAAGAAAGCGACGAGCAAGTACACCAACAAAGTGGAAAACGTTAAAAATGCCGCAGACCCAGAGCATATCAAGCGTAAAGCCAACAATGAGCTCAATCGCCAGGTTGATGAGTGGCTCTATGAAGATTAACGAGCAAAGAAAAAGGTGACATTAGCAATACAGTTCACTTCAGAGCATTCCAGCTTGCCGTCATCCTGGACAGCGACGAAGGAGCGTGATTCAGGATCTTCTATCCGAGTACTTTGTTATCAAAGGTATTTCTCACTATTCTCAGCGCGCTGATACTAGATTCCTAGTCTCGCTAAGGCTCGCTGGAATGACCCGATAATAGTTTTTAAGTGGCTGGCATTAGATACCAGTCACTTTTTATTCTTACTAGTTTGTTATTACTTGGGTTGGTGCTTTTCTACCGCTTTGCGCAGGAAGCCATCCTGATGAGCCAGTTGCTGGCGAGCGGAGTCGATATCAAGATCGGTCAGGATCATCAAGATCGCCAGTTTCACCTCATAGTCCGTTTGCTTCAGCACTGCTGTTGCCTGTTCTTTACTGCAGTCCGTCGCTTGCATCACGATACGAGCGGCGCGCGCGACCAGTTTTTCATTGGTTGCTTTTACGTCTACCATCAGGTTTTGATAGCTCTTACCAATTCGAATCATACTCGCCGTTGTCAGCATGTTCAGCACCAGTTTCTGTGCCGTTCCTGACTTCAGGCGGGTCGAGCCTGTTAATGCCTCGGGGCCTACGACTGGACTGATTGCAATGTCAGCGATATCGGCAATAGGAGAGTCAGGGTTACAAGACAGCGCGACTGTTGTTGCACCTATCTCATTGGCATAGTCTAATCCACCGATCACGTAAGGCGTTCTGCCACTTGCTGCGATACCGACAACGACGTCATTTTTATTGAAGTCGATGTTCTTTAAATCTTGTTCGCCAAGCAAAGGGGAGTCTTCTGCTCCTTCTTTGGCTTTCAAGATAGCTTCGGGACCTCCCGCTATCAGACCAATCACCATCTTATCTGATACTCCAAACGTTGGTGGGCATTCTGATGCATCCAGTACACCTAAACGACCGCTGGTTCCTGCACCCATGTAAACCAGTCTGCCACCTGCTTTAAATGCATCCGTGATCTTATCAACCGCGAGTGCTATCTCAGGAAGGACCTTTTCCACGGCAAGAGGAACGAGTTTGTCTTGCTGATTAATGCGCTGCACAATATCCAGTGAAGGCAGCAAGTCGATATCCATTGTTTCTGGGTTGCGACCTTCAGAAACGAGCTGTGATAAAGCAGCAATAAGTGCGTCGTTTGTCATAATTAAGCCTTCATTATTAATTTTTTGAATACATTACACCGAGTGAAGCCAGTCGACTTGCCCCAGTGACTTCCGGCAAATTGCTCGGCAAACCATGAATATGGCGCTGAGCTAACCATGCAAACGCCATCGCTTCCATATAGTCGCCATCCACACCTCTCTCAATTGTGGTGGCCACTTGCCATTGCGGAAGTAAGTTCGCTATACGTTGCATCAACAGTGGGTTTCTCGCTCCGCCACCACATACCAGTAGTTGTGGAGATGAGCCGTAAGTAAACTGTTCTACCTCATTGGCGATGGTTATCGCCGAGTATTCACAGAGCGTCCGTTGCACATCTTCCGCACAGATTTGGTGGTTAGTCAGATGGGATTGTAACCAGTCGATATTGAACAGTTCTCGGCCAGTACTTTTTGGTGCAGGCTTGGTTAAATAAGGCTCTTGCAGTAATTGATTAAGCAATAACTGGTTTACGGTGCCTTGCAACGCAAACTGTGCGTCTTTATCGAACCCTTGTGCCGTGTGCTTCTCACACCAGGCGTCCATCAGCATATTACCCGGTCCGGTGTCGTAACCAATCACGGGTTGTTGAGGATGCAACACTGAAATATTGGCGATGCCGCCAATGTTGAGTATGACCGTTGTTGAGTCTTGCATTGCAAAAATGCTTTTGTGGAAAGCCGGCACAAGAGGTGCGCCCTGACCACCAAGCGCCATATCCTTACGACGAAAATCGGCCACCGTATCGATGCCGGTTTTCACCGCAATAATGTTGGCATCACCCAATTGAGTGGTAAAAGGATGGTCGCCTGTTGGCTGGTGGAACACCGTTTGACCATGGTTACCGATCGCGCGGATTTGCTCAGCCAAATAGCCGGACTTCTCTAGCAGTTGCAGAACCGCATTGGCAAACAGGTGACCAAGCTGGTGGTCCAGTTCACCGATGGTTTTTAAGTTAGTAGCTTGACCAGTGCAAACGGATAATAAAGCCTGCTTGAGTGGCTTCGGCATTGGGTAATCATCGTGCGCAATAAGCTCAACCTGGTTGCCTTCAATTGCAACCAAAGCGGTATCGACACCATCCATACTCGTGCCAGACATCACGCCAATGTAAAGTTCGTTAAAATTCACAGCCGATCTCGTCAATTCTTCATTCGCTTATTGTAAAGCAAATCTGAAGCGAATAACCTCATTTAGAACCAGATATTTGAGGAGAAAACATGGGTCCGTTATGGGTTGACGTTGCAGGTTATGAACTGACTGCTGAAGACAAAGAAATTTTGGAACATCCAACGGTTGGTGGCTTGATTCTGTTTACGCGTAATTATCATGACAGCGAGCAACTTCAGGCGCTTACCCAGTCAATTCGTAAAGCGGCGAAACGTCCGTTTCTGATTGGTGTCGATCAGGAAGGAGGTCGAGTTCAGCGATTCCGTGAGGGCTTCTCTCTCATTCCCGCTGCAGATGAGTATGCCAAACATCGCAACGGCGAAGAGCTTGCCAGAATGGGTGGCTGGCTGATGGCGGCTGAGCTGATTGCGCACGACATTGACTTGAGCTTTGCTCCGGTGCTGGATAAGGGCCATCAATGTAAAGCGATTGGAAGTCGTTCTTTTGGCGAAGACGTAGATACCATACTTCGTCACAGCAGCGCTTATATGCAAGGCATGAAAAGCATCGGTATGGCGACGACGGGCAAACACTTTCCCGGTCATGGTGGGGTGATTGCTGACTCTCATTTGGAAACGCCATATGACGAGCGCAGTGATATCTTTGAGCAAGACATGGCAATTTTCAAAGCTCAAATCGAGTCGGGTATTTTAGATGCCATGATGCCAGCTCACGTCATTTTTCCTAATTATGATTCTCAACCTGCCAGCGGCTCTGAATATTGGCTGAAGAAAATCCTGCGTCAGCAGTTGGGATTCAAAGGCTTGATCTTTTCCGACGATTTGACGATGGAAGGGGCTGTCATCATGGGTGGGCCTGCAGAGCGTTCTATTCAGGCGTTGAATGCAGGTTGCGACATGCTCTTAATGTGTAATAAACGAGATGCTCAAGTCGAGGCGCTGGATAATTTGCCTATCTCGACTGTGCCACAAGCCAGCGCTCTACTGAAAAAACAGAGCTTTTCACTGAGTGAGCTTAAATTATCGCAAGGGTGGAAAGACGCCAGCGAAGCGATGAAACGTTTAACTCATTAAAACTTGCCGTTTGTGTCAGTGTAAACTGTTAAAAACACCCAACTTAAGCCAAAGTTCAATAAGTTTTGGCTTTTTATTTGGTGTAAATTTATTTTTACATTGAATGTTTTTTAATTTGTACACTTGTTTTTCTGATTTAGCCTGTTATCTTGTCGTTAAAGCTTAGTTGTCTCACCAAGGGTTTGGTTGGGTGTAAAAAATAATATACAGGTCAAGATTATGAAAAAAAGTGAATTGAGCGACATTAACATCGTCGAAGAACAGGTTCTTATTACTCCTGATGAGTTAAAAGCGAAGCTGCCTCTGAGCGACAAAGCGCGTCGTTTTATCCAAGAGTCTCGTCAAACCATTGCTAACATTATTCATAAGAAAGATCACCGTCTGCTTGTGGTGTGCGGACCTTGTTCAATCCACGATGTTGAAGCCGCGAAGGACTACGCAAAACGTCTTAAAGCACTTTCTGAACAACTTAGCGATCAACTGTATATTGTCATGCGTGTTTACTTTGAAAAGCCTCGTACAACGGTTGGCTGGAAAGGTTTAGTCAATGACCCCCACCTGGACGGCAGTTTCGATATCGAGCATGGTCTGCATGTGGGTCGTGAATTGCTGGTTGATTTGGCAGAGATGGACATTCCACTTGCGACTGAAGCTCTGGATCCTATTAGCCCTCAGTACATCGCAGATACCTTCAGCTGGGCAGCGATTGGTGCGCGTACTACGGAATCGCAAACTCACCGCGAAATGGCAAGTGGACTATCAACGCCGATTGGCTTTAAAAACGGTACTGATGGCAGCTTAGCGACCGCGATCAATGCAATGCAGGCGGCATCTTCTAGCCACCGCTTTATGGGTATCAACCGAGAGGGGCAAGTGGCACTGTTGACAACCAAGGGCAATCCTAACGGTCACGTGATCCTACGCGGTGGGAAGCAGACAAACTATGATTCGGTATCGGTGAACGAATGTGAACAAGAAATGGCGAAGTTAGGCCTAGATGCATCACTGATGGTTGACTGTAGCCACGCTAACTCTCGTAAAGACTACCGTCGTCAACCGCTGGTTGCTGAAGACGTTATCCATCAAATCCGTGAAGGCAACAAGTCTATTATTGGTCTGATGATTGAGAGTCATATCAATGAGGGTAACCAATCTTCTGATCTGAAACTGGAAGAGATGAAATATGGTGTGTCTATCACCGATGCATGTATCAATTGGGAGTCAACTGAGGCACTATTGCGTCATGCACACAAAGAGCTGGTGCCTTTCTTAGAGAATCGCCTAAAAGGCTAAAAACGGAACTTATTTTAAGGAACATCAATGGCAGTTGAACTTAACGCATTACGCGATCAGATTGATGCAGTCGACAAACAAATGTTGGAGCTTTTGTCTCAGCGTTTAGCGCTGGTAGAAAAAGTAGGGGAAGTAAAAAGCGAACACGGTTTGCCAATTTATGTTCCTGATCGGGAGGCGGCAATGTTAGCCTCTCGTCGAGCCGAAGCTGAAAAGATGGGCGTACCTCCACAACTAATTGAAGACATTCTTCGTCGTACTATGCGTGAGTCTTATGCCAGTGAGAAAGATTCCGGTTTTAAGTGTTTGAATCCAGAATTGCGTTCAGTCGTGATTATTGGTGGTAATGGTCAACTTGGTGGCTTGTTTGGTCGTATGTTCAAGCTGTCCGGTTATCAGGTCAAGGTTTTGGGAAGTAAAGACTGGGATCGCGCTGATGAGATCTTAGACAATGCGGGATTAGTGGTCGTTACTGTACCGATTCATCTGACTGAAGGGGTTATTGAGAAACTTGGTAACCTTCCAGAAGATTGTATTCTGTGTGACTTCACGTCTATCAAGTCTAAGCCGCTGCAAGCGATGCTCAAGGTGCACTCTGGTCCGGTTGTCGGTCTGCACCCAATGTTCGGACCAGATGTTCCAAGTCTTGCTAAGCAAGTTATCGTTTACTGTGACGGCCGCGGTAATGAGCATTACCAATGGTTGCTACAACAGTTTGCCATTTGGGGTGCAAGCTTGTGCCAAATTGATGCTGCAGAACATGACCATGGTATGACGCTGATCCAGGCACTACGCCACTTTACTTCATTCGCTTACGGCATGCACTTGAGTAAAGAAAATCCGAATATTGAGCAACTGTTGAAGTTGAGCTCTCCAATCTACCGTCTTGAGTTGGCGATGGTTGGACGATTGTTTGGTCAGGATCCGAACCTGTACGGTGACATCATTTTCTCGTCTCAGGAGAACATTGATATGATCAAGCGCTTCCATCAACGTTTGGGTGAAGCGGTTGCGATCTTGGACGGTAAAGATAAAGCCAAGTTCATTGAAAGCTTCAAGCAGGTGAGTGATTGGTTTGGGAAGTACTCTCAGCAATTTATGAATGAGAGCCAGAACTTGCTCAAGCAAGCGAATGATAATATCCAACGCGGATAATCCACTGATATCAATGAAAAAGAGCAGCGTTGGCTGCTCTTTTTATTTATGCTTGATGAAAAATCAGTAAACCGCTGTCTCGTCGTCGTCATCACTGGATACCGTATTAATACTGGTATCACGGTAAGGAGAGTTAGTTAAATTGATTTGCAGGCGAACAACGTTATCAATTAACTGAACTAATGGCCCCCATTTCACCTTTTTCTCTTTTTCAAATACATAATTGAAGTTTTCAGGTGTCCAATCCATCAAATGCTGAGGATTCAGTGCCCTGCCAAGGAAGTGTACTTCGTAATGCAGGTGCGGTCCTGTTGAGCTACCGGAGTTCCCGCATTGAGCGATGACATCCCCTTTACTGATGAATTGACCGCTTTTTACATTGAAGTGTTTCAGGTGCGCGAAGGAGCTCATAAAACCAAACGAATGACGTAAGGTGAGATAGTTGCCATAACCAGAGGCACCCGGGCGAACTGTCTCCACGACGCCATCCGCTGGGGCCAAGACTTCCTCACCACTCTTACAAGTTAAATCAATACCGGTATGAACGTGCCTTTTCCCTGATATAGGGTTAATTCGGCTGCCATAAGGCGAAGAAATACGCTGATAGGTGATCGGACTGTCATTGGGTATCAAACGAAACATGGTTGCACGAACGGCGGAATCTATCGCAGCAGCGTCGATCCTCTCCTCCAGTGCTAAATTGTTTTCATCAAGCATCAGTTCTTCATCAGCCAGGCCCAGAACCGACTCAACATCAAATACACGTTTTCCTAACAGTTGGATTTGATTGCTCTTGTCGGTTAGTGCTTGAGATAGCGAGTGATTCGTATCAAGCTGCTCTTCGTAAAGGGCGTTGATTTCGTTCTTCTCGCTCTCCAACTTAGCGATGGTCTCAACCAGAACATCATGATCATGGGCCTGTTGCTGATTCATGTACCATGCGCCACCGAATACTGCGGGTAATGTAATGACTGAAGCTAATAGTGTAATGACCGAAGTGCGGCCAAAATAAAAATGTTGATCTCCGTTTTGGGTCGGGATCTGAATCGTGATTTTTTTAGACATAGTTATTATTACTTAAATAGGCATTGATTCTTTCTCTCCTAAATCCGAACGATGTACTGACTGTCGGTGCAGGAGTTCGTTACTGCTCATATTCAATTGTGAAAATTGTATTAAATTGCTATGGCTTCCTATGAGCGTTAGCCTAATTACGTTGTTCTACTTGCAGTGGTATTCGCAGACTAGTCGTGAATAACCTTGTCTCGCCAAATTTTTATTTTTCATGCCAAGTATTAGAACAAGTTGAATAATATATCAAAAAGAACAAAAAGTGTTCGATTTTTTATTTTAGACTGTCGACTCCACTGCAGAGTGGTGTCAGAACCAGTCACATTCTTCGATAAAAAACAAAGGCCGCTATGATAGCGGCCTTTGTGCAGATTACAATCAGACTTATTTAGCAATACGCTTGTATTTGATACGGTGAGGCTCTGCGGCGTCAGGGCCAAGAGTCTTCTTCAACCACTCCATGTATTCGGTGTAGTTACCTTCGTAGAAGTTAACCTGACCTTCATCACGGTAGTCGATGATGTGCGTTGCAATACGGTCCAGGAACCAACGGTCGTGCGAGATCACCATTGCGCAGCCTGGGAACTCCAGAAGCGCTTCTTCTAGTGCACGCAGTGTTTCAACGTCAAGGTCGTTGGTTGGTTCGTCGAGTAGTAGTACGTTGCCGCCCGCTTTAAGCAGTTTTGCAAGATGTACACGGTTACGCTCACCACCAGACAGCTCACCAATCACTTTTTGTTGATCAGAACCTTTGAAGTTGAAACGTGAACAGTATGCACGTGCCGGGAGTTCGAAGTTGTTGATCTTAATGATATCAGCACCTTCAGAGATCTCTTTGAACACAGTGTTCTTATCGTTCATTGAATCACGGAACTGCTCAACCGATGCCAGTTTCACTGTATCACCTAGTTCGATAGTGCCTGAATCTGGTTGTTCTGTGCCGCTTAGCATCTTAAATAGCGTTGATTTACCTGCACCGTTAGCACCGATAATACCAACGATTGCGCCTTTAGGGATGCTAAACGATAGGTCATCAATTAGCACGCGGCCGTCGAACGATTTCGTCAGGTTATTCACTTCGATAACCTTGTCACCTAGGCGTTCACCTGGCGGGATAAATAGTTCGTTGGTCTCGTTACGTTTTTGATGGTCAGTGTTTTGCAGTTCTTCAAAACGAGCCATACGCGCTTTCGATTTCGCCTGACGACCTTTAGGGTTCTTGCGTACCCACTCAAGTTCTTTCTCGATGGTCTTTTGACGAGCGCTTTCTTGTGATGCTTCTTGTTGTAGACGTGCATCTTTTTGTTCTAGCCAAGAGGTGTAGTTACCTTCCCATGGAATACCTTCACCACGGTCAAGCTCTAGAATCCAACCCGCAGCGTTATCCAGGAAGTAGCGGTCGTGGGTAATCGCAACAACGGTACCTGAGTAATCAACCAGGAAGCGTTCCAGCCATGCAACGGACTCAGCATCCAAGTGGTTGGTTGGTTCGTCTAGTAGTAACATGTCTGGTTTTTCTAGCAGAAGGCGACAGATAGCAACACGGCGGCGCTCACCACCCGATAGGTGTGCAATCTTTTGGTCCCATTCTGGCAGACGCAGTGCATCAGCAGCACGCTCTAGCGCATTATCCAGATTGTGGCCGTCTTTCGCTTGGATCAGCGCTTCAAGCTCGCCTTGCTCTTTTGCCAGTGCATCAAAATCTGCATCCGGTTCTGCGTAAGCGGCATATACCTCATCCAGACGTTTCAGCGCACCTGCTACGTCAGATACGGCTTCTTCTACGATCTCACGAACGGTTTTTGATTCATCAAGCACTGGCTCCTGAGGAAGGTAGCCAACATTGAGTCCTGGTTGTGGACGCGCTTCGCCATCGATATCCGTGTCGATACCGGCCATGATACGTAGCAGAGTAGATTTACCCGCACCGTTCAGACCTAAAACACCGATTTTCGCACCTGGGAAGAAGCTTAGAGAGATGTCTTTAAGAATTTGACGCTTAGGTGGCACAATCTTGCTCACCCGCGACATGGTATATACGTATTCAGCCATTGCCGATCGTTCCTAAATTAACAGTCATTCAAACCCAGTATTTTATACTAACTGCCTGATATACCCAAATGACTTCAGGGTGGAGGATTCATTTGGTGATATTTGTTACCTTATTGCAAGAATTTCCCTCGTAATGAGATTTCTTATTTTGAGCTGACCGGAAACTTACACGGTTACGGTATACACTTTTATTATTCGCTATTCGTAAAGAATGAGTTTCTTTGCGAGTTTTGAACATCTTGTCCTCTTTGCTGTAAAGGTTCACGAGTATAAATTTTAATACATCATTTTGCTTTACATGTGCACTTATGTTTTGTGTAAATATGTGCATATGTTCAAAGTGCCTTTGATACATAAACTCTAAGAGAACTAGGTTTTGAGGCGGTATATGTCCGGGGAAATTAATACAAATGAGATTCAACGTTACGGAATTGGCTAAAAGCGTTTGCTGTGCTGCCGCTTTGTGCGCAGCCAGTATGACAGCAAACGCAGCGCTTAGCTTAGAAAAGCAGCGCGAAGTTTATCAGCAAGCTCAAAATTTATTAGATAAGAATGATATCAACGGATACTTCGCGATTCGTCCAAAAATCGCAGATTATCCGCTGACACCTTATGTCGACTACCGTACTTTTTTACGGCAGTTACCCAGCAAGTCTTACAAACAAGTTGACGACTTTATTTCTGAGTACGAGTCGTATCCATTTTCTCGTCGTGTCAGGGCTCCGTATCTTGATCAGCTCTACAGACAGAAAGACTGGAAGACGATTACTGAATTTCAAAAAGTGATTCCAAGTGGTGATCGCTACCAGTGCATTTTTTACTACGCGCAATTGAAGCAGGGTAAGCAAGTTGCAGCGTTTAAAGGCGCGGAGGACATGTGGCTAAGTGGATCCAGCATTGCGGGAGAGTGCGACCCATTATTTGCCGCTTGGGATAACGCAGGTGAACGAACCGACGATTTGATCTTGCAGCGGATGTTACTGGCGTTTGATGCGCGCAACGGCGGCCTGATTAATTATCTGCAAAAGCTACCTAAATCCGCGAAAGCCAAGCAAGAAGCCAACGATATGAAGGCGCTGTTTGATAATCCAGCCACAGTGGCTGATTTTGCCCAGAGAAAGCCAGCGAATGATTTGAATCGTGCCCAAAGTCAGTATGCGCTGGAGAAGTTGGCACGCATGGATATCAATCAGGCACAAAAAGCGTACGCAGCGGTGGTGAAAGGGCAGAAGTTTTCTGCGCAAAAAGCACAATCACTCGCTGATTATATTGCATTTCGCCTGACCCGTACTGAATCCGCCAGTTTGGCTAAATGGCGAGATGACATCACAAAAACCAGTCAAGATAGCCCGTTGATAGAAACTCGCGTTCGTCTTGCTATTCAAAATGCAGACTGGAAAGGCGTGCAGGAGTGGATTGCCGTCCTCAGTAAAGAGGAACAAGCTACACTGCGTTGGCAATATTGGCTGGGACGTAGCGAAATCGCATTAGGTAATGAAGTATCAGGCAAGAAGCGATTAGCAACCTTGGTTGGTCAACGCGATTTTTATAGTGTTGCTGCAGCAAATGCGATTGGTCAGTCTATAAAGTATCCAACTCATAGAATAAAGCTGGATACGAAAGTGATTCAGCCATATCACGAACCTTTGGCCCGTATCGAAGAGCTCATCGCTACCGATAAGATTCCTGCTGCTAAAAGCGAGTGGGCTTATCTGCTGGGGCGTGCAAATCAAGATGAAAAGGCCATGCTTGCGGCGTATGCGTCTTCCAAAAATTGGCACAACCTGACCGTCACTGCGAGTATTCAAGCACAGATGTGGGACAACATTGAGCTGAGGTTTCCCGTCGCTCATCATTGGTGGTTTAACTTCTATGCGAAAAAGCATGATATTGATCCAGTGACAATGATGTCATTGGCACGACAAGAGAGTGCGCTGGATGTACACGCTCGTTCGCCAGTGGGCGCGCGCGGTCTTATGCAAATCATGCCAGAGACGGCAAAATATACCGCCCGTAAATACAAGCTTAGTTACCAGGGTACTGAAGATTTATATAACGTCGGTAAAAACATCGAAATTGGTAGCCATTACCTGCAAGGTTTACTAGAGGATTACGATAATAATCGTATTTTTGCTCTAGCTGCTTATAATGCAGGCCCTAGCAGAGTGAAAACGTGGCGAGAGCGAACCCAGGGTAAAGTGGATGCCTATTCATTTATTGAGGCCATTCCATTTAAAGAGACTCGTGGTTATGTGCAGAACATTTTGATGTTTGAAACTTACTATCGCGATCTTTTGGGTATCGATGGCGCGTTCTTGAATCAACATGAGATCAAAACCAAGTATTGAGTGAGGTAACTTGATGTCACATGAACCCGAGTACAAAGACTGGCTACAGATTGTTGAGCTGATCCGAGCAAGTGCAGATAACCAACAGCACGAAATGTTGTTGACGATGCTGATGACGCCAGATGAAAGAGATGCATTAATTGCCCGAGTGAATATTCTTAATGAACTTCTTAAAGGTGAGCTATCTCAACGTCAAATCAGCCAGATGTTGGGAGTGGGCATTGCGACTATCACGCGTGGTTCAAATGAGTTGAAGTCTAAAACGGATGCAGAAAAAGACCAGCTCAAGGCATTGTTAGAGCCCGTTGCTCAGTAAGAGAAAGCAGAAAAACAAAAGGGCGGATTCCGCCCTTTTTAATATCTTCAATATCATCCGCTTTGCGCTACAGATTCGCCGGGAAATGATCTGTGTTAGTGAAAGGAATCAGAGCCAGAATCAGGGCTTGATGATAAACCGAACTACGTGTCAGTTGGTTTTGAGTTAACAAACTGATCGCGCCGCCTTTCTGTTTAATATTCTCAGTACCGAATACTTGATCCATCACATCACCCAGTTCATTGGCATGTTCCAGCTGAGCTAATACCTCTGGTGGCAGCATCAAACTTGCCGAGCGAGATTCCCCGCGATGGGTATCTGATTCAATCACCATCCAGGCAAAGGTCACGTTACCTTCTATCCCAGCCTCTAAACCAACGTAAAAATCGCCGTCTAATATTTCTACTTTAGCGTTGCTTACCCGATTTAATGCCCCTAAGTGTGTTTCTTCATTGCTCATTGGCTGATCGGCAACGCCACTCGGGACACTCACGCCGCAAAATTCAAACGTTTGGCTAGGGAATGCACTTTGAAAAGCACTCTCAACCGCTTTGATTTTTGCCGGGTTTAAAGAAGCTATTACGACTTTTTGGGTTACCATGATCTTTCTGCTCACTGGTGTCTATTAACTCAATTTAACGTGGGTCGGTTTTACGTTTTCGCTAGGGTAGCAGCCCAGTACTTTCAGATGCTTAGTGATCTTTGTCAGCTCTTGTAAAGCCTGCTGCATCTCTTCTGAATCCAGGTGAGATTCTAAGTCTACATAGAACATTTCTTCCCATGGATTGCCCATGATTGGACGAGATTCTAGCTTGGTCATATTGATGCCGTAGCGTTGCAAAACCAGCAGTGATTCAACCAGAGAACCAGCCTTCTGAGAGGTTGACATGATCAGTGTGGTTTTCGCTGGAATTTGCGTGGAGACTTCAACAGGTTTACGAGCGACAACGATAAAGCGAGTGTGGTTTTCTGTTTGATTTGCAATGTTGCCCTGAATAGCTTGCAGACCATACAACTTACCGCTCGACGCATTACCTATTGCTGCTACGTCATCACGGTTGAGTTCTTGTACTTTTAGCATCGCATCAGCCGTGCTTGCACAAGATTCCAGTTTTACGCCCTTCATGCGGCTTAGGAATTCACTGCATTGTTGATGCGGCTGAGGATGTGAGTAAAGCGTTTTAATGTCTTCAAGACGAATGTCTTTCGTCGCAACCAAGCAATGCTCAATCGGCTGCGTTAGCTCACCAACGATGTACAACGTTGTGTGTTGCAGTAAATCATAGACTTCGTTGATGGAGCCTGAGCTGGTATTTTCAATGGGTAGTACACCGTAATCTGCATGACCGGATTCTACTGTTTGAGTGACCTCTCTAAAGTGCTCACAGTTTAATTCGATCAGCTCTGTATTTTTACGGCTGAAGTATTCGCGACTTGCCAGGTGTGAGTAAGATCCTTTTGCGCCAAGAAAAGCAACACGAGCGAGTGGTTTACGGCTTTCTTGTGGATTCACAAGATTCTGCAGGTAACTTTGTTGCAGTAGGACAGAGTCTTCAATAATGGTATGGAAAAGTTTTGTGATGTACTGAGCGTCTAGATCATACTTATCACGGCCATTAGAAATTAACTTCACTAGTAGCTGCTGTTCACGGACGGCATCACGAACAGGTTTTGACGTTTTTACTTTGCTTTTGGCGACTTCGATGCTGAGCTTACGGCGTTCAGACAACAGGCTAAGTAGTTCATCGTCAAGCTCGTTTAAACGTAAACGAATATCTTCCAGAGAAATGGGTTGGTCAGTCATCAATTCTTTCCTTATAAAAAAGCCTCCCGTTTTGGGAGGCTTTCTGTTTGTTTTTGACTTTTCTTTCACAAACGATCGAGCCCCTCCAACTATGGAAGGAAAAAGAAGTCAAAAATAAACAGAGGGGCTAAATGCATGGATATTGCTCAATTTAGATATGTTTAAACACAATAAGCAAGCCTGCGGGGACCGTCAAGCAAAAAAATAGCGCCTTTCGGCGCTACTTCCTCAATCTGGTCAATTTACTCTTCTTCTAACTCGAGCTCTGGTTTGTTCGCACGGCGAGCATCAGGTTTGTGGGTCAGCTTATTCAGTTGTCGTTCTAGTTTTTGCTCCACTTCGTTGATCGCGATGTATAGATCTTCGTGAGTTGCTGACGCGATGAGCTGGCCTTTTGGAACCGTGATAATAGCTTCAAATTTTTTCTGTTTATTGGGTTCCTCACTGAACGTTGCTTGGCATCCAATTAGGTCGACTTGCCATTTCTCCAGTTTTTTAAATTTGCTCTCAATATGAGCACGGATTGCAGAGGTGATTTCGATGTTTTTGCCAGTGATATTCATTGTCATAAGTGCTTTTCCTCTGTTGCATCCCTCATGGGTTAAGTTCAGATTACTGCTTTATGGATAAAAAAATGTGATACACATCACTATTTTGGTCGAGGTTTTTACAATGGAAAATGAATGTGATCTTACTCAAGAAGTGCTGAGATTTATTGTTAAATTGCTTGTTATCGGTTAGCAAATCATTAGATTGGATAGAGTACTCAGCTGAAAACATCCCCGTTTTTAGGGATGTTGTACAGCCTGGAATTTAGAGTGCTCAAAATTTAACTGACTAAAAAGTGTGATGTTTGTCACGCTAAAGTGCGGTCAGAGAGAATTCAGACTAGCCGCTTAGTTGATAAGCGGCTTTGTTGTTTCTGGTTCGTGAGTCATTTTATTCAAGGGGATCATAAAAACAGGATCGTCCGGGATCAGTGAAACATTCTCGACCGTTTTGGCTCGGTCGAGATGTTCTAGTTGTTTGTATATGATGTAGTAACGATTGATAGTGGTTACGTACCCAGCAGTCGAGTTTAAGTTCTTTTTCATCACCACTTCGACATTGTTGAACCAAACATTTGGGTTATAACCTTGTCTGGCAGCCAGCTTACGAATTCTTTCTACATTCCCTGGCCCTGCGTTATAGGCCGCCAAGGTAAAATACAGTTTGTTTTCAGCGGTAATGGCTTTATCACTAAAGTACTGCCGGCGTAAAAACGCCAGATATTTCACTGCTGCATGAACGTTGTTTTCTAATTGCCGAACATTTTGGATGTTGATATTTGGGTCACGAGCGGTACTGGGCAGGATTTGCATTATGCCGACAGCACCGCTCCTGCCTACTAAATTGTTATTAAATCCTGATTCTTTGTAAGCGATTGCCGCTATCAGTAGGTAGTCGATATCGTATTTCTCTCCATAGCGTGAAAATAACGCCGACAGTTTTTCTAATTGGGCCATCTTTTTTGGATTGAGTGCTTTATCGAGCCATCTAGTATTGTCAATGTACTTGCCGTAAATGACGTTACCGAGCAAAGTTCCTGAGCGTGATTTCTTGATGAACTTGTTGACTACGGCTTTGAGTTGCGGACTGTCTTTACGCATCGCCCAAGCAATTTTACCGCTTTTGCGTAGTGGGACTTTTTTATGTACTCGAATATCATCCATCACGTTTAGCCACAGCGTCGCTTTATGGCTATCCAGCACGGTGGCTTTGACAAAACCATTGTTCAACATGCCGACTAGTTCGTAATCTTGTAGGTTTTCTTCCACGAAGTGGACAATAACGGGCGGCAGTCCTTTCTTAGTCAGATTTTTATTCAGAGCCTGGATGCTCTCAAAGTAACTGGAGCTTGCTCTGACCCATATTTCTTTTCCACTCAGCTGCTCTATCTTTGTAATGGCTGGTGTATTTTTGTTTGTAACGATCCACTCTTCGATCCCAGAGATTATCGGTGAACTAAAATCGATTTTCGCTTTGCGGTTATCGGTAATGGTGAGATTCGCGACCACTAAATCACCCAGCCCCTTATTTAAGGAGGGAATCAATTGGTCTCTAGATACAGGAATAATCTGCACGTTAAGTTTCGGTGTCACTTTGCGTAAATCTTTCTCGAAGTGAGCCAGTAGTTCTGCGCCTATCCCTTTAGGTGTGCCACCTTCTATGTAGTAAAACCCTAAGTCAGCAGAGACAAGTACACGCAGTAAGTTTTTTTGTTTAATAACGTCTAAATCACCAGTATATGGTGGTTGTTTTAACGGTGAAATTTGCAATGCGTAAACGGATGCTGACAACAGAATCAGTAATACTGCCCATAGCTTAGAAATTGTCACGTTCACATCCAGGTTTATGTTGAGAGAACTTTAAGCATATATTGTGCTCAAAAAAGCATCAAGTTAGCGTTTGGTGAACTATTTTTTGGGGGGAAACAAAACCGCCACAGCATTAAGCTATGGCGGTGAATCGTTCGAGTTGTCTTAGATTTAGTCGGTTGGATTCAGTCTGATGAGCTCTTCTGTTCTTGCAATGGAAGCGTCTAGACCAAGCTGTTTGTATGCTTCTAACTGTATTTCAAGTGATTTACGCGCAGCGTCTGTGTCTGGGAATGTCTTTTGTAATTCTTGGCTACGGTTAATAGCCGCAATCCATGCTTCACGGCGTAAGTAGAAGTCTGCTGTCGCTAAATCATAATTAGCCAGACGGTTTTTCAAAGCAATCATGCGTTTTTGCGCGTCTTCAGCATAATGGCTGTTTGGGTAACGCTGCAGCAGCTTTTTGAAATCATCAAAGGCTTGTTTAACTGGCTCAGGATCTCGGTCACTACGGTCGATGTTAAACAAGTCGTGCATAAAGTTACGGTCTTGCGCCATATGGGTCAGACCACGCATGTACAGTACCCAGTCCATTTTTTCATGAGTTGGATTTAAACGCATAAAACGAGAGATGGTTGCGAGACCAAGGGCTAAGTCGTCGTTTTTGTAGTACGCATAAATTAGGTCAAGTTGTACCTGTTCTGAGTAGGCACCAAATGGGTAACGTGAATCTAATGCTTCTAGTTTTTCGATGGCGGTTAGCCAGTTACCAGTTTGAAGCGAAGTTTGCGCGTCTGCATACAGTTCCGAAGGTGGCACATCAGGAACGATTTCTTCTTTGCTTGCACATCCAAACAGAAGGGATACCGCTAAAAGGCCTGTTAAAGTCTGACGTTTCATATCAGGAGTCTGTTCCTTGAATCTAAATATTTCTAAAGCTGCCGTTACTTTCTTTCCAGTAACAGATACAATGACGTAATAGTCTATTTTTCCACAGTCGTGAGCATTAGTCTCACAGTTTTTAAAAAAGTTCGATATGGCTCAGCAGATAGTATTAACAAATACCGTAAAAGATAGCCAGTTAGGTCAACGTTTAGACCAAGCTATCGCAGAATTATTCGCTGACTTCTCTCGCTCTCGCCTGAAAGAATGGCTTCTAGAGGGGAAAGTTCAAGTGAATGGTGAAGTTGTCACCAAACCTCGCACCAAAGTAATGGGTGGTGAGGAAATTACATTGCAAGCCGAGCTGGAAGATGAAGAACGCTGGGAAGCGCAAGATATCCCGTTAGATATCGTCTACGAAGATGATGACATCATCGTAATCAATAAGCCTCGTGATTTTGTCGTCCACCCTGGTGCGGGTACACCGGATGGAACTGTGCTCAACGCCTTGTTATTCCATTTTCCTGATATTGCGGAAGTGCCTCGTGCAGGTATTGTGCATCGTCTGGATAAAGACACTACAGGTTTGATGGTGGTCGCGAAAACGGTACCAGCGCAAACTCGTTTAGTTCGTGCTCTGCAAAAACGTAATATCACTCGTGAGTACGAGGCAATCGCTATTGGTCGTATGACGGCTGGTGGTAAAGTGGATAAACCAATCGGTCGCCACTCAACAAAACGTACCCTGATGGCAGTAAGCCCAATGGGTAAGCCAGCCGTGACACACTACCGTGTGGCGGAGCATTTCCGTGAGCATACTCGTATCCGTCTGCGTCTGGAAACGGGTCGTACTCACCAGATTCGTGTGCATATGTCTTACTTGCAGCATCCGCTGCTGGGTGATACTGCATACGGCGGTCGTGCTCGTATCCCATCTGGTGCTTCGCAAGAACTGACAGATATGATCCGTGGCTTTGATCGTCAGGCTCTACACGCAGTTATGCTGCGCTTTGAGCACCCAATCACTGGTGAAGAACTGGAGTTCCATGCTCCTGTGCCAGATGATATGGTGGTAATAACCGAAGCATTACGTCAAGATACTATCGAGCACGGTTTACCGGACGAATTCTAATATGAAGATCATTGTTCCTAACTGGCCAGCGCCTAAAAATGTAAAAGCGTTTGCTTCCACGAGAGTGGGAGGCGTTTCAACGGGAGCCTATCAAGGGCTTAATCTTGGCGCTCACGTTGGGGACGATTTGTCTTTGGTAGAAAAGAACCGGGATTGGTTGGTGCAGCAAGCTGAAATGCCAAGTGCACCAATTTGGCTTAATCAGACTCATTCTACGATTGTTACACAAGTCTCGGAGCCGACGTTTCATGTTCTCGATGCCGATGGTGTGTTTACCCGTTCTCGAAATATCGTGTGTTCTGCGATGACCGCCGATTGTTTGCCGGTGATATTAACCGATACGCAGGGTACACAGGTTGCGGCGGTCCATGCTGGCTGGCGCGGTTTGTCAAATGGCATCGTTGAAAATGCATTGGCGATGTTTTCTGGCGACGTTATGGCGTGGCTAGGGCCGGCTATCGGTCCTCAGGCATTTGAAGTTGGCGAGGATGTTCTGCAAGCCTTTGTTGACTTCGATTCCCAGGCCGAACAAGCTTTTGCTCCGCGAGATATTAAAGGCAAATGGATGGCCGATATGTCAAAGCTTGCGACGCAGCGTCTCAACAAAGCAGGCGTAAATCAAGTTTTTGATTCGGGTTTATGTACTTACCAAAACCAGCAGGACTTTTATTCTTATCGCCGTGACGGGGTGACCGGACGTCAGGCAACCTTCATCTGGCTAGAAGATTAGATTTTAACCAGTAATAAAAAGTAGTGATGCATAGCTCTGAGTTTGCATCACTGTTTATATTTATTTACATCCTCCCTTGAAATTCCCCTACCGAGTATCCATCTTTCTACTGTAATTAGTATTCTCTTATATAAGGTTAGGAAGGTAGATATGCGTCTTGATAGATTCACAAGTAAGTTTCAAATCGCTATCTCTGATGCTCAATCACTGGCGTTAGGGCGCGATCATCAATATATCGAGCCAGTTCACCTGATGGTGGCTTTGCTGGATCAAAATGGTAGTCCAATTCGTCCATTGCTGACTATGCTGGACGTCGACGTAACTCAGTTACGATCTAAGCTCTGCGAAATGCTTGATCGATTGCCAAAAGTGAGCGGCATTGGTGGTGATGTGCAGCTTTCTGGTGCTATGGGTACTTTGTTCAATCTGTGTGACAAAGTGGCTCAAAAGCGCCAAGACTCTTACATCTCGTCAGAAGTCTTCCTCCTAGCCGCACTTGAAGATCGAGGCCCTCTTGGTCAGTTGCTGAAAGATGTGGGTTTAACTGAGAAAAAAGTTAGCCAGGCGATCGAAAAGATCAGAGGTGGTCAAAAGGTTGATGATCCGAATGCGGAAGAGCTTCGTCAGGCTCTGGAAAAGTTCACCATAGACCTTACCGAAAGAGCAGAGCAGGGTAAGTTGGATCCGGTGATAGGCCGCGATGATGAAATCCGCCGTACGATTCAAGTTCTGCAACGCCGTACCAAAAATAACCCGGTTATCATTGGTGAACCTGGGGTTGGTAAAACCGCGATCGTCGAAGGTCTGGCACAGCGTATTATCAACAATGAAGTGCCTGAAGGTCTGCGTGGTCGTCGAGTCCTCGCCTTAGATATGGGGGCGTTGGTTGCCGGTGCGAAATACCGAGGTGAATTCGAAGAGCGCTTAAAATCAGTATTGAATGAACTGGCTAAAGAAGAAGGCAACATCATTCTGTTTATTGATGAGCTGCATACCATGGTTGGCGCAGGTAAAGGTGAAGGTTCCATGGACGCGGGTAACATGCTGAAACCAGCATTGGCGCGTGGTGAACTTCACTGTGTTGGTGCTACCACATTGGATGAATACCGCAAGTACATCGAAAAAGATGCGGCCTTAGAGCGTCGTTTCCAGAAAGTATTGGTAGACGAGCCGACGGTTGAAGATACGGTAGCGATTTTGCGTGGTCTTAAAGAGCGTTACGAGTTGCACCATCATGTTGAAATTACTGACCCGGCTATCGTTGCAGCAGCAAGTTTGTCACATCGATACATTTCTGACCGTCAGTTACCGGATAAAGCTATCGATTTGATCGATGAGGCTGCATCGAGTATTCGTTTACAAATTGACTCTAAGCCGGAAGCTCTGGATAAGTTAGAGCGTAAAATCATTCAGTTAAAGATTGAGCAGCAAGCGTTAAGTAACGAGCATGATGAAGCCAGTGAAAAGCGTCTGGTCACCTTAAATGAAGAGCTGAATGTAAAAGAGCGCGAATACGCTGAGCTAGAAGAAGTTTGGAATGCTGAAAAAGCGGCGCTATCAGGTACACAGCACATTAAATCCGAGCTAGAGCAAGCGCGAATGGATATGGAATTCGCCCGACGAGCTGGTGATTTAAACCGTATGTCTGAGTTGCAATATGGCCGTATACCTGAACTCGAAAAACAGTTGGATCTGGCGGCGCAAGCGGAAATGCAAGAAATGACTCTGCTGCGTAACAAAGTGACCGACAACGAAATCGCGGAAGTGTTATCCAAACAAACGGGTATTCCGGTCTCTAAGATGCTCGAAGCAGAGAAAGAGAAACTGCTGCGCATGGAAGATGTATTACATCAACGTGTTATCGGTCAGGTAGAAGCGGTCGAAGTGGTTGCGAATGCGATTCGCCGTAGCCGGGCTGGCCTGTCGGATCCAAACCGACCAATTGGCTCATTCTTGTTCTTAGGTCCAACGGGTGTGGGTAAAACCGAGCTGTGTAAGACCCTGGCAAACTTCATGTTTGATAGTGAAGATGCAATGGTGCGTATTGATATGTCAGAGTTCATGGAGAAACACTCCGTAGCGAGACTGGTTGGTGCGCCTCCTGGTTATGTGGGTTATGAAGAGGGCGGCTATCTGACAGAAGCGGTTCGTCGTAAACCTTATTCGGTGATTCTATTGGATGAGGTAGAGAAAGCGCATCCGGATGTGTTTAACATTCTGCTTCAAGTGCTTGATGACGGACGCCTGACAGACGGTCAAGGTCGTACGGTTGATTTCCGCAATACAGTGGTGATCATGACGTCAAACTTAGGCTCTTCACGAATTCAGGAAAACTTCGCAAGACTGGATTATCAAGGCATTAAAAATGAAGTAATGGATGTGGTCAGCAAACACTTCCGCCCAGAGTTCTTGAACCGTGTTGATGAAACCGTGGTATTCCACCCACTTGGTAAAGAGCACATTAAGTCGATTGCTTCGATTCAGTTGGAACGTTTGCATAAACGTCTGGCAGAGAAAGACTACGAGCTAGAAATAGGCGAAGAAGCGTTAGAGTTGATTGCTCAGGTCGGCTTCGACCCTGTATATGGTGCGCGTCCACTGAAACGTGCAATTCAACAAAATGTTGAGAACCCATTAGCGAAATCGATTCTTTCCGGACAGTTTTTACCAGGAAAGGCGATCAAACTGGGTGTCAAAGACGGCAACATTTTCGCCAGCCAATAAAGATAAAAAAGCCATGCACATTCGCATGGCTTTTTCTTTCCTTAGATTAAGGTCACGAGGGCTCGTCACGCAACCTCAGTTACCAGTCATCTACGATTAAGAGAAGTTCGCGTTAATGCGCATCTTCAAGTAGTCTTCAGCCGTAATCGGCTCGTAAACCTTTAGTGGACCCTGAATGATTTGGTCTCGGTTTGCTTGGCAGAAAAACGCCATGCTATAACGAGAGTCTTGGTTTTCTTCTGGGGTTGGCATGCGCACGCGGTGAAGAGTAGATTTAAATATGTCATCACTCCAACGCATAAGCATGTCACCGATATTACAAGTGATCACCCCTGCTTTGGGTTCCACTGTACTCCAAACTAAGTTTTCTTTTGCGTCTTTCCCTGCCGCAACTTGCAAACCTCCTTGATTTTCCTGCTGGAATACCATCGTCAAGCAATCAAAATCGGTGTGCGCACCAGCACGCCAAAATGTGCCTGTTTCTGACACTTCTTTCATTGGCAGGTAGTGCAACATACGCAATGTGCTCAGGTAGTTTTCTGAATCTCTTTGGTGAGCTTTAGTGAAAAAGTCGCGTTCAAAGCCAAGCTTATCGGCAAAGCAAGACAGAATCTTCATACCGAGCTGCCAAGCCTGATACTCGAAAGACAACAGGTGAGATTCAAAACTCTCGACCACATCATTACTCGGCCATAAATCATCCATGTGAGGCAGAGTAATTTGATAGGACTCTTTTTGGTCTGCTGTTCCTGTTGATGGACGAACTTGTTGTTTAAATTCCCAACCTGCGTTTAAGCCCTCTTTCAATGGGAACTTTTGCTTAGTTTCCATCGGTAGTGAAAAGAATCTCTCACTAAGCGCAAAGGATTTTTCAATGTCAGCTAAACTGATGCCGTGATCAACGATCTGAAAAAAACCGACTTGGGTGGCTGCCTCCCAGAGTTGTTGGGTGATCTCGTCACGACAGTTATCAAAATCATGTAAGTTGATCAAAGGGATCGCCGTATCATTTGATACTAATCCGAGTCCACCAATCGTTGTTTCAAAGTTGAGTTCATCTAAAAGGTAGGATTGAGTCATTATTGATTTCTCCAATTAACAATTAAGTAAGTGCTTGTTATTGGAGCAATGTCCAGCAATAGCTCAAGAACCAAAATGTCTTGCTATTGCAGACCGCTTCTACTCCGAGTGGTTATTAATAGAGGTGAATCACTCCCGTGTTAAACGGGAGAGCCATTCATCTCGAACAGTGTGTTTATTCAACGCCGGGCTACCTTTGCTTTTCTTCTTCGGTCAGGCTCCAAGAGAAGCAATATCGTTGCACCCAGCTTACCGCTTTAAAGAGCAACATGCTGACAAGAGACAAGAACACCAGTGCGGCAAACGCTTGTGGGATTTTGAAATACGAAGTTGAGAATTGAACTAAATAGCCTAAGCCTTTTTCCGCTGCGACGAACTCTGCAATTACGGAACCGATCACGGCTAAAGTGATCGCTACTTTTACACCACTGAAAATATGAGGGATGGCGTAAGGTAGACGAATTTGCCAAATCGTTTTGCTGTTTTTCACGCTTAACGAACGGGACAGTTCAATTAGTTCTGGCGGGGTTGCCAGCATGCCTGTTGTCGCCGATACCACAAGAGGGAAGAATGTGATGAGGCAGGTAATCGTTAAACGAGGAGCATCACCCGTTCCCAAAATAACGATCAATAGTGGCGCGATCGCTACGACAGGTGTTGACTGGATGACGACCAAGATTGGAAAAAGCGCTTTAGTAAGAAACTTCGAGTTCACCATCATGATGGCCAAAGGAATACTGATTAAAAAAGAAATTCCAAAGCCGAGTAGCGCAATACGTAAAGTCGCCCACAAGTTATCTAACCATCGTTCAAGAGGAACCTGGCTGAAAGCCAGTGCAATATCGGATGGTGCAGGCAAAATGAAAGTAGGTACAGAAAAGATTCGACAAGTCGCTTCCCAAATCGGAATCAACGTCAATATTGCGACAAGTGGAAGCCCGTTCTGCGACCATTGTGATAAATACCGTTTCATATCTATTCCTTTAGACAATTTCGATTAAGCGACCGTTTTACGTATTGGTTCAACGTTATTGTGCTCGCTGCTCTCGGTATAACTCGGTTTCTCCGAGCGATAAAAATATTCGCGTATTTTATTGGTATACGAACCAAATGTCGGATCCTGAAGTGTGTGAATGTTTCTGGGGCGAGGCAAATCGATATTGATTTCCTCTAATACCGTACTCGGACGAGGTCCCATTACTAACACTTTATCAGCGAGCAGTACCGCTTCAGAGATGGAATGAGTAATGAACAAAACAGTTTTTGGTTTTTCCATCCAGATCTTCTGTAACTCGAACCCCATCTCTTCACGTGTCAAAGCGTCAAGTGCGGAAAAAGGTTCATCCATGATCAGAATATCTGGATTGAGTAGTAAGGCTCTTGCTATACCGACTCGTTGCTGCATACCGCCGGACAACTGATGGGGCATACTTGATTCAAAACCTGATAGCCCAACCATATCTAACAGCTCTTCTGCATGCTGTTGTTCTTTCTTAGCGACGTAGTTGAACTTGTGCTTCAATGGAAAAAGAACATTGTCGAGAACGTTTTTCCAAGGCAATAAGGTCGGTTTTTGAAACACAATACCGATATCCTCTCTTGGCTCAGTTACAGGCTGACCAAAAACGGAAATCTCACCTTGGGTTGGCAATATAAGACCTGACAGTAGGCGCAGCAAGGTAGACTTGCCGCAACCTGAGGGTCCAACGATGGCAACAAATTCATGCTTATTTACATTGAAGTTGACATCGTTGAGAACCGTAACCGAATGTTTGTCAGAGTGATAGGTATGCCCTATGTTCTTAAACGAAACAAATGGCTGCATTAGTTCACCTCTTGGAAAAATTGACGAGCAACTGCGCTTTCAGGGTCTAACTTACCAATATCAAGGCCTTGAGCTTCCGCTGTCCACGCCCATGTTTCACTCAGGCGATCTGGAGTAAATACACCCACGCCATCTTTTTCCGAAACTTCGTTCATCACTAAACTACGAATGGATTTAATCGTATCGGTCGCTTGGGTTGCATCTACGTCTGGAACTATTTTGTTAACGGCAGCACCACTTTGCTCTGGATTTGCCCAGGTGTATTCAACTGCTTTCGCGTAAGCTTTTACGAATCGTTTCACTACGTCGGGGCTTTGTGACATGAACTTATCGCTGGCGATAATAGATGATGAATAGAACTCAAGGCCGGCATCATACCAAGGCAGTACATTTAGCTTTTTACCCGCTTGTTCTGCCTGCTCTGTATTTTTCACTCGATCTGTCATCCAGGAAATCATCACATCAGACTGCCCCGTAATCAGCATTGGGTTGAGTGCGCCTGGATCTGCTTTGAGGACTTTTACACTGTTTTCATCGATGCCATTTTTCTTAAGCATAATCGGCAGGAAAACGTTCGCAGAAGTGAAGGGAGAGGTGACGATGGTTTTGCCTGCGACATCTTTAACCGACTCAACACCAGAATCATCCAGTGCGTAGAAAGCATAAGGTGCTTTATTGAAAATTGAGTAAATGGCTTTTACCGGCACATTATCATTCGCTTTTGCGACCATCAGAGCAACAATATCAGCCGAGCCAATATCGGCGGTACCCGTCGCTACTTTGGTTATTGCATCTGTAGAACCTTTACCACCAAGAATGGTGACATCCAGATCCTCTGCTGCAAAAAATCCTTGTTCAACCCCAACGAATACTGGTGCTTTATCTCCCCCAGGTAACCAGTCAAGCTGGAAAGTCACTTTATCTGTTGCCAGGCTACTTCCTGAAGCGCATAGCAAAGATAACGAAAGGGCAAGTTTGTTCAATTTAGAAATATTTTTCATAGTTACTCCGTGTCTTCCTTTCACTGTCTCTATAGGCGTTACCTTATTGTTGGTCACGGCTCTTTAGAGGTTAACTATGAGCAATGTCCCGATACCTTTCATTTCTTGTATCTAACCGCTTCTACTCACGCTTTAAATTAACATTTAGCAAGCAATGTGCCATACAAAGATAAAGGGTTGACTGATTATATGTAACTTGCGATTAACTTATAATTAACGTTGCGTCTGAGGGATTAGTACCAGAGTCTGTTTTGTATACAATTAGCACTTAATTTGCAGTAATGCGTAAGTTTACTGCACTATATTTGTGCATATTGGTTGTAAAAGTTACATTTTAGTGCATCTTCTAGATGTTAAACGTAGATAGATAAATACTATTAACATGGTGTAGTTATTGCATTGTATACAGAATGAGGCGGGGGGAGTGCTCATTCCACATCCTCTATATGTTAATTGAGTAGAAGCGGTTAAGAGTTGAATCTCTGGGACATTGCTCAAAGGTTAATCCATTCTAGTTGTTTGAACTTAGATACCGATTGTTCATTAAAAAGGATCTTTATATGAACTACTTAATTAAAAATGCCAATAGTGTTTTTTCTCCTCAACAAAATGTAAAAGATATTCGAATTCAGAATGGTGTCATTACTGAGCTAGGACAGAACCTGATTGCTAATGAAGGTGAAATTCGAGTGGATGCGACAAATTGTGTCGTCTACCCGGGGATGGTAAATACTCATCACCATATCGCTCAATCTATATTAAAAGGGATCCCGGCAGGTATGAATCATGGCTTGGGTGACTGGCTGGCAAGTGTTCCTTATCGTTATTGGCCTCAAATTACACCAGAGATTATGTATTCCGCTGCTAAGTTGGGTTTCTATGAGTTACTTCGCTCTGGAGCTACGACCTGTGCTGACCACCACTATCTTTATCATGCGAGCTCAAGCCAAGAGTTAGAAGATGTTCTTTGGCAGGCTGCTGACGAAATGGGAATACGTTTGGTCTTATGTAGGGGAGGGGCAACTGTTAAAGGCACGCACAAAGGATTAGCGAAAGCTGGAGTTGTTCCAGAATCTGCAGAGCAAATGATTTCACGTTTAGAGCATACTCGTAGTCGTTACCATCAAGAAGGTGGCGCTGCAATGCGTAAGCTTGTGGTTGCGCCAACCACAATCGCTCATTCTGCAACGCCTAGCGATCTCAAATTAATGGCTGAGTATGCCAGAAGTCAAAAATTGAGAATGCACTCCCATCTTCTAGAAGTGGGCTTTGATAATGAGCAGACATTCGCTAAGTACGGAATGAGTGCGGTTGAGTTTACTCAAAGCTGTGATTGGCTAGGTGAGGATGTGTGGTTTGCGCATCTGGTTCAGGCGAGTGAAAAAGATATACAGTTATTGGCAGAAACAAAAACGGGCATCGCACATTGTCCAACATCTAACTGCCGTCTTGGGAGTGGCATCGCACCAGTCATAGATATGGCCAAAGCGGGTATGCCAATTTCTATCGGCGTTGATGGTTCAGCTTCTGCTGAGTCCGGTTCGATGTTGCAAGAGTTGAATCTGACTTGGCTAATACATAGAGCGCAAAATGGACCTGACGCAACATCACTGGAAGAGGTCCTCAAATGGGGCAGTAAAGGTGGGGCTGATCTGTTAGGTCTAAATAAAGTCGGGGAAATTAAAGAAGGCTTCTCTGCGGATCTCGTTCTCTATGATTTAAATCAGCCTCGCTTGTCAGGTTGCCACTCTTCACTTATGGCTCCACTTATGTGTGGTGAACCTGCGTCTGTTAAATTAAGTTTTGTAAATGGGCGTATTGCTTATCAGCAACAACATGATGATCAGTTCAGCTATTTAGTGGAGGAAGTGAGAAAATCTATCGCTAAACTCAAGCGACGTGTTGCTATTTTAGAGTCATAATCTTGTTATTTCGTCTATAGAATATTCAAATTGATGGTTATTTAAACATTCAGTCTAAAAAAGTCTTTTTTAGACTGATTTCCCCTTGCCAAGTCGATTTTTCTCCCTATAATTCGCCTCCGTTGTCTCGCAAAGCATTGCCTGATAGCAAGACGGTTGAGTTAAAAGATAACTCACAGAGAAATAACTGAAAAAAGTGTTTGACACCAGAAGTTATCTCGCTAAAATGGCCGTCCGATTTGAGTTGGGCGTATAGTTCCAGGTTCATGTCGAAAAGCTCTTTAACAATATAGACCTATCAATCTGTGTGGGCACTCGTTGATGATAATCCAATTAGAAACTTCGGTTTCA